>NZ_JAJEJP010000001.1:3721863-4342174 GCF_021390495.1 Paraburkholderia sp. ZP32-5 | reverse complement strand
CTGGATCGCCGCCGCGCGTGCAAGCTGGTTGGCCTTACCGGTCACGAAGTTATCGAAGGTCAGCACCGGATTCAGCTTCGAGCGCTCGTACATCGAGTCGTTCTCGCCACTGCCGGCGGCACCAGCGCCTTGGCCCGGGCGCCACGTACGGCGGGCGGACGCGGCTTCATTGGCGTCGAGGCTCGGCAAATCGAGATCGGCGGCATCGTCTGCCACGGCACGGGAATGGGCGTTTTGCATCGCGACAGCGGCTGCCGCGGCGGGATTGGCGCGCGCCATCTGCGCGGCTTGCACCGCGCTGACGGCTGCATCCACGGCGGCCACGCCACCTGCATTGCCGCCTTGCGGCGCCGACGAAACCGGACGCACGGGCGCGGCGGCCGGCGCTGCCGCAGCCGGGCTGCGCATGCCGGCCTTCGGATCCAGCACGAATTGCACGTCGATCGGGGCATGCCAGAAATCGCGGGCCATATCCGCGATGCGGCCGGAGAACTGGCTCTTGACCCAGTCGAGCTTGAAGCGGTTCGGCGCGGCGATGGAAAGCGTGTTCGCATCGGCGTCGAAGGCGACCGGGGCCAACGGTTTGATCCACGTCACGTACTGCTGGGGCGTAAGCTCACGCTCCAGCAATGCGGAACAGTGTTGCCAGAATTCGTTCATCGAGTTGCTGTCGTTATGGTGTGCACGGCGTCGCCGCTGCCCTTGTCGCGCGGACGCAACAAGGCCCTGAGCAGCCAGGCGTAACGGCCCCAGGCGCTTGTGCCACAAGGGTTTGCGGGACAAACGTGCCGGAGCGTCGTGCAACATTTTTGGGAAAGTAAGGCGAGATTCTAACGCCAAAACGGAGCCGCAAGGGAGTTATCCACAGGGACGGATCAGCTGGCCGAACGGCCAGCGGCCACGCCCGACGGCCGCTAAACTATTGACGGCCAACGGAAAACCGGTTTAAATAGCGGGTTCCGCGAAAACCAATTTCAGCAAACCACCGGCCATTGCGCTTTCAGCGATGATCGCGCGGTTTTTTTCGATCAAGTGAGAGCAACATGAAACGTACTTACCAACCTTCCGTTACCCGTCGCAAGCGCACCCACGGCTTTCGCGTTCGCATGAAGACCGCTGGTGGCCGCAAGGTCATCAACGCACGTCGCGCGAAGGGTCGCAAGCGTCTCGCTATCTAAGGCGAGTCGATTGCGCGCTGTGACCGAAGCCCGCGGCGAAGCGGGAGCGGCCGGGGCGCAGCAACCGGGCCCGGTTCCGTTGCCAGCGCAAGCCGCCTTCCCCAAAGCCGCAAGGCTGCTAAAAACGGATGAATTTTCATCCGTTTTTCGTTTGCGGCCTTGGCGCCGTACCGCGCACTTCGTCGTGTACGGTCGGCCCACCGGCAACGAGGCGCGTCTCGGTCTCGTGATCGGCAAGAAGTACGCGCCGCGCGCGGCCACGCGGAATCTGGTGCGCCGAATCGCGCGCGAGGCCTTCCGGCTGCGCCGCGCGGAATTCGGCGGTTGGGACATACTGCTGCGTCTGCATACGCGTTTCGACAGGAAAGCCCTGCCGAGCGCGTCGTCACCGCCGTTAAAGGCGCTGTGCCGCAGCGAAATCGAGGCGTTGCTCGACAAGGCAGCGCGCGAAGTTAGCCGTCGTCAGGCGCCGCCCGCGGAAGCGCCCAGGACGGAATGACGCAGCGACCGTCCGCACCACCATGGCCGCTGCAACGGGCGTTGCGCCGGCAGCTTCAGGGGGCGGGCGTCGCCCGGTACTCCACGTTGCGCGGCACGATCCGGCCGCACCTGTCATGCAAACGGTACTCATCGCTTTATTGCGTTTTTACAAGCTTGCCGTCAGCCCCATGCTCGGCAACCGGTGCCGTTTTTATCCTTCCTGTTCTGAGTACGCGCGCGAGGCAATCCAGTATCATGGCGCCGCGCGCGGGACTTATCTCGCCGTGAGGCGTGTTTGCCGCTGTCACCCGTTTTCCGCGGGCGGCATCGATCTCGTCCCGCCACCCACTTCTGAAAAGCGCTGACGCGCCGTTCCATCGACACTGAGACAACGCATGGATATCAAACGCACCGTCCTATGGGTCATCTTTTTCATGTCAGCTGTCATGCTGTTCGACAACTGGCAACGCGACCACGGACGCCCGTCGATGTTCTTCCCGAGCGCCACGCCGACCAAGACGGTCGCCAGCGCCGCCCCGGGAACCACGACGCCGGAAACCCAGCCGGCCGATCTGCCGGCCACCAACGCAGCCGCGCCCGGCAATACGCCGGCGGCCGCGCAATCGCAACTCGTGAAGTTCAGCACCGACGTCTATAGCGGCGAAATCGACACCCGCGGCGGCACGCTGTCGCGCCTGTCGCTCGTGAAGCAAGGCGACGGCAAGACGCCGGATCTGATGATCACGCTGTTCGACAAGACCAACAATCACACCTACCTCGCCCGCACGGGTCTGCTCGGTGGCGATTTCCCGAATCACAACGACGTCTTCACGCTGATGCCGAATCAGCCGACCCAGTTGGCTGACGGTCAGAACTCGTTCCAGATGAGCTTCGAATCGCCGGAAAAGGGCGGCCTGAAGGTCATCAAGACGTATACGTTCACGCGCGGCAGCTATGTGATCGGCGTCGAGACGAAGATCCAGAACGTCGGCACGACGGCGGTGAACCCGCAGCTCTATATGGAACTCGTGCGTGACGACCAGCCGGTCGAAACGCCGCGTTTCTCGCACACGTTCATCGGCCCGGCTGTCTACACCAACGAACATCATTTCCAGAAGATGACGTTCAGCGATCTGGACAAGAACAAGCAGGATTTCGCGAGCTCGGCCGATAACGGCTGGGTCGCGATGGTCCAGCACTACTTCGCGTCCGCGTGGATTCCGAAAGCAGGCGTCAAGCGCGACTTCTACGCGGAGAAGATCGATCCGTCGCTGTATCGCGTGGGGATGAAAGAGCCGCTGCCGACCATCGCCCCGGGCCAGACGGTCACCGTGTCGGCGCGCCTGTTCGCCGGTCCTGAAGAAGAGCGGATGCTCGAAGGCATCGCGCCGGGCCTCGAACTGGTGAAGGACTATGGCTACGTGACGATCATCGCGAAGCCGCTGTTCTGGCTGCTCGAGAAGATCCACAGCTATGTCGGCAACTGGGGCTGGTCGATCGTGCTGCTCACGCTGCTGATCAAGGCGGTGTTCTTCCCGCTGTCGGCCGCGAGCTACAAGTCGATGGCGCGCATGAAGGCGATCACGCCGCGCATGCAGGCGCTGCGCGAACGCTTCAAGGGCGATCCGCAGAAGATGAACGCGGCGCTGATGGAGCTGTACAAGACCGAGAAGGTCAATCCGTTCGGCGGCTGTCTGCCGGTCGTGATCCAGATTCCGGTGTTCATCTCGCTGTACTGGGTGCTGCTGTCGTCGGTGGAAATGCGCGGCGCGCCGTGGATTCTGTGGATTCAGGATCTGTCGCAGCAAGACCCATACTTCATCCTGCCGGTGCTGATGGCCGTATCGATGTTCCTGCAGACCAAGCTGAACCCGACCCCGCCGGACCCGGTTCAGGCCAAGATGATGATGTTCATGCCGATCGCTTTCTCGGTGATGTTCTTCTTCTTCCCGGCTGGTCTGGTGCTGTACTACGTCGTGAACAACGTGCTGTCGATCGCGCAGCAGTACTACATCACGCGGATGATGGGCAAATCGAAGGTGAAGCCGGCCTGACGTTCAGGCACCACGGCGAGCCACGAGCCCGCCGCAGCCGCCGCAACGCGAAGCAAGCTGCAAACAAAAAGCCGCCCGGTGCAAACCGGGCGGCTTTTTTCATGGCGCGGCGCGACAGAAACGCAACGCGCTGCGATCACCACTTCATGCTTCGTCGCTTTCGTCGTCGGTATCCTCACCGTAAAAGCGCACGATCATTTCCTCGACCGGGTTGCGGTCTTTCGGCGTCAGCGATGCAATCTTCGAAGCGAGTTCGATCGTCTCGGGCGTGGGCGGATACTTTTCGCCGCGCGCCATCGGTCGGGTTGTCGTGCCGGGCGGCGGTCCGTAATGGAGCCAGTGTTCCTTGACGTTCAACCATTCGGCGAGCGTACGCAGCTTGTCCTGTTTCGGGATCGTCGTGCCGGTGAGCCATTTGTGCGCCGTTTGCGGCGTCACCGGACGCTCACCGTGATAGCGCAGATTAAATTGCTCGGCAAGCTTGGTCCCGCCGCGAATTTTCAGCGGCTCCAGCAGGTCTTTGAGCCGCTTGGCGAAGGCGGCCTTTTCTTTGTCGGTTGGCATGGGCCAGATTGTGCAATTCGGCGTCCAACCAGTTGACAACCAGACAAGATTAGATTTTGCTTATTTGAGATAGTTTTAGCTTGCACCGTAAGCCGGGCAACGCGTTCGGCGAATTCAACTTTTTATCATCTTTTTGTTGCCTGGCTTGCGTTTGCGCCCGACTCTTATCCTAGCCTGTCTTAGATGTTTCTACAGAATGCAGTAGCAATCCTAGCCTGTATAAGATAAATCTGAATTTTGCGCCCAAGGCCATCATCGCCTGCACCACTCGGACGACGGCCGTCGGCCATCCGATGCGCGCGCGTTACAATGCCTCGCGCCGCGTCGACCTACACGGCCCTCCCCTCCCCAGCGCTTTTTGCCGAACTCCCGATGCTCACCACCGATTCCGATCCCATCGTCGCCATTGCCACTGCGCCCGGCCGCGGAGGCATCGGCGTGGTCAGGATTTCGTTCGGCCGCGCGGGCGAGGCGGCGGCCCAGCCGCTGATGCGGGCGCTCACCGGTCAGGCGCTCGCGCCGCGCCACGCGAGCTACGTGCCGTTCCTCGATTCAAGCGGCAATCCGCTCGATCGCGGCATCGCGCTGTATTTCCCCGCGCCGCATTCGTACACCGGCGAGCATGTGTTGGAGTTGCAAGGCCATGGCGGTCCGGTCGTGCTGCAACTCGTGCTGCAGCGCTGCATCGATGCGGGTCGCGCGTTCGGTCTGCGGCTGGCCGAGCCCGGCGAATTCACGCGGCGCGCGTTCCTGAACGATAAGCTCGATCTCGCGCAAGCCGAAGCCGTCGCCGACCTGATCGAAGCGAGCACCGAGGCGGCCGCGCGCTCGGCGGGCCGCTCACTCGACGGCGCGTTCTCGCGCGACATCCACGCGCTCGTCGAAGACGTGATCACGCTGCGGATGCTCGTCGAAGCGACGCTCGACTTTCCGGAAGAAGAAATCGACTTTCTCGAAGCCGCCGACGCGCGCGGCAAGCTCACCCGCATCCGAGAACGTCTTGCGCACGTGCTCGGCGAGGCGCGCCAAGGTGCTCTGCTGCGCGAGGGTCTGTCGGTCGTGCTCGCGGGGCAGCCGAACGTGGGCAAGTCGTCGCTGCTGAACGCGCTGGCCGGCGCGGAGCTGGCCATCGTCACGCCGATCGCCGGCACGACGCGCGACAAGGTCGCGCAGACGATCCAGATCGAAGGCATCCCGCTGCATGTGATCGACACCGCCGGCCTGCGCGAGACCGAGGACGAGGTCGAGAAAATCGGCATCGAGCGCACATGGGGTGAGATCGAGCGCGCGGACGTGGTGCTGCACCTGCTCGACGCGCGCACCGGCATGACGGCCGACGACGAAACGATCGCCGGACGTTTCCCGCGCGGCGTGCCGGTCGTGCGGGTGCTGAACAAGACCGACCTGACCGGCCTCGCGCCGGCCACACAAGCACTCGACGCCGATCTCGAACTCAGCGAAGTGCGTCTGTCGGCGAAAAAGGGCGACGGCGTCGCGCTGCTGCGCGACGAACTGCTGCGAATCGCCGGCTGGCAGGCGGGCGCGGAGAGCGTGTACCTCGCGCGCGAGCGGCATCTAATCGCACTGCGCGCGGCCGACGAGCACCTCGCGACGGCCGCTGCGCACGCGGAACAGAATGCCCAGGCGCTAGATCTGTTCGCCGAGGAACTACGGCTCGCCCAGGATCAACTGAACTCGATTACCGGCGAATTCAGTTCGGACGACCTGCTCGGAGTGATTTTCAGTAGATTCTGTATTGGCAAGTAACGCCGAATCCGCACGCAAGCCAATATCGTTGACCACAAAGCATTTCGCTCAACCTCTGCCCATTCTCCGCAAGCCAAAAATCCCGCCTCGTCAGCCTAAAATGGCACAAATCTTTGGTACACAACTGGCATAAGGTTTAAAATCGGCCGCAGTCCGCGCATCGAAGATCTCAGCATGCCCCGCCTCGCCACGCCTCTCACCGAATCCCAGATCCGCGCGCTCGAACCGCGCGCGACCCGCTATTGCGTCGCCGACGGCAACGGCCTCGTCATCGAAGTGATGGCGACCGGCAGCAAGATCTGGCGCTTTCGCTACACGTTGAACGGCAAGCGCCAGCCGCTCGCGACCATCGGCGATTACCGGATGATTTCGCTGCGCGTCGCGCGCGCCAAGGCGCAGAAGTACGCGGCGCTGGTCGCACAAGGCATCTCGCCGGTGGCCACCGCGCGGCGAGACCGCGGCGCCGAAAGCAAGGCCGATGTGCTGCGCGAGGCCGCCGAACTGTATCTGGCGACGGCGCTCGCCGGTAAATCGGACGAATATCGCCGCACCACGCGGCGAGCGCTCGACAAGGACGTGCTGCCCGCGATCGGCGGCAAGCCGATCGGCGCGGTGAGCGCCGACGACATCGTCGCGATCTGCGAGCGCATCAAAAGCCGCGGCTCGCCGAAGATGGCGCTGCATACGCGCAACGTGGTCAAGCGTCTGTACGCGTACCTGATCGCCCGCCAGCTCGCGACGAGCAATCCGGCCGAGGTCGTTCCGGCGCGCTCGATCGCCACCTTCGACAGCCGCACCCGCGTGCTGTCCGGCGCCGAAATCGGCGTGATGCTGCGCGCGATCGATACCTCCAACATCCGTCGGCCGCTGAAACTCGCGCTGCATCTGCTGGTACTGGCCATGGTGCGCAAATCCGATCTGATCGAATCGACGTGGGCCGAATTCGATCTGGACCGCGCGCTGTGGACGATCCCCGCCGCGCGCCTGAACACGCGCGAGGACCGCGTCGTCTACCTGCCGCGCCAGGCGGTGGCGATGCTGCGTGAGCTGCATCAGGCGCGCGCCAGCGAAAACTTCGTGTTCCCGAGCGTCAGGGGCGACGACCGGCCGATCGCCAAAAGCACGTTGAACCAGGCGGTCAAGGCGTTGGGACTGGAGGTGGAGCATTTCGTGCTGCATGACTTCCGTCGCACCGCGTCGACGCATCTGCGCGACATGGAACTGCAATCAGGCGAACGGAGCGACGCAACGCACCGTGAAGCGATCGATGAAGCGGCACGCCAGCGTGCTCAGCTTCAGAGTTGGGCTGACTTTGTCGATACCCAGATAGAAAACGCGCGGCAAAGCGCGAACGGGGTGATCTGACGGCAATACGATGGGTTTTGGCGTCATCCGCCGTGCGCGCGAATGCCGTGGATTCGATGGTACACAGACCATCACCAACCCACGCCAACTCATGATCAACAAAGAAAAATCGGCAGATCAATCCGGTTTCCGAACCGGCCTTACATCCCTCGTGGACGCCTCCGACGACCGTTTCACATCGTCGTTCTTACCCCGCTTCCATCGCCTACACTGAGAGATGGATGCAAGCCGATACGGAGGTTCCGATGTCTGAATCGCTGCTCGCCTATCTGATGGGGCCCGCCGTCATGCTGGTGGTCGGCTTTGCCATCTGGATGGCGTCCCGTCGCCACGACCCGTCCAGGCCGCCTAAGCTCGAGCGCTGGCTCGACACGCATTACGCGGAGTGGCTGCACCACAAACACTGAGGGTGCGTGAAATCAAAAAGGCCGTCGCTCGGGCGACGGCCTTTTTGTCTGCGTGATCACCACGCCGGCTGAGGTTGGGAAGGCGCATAGCCGTACGCCCCTGCCGGCGGCGCACTGCACGCGACATACGCGCGCTGGTACTGGTCATAACAATATCCGGGCGGCGGCCCCGCATAGACCGGCGCAGGCTGATACGCCGGCTGCGCATAAACCGGCTGCTGATAAGCGACCACAGGCGCCGGATTCAACGCGGACGTCACGACCGCGCCGAGCACCGCGCCGCCGATCAGTGCGCCCACCACATCGCCACCATGTCCGTGCGCGGACGCTTGCCCCGCCACGCTCAGACTACCCGCCATCACCAACGCCACTGCGATCTTTTTCATGTTGAGCTCCCGCCGTTCAGGCATGGAACGGATTGTGAGGGGCGCGCACGGAAATAGATGCTGCAAGTGGTAACCGAACATTAACTCTGTAACAGGCACTTCATTCGTGCGACCGGCAGCGCGCCGCGCTATTCGCGTATCTGCTTTTTTCACACGTCGATCATTCCAAAACCCCGCGGTGATCCATGTAGAATTCGCCGGATGAATTGTCGGAAAAAAGCGAGCGAAGTGCGGGTAACAGCGAGCTTCCGATTCAACGATCCGGTTCGCGGCAATTGATACAACGGATCGAACAAAGCCAAAAAGCAGGGGGCGGGCACGTGAAACAATGGACCATCCGGCGACGGATTCTGTGCAGCTTCGGGGTCGTGCTGATCGTGATGCTGGCCATGGCGATCGTTACATTCGAACAGCTCGGCGGCATCGACAGCGATGCGAACAGCCAGCAGCAAGACTCGATGCCTGGCCTCTTCTACGCGACCGAAATGCGCGCGGCGTGGTTCGAAAACTATTCGATCACGCAGCGCCTGATCTTCGTCGACGCGGACGCCGATGCCGTCAAGCGCGACATGGCGCGTTTGCAGGAGACGCAGCAGGCGCTGCAGAAACTCATCGACAACTACGGCTCGACGGTGTTTCGCGCGACCGATCGCGATCTCTTCAACGAATTCCGTCAGATGGGTACGCAGTACGCACCGCTGCAGGCCGCGCTGCTCAACAGCCTGCCGGGCTCGAAGGACAACGCCGCGCGCATCTTCAATACGCAACTCACGCCGGTCTGGGAACGTGGCCGGCTGGCGGTGCGCAAGCTCGTCGAGGACAACAAACGCTATGCGGACCAGTCCACCGAAAGCATCCGCAAGTCGGTCGAGACGACCCGCATCGTGCTGCTGGTGATGCTGCTGCTCGCCGCGATCGCCGCTGCGCTGGCCGGCTACTGGCTGCTGCGCGCGGTCACCGTGCCGATGGCGAAGGTGCTGCAGGTGGTCGACGTGATGCGTACCGGCGATCTGACGCAGCGTCTGCAACTGCAGCGCTCGGATGAAATCGGCGCGCTCGAAGCGGGCTTTAACCGCATGACCGACGAGCTGACCGCGCTGGTCGGCCAGGCGCAGAAATCGGCGGTACAGGTCACGACGTCGGTCACTGAAATCGCCGCGACCTCGCGCGAGCAGCAGGCCACCGCGAACGAAACCGCCGCCACCACCACTGAAATCGGCGCGACGTCGCGCGAGATCTTCGCAACCTCGCGCGATCTGCTGCGCACGATGAACGAGGTGTCGGAAGTAGCGGGCCAGTCGGCATCGCTTGCCGGCACCGGCCATGCGGGCCTCGCGCGCATGGAAGACACGATGCGCCACGTGATGGAAGCAGCGGGCTCGGTCAACGCGAAACTGGCGATCCTCAACGAGAAGGCGAGCAACATCAACCAGGTCGTCGCGACGATCACGAAGGTTGCGGATCAGACCAATCTGCTGTCGCTGAACGCGGCGATCGAAGCGGAAAAAGCCGGCGAATACGGCCGCGGCTTCGCGGTCGTCGCCACCGAAATCCGCCGCCTCGCCGACCAGACCGCGGTCGCCACCTACGACATCGAACAGATGGTCAAGGAGATCCAGTCGGCGGTGGCCGCCGGCGTGATGGGCATGGACAAGTTCTCCGAGGAAGTGCGCCGCGGCATGCACGACGTGCAGAACGTCGGCGGCCATCTGACGCAGATCATCGAGCAGGTGCAGCAGCTCGCGCCGCGCTTCTCGATGGTCAACGAGGGGATGCAGACGCAGGCGACCGGCGCCGAGCAGATCACCCAGGCGTTGACGCAACTGTCCGAAGCCGCGCAGCAGACGGCGGAATCGTTGCGGCAGTCGACCCAGGCCATCGACGATCTGACGCACGTCGCCAACAGCCTGCGCACCGGCGTGTCGCGCTTCAAGGTGATGGCCTGACGCCGCTCGCGCGATCAGCCTCGACCGCACTCGCTCACCCACGTTTGTGCCCACGCCGATGCTCTTCATCCTCTTCACGCTCGACAACGAACGCTACGTGATCGACGCGACGCAGGTGGAGCGCATGATGCCGCTCGATCCACATGCGCCGCCGAAGACGATCCCCGGCGCGCCGTCGTGGGTCGCGGGCGTGCTCGAATATGACGGCGCGCCGCTGCCGGTGATCGATGTGCCGGCACTCGCGCTCGGCCGCCCCGCCGCGCGGCTGATGTCGACGCGCGTCGTGCTGGTGCGCTATCCGCATGCGGGCCGTGTGCGTCTGCTCGCGCTGCTGCTCGAAGGCGCGACCCGCACGATCCGGCTGGAACCCGATGCGTTTCACCCGACCGGCATCGATATGCCGCATGCGCGCTATCTCGGCCCGGTCGCGAGCGAAGCGGGCGGCCTCGTGCAGTGGATCCGCGTCGAAGAACTGCTGCCCGGCGACGTGCAGCTGCTGCTCTTTCCCGAGGCGCATGCATGAACGCGCATCACGACAACGCGCCGCTCTATCGCCACTTCGCCGCGCTGCTGCATCGGACGATGGGGCTCGACGCCAGCTCGCTCGGTCATCGGACGATCGAGCGCGTGGTCGATCAGCATGCGGCCGCCTGGCGCGCGGACGGGCGCGACGACGCGACGCTGGCCGACTACTGGAGCGCGGTGCAGTGCTCACCGGCTCTACTGCAGGCGCTGGTCGAAGCGGCGACCGTGCCGGAGACCTGGTTTTTCCGCGACGCCGACGCGTTCCGTGCGCTGGCCCGGCTCGCACACGAACGACTGAACGAGCGTCACGCGCGCGCCGAGCCGCATTACCCCGCGTTGCCGCTGCGCATCCTGAGTCTGCCGTGTTCGACCGGCGAGGAGCCGTATACGATCGCGATGGCCCTGCTCGACGCGGGCCTCGACGCCGCGCAATTCCGCATCGACGCGATGGATATCAACGAGCGCTCGCTCGCGCTCGCGCAGCGCGCGCACTACGGGCGCAATTCGTTTCGCGGCAATGCGCTCGGGTTTCGCGACGCGCACTTCAGCCGCACCGAAGACGGCTGGCGTCTCGCGCCGCGTATCGTCGACACGGTGCGGTTCTCGCAAGCGAACCTGATGCAGCTCGATGCCGCCGCGCTCGGCGTCTACGACTTCGTGTTCTGCCGCAACGTGCTGATCTACTTCGATCGCGATACGCAGCAGATTGCGTTGCAGGCGCTCGAAAGCGTGCTCGCCGATCACGGCACGCTGTTCGTCGGGCCGGCCGAAACCGGGCTGCTGATACGCCATGGCATGCAGTCCGCGAAGATTCCGCTTGCGTTCGCGTTTCAGCGCGCGCCCGCCGCCAGCGCGCACACGAGTGCCGGGCGTACCGCGCCGCTCGCCACTGCTGCCGCGCTCGCGATGATGCCGCCGTTGCCGCAAACGTGGCGAAACGGTGACGCGCCGCATGCGCGCTTCGATGATCCGCTTCGTGTGCGTAGCGGCACGCCGTTCAGTGCGCCGCTCGTTGCACCTGTCGTTGCACCGCGCATTGCATCGCTCAACGCGCCGACCAATACATCGTTCAACGCCTACGGCCACGCAATAGGTAACGCAGCAGGCAACACAATAGGCAACGCCCCCGCCGCAGATGCCAGCAATCCGCTGCGCGACGCGCGCGAACTCGCCGATGCCGGCCGTCTCGAACAAGCCGCCGCCGCGATCAACACGTATCTGGAACATCACGCGCCGCACGCGGACGCGTTCTATCTGCTCGGCGTGCTCGCCGATGCAAACGGCGACACCAACGGCGCGCGCGGCCACTATCGCAAGGCACTCTATCTCGATCCGCGGCATGCGGAAGCGCTCGCGCATCTGGCGACGTTACTCGAACTCGAAGGCGATCGCGACGGCGCGCGGCTGTTGATGCAACGCGCGTCGCGCGCGCAGGGAGCATCCCGTGCGTGAGATCGGCGAAATCCGCATCGACGATTGCTGGAACCGCATCGGCGTGCGCGGCGACGCGTCGTGCGAGCGGTTGGCCGACTATGTACGCTGTCTGAACTGCCCGGTGTTCGAAGCAGCCGCGGCAAAACTGCTCGATCAGCCGATGCCGCTCGCGGAGTTGCCGCGGCACGATGCGCGCGCGGCCACGCCAACACCAACATCGACGCCGTTCGATAGCTCCGCAGCACGGCAAAGTCAGCAACAAGCCAGCGAATCGTTCCTCGTCTTTCGCATCGGCAGCGAGTGGCTCGGGCTGCCCACGCGAATCTTCAAACGCATCGTGCAAACGCGGCCCGTGCATACGCTGCCGCATCGGCAGCATCGCGCGGTGCTCGGCGTCGTCAACGTGCAGGGCGAATTGCTCGTGTGCCTGTCGCTTGCGCATCTGCTCGGCTTCGAGCCTGAGAGCAGCACCGCGCGCGACGACCGTATGCACGTCGATCTGCCGCGTCTGCTGGTAGTCGCGCGCGACGAAGAGCATGCGGTGTTTCCAGTCGATCAGGTCGACGGCGTGCAGCGCTTCGCGCCGTCGGCGTTCCATGCGCCGCCCGCGACGCTGTCGCCAGGCGCCGCCGCGCACACGCGCGCAGTCGCGCCGTGGCGCGGCATCAGCGTCGGCCTGCTCGACGCCGACGCGCTGTTCGACACGCTGAACCGGAGTCTCGGATGAGCGACGACCCGCGCCGCCCGTCGCTGATCGACCTGTTCCGCGAAGAAGCGCGCAATCAGGCCCGCGTGCTCAACGATGGCCTGCTCGTGCTCGATCGCGCGCCCACCGATGCCGCCGCGCTCGAAGCCTGCATGCGCGCCGCGCATTCGCTGAAGGGCGCGGCGCGCATCGTTGGCGTGCAGGTCGGCGTCGAACTCGCGCACGCGATGGAAGACTGCTTCGTCGCCGCGCAGGAAAACCGCGCGCTGCTCGACGGCGCGTGGATCGACACGTTGCTGCGCGGCGTCGATATCGTCGCGCGCATCGGCAACGATGAGGACGCCGCCGCGCACGATGCGGTCAGCGAGTGCGTGGCCGCGTTGCACGCGCATATGGCTGGGGTCACGCCGCATCGCAGTGGTGCTGGCGGTGCAGCGTCTGTGCCGGCGATCGAGCCTCGCGCCGTGCGCGAAGCGGCTCCGACGCGCGACCATGCCAACGTCCGGGCGGCCCCGGTTCACGATGCCACGTTCGATCAGCTCGCCAACGCACTGCGAGCCGAAGCGGCTTCATCGCCTGCGACACAAGCCGCAGCGACGACGTCCACACTTTCACCCGCAAGCGCAACCGCACCGCCCTCGCCTCCGCACTCAGCGGCACCTGCAAGCGCAACCGCATCGGCCCAGTCCCCCACCGAACCCGACCGCATGCTCCGCGTACGCGCGGACAATCTCGACCGCCTGCTGTCGCTGTCCGGTGAATCGCTGGTCGAATCGCGCTGGCTAAAACCGTTCGCGCAATCGATGTTGCGCGTCAAACGCGTGCAACGCGACAGCGCCCGCGCGCTCGATCGACTGCATGAGACGCTTGCCGATCTGCCGCTCGATCCGGCCGCCCATAGCGCGCTCGACGCGTTGCGGAGCGTCACGGCCGAAGCGCAGCAACTGCTCGCCGAGCGCCTCGGCGAACTGGAGAGCTTCGATCGCCGCTCGACGCATCTGTCGCAACAGCTGTACGACGCCGCGCTGCAATGCCGGATGCGCCCATTCGGCGATGGCACCGGCGGCCTCGCGCGAATGGTGCGCGACGTCGCGCGCTCGCTCGGCAAGAAGGTGCGCTGGCAACTGATCGGCGCATCGACCCAGGTGGACCGCGACATTCTCGATCTGCTCGAAGCGCCGCTCGGCCACATGCTGCGCAATGCGCTCGATCACGGCATCGAGGCGCCGGCCGTGCGGCTCGCGCATGGCAAACCCGAGGAAGGCACGCTGACGCTCGAAGCGCGCCACGCCGCCGGCGCGCTGCAGATCACCGTATCCGACGATGGTGCCGGCATCGATATCGATGCGTTGCGCGCGTCGATCGTGCGCAGGAAGCTCGCCAGCGAGGAAACCGCCGCGCGACTCTCCGAAGCCGAACTGCTCGAATTCCTGTTCCTGCCCGGCTTTTCGCTGCGCGATCAGGTCACCGACATGTCCGGCCGCGGCGTCGGGCTCGATGTCGTGCACGACGTCGTCAAGCGCGTGCGCGGCACCGTGCGCATCACCCACGAGCCGGGCGCCGGCACGCGCATGCAGATGCAATTGCCGCTGACGCTGTCGGTGATCCGCAGCCTGCTCGTCGACGTCGCGGGCGAGCCATACGCGATACCGCTCGCGCACGTGAACCGCACGCTGCACGTGAGCCGCGCCGATATCGAACTGCTCGAAGGTCATCAGCACATCGCGTTCGACACGCGGCGCATCGGCGTCGTCACCGCGCATCAGATTCTCGAAACCGCCGCATCCGCGAACGACAGCGACACGGTCTGCCTCGTCGTGATCGGCGATGGGCCGCGCACCTATGGCGTCGTGGTCGATCGCTTTCTCGGCGAGCGCATGCTGGTCGTGCAGCCGCTCGACGCGCGGCTCGGCAAGATCCGCAACATCACGGCCGGCGCGCTGATGGAAAACGGCGACCCGGTGCTGATCGCCGACATCGACGACTGGCTGCGCTCGGTCGAACGTCTGGTCAGCGGCGGCACGCTGAACCACGCGCAGCATGGCGGCACGCGCGCCGCTCAGCGCGCGGCGCGGCGCGTACTGGTGGTCGACGATTCGCTGACCGTGCGCGAGCTGGAGCGCAAGCTGCTCGCGACGCGCGGCTATGACGTGACGATCGCCGTCGACGGCATGGACGGCTGGAACGCGGTGCGCGGCGCAAGCTTCGATCTGGTGATCACCGACATCGACATGCCGCGCATGGACGGCATCGAACTGGTGACGCTGGTCAAGCGCGATCCGCAATTGCAGACGCTGCCGGTGATGATCGTGTCGTACAAGGATCGTGAGGAAGACCGCCGCGCCGGTCTCGACGCAGGCGCGGACTACTATCTGGCAAAGGGCAGTTTCCATGACGAAGCACTGCTCGACGCGGTGCGCGATCTGATCGGCGAGGCCTACGGGTAAAGCGGATGAAAATTGGAATCGTCAACGACATGCCGCTCGCGGTCGAAGCGCTGCGCCGCGCGCTCGACGCGCGCGCCGATTTCGAAGTGCTGTGGGTTGCGACGGACGGCCAGCAGGCGGTCGATTTCTGCGTCGCGCAGCGGCCCGACATCGTGCTGATGGATCTGGTGATGCCGAATGTCGACGGCATCGAGGCAACGCGCCGCATCATGGCGCGCGCGCCGTGCGCGATCCTGATCGTCACCGTCGACGTCGGCGGCAACGCGTGGCGCGTGTACGAAGCGATGGGCGCCGGCGCGCTCGACGCGGTGGATACGCCGTCGCTGTCGGGCGCGGACGCGCACAGGAGCGTCGCGACGCTGATCGCGAAAATCGACAGCATCGCCGCGCTCGTCAAGGAACGCCATGCGCAGAGCGCCGGTATCGCGATGACGAAAGAGCGCGCGCGGCAAGGCGACATGCCGCTCGTCGCGATCGGTGCATCGGCGGGCGGGCCGGCCGCGCTCGCGACACTGCTCGGCGGACTGCCGCGCGATTTCAATGCGGCGATCGTGATCGTGCAGCACGTCGACGCGGCATTCGCCGCCGGCATGGCGCAATGGCTGAACCAGCAGTCGACGCTGCCGGTGCGCATCGCGTGTGAAGGCGACCGGCCGCAGCCCGGCGTCGCGCTGCTCGCCGCCACCAACGACCATCTGCATCTGAAATTGCCGAACGTGTTCGGCTATACGCGCGTGCCGGAAGAAACGCCGTACCGCCCCTCCGTCGACGTGTTCTTCAACAGCGTGGTCGCGCGCTGGCCCGCGCGCGCGATCGGCGTGCTGCTGACCGGCATGGGCCGCGACGGCGCGATCGGCCTGAAGGCGATGCGCACCAAGGGCTATCACACGATCGCGCAGAACGAGGCGACCAGCGCGGTGTATGGGATGCCGAAGGCGGCCGCCGCGCTCGACGCCGCCGCTGCGATCTTGCCGTTGCCGCGTATCGCCGCCGCGCTGGTGGCCGCGGTGGATGAACGATGAAGAAACGACGAAAGTACGGTGACCGAGCCCGAGCGCTCAACTGAATTTCCCGACATCCTTTCTGGCTAAACAACATGGACAATCCAGAACCGCCCCGGAACGCCGCCACGCAGTCTCTCGCAGACGCAGCGGACCCACAGGCGCAGGCGCTTGCCGCTGAGGATGCGCCCAGTCGCGCGATCGACGCGCTCGCGCGCATCCTCGCCAGTCCGCCCGCGGCCGAGTGCCCGATCATGGTGCTGCTGGTCGACGACCAGGCGATCATCGCCGAGGCGGTGCGCCAGGCGCTGGCCGACGAGCCGGGCATCGACTTCCACTACTGCGCGTCGCCCGAAGACGCGTTGATGTGCGCCGAGCAGACCCGCGCGACGGTGATTCTGCAGGACCTCGTGATGCCGGGCACCGACGGCCTGACGCTGGTGCGGCAGTACCGCCAGAACCCGGCAACGCGCGACATCCCGATCATCGTGCTATCGACGAAGGAAGAGCCGCTGGTGAAAAGCGCGGCCTTCGCCGCCGGCGCGAACGATTACCTGGTGAAGCTGCCGGATCGTATCGAGCTGATCGCACGCATCCGCTACCACTCGAGTTCGTATCTGAACCTGCTGCAACGCGATGAGGCGTATCGCGCGTTGCGCCAATCGCAGCAGCAGTTGCTCGCGACCAATCTGGAATTGCAGCGGCTCACGCATTCGGACGGTCTGACGGGTCTGTCGAACCGGCGCTACCTCGACCAGTATCTGGCCGCCGAATGGCGCCGCGCGATGCGTGACAAAACCGGCGTCGGCTTCCTGATGATCGACGTCGATAATTTCAAGGCCTACAACGACACCTACGGGCATGTCGCCGGCGACGAGGTGCTCAGGAGCGTCGCGCACACGATCGAAGCGTGCCTCGGCCGCTCGCCGGACCTCGCCGCACGCTTCGGCGGCGAGGAATTCGCGGTGGTCCTGCCCGGCACCTCGGCAGGCGGCTTGCGCCTGCTCGCGGAAAAAATCCGCCTGGCGGTCGAAGCCCTCGGCATTGCTCATTCGGGCTCGGCGAGCAGCATCGTGACGATCAGCATCGGCGCGGCGACACTGGTGCCGTCCGCGTCCGATCCGGTGACGACGCTGATCGAAGCCGCCGACGTCGGCCTGTATCGCGCGAAGCGGGACGGCAAGAATCAGGTCGCGGTGAGCCGTTAAGCCGTCGCTCGCGCGTAGCGCGCAGCCGGCACGTTGTGTGACAGATTCGGCTGCAGATGCTGACGCGCGCTATTCAGACGTTCCCAATCGGCGGCATCCGGCAACGACGGAATCGTGACCAGCTCGCCCTGGTCGAGCCCAGCGAGCGCGGCGTCGACCATGTCCTCGGCGCTCATCACGATCTGCGACGGCAGATGCTCGACCGCGAGCCCCGCCCGGTCCCAGAACGCGGTACTGGTCGCGCCCGGCAACACCGCCTGCAGACGCACGCCCTTGCCGCCCACCTCGTGATGCAACGACTGCGTCAGATTCAGCACGTACGCCTTGGTGCCGCTATAGGTGCCGTTCAGCAATTCCGGCGACAGCGCGACGATCGACGAAATATTGATCAGCGTGCCGGCACCACGCTCGACGAAGCCCGGCAACACCGCCGCGCTCAGGCGCGTCAGCGACGTCACGTTCAGGTCGATCATCTTCTCCAGCGCGTCGATATCGGAATCGATCAACGGAGCCGTCGCGCCGACGCCGGCGTTGTTGACCAGCATCGTGATCGCGCGATCGGCGCGCAGCCGCTCTTCGATGCGGCGGACGTCGGCCTTGACGGTCAGATCGGCGCTGACGGTTTCCACGTGACGGCCGGTCTGCTGCGTCAGGCGCTCGGCGACGCTCTGCAAACGCTCGCCGTCGCGCGCGACCAGCAGCAGGTCGTAGCCGCGCCGCGCGAGGCGGTCCGCATAGACCGCGCCGATGCCCGACGATGCGCCGGTGATGACCGCCGTGCCCTCGCTCGGGTTGTTGCCGTTATTGCCTTTCTGTACGCCCTGCTGGGTCTGCGTTGCCATTTGCGTTGCCATTTGAAACTCTCCTTGCGGGCCGTGCGCAGCGCGCTCTCGCCCTTTTTCCGTTGAATGGGAACATCCGTGAACCTCACCGCCGCCCGCTTTCGCGCTCATGCGACTGTGTTGACGAGATCAGTGTAGGGGCGTACTGTCATGTCTCAAATGTCGTATTTCCCTCGTTTTAGGACATCGCGATGAAACGTATCGGCTTGGTGGTATTTCCGGGCTTCCAGATTCTCGACATGGTCGCGGTGTCGATCTTCGAGCTCGCGAATCAGGACTTGAGCGAGCCCGCTTACGACGTGAGCGTGATTTCCGAGCACGGCGGGATGGTGCGCAGTTCGTCGGGCGTCGAGGTTGCGTCGCAGCCGTTCGGCGATCCGGCCTACGACACGGTGGTCGTCACCGGCGCGATGGAAGTCGCGCCGTCGTCGCCGGGCCTGCTCGCTTTCCTGAACGACGCGCTCGGCGCGTCGCGCCGCACCGCGAGCATCTGCACCGGCGCGTTCGTGCTTGCCGAGGCGGGCATCCTCGATGGCCGTCACGCGACGACTCACTGGGCGCACGCGGGCGATCTGCAGCGGCGCTTTCCCCGCACGCGGGTCGACGACGACCGCATTTTTATCGTCGACGGTTCGGTATGGACGTCGGCCGGCATGACCGCGTGCATCGATCTGTGTCTCGCACTGGTTGAAAACGATCTCGGCGTGGACGCGTCGCGCGCGATCGCAAAGAAGCTGGTGGTCTATCACCGGCGTACCGGCGGTCAGTCGCAGTTTTCGGCGATGCTCGATCTGGAGCCGAAATCCGACCGCATCCAGACCGCGCTGTCGTATGCGAAAAGCCATCTGCGCGAGCCGCTGACGGTCGAGCAGCTCGCCGAGGTCGCGCATCTGAGCCCGCGCCAGTTCAGCCGCGCGTTTCGCGACGAGACGCGCCAGTCGCCGGCCCGCGCGATCGAGGCGCTGCGCGTCGAAGCAGCCCGATCGATGCTTGAGACCGGCCGTCATTCGGTCGAAACGGTCGCGGCCGATACTGGCTTCGTCGACACCGAGCGGATGCGGCGCGCGTTTCTGCGCGCGTTCGGCCAGCCGCCGCAAGCGATCCGGCGCGCCGCGCGCGAGTTGTAAGAGCGCGGGCGGAGAATACGCAAAACCATGCGGAAGAAATCGACTCCCGCCGCCGCTATCGACCGGTGAACCGACTCCAGCCTAACGACGAAAGGAAACGCGATGAGCTACAACGACAGCAACCCGTTCGCGAAGATTCTGCGCGGCGAATTACCGTGCATCAAAGTGGCCGAAAGCGACCGTGCTCTGGCCTTCATGGACTTGATGCCGCAAGCCGACGGTCATCTGCTCGTCGTGCCGAAAGAGCCGGTCGCGGAGATTTTCGATCTATCGGATGAATCGCTGGTCGCGTCGATGCGCATGGCGCAAAAGCTCGCGATCGCCGTGCGCGCGGCGTTGCGCCCCGACGGCGTGTTCATCGGACAATTCAACGGCGCGGCCGCCGGACAAACGGTGCCGCACGTGCATTTCCATGTGCTGCCGCGCTGGGAAGGTCAACCGCTAAAGATGCATGCGCGTGAGCCGGCCGATGCGGACACGCTCGAAGCGCTGGCTGAGCGGATTCGCGCGCACTGGCGGCCTGAATGGGTCGCGGAATGATGCGTGAGTGATGTCGTCCGCGGTATGTGGTTATCGGCCGTAACATCTGTAAAGGCCGTTGAAACCACTGTTGGACGGCGCGTCGCTAGACTGCTAATTGCCTTGCTCTGCAAGGCATTGAGTGTGGATCTCTTTTTCAGCCTGCCCATCGTGGCAGGCTTTTTTCTTGGGCGATCCGGCAGCAGTGTGCCGCCGGGTTGCGCGGCATTTTCTCGAACGCGGCAAGGCTCGCGTCAAAGACGATCGCGTGATCGGCGCAGCGGATGCCGCCAGTTATGGCGCCGGGGTCGCGCGTGCAACGGCCGTCCTTCATGCAGATGACGGTGTTCCTGCCACAATTCGTCAGAGAAAAGAAACGCGACGATCAAGAGCGGAACGACGAGAAAAATCCCGAGTATTACGTGCTCGTTCACGATGGCCTCCAGTTGCCGGAGATTGATTTCATTGTAGAGCACCACCTGTTCCCGAAACGTGCCGCGCTAGTCGTCCGCACGCGCCATAACCCAGCACGCGACGTGGCATCGCCCTGCACTCACCTGCCCGCGCCACTTTGCCGGTTTCGCCTTTTTCCTGCGCTTTTTTGCAATGACGCGTTGCATGTGCTTCAGTGGTGAAGTTGCACTACCGAAGTTGCACCACGCTTTCTAGCCGCGCCGTGACGCTACGATGACCGCCTGGCACTGTTTATTTTCTGCATCTACACCGTTATTTCGCATTCCAGCTTTTGTCGCGCGAGTGACTTTGTGTGCGACGCACAAAGCGCGCCGCTCAAATGTATTAAACCGCTTAATTGCTGATTCTGGTTTACGCGAGTATTTACCGCTGAGCTTTACCAGTTAAAGCCGAGCGCGCCGTCGATCTTTTAGTTATCTGTTTCATTCCGCCGCATTCAGGCACCTGCCTAAGGTTTAATCAACTGCGACAGCCAGTGCGACAATTCGCCACTGTTGCGACCGCACACAAAATGTGCTTGTTGTTCCTTCGTGTTCTTCTAAAGTGCAAGATGCGGGTCCACCGTTAAAGTTAAATACATAGCTAACCTGAGTTATTTGATCCGCACCGGAGGAACAAATGAAAACTCGAATTGCAGTTGTTTTCGCCATTGCAGGTTTGGCTGCCGCAAGCGTTCAGGCACAGGATGTCGTGATCAAGCCGCAGCAAACCATCCAGTTCAAGGCCAACGCGTATGGCTGCGTGTCGAAGGATAAGCTCGACGCCGCCGACCATCACGCGCAAGCCGGTGAACAACAACAGATGCAGGAATTCTTCTCCGGATATCAGTGCGTATCGACACCGTCGGACTCGAGTTTCCGGGTCGTGCGCGTGGTCGGCCATGACGTCGAATTCGTGAATGCCGCTAATAGCGACACCGAAGGACTCTGGGCTAACGACCGCTTTATCAAGCAATAAGCACGACACCGGCATTCCGGCAAAACGCCGGGATGCGGTTGCATGCGTATCACTTTCGGCTTTAAAAGCCGGAAGCGTGAACGCGTGAGTTAAAAGCGGCTTTGGCATCGCATGCCATGCCGCTTTTTTTATTTTCTTTGGTCCACGGCCATGCGTGCGCCGGAGAAATAAAAAAGCCGATGCGGATTTATCGATCCGCATCGGCAGTACGCCTTCTCGCAAAGCGCAGGGAACAACCTTCGAATCAAAACGTGTCAGTGCACGCGCTTGCTGCGACGGTACTGGTCGAACAGCACCGCGAGCAGCAGAATGCCGCCGCGAATCAGGTACTGATAGAAGGTCGGCACGTTCAGCAGGCTCATCGCATCCTGCACCGAGCCCATGATCAGCACGCCGACCAGCACGCCGGAAATCGTCGCGACACCACCTGTCAGCGAAACACCGCCCAACACGCACGCGGAAATCACACCGAGTTCGAGCCCAACCGAAGTCTTCGGATCGCCGAGGCTCATGCGCGACGCGAGCATCACGCCCGCGAATCCGGTCACGAGCCCTTGCAGCACGAACACGGTGATCTTGATACGCGTGACCGGCAAGCCCGCGAGCACGGCCGCCTCGCTATTGCCGCCGACGGCCAGCACGTTCTTGCCGAATACGGTCTTCTTCAGCAGGAAGCCGAACAATACGAAGCCGACGATATTGCTCCAGATCGGATATGAAATACCGAGAAACGAACCGCCGCCGAGATCGAAGAAGCGCTCTTCGGAGATCATCACCGCGTCGCCGTTCGACGTGATGTACGCGAGCCCGCGCACGACTTCCATCATCGCGAGCGTGACGATCAGCGAATTGATCTTGTAGCGCGCGACCAGCGTGCCGTTGACGAGCCCGACCGCGCCGCCGGCCAGCACGCCGGCCACGATACCGATCATCACGCTATGCGTCGCGGTAATCAGCACGGAGGCGACCACGCCCGAAAACGCGACGATCGACGCAACCGACAGATCGACCTCGCCGAGCGCGAGCACGAACATCATCGTCACGGAGATCGAACCGATCAGCGTGACCGACAGCAGCAAACCCTGGATATTGCGGGTGCTCAGAAAGTCGGGGACTGTGAACGACAGCACCGCGAACAGGATGATGAACACCATCACGATGCCGGATTTGTTGATCAGCTCCCAACTGCGCGCGGCGCGCGCGGTGAGGCCGGCGGAGGCGACCGCTGGGGTCGAGGAATCGGTTGAAGGTGTGTTCATGGTGTCTGTTCCATTCAATGCCGTTTTCAGCAGCGCGGTATTCGGTAAGAGACTTCAGCAGCGAAATTCAATCTGCTTTCGCGGACCGGACGAGCCGGCGCGAAGCAGGGCGGTTCAGCGCGGCAACGCGAGCTTGATCAGCGCATCGGGCGTGGCTTGCGCCTTCGGCAGATCGCCGACGATGCGTCCTTCCTTCATCACGATCACCCGATCCGTCACGCCGATCACCTCGGCGAGATCGCTCGACACGACGACGACCGTGCGGCCCGCTTCGGCAAGCCCATACAGCAGCCCGTAAATCTCGCTGCGCGCGCCGACGTCGATGCCGCGCGTCGGTTCGTCCATCAGGAAGACGTCGATGTCTTCGGCGAGCCAGCGCGACAGAATCACCTTCTGCTGATTGCCGCCCGATAGCGTGCCGATCGGCGTATCGCCGTTGCGCGTCTTGATCGCGAGCTTGCCGATGAATTCGCGCGTGGTCTGCGCTTCCTTGCGGCCGTTGAGCACATGGAAGCGGCTGAAGTGACGGCGGCAACTGATGTTCAGGTTGTCCGACACCGACGCGATCGACACGATGCCTTCCTGTTTGCGATCCTCGGGACACAGCGCGACGCCCGCGCGCACCGCGTCGCGCGGCGTCGCGAATCGCACGCGCTGGCCCTTCAGCGCGATCTCGCCGGCGGCCGGTTTGACCGCGCCGTAGATCAGCTTCATCAGCTCCGAGCGGCCGGCGCCGACGAGCCCGAAAAAGCCGACGATCTCGCCCTTGCGCGCCGCGAAGCTGGCCGGTTCACGCAGACCCGGCCCGAGCAGATCCTTCACTTCGAGTTGCACGTCGCCGAGTTCGCGCGTGCGATAGCCGTACACATCGGCAATCGAACGGCCGACCATGCAGCTGATCAGCCGATCGCGATCGAGCCCGACGCCCGCCTCGAACGTATCGATGCGGCGGCCATCGCGAAACACCGTGACGCGATCGCACAGCTCGTACACCTCTTCCATCCGGTGCGTGACGTAAATGATTGCGCGGCCTTCGGCCTTCAGCGCGCGGATGATCCGGAACAGTTGCGTGGTTTCGCGCGACGACAACGAACTGGTCGGCTCGTCGAACGCGATCACGCGCGCATCGCGCATCAGCGCTTTGCCGATTTCGATCATCTGCCGCTGACCGATCGACAAATGCTTGACCTGTTGCGACGGATCGATCTTTTCGCCGAGCCGTTCGAGCTCGCGCATCGCGCGCGCGACCAGTGCCTTTTCGTCGAGCACGCCGAAGCGGTTCGGCAGCGCGCCGAGCATCAGGTTTTCGGCGACGGTCAACTCCGGCACCAGATGCAGTTCCTGATAGATGATCGCGATGCCCGCGGCAATTGCCGCCTTCGTGCTCGTGAATTGCTGCTCAACGCCGTCGAGCGACAGCGTGCCCGCCACCGGATGATTGACGCCGGACAGCACCTTGAGCAGCGTCGATTTGCCGGCGCCGTTTTCGCCCATCAGACCGTGCACTTCGCCGCGCCGCACTTCGAGCGACACCTGATCGAGCGCGAGCACGCCCGGAAAGCGCACGGTGATGCCGTCGAGCTGCAGGTACGGGGCGTCACCGGAAACGGCCGACATAAGCGAAGCAGGCGAGGGCGCCGCCACCGCGCCGCCGGGCGACTCGGCGGAGGCCGGAGCGGCCGAAGATAAGGACGTCATCGAAAAACCTCAAACGGATGGAACCTGCGCGGGCCACGCGCGTGAAACGCGCCGCGGCCCGCTATGTGCTGCGCGAAATCCCGGCTTAAATACCGAGTTCCTTGCGCACGTCCTGCCAGTTGCTACGCACCATCAGCTTGCCGGTGGTCTGCGTATCGGCGGGCGGCTGCTTGCCGTCCTTGATCCACTCGACCAGGTTTTCCGTGCTGTCCTTGCCGTGGTTCGTCGAGCTCACGGCGATCGTGCCGTAGAAGCCCGTCGGTTCCTTCTTCTGGAACTCGGCGAACGCTTCGCCCGCACCGTTGATGCCGACGCCGATCACGTCCGCGGACGGAATATGCAGCTGTTCGGTCGCGCGCACGCCGCCCAGCACGCTTTCTTCGTTCAGCGCGAAGATCACCCACTTCTTGATGTTCGGATGCTGCGCGAGCACTGGCGATACCGCGTTGAAACCGCCTTCGTCATCGGTCGTTTTCTGCGGCGCGTCGAAGATGTTTTCTTTCTTGAAGCCGCCGGCAAGCAGCGATTCGGTCGCGCCGTCGGTGCGCAGCTTCGCGGTCGGCAGTTCGTAGTCGGTGATGCGCAGCGCGCCGACTTCCTCCGGCTTCCAGCCGCGGCGCTTCATTTCGTCGGCGATCGCCGTGCCCACCTGGTTGCCGATCTTGAACGCCGACATGCCCAGGTGCGGCACGTTCGCGAGCGGCTTGCCGGTCGAGTCGACCAACTGATCGTCGACGGTCACGAACTTCATGTTGTAGCGCTTCGCGCGCGCCTGAATCGCCGGTCCGAGACGCACGTCGGGTGCGCAGATCACGAAGCCCTTCGCGCCTTGCGCGCCGAGGTTGTCGATCGCGGCCAGCACTTTTTCGCCGTCGGGCGTGCCGATGTTGACCACCGAGAAGCCATCCTTCTTGCCGAGCGCGGTCGCGGCCTTCTGTTCGTTGATGAACCACGCCTGTTCCGGCATCTTCACGAGGAAGCCGACTTTCAGCGGTTCATCCGCGTGCGCGGACAGTTGCGCGGCGAACGGCGCGGCCAGCGCCGCGGCGGCGATGGCGGTCAGGGTCAAACGGCGAAGCTTGCTGGTCATCTTGTGTCTCCTGGGTTTTAAAAAAAGCTGCGTTGATTTCGTGTAATTGCAGCGGGGAAACGCGCGGGCGGCGTGAGCCGTCGCGGAAACCCGCGCGAAGTCGTGTAAAGCGCGCGCCACGCCGCGCGCGAAAACTGCGATCAGGCCTGGCGTAAAACTCACAGGCACAGTTGGGCCGAAGCGGATAGCCGCGAAGCTCATCGCGTTCAGCCCGCCACGTAGGCCGTTTTCACGGCGGTCCAGAAAGCCGCGTCGGTTGCGCCGTAGGCCGAGGCCTTGCGCCCGCCGCCGGGGCCGTGATGCTCGACGGCCGTGGTCGGCAGATTGATCGTCACGAGACCGCTTTGCACATGACGGCGGAAATGCCGCGCGCGCTCCAGCGAGCGTGTGCAGATGCCGGCGCACAGTCCGTAGGCGGTGTCGTTCGCGAGATGCAGCGCGTGCTCGTAGTCGTCCGCGCGCAATACCACCGCGAGCGGGCCGAAGATTTCATCCCGCGCGATCCGCTGTTCCGGTTCGCCGAGAAACAGCGCCGGCTCGAAGAAGTAGCCGCGCGTCGCGCGTTCCAGAGGTTGACCACCGTGCAGCAATTGCGCGCCTTCCTGCGTGCCGATGCGTACGTAGTCGAGATTGCGTTCGAGTTGCGCGGCGTTCGCAACAGGGCCGATATCGGTGCCGTGCTTCAGCGCGTGATCGACGGTCAGTTTCGCGAGCTTCGCTTGCAACGCATCGACGAACGGGCCGAACACCGCGCGTTCGACGATCAGCCGCGCGGCCGCCGTGCAGCGCTGGCCCGTCGCGCTGTAGGCGCCGCTCAGCGCGGCGTCGACCGCGGTATCGAGATCCGCGTCGGCCAACACGACGAACGGATTCTTGCCGCCCATCTCCAGTTGCACGCGTGCCTGACGCGCGGCGGCGACTTGCAGCACGCGCGTGCCGATTTCGGTCGAGCCGGTGAAGCTGACCGCCGCGACCAGCGGGTGCTCGACGATGCGCGCGCCGATCTTGCGGCCACTGCCCATCACGAGGTTGAGCACGCCGGCCGGCAAGCCTGCGCGGCTGACGATCGACGCGAGCGCCGCCGCGCACGCCGGCGTCGATTCGGCCGGCTTGTAGACCACGCAGTTGCCGTGCGCAAGCGCTGCGCCGATCTTCGCCGCGGCGATCGCGAGCGGCGCGCTCCACGGCGCGATGATGCCGACCACGCCGAGCGGCTCGCGCGTCACGTCGATTTCGACACCCGCCCGCGCGGATGCAAGCGGCTCGGCGAACGCGCGCAGCGCCTCGGCCGCGAACAGCTTGAACAACTGGCCGGCGCGCGTCGCTTCGGCGAGCGCTTCGGGCAGCACCTTGCCGACTTCGCGCGCGAGCAGCCGGGCCAGTTCGTCGCGGCGCGCGAGCATTTCGGTGCCGATTGCGTCGAGCGCATCGGCGCGGCGCTGCGCCGAGGTCAGCGACCAGTCGCGAAACGCCGCGTGCGCGGCTTCGATCGCGCTGTCGGTCTGCCGCACGTCGGCCCGCACGTATTCGCCGACGGGCTCGTCGAGGTCCGACGGATTCACCGACACGCCCGTGGTCGCGCCGGTCTCCCATCCGCCATTGATGTAATGGCGAAACGGGCTGGCAACGAGCGGGACGAGTGGATCGCGGTTCATCGACGGAAAGGCATTACATGGACAAAGCGGATGGCATTGACAAAGTCCACGAATGGTATGAGCCGCCCCAATAACTTTCCAATCCCTTTTTAGGCCTCTCCGATATCAGTTTCGGTATGGCATCATGGGCGCCTGATGGGAACACCGAGCGAGCCCAAGCCGCTCGCCGGGACATGGAGACCACGCGATGACGCGTAGCTATTCGAACTGGTTCGTGCGCGCGCGCCTGAAAACGCGCCAGTTGCTGCTGCTCGCGGCGATGGAAGAAGAGGGCAACGTGCGCCGTGCCGCCGACGTGCTCGGCATGACGCAGCCGGCCGCGTCGCGGCTTCTGAAGGAGCTGGAGGACATGCTCGAAGTGAGCCTCTTCGACCGCACGCCGCACGGCATGCACGCCACGTTGTACGGCGAGGTGATGATCCGTCACGCGCGTATGGTGCTGTCGAATCTGAGCCAGGCGCACGACGAAATCTCGGCGCTGCGCTCGGGGCTCGCCGGGCAGGTGCGCATCGGCGTGATCGCCGCGGCGGCCGCGACGATGGTGCCGCGCGCGATCGCGAGCGTGAAGGAGCGCTATCCGCAGTTGCAGGTGTGGGCCGAGGTCGAAACCTCGGATGTGATGCTGCCGCGCCTCGCCGAGGGCGATCTCGACATCATGATCGGCCGGGTGCTGGAGCGGCAGAACCAGTTCAAGACCGACGTGCACTACGAGCCGCTTGCCGACGAGCCGCTGTGCGTGGTCGCGCGCCCCGGCCATCCGCTCGAAAATGAAACAGGTTTGACGCTGCGCGGGATTGTCAACGCAAGCTGGGTGCTGCATCCGCCGGGCAGCGTATTGCGGCATCGTTTCGATCTGATGTTTTCGCAGATCGGGCTCAATCCGCCGCAGAACGTCGTCAATACCAACAATTTCCTCGCGATTTCGAGCCTGCTGCTGCAAAGCGACATGTTGGCGGTTTTGCCTGACGAAGTGGCGCGTCAGTACCAACAGTACGGCGTATTGAAGCGTGTACCGATCGATTTACCGTGCAGGATGGATACATTCGGTATCATCACGCGCCAGTCGCATCTGCTGTCTCCGGCCGCCGCCGTCGTGCTCGACGCGTTGCGGGAGGCGGCTCGCGACGTGTACGGCACGGCCTTCGAGTCTGCCGTGGCGCGCTAAATGCTTGCTCTCACGTCATAAGGCACCGGCTGACGGCGCGGGAGGAGACAGGCGATGTACAGCAAACATGGAAAACGGCAACGCGCCGTCGATGATTCTTTTTCGATTCGCTCCGGTGGAGCGAGCGTCTGGTTCAGCAACGGAATGGCTCTTAAATCGACGATTTACAAGGCGGAACTGCAGATCGCGGACATGGACCGGCACTATTACGCCGACCATTCGCTGACGATCGCCCGTCACCCCTCTGAAACCGACGAACGGATGATGGTCCGCGTCGCCGCGTTCGCACTGTTCGCGCAGGAACGGCTCGAGTTCTGCAAAGGTTTGTCGGATGTGGACGAACCGGACCTGTGGCAGAAGGATCTGACCGGCGCGATCGAAACGTGGATCGAAGTCGGTCAGCCCGACGAGCGGCGCATCGCGAAGGCGAGCGGGCGCTCGAATCAGGTGGTCGTGATCGCGTACGGCGGGCGGACCTCGGAGATCTGGTGGCAGGGTGTGCGCAACAAGGTCGAGCGCATGCGCAATGTGACGGTATGGACGCTCGGCGAAGACGTCGCGGCATCGCTCGGCTCGCTCGCCGAACGGACGATGCGGCTGCAATGCACGGTGCAGGACGGCGAAGCGTGGCTCGGCAGCGCCGAAGCGGATGCGGTGAAAATCGACTGGACCGTGTTGAAGGCTCCTGCCGTCGCGTAATTCTCAGGTCTGAAACACTTTCGGCGCGTTGCGACTCTCTTTATAGCGACGTGACCCGCGCCGCCTCCGGGGGCCCCTTCAGTTCGACCATATTGCCCTCGGGGTCGAACAGATACAGCGACGGCCCGAAACCGTCGGCGCCATATCGCACTCCCTGTTCGCCGATGCGCGCGCCGTGCGCGCTCAGATGCGCCTTGAGCGCGTCCGCATCGAACGAGTCGACGCGCAGACACAGGTGATCCATATTGCGACCCGTGCCCGGCGCGCCGTTTTCCGGACGATCGATCTTCGCGCCAACCTGCAGCAGATCGATCAGCGAGCGGCCGGCGCGCAACTGCGTGAGCCCCAGCTCGCGTTGTTCCTTTTCGAGACTGCAGCCGAGCACGTCGCAGTAAAAGCGCGCGAGCGTGTCGACGCTCGTCGCCCGAATCACGACGTGGTCAATTTCGCGGATGTGGATTTTCATGTCGAACGCCTCTGGCCGAATCGAAAACCAATGATTAGCCAAGTGTAGAAGAAAGGGCGAGGGCGCGCGGAGGAGGGAAAGGAAGGACTGATTCCGGGGCCGCCAGGCGGAAACCGGCAAAACGCGGGCAAAAAAAAGCCCGCTCAAGTGGAGCGGGCTGAATCCATATCAGGAGGAGACATGGAGGAGACAGTTCCTAATATACACATCGGCTTGGTGCGACGCAATAACTTTTTAAGGGAAAACCCGATATCTTGCGAAATTGCCGCAGTTTGGGGCAAAACGCCCGGCCGGCGAGCCTTTCGCGGCGGTTTTGGTCGCTCGAATCGCGATTTTCCGGGTTTTGACCCCACGAAGAGTAGGGCCAAGCGAGGCGGAATGACAGAGCAAGAACCGGGGCGTAGTGTGTGGGCATCGGGCCTACATTGATGAGCATCGACATTGCTTGCCCCATGCGAGTCCATGCGGGGCCCACAGGATCATCATGAACGCCATCACCCGCCATTCCGCCGACCGTCATACCACGGTTACCACCGCCGACGCCGATGCGGCTTACTGGGGCAGCGACGACGACCGTTGGGACGCCGTCACGCGCCGCGACCGCGAGGCCGACGGCGCCTTCTTCTACGCCGTGAAGACGACCGGCGTGTTCTGCCGGCCGTCGTGCGCGTCGCGCCAGCCACACCGCGAGAACGTCGCGTTCTTTACCGACGCCGACGCCGCCCGCGCGGCCGGATTTCGCGACTGCAAGCGCTGCCAGCCTGGCGGCTTGCCGCGCGAGCTGGACATCGTCAATCGCGCATGCGCCGCGCTCGATGCCGACCCGCAGCAACGTCTGACGCTCGCTCAACTGGGCGACGCCGTGCACGTGAGCCCGTTTCATCTGCAACGCCTGTTCAAGCGGGTGGTCGGCGTGTCGCCGCGTCAGTACCAGGCCGCGCAGCGCGGCGCAGCGTTGCGCGACGCGCTGAAGGGCGGCGCCGACGTCACGCGCGCGACGCTCGACGCCGGCTTCGGCTCGCCGTCGCGGATGTACGACAGCGCGCCGGCCGAACTCGGCATGGCGCCGTCCGCGTACCGTCGCAAAGGGGCGGGGCTCATCGTGCGCTACGCCAGCGCGCCGACCTCGCTCGGCTTCGTGCTGGTTGCCGCCACCGACAAAGGCATCTGCAAGATCGGTTTCGGCGACGAGGCGACACCGCTGATCGACGAACTTCGCGGCGAGTTCGCGAACGCCGAGTTGCGCGAGGACGCCGGCCAACTCGCACCGTTCGTCGCGCAGATCGACGCGTATCTGCGCGGCACCCGCCAGGACTTCGATTTGCCGCTCGATATCGCGTCGACCGCTTTCAAGCAGCGCGTGTGGGATGCACTGCGGCGCATCCCGTACGGCGAGACACGCAGCTATTCGCAGATCGCCGAAGCCGTCGGCTCGCCACGCGCCGTGCGCGCGGTGGCGAGTGCGTGCGCGACGAATCCGGTTGCGCTGGCGATTCCCTGTCATCGCGTCGTGCAAAAAGGCGGAGCGCTCGCCGGGTATCGCTGGGGACTGCCGCGCAAAGCCGCGTTGCTCGACAATGAAGCGCAGCACGCTGGTGGCGGGTCGAGCGTTTCGCCCGGTCAAGCGGAGCGCCAGCCGGCATCCCGCGCCGATGCGGGCACCAACACCACCCATCACCCCACCCGACTGGATCACGCCGCGTGAGCACGCTTAACGACGTTGCAACACTTGAATTGCCGTTCAAACCACCGTTCGACTGGCCGCGCCTGCTGCGCTTTTTCAGCGGACGCGCGACGCCGGGCGTCGAGGCCGTCGAAGACGGCGCGTATCGCCGCGCGATCGACTGGCGCGGCGACAGCGGCACGCTGAGCGTGCGGCTGCATCCGCGCAAGCGCTGCATCGTCGCGAGCATCGAAGGGCCGGTGAGCCGTCATGCCGATGCACTCGCCGCACCGATCTCCAGGATGTTCGATCTGCATGCCGATCCGAAGAAGATCGGCGCCGGACTCGCCGTGGACCCATGGCTCGCGCCGCTCGTCGAGGCGGTGCCCGGCCTGCGCGTGCCGGGCGCGTGGTCAGGCTTCGAGCTGGTGGTGCGCGCGATCGTCGGGCAGCAGGTCAGCGTGAAGGCCGCGACGACGATCATCGGACGGCTCGTGCAGCGCGCGGGAGAGCGCATCGACGGACATCCACACGAGAACACCGCGTGGCGTTTTCCGACGCCCGCGGCACTTGCCGAAGTGGATCTGGCACAGATCGGCATGCCGGGTAAACGCGTAGCCGCGTTGCAAGGCTTCGCGCGCGCGGTCGCAACGGGCGACGTGCCGCTCGATAGCGACACCATCGACGCAACCGGTCTGCGCGCCGCGTTGCTCGCGCTTGCGGGCATCGGGCCGTGGACCGTCGAGTACGTCGCGATGCGTGCATGGCGTGACCCGGACGCGTGGCCCGCATCGGACCTCGTGTTGATGCAGTCGATCACCGCGCGTGATCCGTTGCTCGTGCGGCCCACGCAACAGCGCAGCCGCACCGATGCGTGGCGGCCGTATCGTGCGTATGCGGCGATGCATCTGTGGAACGAGATCGCGGATCGCGCGGGCGCGGCACGCGGCGGATGATTGCGGTTGTCACAATGCGCTGAACAATGAGTCGTCGCAGTTGATGCGCGCGACGACACATCCGACGAAACACCGAAGCGCACAAGGCACGGCATACGCCGAATCCGCGCAAACGATCACATCAAAAACGCAGCGCAAAGGCGCCCGGACAGACGAGTCGCCGCGCGGACAGAGCAGCGCCGACACCCCGCCGAAGCAGCCGCAAGCAGCGGTTCTGGCGAGATGTTAAAGTGCCCGCTACTGAAAATTCCGCCGAACGTTGTCGCCGAACCGTAGCATCGTATTGCCAGCGAAACATCAGGCGATACAGAGCGGCCGGCAACGCGCGACTCGCATCAATGCCAAACACCAAACCTTCCCGCACGACCGACGCGTTTTCGCACCGCCTGTCCGTGTTGACCTCGGGACCGCAGCGCGATGTGCTGACGCGCGGCCTGCGCGGCATCGAAAAGGAAAGCCTGCGCGTGACCCACGACGGGCAGCTTGCGATGACCTCGCATCCGCGCGCGCTCGGCTCGGCGCTCACGCATCCGTCGCTGACCACCGACTACTCCGAAGCGCTGCTCGAACTGATCACGCCGGCCGAGCAGGACGTCGCCGATACGCTCGCGCAACTCGACACATTGCATCGTTTCGTCTACGCAAAGCTCGGCGACGAGATCCTGTGGAACAACTCGATGCCGGGCCTGTTGCCCGCCGCCGACGACGGCATTCCGATCGCGACGTACGGCACGTCGAACATCGGCAAACTGAAGCACGTGTATCGGATCGGTCTCGCGCTGCGCTACGGCCGCACGATGCAGTGCATTGCCGGCATCCACTACAACTATTCGCTGAACGAAGAGGTGTGGCGCCTGCTGCACGCCGATCAGCAATCCACCGCGAACGCCGTCGATTTCCAGTCCGATCGCTACCTCGCGCTGATTCGCAATTTCCGCCGCACCAACTGGCTGCTGATGTATCTGTTCGGCGCATCGCCCGCGCTCGACCGGCGCTTCCTGCGCGATCGCCAGCACACGCTCGACACGCTCGATGCCGACACGCTGTATCGCCCGTACGCGACGAGCCTGCGCATGAGCGATCTCGGCTATTCGAACACCACCGCGCAAGCGGCGCTGCGCGCGGACTACGACACGCTGCCCGGTTATCTCGACGCACTCGCGAAAGCGGTAAGCCAGCCGTATCCGGCCTACGAGCAGATCGGCACGCAACGTAACGGCGAGTGGGTACAGATCAATACCAACGTGCTGCAGATCGAAAACGAGTTCTATTCGACGATCCGGCCGAAGCGCGTCACGTATCCGGGTGAACGGCCGTTGCATGCGCTCGCCGCGCGCGGCGTGCAATACGTCGAAGTGCGTTGCATGGACATCGACCCGTTCGAGCCGACCGGTATTTCGCTGGAGACGTCGCGCTTTCTCGACGCCTATCTGCTCGTCTGCGCACTCGACGACAGCGCGCTGCTGCCGCCGCCCGCGTGCGCCGAAGCGAACCAGAATTTCGGCCGCGTGACGATGGAAGGCCGTAAGCCTGGGCTTGAATTGATCCGCGATGGCAAGCCGATCGCGATGCTCGATTGGGCCAACGAACTGCTCGTCAAAATCGATGCGGCAGCCGCCGTGCTCGACAACCTGCATGGCGGTGACGAACATGCGCGTGCGGTTGCCGCGCAACGCGCGAAGCTCGCGGACGTATCGCTGACGCCGTCCGCGCGCGTGCTGCAAACGATGCGCGACAAGCAGCAAAGCTTCATCGCGTTCGCTCTCGCGCAAAGCGAAGCACACGCCGCGTATTTCCGCGCGAGTCCGCTCGATGCCGCGCAAACCCAGACGTTCACCGATCTCGCCACGCAATCGCTCGACGAACAGGCGAAGCTCGAACGCGAGGAAGTCGGTTCATTCGACGCATTCGTCGCCGCGTATCGCGCGTATACGCTGAATCGCTTCAGCGTCTGAGCGTTCGAACCGCGAGCGCATCGCAGTAGGAAAAGCGGCCCACGTGGCCGCTTTTTCTTTGCCGCGATCGTTCGTGAATAGAGCGCAGGTAAGCTCTACGCGCCGTATTGCCGATGCCCGCGAGAAATCGGCAAATTCTCCGCGCATTCTCGCGATTCTCTGACCTGGATGAAACACCGCTTCGACGCTGTGGTCCAAATTGATATGACACGCTCCACAGCGGGAGGTATCGACGTGAACAACAAAGCTCTGTTAGCTGCGCTGTGTCTGGCGGCGACGGCAGGGTGCGCGACCCAGGGGCAGGTCGATCCGGATGTCATGCAGGTCGCGACCAAACCGTTGACGTGTTCGAACAAAGCGGAATGCGATCTGTGGTGGCAACGCGCACAGTCGTGGGTGTCGAGTCATTCGAAGTACAAGATCGAAATCGCCACCGATTCGCTGATCCAGACTGCCGGCCCTGATGGCGGCAAGCGCGCGCTCGCGTATCAGATCACGCGCGCCGTGAATCCGGATGGCACCGCGACGATCGGCTTTTCCGCGCATTGCGATGGTTCGCTCGGCTGCAAACCGAATCCATGGGAGGCGGGCGCCGATTTCAAGCAGTATGTGAGAGGCGCGGGCGCCAGTACCGCGCAGGCCGGCGCCGTGCCATCGCAGGCCGCTCCCGATGCAACGCATCCGGAAGTGATGCCAGGCAAGCCGGCCACGACACCCAACAATGGCGAGGCGATGTCGCAGTAGTAGTTCGTGTGGATGCGAATGAAGCGCCGAGCTAACTCGGCGAACTAAAGCGCGGTGCTTGAGCACGTGCGCGTTCGTTCGCCACACCGCGCATCACGGATTCACGTCATCAATGCCCCATCGAAGGCCCCGCGCCCTTACGCGGCTTCGTGATCCACACCAGGACCGCGAGCACCACGAACGCCACGCACGAAATACGGAAGAAATCGTTGGTGGCCATCATATAAGCCTGACTGGTCACCACCTGATTCAACTGCGCGGTCAGGCTGTCGCCGGCGAATCCCGCACCAGAGAGTGCGTTCGTATACGCGTTGGTATTCGATGAATACGCGTTGACCGAATCGACGAGCATCGCGTGATGATAGATCGTGTCGTTCTCCCAGAACGTCGTGCTGATCGCGGTGCCGATCGCGCCGGACAGCGTGCGGAAAAAGTTCGACAAACCGGATGCGCTCGCGAGCCGCTCGTCGGGCACACTCGACAGCGTGATCGTCGTCATCGGCACGAAGAAACACGCGACGCCGATACCTTGCACGAGCCGCGGCAAAACCACCTGACCGAACGGCACATCGAGCGTAAACGTCGAGTTCCACAACGACACGATCGCGAACACGATGAACGCAAAGCTCGCGACCATGCGCAGATTCAACCGATGCATGTTCTTGCCGATCATCGGCGACAGGAACAATGCAAGCAGGCCGACTGGCGCAGTCGCTAAGCCCGCGAGTCCCGCGGTGTAGCCCATCACCGTTTGCAGCCACAACGGGAAAATCACCACAGAGCCGAAGAAGGCCATGAAGCCGAACGAGATGATCACGACGCCGAGCGCGAAATTGCGATCCTTGAACAACGACAGATCGACGATCGGCTCTTTCTCGGTCAACTCCCACACCAGCAGGAACGCAATCGCGACGAGCGCGATCACCGCGAGCGTCACGATGAAGGTCGAGTTGAACCAGTCGCGATCCTTGCCGAGGTCGAGCATCATCTGCAAACACGAAACGCCGGTCACGAGCAGCACGAGGCCGACCGCGTCGATGCGCTGCCGGGTCGTCCGTGTCTCGCGGCCGCGCAGCAGCAAATACGAGCAGAACGCCGAGAACAGGCCGATCGGTACGTTGATGTAGAAGATCCACGGCCACGTGAAGTTATCGGTGATGTAGCCGCCCATCACCGGGCCGAAAATCGGCGCGCAGATCACCGTCATCGCCCATAAGCCGAGTGCAAGCCCGCGTTTCGCGGGCGGGTAGGAGCGCATCAGGATCGTCTGCGACAGCGGCACCATCGGCCCGGACACGAGCCCTTGCGCGAGCCGGAACGCGATCAGCGATTCGAAGTTGTGCGCGAAGCCGCACAGCGCCGACGCGATCGTGAAGAGCAGCACCGACAACGTGAAAAGGCGCACCTCGCCGACACGCCGCGCGAGCCAGCCGGTCAGCGGCACGGCGATCGCCGACGCGACCGAGTACGACGAAATGACCCAGGTGCCCTGGCTCGACGCGACCCCGAGGCTGCCGGAAATGGTCGGCACCGCGACGTTCGCGATCGAGGTATCGAGCACCTCCATGAAGGTGCCGAGCGCGAGTCCGACGGTCAGTAGCGCGAGCGCACCGCCCTGCAGCGGCGCGGGCTCGGCCGCGGGCGGCGGGGCGTTGGGAGCGTTGGGAGCGTTGGGAGCGTTGGGAGCGTTGGGAGCGTTGGGAGCGTTGGGAGCGTTGGGAGCGTTGGGAGCGTTGGGAGCGGTGGCATCCATCTATTCTTCTCCTCGATTGGGAAAGCTTGTCGCGGCAGCTTTATCGCGTGTGGTTAGCATCGTGCTTATATGCCGAAACATCCTCTGCCCAGACAGATATCTGAAACCAATGGCGCCTTTGAATAACGCCCTCGTGTGCCGCTGTTCGTGTCTCGTCGTTAAGCGTCGTCGCCTTGTGCCGGCGGCAGCTTCACCGACGCTGCCTGCGCTTCGTCCAGTTGCCGCTCGAACCCGCCGCACATGCCGGCCTCGCCATCGAGACCGTTCGCGATGAAACGGCTGAGCAGTTGAATCAGCGTCGCATGGTCATCCGCGGTAAAGCCACGCAATTGCTCGTTCAGCACCGCCGCGCCCAGGGCCGGCAACTGCCGCGCCGCGTCGTGCCCTTGCTGCGTCAACTCCAGCTTCACCATGCGCCGGTCGTCATTGCTGCGCGAGCGCACGATAAAGCCCTTCTTTTCAAGGCGATCGAGCAGACGCGTCATCGAGCCGCTGTCGTATGACATCGCTCGCGACAACTCGAACGGCGTGCTCGCTCGCCGCGACGACAGCATCAGGATCACGCCGATCTGCTGCGCGGTCAGCCCGAGTGGTTTGACTGCTCGGTCGGTGCGCTCGACCAGCACGTTACGCGCTTTCGTCAGGTAGTAGCCGAGACTCGTCGTCAGCTCGATCTCGTCCGCTTTGTATGGACCATCGGCCATTTGGGTATCCGCCATCCACAAACAGGAACGAAGTGTAGCTGCCTAAGCAGGAAAATAAGCTGCCAAATAAACAGACAAGTCAAATTTCATTGCCACGACATATCGCTAGTTCAAAAAACAACAGTGAGGCCCTGAATGCGCGACAGTATCTTGAAATTTGATTGCATAGTCAATATTATCTTCGGCAATGAGTTTCGCGCGTGATGCGCCTTTCGAGACCATGTTCTGACCGATCATCCGCACGTCGCGCCCGCGACGCGCGAAAAAGGATTCTCCTCCGATGCTGTACCTCAAAAACACGCTTGGCGGCCTGAGCCGCTCACTGACCGATTCCGCTCTGAACAGTTTTCGCGGCCCGCACCGCTGGTGGAAGCTCGCATTGTTCGCCGGGCTGATCGTGCTGCCGGGTGGCTCGGTGGCGGTCGCGCTGTTCGCGTGGGTCGAGCATCGGCGGCAGACGAAGCGTGCGAAGAAGGCGGCAGCGGTAGTGGAAAGCAGTGCGATCGTGCGACCCCTCGCGCTGCCCGACGTGGTAGCCCAGCAAACCCTCACCGTTGCCGCGAAAAGTATCGCCATTGCGACAGTCAAAGCGGTTAGCGCGGTCAATGCAGACAACACGACTGGCACGTCCATCGCGATAGCCGGCACGGCCTGCCAGTCACGCGGCGGTGCGTCGTCCCGGGCAGGCGCCGGCAAGCTGGCACGCCGTCAGGGACAGCAGAGCAAGTGCGCCGATGCGCGGCATTAACGCGTGAATTCGACGGCGCACGCCTAACGAGCCGGTCTAACTCGCGGACTCAATCCAGGCACCGGATCCCCTCCGTGCCCTCAGCCATCTGACACCTGCAAGCCGCGGCGCCGCGCGGTAACAACGCGTAACCATCGCGTGGTCGCCAGTAACACACCTGCGTGCATCCGCACATTAACCTTTCACCTTTCAGTTTCCCGCGCTCGGGCGTTCGCGCGGGCTCATACGCTAACATTCCGGCAGACCAAGATCTCGCCCGGGCGATGGCGCCGCTATCGGCCGCATCGCGGCGTCCAGAAGGAATTCATTGCATGCAGTCTGATCGAATCTCGCGCGCGCGGCTGCTTGCGCCGCGCGCCCTGACCCTCGCCGTGAGCGCGGCCTGCGCGACGCTTATCGCCGCCTGCGCGGTCGGTCCCAACTATCAGCGGCCGGCCACCGAGATTCCCGCGTCGTTCAAGGAAGCCGCGCCCGGCTGGAAAGTCGCGCAACCCGCCGATCAGCACGATCGCGGCGACTGGTGGACGATCTACGAGGACCCGAAGCTCAACGAACTCGAAGACAAACTGAACACCGCGAACCAGACCGTTGCGCAATTCGCCGCGACCTACCGGCAGGCGCGCGCGCTCGTCAGTGAGGCACGCGCCGCGTACTTCCCGACGATCGGTGCTTCGGCGGGTGCGACGCGTTCCGGCAGCGGCGTGTCGTCCACGGGCAACTCGACCACCCCGACACGTCGCGCGGGCATTAGCAACAGTTTCAACCTCGAACTCGACGCGAGCTGGGAGCCCGACCTGTGGGGTTCGGTCACGCGCACGGTGAACGCGCAGAAAGCCGGCCAGCAGGGCGCGGCCGCCGACCTCGCAAACGCGCGCCTGTCCGCGCAGGCCACGCTCGCGCAGACCTACTTCGCGCTGCGCGCGCTCGATTCCACGCAAAAGCTGCTCGACGACACCCTCGAAGCCTATCAGCGCTCGCTGCAACTCACGCAGAACCAGTACGCGGCCGGCGTCGCCGCGCGTTCGGACGTGATTCAGGCGCAAACGCAACTGCAATCGGCGCAAGCCTCCGCGATCGACAACGGCGTGCAGCGCGCGCAGGACGAGCATGCGATCGCGGTGCTGATAGGCGTGCCAGCGTCGGTGTTCTCGCTGCCGCCGATGCCGCTCACCGCGACGCCGCCCGTCGTGCCCGCGCAGATGCCGTCCGCGCTGCTCGAGCGGCGTCCGGACATCGCGTCGGCGGAACGCAAGGCCGCGGCGGCGAACGAGCAGATCGGCGTGGCGATCGCCGCGTTCTTCCCATCGCTTACTTTGTCCGCCAACGGCGGCTTCGAAAACTCGGTGTTCTCGCAACTGCTGACCGCGCCGTCGCGCTTCTGGACGCTCGGCCCGCAACTCGCCGGAACGATCTTCGACGCTGGCCTGCGCAAGGCGCAAACCGACGCCGCTCGCGCCACCTACGACGCGGATGTCGCGGCCTATCGGCAAACCGTGCTCGCCGCGTTCCAGGACGTCGAGGACAACCTTGCTTCACTGCGTATCCTCGAACAGGAAATCGTCGTGCAGCGCCAGGCGGTCGACTCGGCGCGCCAGGCGCTCACGATCGTCACGAACGAGTACAAGGCCGGCACGGTGGGCTACGTCAATGTGCTGACCGCGCAGACTACCGCGTTCATCGCCGAGCAGAAGCTCGAAAGCATCGCGGGGCAGCGGATGGTGTCGTCGGTGGGTCTCGTGAAGGCGCTCGGCGGCGGCTGGGATGCGTCGCAGATGAATCGCGAGACGGGTGATGTGGCGGCTCCGGCGCCATTGCCAGCGTCCGCGCCTGCTGCTGCCGCAGTCCCTCCAGTGGTTGCCACCGCGGCGAATAGGAAGGAGGCGGCAATGGCAGCCACGCCGCTCGCGCAAAACCCGGTGCCGCAGTCGCAGTTGCTGCAATCGCAGAGTAAATAGCGCCACCACACTGGTCGCGAGCGAAAGCCGCACGCACGCAGAGCTGACGGGTGCGGCAGACAAAGCGGAGAAGGTCATCTCGCCAACGCCGGCATCCCCAGCAGCAACCACCGCAGTGCTCGCTGCAGCAATCGTCAAGCCGCCCACGCAAACGCGGCGCAAATCGAACCACAATCGAATCGAACCGCACCAGACAAAAGAGGCATGACCGCGAACCCGCGGCCATGCCTCTTTTTTCATCCACCCTACGCGTGCCACGCGCGCATCCGCGCGCCGCTCAATGCACGAACGTCAGCGTCACCGTATCCGGTCCGCTCGGCCGGCCCAGCAGATTCAGCAAGCCGGCGAGATTGTCGTGCTGCTCCGGCGCGGCGCTCGCGGTGCCATGAAACGACGTCGACGCGGAAGACACGGTGCCGTTGCCGTTCAGCATCAACGGTCCCTTGATCGTCGTCAGATCGAGCGCCGACGACGTCCCCTGCGCCTGAAATTTCACCCGGTACGAGCCGAGCGGCTTGACCAGCGAAACTCGCGAACTCACGTCGTCCAGCGTCATCGTCAGCTGACCGAACGCTTTGCCACTGAAGCTGCGCCAATCGGTCCACGACAGCAGCACGTTGCCCTGCAGATCGAGCGTATTGAACGGCGCACCGAGCCCGGCGAGCAGCGACGCGGGCACCGCGAGTGCACCCGGCGTGACCGTCGCGCCGCGCGGCGTCGCATCGACCGTGATCGGATCGGGCATCGCCTCGCTTTGCCGCATGACCATCCGCACGCGTCCGGTGAAAAGCGGCCAGAACGCGGTATGCCATTCGATCCGGCCAGGCAGCAGCGTCGCCGCGCTCATGTCGGAGCCGGCGGCCAGCATCAGCGTGGCCGAGCCGTGCCACAGCGAGCCTTCCGCATCGACGAGGTTCACGTGCCCGTTCGTTTGCCGCGCGAATTGCGGCGTAATCCATGCAGCCGGCAGCAACGCGAGCATCACGGCCGCGACCGACAACACCGCGACCACCAGCCACGGCAGCGCCACACGCAGGCGCCACATCCAGTAATTCATTCGAGATCCTGTAGCGAGCGGCGCGTTCTTATTTGGCGGTCGACGGCTGCAACGACACCGTCAGGTCCACCTGGCCGTCGTCTTTCAACGCGGTGATATGCGCCTCGGAAACCTGCACCTTGAACTGCCGGCGCACGTCGTCGACCCACGCGGTCCAGGCGGGAAACGACGCGTTCTTCATCTGCACCTGCACCGCGCTGCCGGCGAACTGCACCTGCGTCGCGGCGAGGCCATGCTCACCGAGCGACGCGGTGAGCGCGTCCTTCAGCGCCGCGCCGGTCGGCGCGACACCTTGCGCGGCCGCCGCCAGCGAGTGCGCCTCGTTCGCCTGCGCGGTCATTTGCGCGAGTTGCCGCTGCAGGCTCGGCAGCGATTCCTTCAGACGCGAGCGGGCGTCCTGCGCCGGCGCCCACAGCAGCGACCAAACGATCACCAACGCGAGCGCGCCGCCGCCCCATGTCAGCAGCCCCTTTTCGCGATCGGTGCGCTGGCCCCAGAAGGCAGCCCAGGTTTGAGCGAGTTCAGCTTTCATTGTCCGTTCCTGATGGTCCACTTGCCGGTGCTGCTATCGATCGCGCCGTTCAGGCCGTTGCGCGCGAGGCGCTTCGTGAAGTCGGCGTCGACCTTGACTTCCGGCTTGAAGGTCACGTCGAGCCGATGTTCGTGATAATCGAGCGCGGCGATACCGTTGACCGGCAGCGGCGACAGCGAGCGCGCGAGACCATCGGCAAGCGACAGGAAATCTTCCGGTGACAGTTCACCCGCCGCGACGCGCAGCTGCTGCAACTGGCGCGACATCTGATCCGGCGCATCGAGCACGACCGTGGTCTTCGGGAAGGTATTGAGAAACAGCTCCGTCATCTGCGTGTTGATCGCGTCGCGCTGACGCGCGAGCATCAGCCACTGCACGTTCGCGCCGATGACCGCGATGATCAGCGCGGCGGCCGCCAGTGCGATCGGCAGACGCAGACGCCGCAACGTCGCACGATCGAGCCGCCACGGTTGCGACGCGAATTCGAACTGGCACAGATCGAAGCGGCATTCGAGCGCGCGCCGCGCTAGCTGTTCGAACGGCAACGGACTCGCGCCGTGGACATGCGCGGCGAGCCGGCCGGGGCTCGTCGCGGCGAGGCTCGGCTCGTTACCGGGCACTTCGGTCAGCATATACAGCGACACCGGCGCCGCGCCCGCGAGCGCGGCGAGCGTCGCGTTCACCGCGTTGGCCGGCGCCGCGAAACCTTCGCCCTGCGCACCGCGTGCAATCGCGAGTTCGACACGCGGCACGCCACTTTCGACCGCGCTTTCTACCGCGCCTTCCAGCAGCAGCGCCGGCGCGGTCTGCACGACGGCGCCAAGCACTGCGGCCACCAGCGGCACGATCGACGGCACGTCGGGTGCGAGCACCGGCGCGTCGGCCGGCGGCGAAGCCGCAGCACTAGTCGCACCGGCCAGCGCCGGTTCGCGCACCTCGGCCGCAGCCGTCTCGGCAACATCGGCCAACGTCTCGACGACAGCCGCCTGCGGCAGACAACGCGTGACCGGCACCGCGCGCAAACTGCGATGGCCGGCCGCCGTGAACGCCTCGCAAATGAAGCGGAACCAGCCGCGATCGGCGATCGCGAGCAGTTGCCGGCCATCGGCGAGCGGCTGCGGATCGACCGCGATATGGCAGGTCTGCGGATCCTGGATCAGTTGATCCTCGACGATATTCGGCAGCGCCTGGCGCAGCTTCGGTCCGCGCAGCGGCGGCAGCATGGCCGGCATCAGCAGCAGGTCGCGCGCGGCGACCATCAGCACCGTCGTGCTCGCGCGCGGCAGCAGCGCGAGCGCCGAGCGGCCCGCTCGCTGCGTGCGCCCGCTCTTGTCGAGCAGGGTGAACGGCAGCTCGGGCAGTTGCCATTCCTGCGATGGCACCGCCGGATCACGTGGCGGCAGTAGAACGATCAGCGTGCTCAAAGGCCACTCTCTCTGTGAATTGCGTGGTTCAAAGTTGGTCTTGTACTCGCACGATACGCGTAGTGTGAGTCAGCGGATCGCGATACACGAGCGTCGTACGATCGACGACCGCGCGCTCGTGCTGCACGTTGCCATGGACCACGAAATAGCTCGAATTGACGTCGAACTGATTCGGATCGATCGACACCGATTGCACACCGGCGGCGGTCAGCGCGAGCTGCACGTCGCCGACATTGCGGAAAAACACGGTCTGGCGGCGCGCGACCAGCGCTTGCGCCTGCGACAGGCTCATACCCGGCACGGCGGCCGCGATCACCTCGGCCGACGCGGTGTTCATATTGATCGCGGTGGTGGTCGGCAGCACGGTGACGAACGGACGCAGCCGCGCGACCATTTCCGGCGTGTAGCCGGGAATGTCGAGCAGCGAATCGACACTCGTCATCAGCAGCGGCGCGACCTTCGGATTGTCGCCGTCCTCGCCGCCAATGCCAGGCTGGTTCGTGAAGCTGCCGCCCGTCGTATCGCCGCCGCCGCCGACCGCAGGCACGCCGCTCGCCGACGTCGCGCCGTTGGCCGACGTGCCGGTCTGGAAGCGCGTGGCCGATTGCGACAGGCTCGCGCGCACCTGCAGCGCGGTCACCTTGGCGAGCTGGCCGCTCAGTCCGAGCGAGATCAAAAGGCGCTGATACGCCGCGGTCTGCTCCGCGCTCAGCTGGATCACACCGGGCGCCGGGCTCGCGACGAGATTGCGCAGATTGAACTTCGCCTGCGCATCTTCGATCGACCCGGACAGATACGTAGCCGCGCCTTCCTCCGCGCGTACCTCGCCGATCTGGCCAAGAAAATCCGACAGGCGCGTCTTCGCGATCGGCACGCCCCACAGCCCGCCCAGATACGTGATGCCCGCCGACGTATCGCCTTCGGAGCGCAAGATCAGCCGCGTCCAGTCGAGCGCGCCGCGCGCGACCCATTGCGCCTGCGAAAGCAGGCGCTGATTTTCGATGCGGCGAATCTGCACCTGCTGGCGCCACAGCATCCCGGACACGAGAATCGCGGACAGCGCGACGACCAGCAGCGCGCTGATGATGGCGGCGCCGCGCTCATGAACACGCCCATGTACGTGCTTGCGGCGCGCGTTGCGCCCGGCAGTTCGGGCACCCGCCGCAATCCGCGATCTGAACAACGAGGAGAACGTCATCTCATTCCCCCACCAGAAAAACGCGCTTGATCGGCCGCGCGAGCGACGTCGCGCCGATGCTGACCTCGAGCCCGCTCACCGCGCGCGCGAGCGGCGCATTGCCGAGCTGCGGCACCTTCAGATTGTTGACACCCTCGATTATCGCGCTCTGCACGTCGTCCATCTGCGTAGTCCAGCCGACCTTCGGCACGTACAGGCGCGCCGTGATCGCGCCGACGCCGCCCATCAGCGGCACCACGCTCCAGCCTTCGTCGCTGCCGTGCAGCGCGCGCCGCAATTCGCCGGCATTGCCGAGCGGCGGCGACGCATAGCGCACCACATGCCCGGTCGAGATCTGATAGCGCACCACCTGCAGACGCGGCGCCGTGCCGGGCAGCACCATATGTCGCACGATCTGCAGCGTGTTGCCTGATACGGAAATCGCGGCCTCGCCGCCGGCTTCGTCGTCGCTGGCGGCCTGGCGCGCGTCGATACGCATCTGGTCGAACAGCTGCGCGAACACGCGCTCGTCTTCCATCGCGTTCGTGATTGTCGTGCGGCCGCGGATGATCTGATCGAGCCCGCGCCATGACAACACCGCGATCACCGCAAGGATCGCGATCGCGACCAGCAGTTCGATCAGCGTGAAGCCGCGTGCGCCGGAACGGCGGCGGCGCTCAGAGCGAGCGGTTGTTTTCATTCGCGACCACCGTGACCATCTGGGCGAGATTGGTGGAGCGCCCAGGCATCGTCACCACCACTTCAACGCGGCGAAACACCGGATTCGGCGTCGCCGTCACATGCTCGGTACAGAGCAATTGCAGATTGCCTTGCGAGCAATCGAAACTCGTGTCGCCGACGTTCGGCCATGAATGCGTCAGACGCAATTGCGCGAGCGTATTGTCCGCGCTCCAGCCGGCGAGCAGACGCCGGTGCAAATCGGCCTCGCCGGTCGCGAGACTGCCGACCGCGCGAAGCGAAGCGGCGAGCGCGACCGCGATGATCGCGAGCGCGACCAGCACTTCGATCATCGTGAAGCCGCGCTGCGAGCGACGCGAGATCCGATGCATCGGCAGGAGGGAAGGGGCTCGAGTAGTTCCGCGACGACGCATTCGCATGTCAGCGCACCTCGTAGCGGCCATTGCCGGTGCTGACGATCTTCACCTGGCCGGCCGCCGAAAACAGCGTGACTTCGACCGGTACGTCGATCGCCTCGGTGCCGAACACGATGCGATCGGCTTGCGAATCCGAGCCCGGGTAGCTGATTGCGACACTGGTCACACCGCCTTCCCACTGACGCGGGCCGAGCAGATCGTCGTGCAGCGGACGCCAGCCATCCTGCGTGTGCTGATCGAAACGGAAGCCGCCTTCGTACGGCTGCCACGCGATCGGCCGCGCGCGCACCTGCGCTTCGTCGCCGGCGGATTCGAACAGCAGCGCGAGACGCTGCGCTTCCTCGTTCAGATCGGTGCGCGGATTGCGGGTCATCGTCACCGCGGTCAGCGATACGAGCAGGCCCGCGATCACCAGCACGACCATCATTTCGAGCAGCGTGAAGCCGGCCGCGCGCCGACGACTGCGGCTTGCGCGCATCGCAGACGCCGGCGGCGATTGCCGCACGCCGGCGCACTCCATGCGCGGCCGCGAAGCCGTACACAGAGTGTCCACGGGGGACTTGCAAGCGGACATGCGCATAGTGCCGGCCATCGACGATCAACGAAAAATCAAACAGCAACGTATCGGTGAAGCACGCTCGCTTCGCCACACCGCGCGGCCGATGGCCATGCGGAAAATACGGGGAACGAAGCGCTCGCGTGCGGGAACATCAGGTGACTTCCAGGTATCCGATACGGACTTATTGCCAGGAGCCGACGTCGGCATCGTTGCCTTCGCCGCCCGGTTTGCCATCGGCGCCGTAGCTGAACACATCGATCTCGCCGTGCACGCCCGGATTCAGATACTGATAGGCATTGCCCCACGGATCGTTCGGCAGACGCTCGAGGTAGCCGCCGTCCTTCCAGTTGTTCGGCACCGGGTCGGTGCTCGGCTTTTCGATCAGCGCGCGCAGGCCTTGCTCCTGAGTCGGATAGCGGCCGTTGTCGAGACGATAAAGCTTCATCGCCTGCATCACGGTGCCGATGTCCTGCTTGGCGGCAACACGCCGCGCTTCGTCTGGACGGCTCATGATCTTCGGCACGATCAGCGCGGCGAGAATGCCGAGAATCGCGATCACGACCATGATTTCGATCAGCGTGAAACCGCGCTGACGACGGCTGCGCGAAGCCGCGTTGTCAGTGCGGCGAATGGTCGACAGTTGCATAGCTTACTTACCTCTTTTCAGGTGAAATTACTCGGCTCTGGCTGTAATTGAACACGCCGGGCCGATCATTTTAATGTCATGCAGTTGAAGGGTTTCAACCCACCGCAATTTTCACAATAGTCCGTACAATGTGCGCATGAACGCTATCCAAATCCGCCTCCTGTCCCTCGCGCTGTTCGCCGTTTTCTGCGCGACATTGACCTACTGGGTCATCACGCTCACCACGATGTCCGGCGCGCCGTTGCCGGCCGCCGCCGCGCGCCCGCAGCCCTCGACCGAACAGGCCGCGACGCTGTTCGGCGGGCAGCTGCAGCGCAACGTCAATCAGGACATCCATCTGTTCGGCATCCTCGCGTTGAGCGAAGGCGCCGCGGCGATCGTCAGCGTCGGCGGCGAACCGCCTCACGCGGTATCGCTCGGCAGCGCGCTGATGCAAGGCACCAAGCTCTCCGAAGTCCGCGCCCGCTCGATCATCATCGACCGCAACGGCGCGCATTCCGAAATCTTCCTGCCCCCCAACGCGGCCGGTCCTACCATCTACGTGCGCTGAAGCGGAGCGAACCCGGCGTTCAGCCGGTGTTTGCTTCGTCGTTGTTCGCCTGCACAGCCGCTGTTGCCTGATGGCTTCAGCGGCTTTTCTTTAGCGGCTTTGCTTCGCTGCTTCCGCCGCTTTGCCTCTGTCGCTTGCAGCCGCTGCTTTACTCACGACACTTCGCTGCAAAGCCCACTTCAGCAAATTCCACGAATCGTGCGGCCTCACCGACCCGCCGCGCAATCGCGGATGCCTTTCCCTTTCTTACCCGCACTTACCGCTTACCGCTTATTGCTTATCGCCTACTGCACGAGGTTGTTCAACTCGATGATCGGCATCATCACCGCCAGCACGATCACCAGCACCACACCGCCCATCGCCAGAATCAGCAGCGGTTCGAGCAGGCTCGTCAGGAACATCGTGCGGCGTTCGAGTTCGCGCGCTTCGCCGTCGGCCGCGCGATCGAGCATCGTCGTCACGTCACCGGTCGCCTCACCCGAACGGATCAGGTGCACGAGCACCGGCGGAAACGTCTTCGTATTGCCGAGCGCGCGCGACAGCGACGTGCCTTCGCGCACGCGCACGATCGCATCGTCGATGTTCTCGCGCATCGCGTTGTTGCTGAGCGTTTCGGCGGCGGCCTGCAGCGCGCGCAAAATCGGCACGCCGGCGGCCGTCAGAATACCGAGCGTGCTCGCGAAGCGCACGGTGTTGTAGCCGCGCACGAGCCTGCCGAGCAGAGGCGCGCCGAGCAGCCAGCGGTCGAACGCGAGACGCGGACCCGCCTGCTTCAATGTCGAGCGCACAAGGTACACGAGCACCGCGACGCCGATCAGCATCGCCCACCACCAATGCCGTACGAAGCCGGACAACGCCATCATCAGGATGGTCAGAAACGGCAATTGCTGCTTCGTGCTCGCGAATACGTTGACGACCTGCGGCACCACATAACTCAGCAGGAACGTCACGATGCCGAATGCGATCAGCGTGACGATCGCCGGATACGTGAACGCAAGCACGATCTTCTGCTTCAGCGCATTGCGTTGCTCGATGTAGTCGGCGAGACGCGACAGCACCAGACCGAGCTTGCCCGTGTGCTCGCCGGCCGCGACGAGCGCCCGATAAATCTCGGGGAAATCTTTCGGGTGCTGATGCAGCGCGTTGGCGAGCGAATGACCGCCGAGCACTTCGGCGCGAATCGACGCCATCAGTTCGCGAATGTAATCGCGCTCCGACTGCTCGGTGAGCACCGACAGCGCTTCGTCGAGCGGCAGACCCGCGATCAGCAGACTCGCGAGTTGCCGGGTCAGGATCGCCTGCTCGCGCTGCGACAGACGGCGCCCGAATGCGAGGCGCTGATTGCGCTCGCCGCGCGTGCGCGCGGCCGCCGGTTCGACGACGAGCGGCGTCAGCCCTTGCGAGCGCAGATTGGTACGCGCGCTGCGTGCGCTGTCCGCGTCGAGTACGCCTTTTTGCGCCTTGCCCGCCGCATCGATTGCTTCGAAACGAAATGCCGGCATGCGCTTATGCTCCGCCCGTCACGCGTATCACTTCTTCGAGCGACGTCAGTCCCGAATCGAGCCAGCGCTCCGAATCTTCACGCAACGTATGCATACCTTCCGCGCGGCCGGCTTCGAGAATTTCCGCGTCCGCCGCGTTGCGATGGATCAGCGTGCGAATCGTTTCGTCGATCAGCAGCAGTTCGTACACGCCGCGACGTCCTGCATAACCGGAATGACCGCAGCGATCGCAACCGACCGGATGCCAGCGCTTGCGACCGTCTTCCTCGGTACGTTCTTCCTTGCAGTGCGGACACAGACGCCGCACCAGCCGCTGCGCGAGCACGCCGAGCAGCGATGACGCGAGCAGATACGGCTCGACGCCCATATCGGTCAGACGCGTAACGGCCGAGGCCGCATCGTTCGTGTGCAGCGTCGCGAGCACCAGGTGACCGGTCAGCGACGCCTGCACCGCGATCTGCGCGGTTTCGAGGTCGCGGATTTCGCCGATCATGATCACGTCCGGGTCCTGACGCAGAATCGAGCGCAACGCGCGCGCGAAGGTCATGCCGATCCGCTCGTTGACCTGAGTCTGGCCAATGCCCGACAGGTCGTATTCGATCGGATCTTCGACCGTCATGATGTTGGTCGTTGCCGTTTCGAGCCGCGACATCGACGCGTATAGCGTGGTCGTTTTACCCGAGCCGGTCGGGCCTGTGACGAGCACGATGCCGTGCGGCTTGCCGATCAGCTTGTCGAACTTGCCGAGCGTGTCGGCGCCCATGCCGAGAGCTTCGAGATTGAGCCGCGTCGCATCCTTTTCCAACAGACGCAGCACCGCGCGCTCGCCGTGACCGGTCGGCAGTGTCGATACCCGCACGTCGACCGGACGGCCGCCGACGCGCAGCGTGATACGACCATCCTGCGGCAGACGCTTCTCCGCGATATCGAGCTGCGCCATGATCTTGATCCGCGAGATCAGCGCGCCGTGCAGTGCTTTTTTCGGCCGCACGACATCACGCAGCGTACCGTCGACACGGAAGCGCACCACCGACGCATTCTCGAACGGTTCGATATGAATATCCGATGCCTGCTCGCGCGCCGCTTGTGTGAGCAGCGCGTTGATCATGCGGATGATCGGCGCGTCGTCTTCCGATTCGAGCAGATCCTCGACCTCGGGGATGTCCTGCATCAGACGCGACAGATCGACTTCGCCTTCCACTTCGCCGACCACCTGCGCCGCGCTGCCATCCTGGCGCGCGTACGCAGTATTGATCGCCTGCGCGAGTTCGTCGGCGGGCACGCGCACGACCGATACCGCGCCGTAATTGCGCGCGACTTCGGCAAGCGCGGCATCACTCGTGCGCTCGCTGATCCAGACTTCGAGACTATCGGGGTGCTGATGCGCGACGAGAATCTGACCGCTGCGCGCAAAGCCGTACGGCACGAGCCGCGCGGCGAGCGGCGAGGGCGCGACGCGCTCGCCCGTCGCGGCGGCCCCATCGGCACCTTGCGTGTGCTGCGATTGCGCGGACGACTGCGTCACGGACGCGCTCCCGGTGAAACAGTGCTAGGCACCGTGCTGATAGCCGGGCCGACGGTGACCGCCTGCGGCATAGTCTGCGGCGTCACCTGCTGTTGCGGCTGCACCGTTTGCGGCACGGCCTGCTGAGCCGGTTCGACGGTCCGCGGCTGGATTTGCTGTGGTGCCTGCTGCGGTGCAGCCTGCTGACGACGCATCTGGTTCAGATCGAACAGATTCAGCGCCGGGTCCGCACCCTGGCTCGGGCCGAGCGGCATCGGCGGCACGACCGGATCGTCGCGATCCTTGATCAGATTGTTATCCGACTTGTACGCGCCCTGCACACCCTGGATGTAGTCGTAGCGGTTCGACGTGACGGCTTCAGCGGTGCCGCGGTCGCTGATGATGACCGGGCGCAGGAACACCATCAGGTTGGTCTTGGCGCGCGTCTTCTGTTCCGAGCGGAACAGCTGGCCGAGCCACGGAATGTCGCCGAGCAGTGGCACCTTGCTGTTGCTGACCTGATAGTTGTCCTGCATCAGGCCACCGAGCACGATGATTTCGCCGTTATCGCACAGCACGGTCGACTGGATCGAACGCGTCGTGAATTCAGGGCCCGACGGGTTCGTCGTCGCGTTGTTCGTACCGGTCACGATCGCCGAGTCTTCGGTATAGAGCTGCAGCTTCAGGATGCCGCCGTCGGTGATCTGCGGCTTCACGTGCAGCGTCAGACCGACATCGACGCGGTCGAACGTGTTGAACGCCGCGCTCGTGTTACCGCTCGCGAGGTTCGAGTACGAACCGGTCTGGATCGGCACGTTGGTACCGACGACGATCTTCGCCTCTTCGTTGTCCAGCGTAATCAGGTTAGGCGTGGACAGCACGTTCGCGTCGGAAGTCTGCGACAGCGCCTGCAGCAGCGCGCCGAGTCCCTGCACACCGAAAATGTTGTGAATCCAGCCGACGTTCAGGCCTTGTTGCAACGCCTGGCCGCCAGTCGCGCCCGCGAGTGCCCCGGCGAGGCCGGCGCCGCCGGTCGCGCTGCCAACCGCCGCCGCCGCAGTCAGATTGATGATGCTGTTGGCGGCACTGCCCGGTGCCTGCAGATTGGTGCCGGCAAACAGCGAGTTATTCGCGATCTGCCACTGGATACCAAGGTTCGCATTCGTGTTCGAATTCAGCTCGACGACCAGCGCCTCGATATAAACCTGTGCGCGACGCGCGTCGAGCTGGTCGATCACCGCGCGCAGATTGCGATAGACCGGTTCGGCCGCGGTGATGATCAGCGAGTTGGTCGCGGGGTCGGCGGTGATCATGCCGCCGCCCTGGTCGGTGTCGCTCTTGCCTTTGTCGTTGCCGAAGCCGTCGTTATTGCCGTTCGAGCCGCCGGATCCGCCGCTCAATGGCGAGGAAATCGACGAGCCGCCGCCAAGACCGCCCGACGGCAGCGGCGGCGTACCGGACGCGCCCGTCGAAGTGCCGCCACCCAGACCGCCACCGCCACCACTGCCATTCTGGTTGAACGAATTGGCGTCGTTCGAGCTGGCCGACGAGCCGCTGTCGCCACCGCCGCCCTTGCCGAGCATGCTGCGCAGCGTGCGCGCGAGCTTCGTCGCATCCGCGTTGCGCAACGGCACGACGTGGATATTGCCCGGCATCGTGGTCGGCATGTCGAGCTGCTTCGCGAGTTCCTTCGCGGACGCGAGACGCGCGGGATTCGACGCGCGGATCAATAGCGAGTTGGTGCGCGGATCGGACGAGATCGAGACCTTCAGCGTCGCGTCGGTGCTGCCGATCGAGCCCGGGTCGAGCATCTTGCCCATCTGCTGGGCGATATCGATCGCGTTCGCATTCTTCAGCGGCACGACCGCGACGGACTGACCCGCTGCGCTATCGACACCCGCGATGATCTGCGCGATTCGCCGCACGTTGTCGGCGTAATCGGTCACGATGATCGTGTTGTTGGCCGGGTAGGCCGCAACGGTATTGTTCGGAGAAATCAGCGGACGCAGGATCGGCAACAGGTTGTTGGCCGATTCGTTCCTTAGTGTGAAGACCTGCGTGACCACCTGGTCGCCGCGCGCGGTCGGCGTATTACCGACGTAGGTCGGCACGCCTTGCAGCTTGGCATCCGCCTCCGGCACGACCTTCAACACGCCATGATCCTGCACCAGCGCGAAGCCCTGCATGCGCAGCGCGGACTGCAAAGTCTTCAGAGCCTGATCTTCAGGGACACTGTTTTCGGAGACGAGGTTCAGCTGCCCCTTCACTCGCGGATCGACGATGATCGTCTTGCCGGTAGCAGCGCCGATCGCCTTGGCGACCTGGTCGATGTCAGCGTTCACGAAATTCAGTGTCACATCTGCCTGTGCTGTCTGCGCGGTGACCAGGCCAGCCACCAGCAGCGCCGTTGCCACGCGACGCAAAGCCATACAATTTCTTTTCATGGAATGTGATATCGATGCCGGTAGTTACGGCTACCAGCGGTCATGCGGTGCGGACTTCAGCGGCAAGCCACCGCTCAAATTAGCCCGCCAGACATCCTCAAAAAGCGAACTTCGCTTCGAGTGCCGGCGTCCTTGGCGTCCGAAAAGCACGAACACTAACAGCTTTTCATGTCGGAATTGAAACAAAACAAACGACCGCATGCGATTCTGGCTGAAGATCGCTTGAAAAGTTATGCAATTGAAAGCTAACTGCCATGGGGCGCGAACAACAGCCCCGAATTGTGCTGACTTATGTCGGTTAGCCAACTTGGACGCCAGTCGGACTGCCGGTATGATACGAGCCGTTCGCCTCCGTTGTTGCGGGTCCGCCGACGCGGTTTATCCTCGATGCGTGATAAATCCCCGCCCAGCAAGGCGTTCGCGGCCAAAAATCCGGCCAGAAAATTGCCTTACCTAACCTTACTTCGAGCTTCGTCCGGTTCCGCCGGTCGTCCTGGGTACTGCTAGTCCTAATAGTCCTATTAACTGATGAAACGCCAGTTCGTCACCGTCGCCGCCACCCTCGCGCTGCTCGCAGCAGCCGGGTCAGCACGCGCCGACTGTTTCGACGAAGCGGCGAAGTATCAGAAGGTCAATCCGCTGATCCTTCGCGCGATTGCCTGGCAGGAATCGCACAATCGGCCGGATGCGCAGCACAAGAACGCGAACGGTTCGATCGATTACGGCGTGATGCAGATCAACTCGATCCATCTACCGGTGCTCGCTCAATATGGGATCTCGCAGGGCACGCTGATGGAGCCGTGCAAGAACGTCTATATCGCCGCGTGGCATCTGCGTCGCCAGATGAACAAATATGGCAACACGTGGCAGGCGGTCGGTGCATACCACTCGGAAACACCGGCGCTGCGCGACAAGTACGCGCAGCAGATCGTCGCGATTCTGCGCAGCTGGAAACTGATGCCGGCGCGCTAGCCAGCGCAGCGGCTTTGCGGTTTTTTGCCTCAGCCTTTCTCCAGTTGTCGATCCTTTCCTTGTCGTTTTTCCCGCCGACCGGTTTGCGGCGCTGCCTTTGCGTCTGACGGGCTCGCGCGACGTGCCGCCGTTTTGATGCACAATGCGGCTTCATACTGCCGCCAGGCGCCGCTGAGCCTCATGCGGGTTTTCGCAGCGCGAAGGCCGCTCCGTTTCACGCGGTTCCGCGCCCGGCACGCCTTCCAATCTTCCTGTTTTTTCCGTACCGCGATGAACCAGCCGCTATTGCCCGTCACCGTGCTCTCCGGTTTTCTGGGCGCCGGCAAGACCACGCTCCTGAACCATATCCTCGCGAATCGCGGCGGCATGCGCGTCGCGGTGATCGTCAACGATCTCGCCTCCGTCAATATCGATTCGACGCTCGTGCGCAATGCCGCCGCGCTGTCGCATGTCGATGAGCAACTCGTCGAGCTGTCGAACGGTTGCATCTGCTGCACGCTGCGCGACGATCTGCTGAACGAGGTCCGCCGCCTCGCGAGTGAAAAGCGCTTCGACGCGCTGCTGATCGAATCGACCGGTGTCGCCGAGCCGATGCCGATCGCCGAGACCTTCGCTTTCGTCGACGACGACGGTGCGTCGCTCTCCGAACTCGCGCGGCTCGACACAATGGTCACCGTTGTCGACGCATTCAACTTCCTGCGCGATTACGGCTCGGCCGATGCGCTGGCTGAACGCGGCATCGCGGCAACCGAAGAAGACGATCGCACGATCGTCGAATTGCTGATTGAGCAGATCGAATTCTGCGACGTGCTCGTCGTGAACAAAGCCGACCTCGTCAGCGCCGATGAGCTCGCGCGTTTGCAACGCATCCTCGCGCGCATCAATCCGCGCGCGGTACAGGTGGTCAGCCGTTTCGGCGAGGTGCCGCTCGACCAGGTGCTCAACACCGGCCGCTTCGATATGGACGAAGCGTCGGGCGCGCCCGGCTGGCTCGCGTCGCTCGAACATGAGCACGAGCATGAAGATCAGCACGGTGAAGCCGGCAGCGGCGACGGTCACGCGCATCGCAGCGAAGCGGATGAATACGGGATCGGCAATTTCGTTTATCGCGCGCGCCGGCCGTTTCATCCGCAGCGATTGTGGGAATTGCTGCATCAGGAATGGAAGGGCGTGCTGCGCAGCAAGGGCTTTTTCTGGCTCGCGACGCGCAATGACATCGCCGGTTCGTTGTCGCAAGCGGGCGGTGCCTGCCGGCATGGTCCGGCGGGTATGTGGTGGGCCGCGCAGGATCGCAGCGAATGGCCGCAAGGCGATGACGAACTGACCGCCGAAATCGCCGCAGACTGGTACGGCGATCAGGACGATATGAGTATCGGCGACCGTCGCCAGGAACTCGTGCTGATCGGCGTCGATATCGATCCGGCGCTGTGGCGCGCGAAATTCGACGCATGCCTCGTCACCGACGCCGAATACGCGCTCGGCCCGCAAGGCTGGCAACAGCTCACCGACCCGTTCCCGGCGTGGGACTTCGACGAAGACGATCACGATCACGACCATGGTCATCATGATCACGATCACGGTGACGACTGCGAGCATTGCGGGCACGGTCATGGCGAGATCGTGCATCGTCACGACTAAACGCGGCGCTCGCTACTGCCGCCTCTATATATAGAGTGAGCCGCGGCTGCGATGACTACTCACTCATCCCGCGAGCGCCATCGCACGTCACGCATAGACGAAACAACGGACGAAAAAAAACCCGCCACTGGCGGGTTTTTCACGTGCCTACTGCCTGGCAGTAGGCCTCGCAACAGTCTGCTTAGCGCTTGTTGACGGAGTCCTTGAACGCCTTGCCTGCCGTGAACTTCACGGTCTTGGCTGCCGGGATCTTGATAGTTTCGCCGGTTTTCGGATTGCGACCCGTGCGCGCTGCGCGCTTGCCCGAACCAAAACTACCGAAGCCGATCAACTGGACCGCTTCACCCTTCGACACAGCCTTCTTGATCACTTCAAGCAACGTGTCCAGCGTTTCGCCGGTTTGAGCCTTGCTGGCGCCCGTCTGTCCTGCGACAGCGTCGATCAGTTCCTGTTTGTTCATTAAGGTTCCTTTCTGAGTTTAGGTTGATACGAACAGCGCGAACGCGCCGATTATACGTACGCGTACCGCGCCGTCGAGCAGCTGCGGCCCTGATCCCGGAGATCTGTCGCACCGGACGATTCTCTGTACGGCGGCCGTGCTGCCGCGCCCTTCGCGGCGCTTGCTATGATAGCGCAGCGCAAACCCAAGCAGGATAAGGGTTTCGAAGAATTGCGCGGTTCTCGGGCCATATTGAAAGGAAATCGAAATTTTCGCGCTCCAGAAGCCCGTTTTGAGGCCTGAAACCCAGTCCTGGCGGGGGTTAGCGTTGGTTTTTGCCAACGCAGCAAGCGTGCGTCGCCGGCTTTTGCGGCACGTTGCGAGCTGTGAGCACCCACGGCAACGACCTGAACCCGCTTTTTCAAGCGTCCTTTCTCTCCCCGCATGACCGATCCGCTGATCCCGGCTGTCGTCGCTTTTCGCGATAACGGTAGCCCGTTTTCGCCGCTGTACGACGATATCTATCACAGCGCCGTCGGCGCACTCGAACAGGCTCATTACGTTTTTCTGCGCGGCAACGGGCTGCCCGAACGATGGCAGGGACGGCGCGCGTTCACCGTGCTCGAAACCGGCTTCGGCATCGGCATCAACTTTCTCGTGACGTGGGCTGCGTGGCGCGCGGACCCGTCGCGCGGCGAGCGGCTGCATTTCGTCTCGACGGAGAAGCATCCGTTCAGCGCCACCGATCTGCGCCAACTCCATGCGGCGACGCTATCCGACCCACTGATCGCGTCACTCGCCGATACGCTCGCAACCGCGTGGCCGATGCTCGTGCCCGGCACCCATCGGCTCGAATTCGACGACGGCCGCGTCGTGCTCACGCTGATCTTCGGCGATGGGACCGAGACCTTGCCGACGTTGCGACTGCGTGCCGACGCGTTCTATCTGGATGGCTTCTCGCCGGCAAAGAATCCGGACTTGTGGAGCCCGACGATTTTCAAATCGCTCGCGCGTGTCGCGGGTGAGGACGCGACGTTTGCGACCTACAGCAGCGCCGGCGACGTGAAACGCGCGTTGACGCAATGCGGCTTCGAGTATCGCAAGGTCAATGGTTTCGGCTGGAAACGGGCGATGCTGGTCGGCCGCTTCGCACCGCGTTGGCGCGTGCGCCGCTACGAACCACCCGCGCCGTTCGCGCATGACGAACGGCATGCGGTCGTGATCGGTGCCGGGCTCGCCGGCTGCGCGATCATCGAGCGGCTTGCGGCGCGCGGCTGGCGGGTGACGTCGCTCGAACGGCATGCATCGGTCGCGCAGGATGCGTCGGGCAATCCGGCCGGCGTATTCCACCCGATGATTTCGCGCGACGACAGCGTTGCGTCGCGCGTCACGCGCGCGGGTTTCCTGTACGCGCTCAATCGCTGGGCCGCGCTCGAGCGAGCCGGCCATCGGCTGACGCGCGGCGCGGAAGGTTTGCTGCAGATCGCCGCGGACGATGACGAAGCGCGCGCAATCGGCGACGCCATCGCCACGTTCCGCTATCCATCCGACTATGTGTTACCCGTCACCGCCGAGCAAGCCAGTGCGCACGCCGGCATGCCGCTTGCGCATGGCGGCTGGTTCTTTCCACGCGGCGGCTGGATCGACCCGGCGTCGTTGTGCGCGGCGCAAATCGCGGCGGCAGGTGATCTGCTTGAACGGCGCTTCGGCGTCGAAGTCGCGCGGCTCGAACGTTCCGGTGATCAGTGGAGCGTCTTCGATGTCGCCGGCAATGTGGTTGCGCGGGCACCGGTCGTGATCGTCGCGAGCGCGCACGAAGCTGCCCGCATCGCCGGATTGCGCTACGCGCCGACGCGCAGTATTCGCGGCCAGTTGACGTTGCTGCCGCCCGGCGCGGTCGAACGCGTCGCGCTGCCGGTAATCGGCGAAGGCTATGCGGTGCCGCTCGCAAACGGCGTGACGCTCACGGGCGCGACCTATGAACTCGATGATCCCGACACGTCGTTGCGCGCCGACGGTCACCTGGAAAATATCGAGCGCGTCGCGCAGATGTTGCCGGCGTTCTGTCGCGCGATCGATACGGCACGGCCGGATCTGCCCAGCGGCTTCGAGGGCCGCGTCGCCTTCCGCTGCGTGACCAGCGACCGCATGCCGATGATTGGCCAGCTCGCCGACGAAACCGCGTCCGCTCGCGATGCCGCGCGCTTGCGTGGTGCGTGGCCGCTCGATCTGCCGCGCGTCGACGGTCTGTACGGCGCCTTCGCGTATGGATCGCGCGGTCTCGTGTGGGCCGCGCTCGGCGCCGAGCTGATTGCCTCGCAACTGGAAGGCGAGCCGTGGCCGCTCGAACGTGATCTTGCCGAGGACATCGACCCTGCACGTTTTCTGCTGCGGGCATTGCGGCAAGGCGCAGTCAGTTAACCCCGTCGCGTCGGTTAACCAGGCGGTCGTTCGGACGTCCAGTTTCACGTTAACCGCCCTCTGCAAACCGTTAACCCGCATGCGCGGTTGTCCACCGCAACCTGTGGATAACCGCGCAGTTAACCAGCGCAAGTCGTGTGGAACCGTTGTGGACGTAAACGGGGTAACTCGAGCGCCGCGAAAATCAGCAAAAAGTTACCCGCGTATACCGGCGCTTGCCGCACATGCTGTGCATCCTGTTATGCCGTCCGCAAACTGCTGATTTTTTTCGGTAAACCTCGGTTATCCACAGAAACGGAGGCACCTTGTTAACTGTTACTACGTATACATACGGTAAACCAGTAAACACCAAGACCCCGGGCTAACGCCCTCGCTATCAGCCCGCAGAAATTCCGTCAAAACCTCGCCGAACTCTGCTTGGCAGCGTGCGTAAACCCACATGAAAAACACACGGACGGCGCGCAAACTGCGGGGCCGGTTAACTCCATCGCGCGCACGAAACGGTCGCTTTTTCCGCTCATCATGAAGATGACGTACGTTTTTACCGTTTTGCCAGTGAGTTGGCCTCTTTTCGGTCAAGGCAGAAAAAGCTATGGCACAATCGCCGTTCTTTTCCGCGTCGTGCCCCCGTGTTGGGCGGCACGTGCAGCAACGGAACGGTGCCGACCAAACAGAATCTGATTCAAAGTCGACGTCGTTCTTCCCCGTTCCGGTTGCTGTGGCCAGCCCGCATCGGTAAATCCGCCGGCTCGTGAGCTTCTTTGCGGCCGCGGCGCATTCCGATCATCCGATCATTGAAACTCGCAACGCTGACTTCGCGAAGCGATTGCGACAGCGAACACGCTGATGGTTCGCTCGTTCGCCGGTGTGCGTGTGCGCCGGTTCGTGTCGTCTGCCGTTGCTGACAAGGAGAACCCATCACGATGAATTCGGCGTTTTCGTTTTTTCCAGCATGGCCGCTTTCACCCGACGCCATCTTCTGGGCGGGTCTTGCATTGCTTGCCGCCGGTCTGTGCGGCGAACTCTGTTATCGCGCGTGGCGTCTGCCGCGTATTTCCGGTTATGCGGTGATCGGCCTCGTGGCGGGCGCGGCCGGCTCCGGCGTGATCGATGCGGATTCCGCGAGCGCCGCGCGGCCGCTGCTCGATGTCGCGCTCGGTCTGCTGCTGTTCGAACTCGGCGGCCGGCTCGATCTGCGCTGGATTCGCCGTAATCCGTGGCTGATTCTGTCGAGCATTGCCGAATCGACGCTCACGTTCATACTCGTTTTGCCGGTTCTGCTGTTTCTGCATGTGCCGCTGATGGTAGCGATGGTGCTCGCGGCAATCGCAATGGCGACGTCGCCCGCGATGGTGATCCAGCTGAAAACCGAATTGCGCGCGGAAGGCCAGGTCACGCAACGTCTGCTAACGCTGACCGCGCTCAACAGCATGTACGCGGTGGTGATCGAAAAGCTCGTGTCGAGCTGGCTGCACCAGGAGGTTTACGGCAACGTATTCGCGACGATCCTGCAACCGCTGTATCTGCTGGTCGGTTCGCTGGTGCTCGCGTATCTGCTCGCGCGGACCTGCACGTTTTTCTATCGCCGTCTGAACATGCAGGACGAGCATTCGTTCGTCGCGCTGTTCGGTCTCGTGCTGCTCGCGATCGCGGTCGCGCATCTGTTCAAGCTGTCGACGATCCTCGCGCTGCTTGCCGCCGGCATCATCGTCAAGAATCTCGAAGCGCGTCCGCAGTTGTGGCCGCAACACTTCGGCACGGCCGGCTGGCTGCTCACGGTGATCCTGTTCGTGCTGACGCTGACTTCGTTCGAATGGCAGCACATCGCGCTCGGCGGAGTCGCGGCGCTGGGCCTGATTGTTGCGCGTCTCATCGCGAAACTGGTCGGCGTCCTCGCGTTCGCGAAGCCGAGTGGTCTGAACTGGAAGCAGGGGGTGGCGCTCGGCCTGTCGTTATCGCCGATGTCGGCGCTCGCCTATCTGCTGGTCGACGACACGTACAACCTGTATCCGAATTTCGATCCGCAATTGCGCGCGATCGTCATGTGTTCGATTGTCGTGCTGCAGATTCTCGCGCCGTGGCTCGTGTATCGCAGCCTCGCGCTTGTCGCCGAACGGCGCGAAGAGTAAGCGCGGTTCTCGCCGCGCGGGGTTGGTTGAGCAACCCGTTTTCAACGCTTTCGTTTTAAAAACGACCTGACTCAGGGGACGCCATGTCACTCGAACCCTTCATCAATTCGAAACCGTTCACCTTCGGTGTCGAACTGGAGATGCAGATCGTCAATACGCACGACTATGATCTGACCAAGGCCGGCACCGATCTGCTGCGCCTCATCAAGGACGAAAAAATCCCCGGCAATATCACGCCGGAAATCACCGAAAGCATGATCGAGCTGTCCACCGGCATCTGCACGTCGCACGAGCAGGCGGTCGCCGATCTGCGCAAGATTCGCGACACGCTGGTGTCCGCGGCCGACCACCTGAACGTCGGTTTGTGCGGCGGCGGCACGCATGCGTTCCAGCAATGGAGCGAGCGGCAGATCGTCGATACGCCGCGTTTTCAGTATCTTTCCGAGCTGTACGGCTATCTCGCGAAGCAGTTCACGGTGTTCGGCCAGCATGTGCATATCGGCTGCCCGGATCCGAACAGCGCGCTGTATCTGCTGCATTCGATGTCGCGCTTCATTCCGCATTTCATCGCGTTGTCCGCTTCGTCGCCGTTCGTGCAGGGTGTCGATACCGGTTTTCATTCGGCGCGGCTCAATTCGGTATTTGCTTTTCCGTTGTCCGGTCGCGCGCCGTTCGTGCTGACGTGGGACAGCTTCGAGGAATATTTCTCGAAGATGGTGCACACCGGCGTGGTCAACAGCATGAAGGATTTTTACTGGGACATCCGTCCGAAGCCCGGTTTCGGCACGATCGAAGTACGCGTGATGGACACGCCGTTTTCAGTGGACCGCGCTGCGGCGATTGCCTGCTACATTCAGACGCTCGCGCGCCATCTGCTGCTCGACAAGCCGATCACGCCGAAGGAAGACGACTATCTCGTCTATACCTTTAATCGCTTCGAAGCATGCCGTTTCGGGCTCGAGGGCACCTGCATCAATCCGCAAACGGGCGAGCGCAAGACGATTTCGGAAGACATCCTGGAGACGCTCGAACTGATCGCGCCGCATGCCGAGGCGCTGGGTTCGGCCAACGCGCTTGCCGAAATCGGCGCCATCGCGCGCGGTCAGGTCAACGACGCGACCTGGCTGCGCAGCGTGTTCGCGCAGGAAAAGTCCTTGCACGAAGCGGTGCGGCAGCAGTGTCTGCAGTGGCGCGCTTAGCGCGAAACTCGCCGCAAAGATCCGTTCGTGTGTAAAGACACATGACATTTCAACGAAACCCGCCTTGTGCGGGTTTTTTTTGGTAATGAAATTTTCAGAACTTTTTGAAAGCGTGGCATTTCAGGTCTTTTTGACCGTTTATGTTTTTGAGTGTCGTAACCGTTAACCAGTATTGTCCGAGCCTGTGGACAACTGAGTAATCTCTTGTAAAGTCAACGTACTGTGAGATTGATAACTGGGTGAATAAAAGGCTTGCCGGTAGCGTTTAAAAGGGCTGGTAAACAGGAATACGGTCCGTTTCACACACCGGTCGAAAACCCTTGCACAGGCTATTCCAGTGTTTTCCCCCGCTTATCCACAGCTTTCGTTGGGTAAGTTAGCTGAACGATTTGGCGCTCTCGCATAGAATGTCGTTTTTCGCGGTCTTGTCGCTTGCAAGATTGCATGTTTTTGAGATAAGTAGAAGCAACGGTTTCGCCGGTGGTTAGGTGAAGCTACCCCACACACGCAGCGGGCGCGGCCGGTAAGAAGATCGCCGGTATCGCACGAAAGCGACAAATAAACGAATTGAAGATCATGAGCGAAGGCGTATACGGTGAGCAGGCAAGCGGACGGGTGACCCACACCCTGCTGCGATTGAGCACGGCAATGCGGAGCCAGGCTTGGGAATGGGCGGAAGGCGCAGGCCTCACGCCGACGCAAGGTGAAATTCTGGTGCTGTTGATGCAGCGTAAAGGGCCGATGCGTCTCGGCGAAATTGCGCGCGAAACGGCCTTGACCGCCGCGACGACGAGCGATGCGGTCAGCACGCTCGAAACCAAGGGTCTGGTGGAAAAGCGCCGTGCACTCGACGACGGACGCGCGCTTGCTGTCCGTCTGACCGCGCGTGGCCGTACCGCCGCCAAGCGCGCCACGGCATGGCCGGACTTCCTGAGCAAGGCTGTCGGCACGCTGCGCGAAGACGAGCAGGCGGTTTTCTATCGCACGCTGCTCAAGACCATCCATCAGCTCGAAGCGCAGAACACGATTCCGCCGCATCGCATGTGCCTGAGCTGCATCCATTTCGAACCGAGCAAGAATCCGAAGAGGACGCCGCATCGCTGCACGCTGCTCGCCCAGAACATGTCGGATACCAATCTGCGTCTGGACTGCTCCGTGTATGAAACCGCGGACCTCGCCACCCAGAAGAAAAGCTGGAAAATCTTCGCGCAGTAAGCAGCGCGTTTTCCGGAACAATCCGCTACCATGGCCTGGCGGCTGTGGCGGCCGGCATGGGCCGTCCGTCAGCCGGCCGGCGCCATAGCGCGGCGAGTTGTTAATCAACCTGAAGGTGGGACAGGCCGATGAATCGCGAAGTACTGGCCATTCGCCATGTGCATTTCGAGGATCTGGGCAGTCTTGAACTCGAGCTCGGCGAGCGCGGGCGTCCGGTCCGTTATCTCGATGTGGGGCTTGCCCGGATCGAAGCGCCGGATCCGGTCGGCGCGTCGTTGATGGTGATACTCGGCGGACCGATCAGCGCGACCGACGATGCGCTGTATCCGACGCTCGTACCGTTGCTCGCGATGATCGAAAAGCGCATCGCCGCCGGTCTGCCGACGCTCGGCATCTGTCTCGGCGCGCAGCTGATCGCGCGGGCGCTCGGTGCGCGCGTTTATCCCGCGGCACAAGTCGAACTCGGCTGGACGCCGCTGACGCTGACCGATGCCGGCCGCGCATCGCCGCTGCGTCATCTGGATGGCGCGCATACGTCGATGCTGCATTGGCACGGCGACACCTTCGATCTGCCCGCCAACGCGACGCGGTTGGCGTCGACGCCGGCCTGCGAGAACCAGGCATTCGCGTGGGGCGATCATGTGCTGGGCTTGCAGTGTCATCCCGAGATTCGCACCGATCGTTTCGAGCCGTGGCTGATCGGCAATGCCAGTGAGCTGGCCAGTCATCATATCGATGCGCGCCAGTTGCGCGCCGATACCGCGCAATTCGGTCCGACGCTCGAAACCGCCGCGCGGCACATGTTCGGCGAATGGCTCGATCAGGTCGACCCGACCAGCTGAGCGGGCGCTTTCATGCAGTAAACCGCTTGCGGTGCTATGCTCGATCGCTCTCGGGTTTTCACTGGGCGTAATCCATGAGCGCGCTTTTCTCCCCGCTCACGCTGCGTAGCGTGACGCTTCCCAACCGCATCGTCGTCTCCCCCATGTGCCAATACTCCGCCGAACGTGGCGAGGCGACCGCATGGCACATGATCCACCTCGGCAGTCTCGCGTTGTCCGGCGCGGCGATGCTGTTTATCGAGGCCACCGCGGTCGAGCCGGATGGCCGTATCACACCGGGTGATCTCGGCTTGTGGGACGACGTGACCGAAGCCGCGCTCGTGCCGGTGCTGGCGGCGATCCGCAAGCACTCGTCGATCAAGGTGACGATGCAGTTGGCGCACGCAGGCCGCAAGGCATCGAGCCATGTACCTTGGGAAGGCGGTCAGCTGATTCCGGTGGCGCAAGGCGGATGGTTGCCGCACGCACCGTCGGCATTGCCGCATAAGGATGGCGAGGAGCCGCCGCTCGCGCTCGATGCCGCCGGCCTGAACCGGATTCGCGATGCGTTCGCCGCGTCGGCGCGACGTGCCGCGCGTCTTGGTATCGATGCGCTCGAAGTGCACGCGGCGCACGGCTATCTGCTGCATCAGTTCCTGTCGCCGATCGCTAATCAGCGCAGTGATGAATACGGCGGCTCGCTCGAAAACCGCATGCGTTTTCCGCTCGAAATCGTCGATATCGTGCGTGCCGCGTTTCCGGCCGACAAGCCGGTCGGAGTACGCGTGTCGGCGACCGATTGGGTCGAAGGCGGCTGGACGCTCGAAGACACGATCGCGTTCGCTCATGAACTGGAAAAGCGCGGCTGTGACTGGATCGATGTGTCGTCCGGCGGGGTGTCGCCGTTGCAGCGCATTCCGCTCGAACCCGGTTATCAGATTCCGTTTGCGAAGGCCGTCAAGCATGCAACCGGCCTCACGACCATCGGCGTCGGGCTCATTACCGACCCGCTGCACGCCGAGCAGCTGATCGAAGCGGGTGACGCTGACCTGATCGCGATAGCGCGCGGCCTGCTGTACAACCCGCGTTGGCCGTGGCACGCAGCCGCGCAACTCGGTGCTACGGTCGAAGCGCCGCCGCAGTACTGGCGCTCGCAACCGCGCGATCAGAAAGCGCTGTTCGGCGACATTTCGTTCGGTCAACGATGATTCGTGCCGCACGTTGAATGAACGCATCCTGTGACGGTTGAAGGAAGCCGTCTCCAGCGTGTAGGATGCCGGTTGTGACGCATTGTGCGTTGCAAGTCGACGCGGCGCTCGCAGGGCGCCGCGTTTGCTATGCGCGTCAGAAAACGCAGCGCGCAACACGCGTCTGACGATTGCCCACTTCATCTCCCAGTTATTCACAAGGATTCATTCAATGAATTCACGCAGGATCGTCGTGCGCCGTTCCGGTGTACACGGCAAAGGCGTGTTTGCAACCGAGCCGATTGCGGCCGGCGAACGGTTGATCGAATACAAGGGCGAGCGGATCTCCTGGAAGGAAGCGTTGCGCCGTCATCCGCACAATCCGGCTGAACCGAATCACACGTTCTACTTCGCGCTCGACAACGGCAAGGTGATCGACGGCAAGGTGAACGGCAATAGCGCGCGCTGGATCAATCATTCGTGCGCGCCGAACTGCGAAGCCGAGGAAATCGACGGCCACGTGTATGTGCATGCGCTGCGCGATATCGCGGAAGGCGAGGAAGTCTTTTACGACTATGGCCTCGTGATCGACGCGCGTCAGACCAAGAAGCTGAAGAAAGAATACGAATGCCGTTGTGGCGCGCGCAAGTGCCGCGGCACGATGCTGGCTCCGCCGGAGAAGGGCAAGGGCGGCGGCAAGTCGGATAAAGCCGGCAAGGGCGACAAGTCGGCGGACAAGCCGGGCAAGTCGGCGAAGAAATCTAAGAAGAAGTGACGTGGCGGGTGAGGGGCTTCGACTAGGCTGAGCGCTTGGTTGCAGCGTTCAGTCGAAGCCCTCAGGCGAACGGTTGAGTCGAAGCGAAGCGTTCAGCCGAGCTGCAATGAAGCCGAAGCCGAAGCAGCCCGTTAAGCCTTCACAGCGCGACAGCAGCGCTATAAATCCACCGGCGCCGAGTGCGCCGGTTTTTTTGCCGTCCGCCGTGTATCGGGAGCGGTGCTGATACCCGCCGTCGCACTGGCCGGCAGCAGCGGAATCCGCACGATGAAGCGTGCGCCGCCATCCGGCGCATCTTCGTAATGCACGCTGCCGTGATGCAGCACCATGATGTCGTGGACGATCGCGAGGCCGAGACCCGCGCCACCGTCGACACCGGCATCGCTCTGTCCGTCGCCGCGGAAAAACCGCTTGAACAGATCCGCCTGCTGCGAACACGGCACACCCGGCCCGTTGTCTTCGACGACGATCTCAGCGATGCGCACATCGTCGGCCAGTGTCTGCGAAACCGTCACCGTGATGCGTCCACCGTCCAGGCGCGATGGAGGCACATACTTGAGCGCGTTATCGAGCAGATTCGCGATCACCTCGCGCAACAGCACCGGGTTGCCGCGCGCCATCAACGGATGATCGTTCGACGGATCGTCGAGGCGCTGAAAACCGAGGTCGACACGCACGGCAAGCGCGCGCGGCACCCATTCAGCGCCGGTATCGAATGCGAGCGCGGCCATGTCGATGGTGACGAAGCGCGCGGCCTGCTCACCTGGCTCCGCGCGTGCGAGCGACAATAGCTGATTCGACAGCCGCACCGCGCGATCGGCCGCGGCGCGCAGCTCGCGTACGGCGACCAGCACCTGCTGCGGATCGCGCGCGACGACTGCCTGCTCCGCGTGCAACTTCACCGCGGTCAGCGGCGTGCGCAATTGATGCGCGGCATCGGCGATGAACTTGCGCTGTGCTTCGAGCGCGGTTTTCAGCCGGTCGAGCAGCGCGTTCAGCGCGCCGGTAAGCGGACGGATTTCGACCGGAACATAGGTTTCGTCGACCGGTTCGAGCGACGTGTGAGTTTGCCGGTTCAATGAATCCGCGAGTGCGGTCAGCGGATTGAGCTGCTGATTGACGACTCGCCACACGATCACCCAGCCGGCCAGCAGCAGCAACAGCAACGGCATCATGATCGCGACCAGAAACTCGGCGGCGATGCGAAAGCGGTGATGCACGGGCTGACCCACTTCGACGACGATCGGGTTGCCGGTCGGCTGATCGACCCGCACCTGAGCGACGCGCACGGTCACGCCCTGATGCTGCGTCTCGAATACGTACGCGTAGTGCATGCGGCGCACGTTGGTGCCTTGCAGCGGCAGCTCGTGGTCACCGGCGATTTCCTTGTCGCCGGTGCTGATCCGGTAGACCAGATGCTCGACCGGGTCCGAGAACATCGCCTGCGCGAGCGGCGGCACCGTGATCGGCGCTTCCGGTCCGGCAATCTGGATCTGTTTGGAGATCGCGGTCGCGAGGTCCGCAAGCGAACGGTCGACGACATGCTGCGTGTACTGCCAGGCGAGCCAGTAGGCGATCAGGCCGCTCATCAGCGCGAGCAGCGAAAGGGGAGCAGCGAGGCGCCGCAGCAGCGTGCGGCGCAGACTATTAGCGGCCGGCTGGGGCATGGTCGTACGCGCGGGAAGATGGCAACTGCGTTAGCAGTTGCGGTGACGACGGCGCGAAGCGCCGCGAAATATGCCGGATGCCAGCCGATCGCGTACCGCGCGTCATGCACGCAGCGGATACGCGGCGCCGGTCCGGCGCCGTCAGGCCGCGACGCGATGCGCGGCCTTCATGGCAATCACGCGGCCTGGCGGATTTCCTGCAACAGATAGCCAAAGCCACGCACGGTGACGATTTCGACACGGCAGCTCTCGAGTTTCTTGCGCACGCGATGCACGTAGACTTCGATCGCGGTATCGCCGAGATCGCCGCCGAAGTGCGTCAGGTGATCCTGCAGTTGCGCCTTGCTGACCACGCGGCCATGACGCAGCAACAGCATTTCGAGCACCGCGAATTCGCGCGGCGACAGTTCGAGCGGCTTGTCGTCGTTGAAGATGCGGCGATCGACGCCCGACAGGCGCACCCCGCCTAGGGACACTTCCGGACGCGGCATGTCGCCATGCGGTCCGCTGCGGCGCATCACCGCGCGAATGCGCGCTTCGAGTTCGGCGGGTTCGAACGGCTTCAGCATGTAGTCGTCGGCGCCCGAATTAAGGCCCTGCACGCGGTCGTTCAATTCGTCGCGCGCGGTCAGGATGATCACCGGTGTGTGGCGGTTGCTCTGGCGAAAGCGCGAGAGCAGCGTCATGCCGTCGATACCGGGCAGACCCAGGTCGAGGATCACCAGCTCGTGGCGGTTTTGCGTGAGGGCCTGTTCGGCAAAGATGCCGTCATGGACCATGTCGACGGTGAAGCCGGCTTGTTCGAGACTGCTTTGGATGCCGCGTGCGATGGGGCGGTCATCTTCGATCAGAAGGAGTCGCATGGATTTCGCTCAAGTACAATGGGTTAGGCGTCTGGGCAAGCGGTTCGCCGGGGCGCCTGCTGCACAACACAGCGTGCGGCGTGACCGTGCCGCATCGGCGGAAACGTGCCACGAAGCAGCCATCGAGCCGTCCTGAAGCGCCTTCCCGGCGATCACGAAGTCATGTCCGAAATAAGCATTCACGAACTGGAAGCCGCAATCAACTTCTGGCGCGCCCGCTCACCTTCGAGCGGCGACGAACTCGTACTGTGCAAGGAGGCAAGCGCGCTCTCCAAGCCGTATGCGCTGCTGATTGTACAGCGTCAGCAGTCGCTATCGCCGGATCGTTTGGACCCTCTCGCAAAGCAGGCGTGGGAGTCTTACGTTCGACTTAATACTAGCCTGTAGAACTGAAGGTTTGCAGGGGAAATTGCCTGCATTGGCCTTTCATTCCGATTCGATTGCACGCTGCGCGACATATAAACCCGCACAAAACGCCGCGGATATTTTGTATTACACGGTAATACGGTCATTACGCGGTAATACTGTCGATGAACGTCGCAAGTTCGATATCACGTTCGGTGACGCCGCTCGCTTCGTGCGTGGACAGCGTGATGTCCACCTTGCTGTAGACGTTGAACCACTCGGGGTGGTGATCCATTTCCTGCGCCTTGATCGCCACGCGCGTCATGAAGCCAAAAGCCTCGTTGAAATCGGCGAACTGGAAGCTGCGCTGGATCGCGTCGCGGTTCGCGACGGCCTGCCAGCCGTTGAGCTTCGCCAACTGCTGCACACGTTCGTCGGACGTGAGTTTCTGAATCATCGGATTACCTCGCTGAGCGGACACGCGCGCCGGTGGGCGTGCGTATCCGTCATTTTTTCACGTATGTCGCGCGGGCGCTGGCTGGCGGGCGACCGGCTCCGATTGCTTGCGATGGGGCCCGTGCTCAAATATCGCCGTCGGTTTGCCAGCCTTCGCGCGAGCCACGCGTGATCACGCGATCGGTATCTAATACATCGCCGGCCGCGAAGGCAGGCGCTGCGGCGAGCTTCGCCAGCAGCGGCGCGAAATCGGTTTGCGCGACACCAAATAGCTGCGCGAAATCATCGATGACGAAGTAGGTCTGCTGGAACGTGTCGATCCGATAACGCGTGCGCATCACGCGTTCGAGATCGAAGCCAACGCGGTTCGGCGCCGCGCTGTGCTGGCTGAACAGCGTCTCACCCTTGCTCGATACGATGCCCGCGCCATAGATCTTGACGCCGTTCGGACTGGCGGCGTCGCGGATCAGGCCGAACTCCACTGTGTACCAATAAAGCCGCGCGAGCAGCGGTAGCGCGCCGGCGTCGCTTGCCGCGAGCGCGGCGCGGCCATACGCGTGCATGTAGTCGGCGAAAACCGGATTGATCAGCAGCGGCACGTGGCCGAACAGGTCGTGGAAGCAGTCCGGTTCCTGCAGATAATCGAGCTGATCCGGGCGGCGCATCCACCATGTCACCGGGAAGCGGCGGTTCGCGAGATGCTCGAAGAACACCTGATCCGGCACGAGGCCGGGCACCGCGACGATGCGCCAGCCGGTCGCGGGCATCAGCTTCGCGTTGATGTCGTCGAACGAGGGCACCCGGTCGGCCGGCATGCCGATGCATGTCAGCCCGGCAAGAAACTCGTCGCACACGCGGCCTTCGAGCAACGCGGTTTGCCGCGTGTATAGCTGCTGCCAGACGGCGTGATCGACCGCGCCGTAGCGTTCGAGCGGCTGGTCGATCGTGAAATCGGCACGGATTTCGAGGCCGGCGTCGAACTGCTCTTTCAGCCGGGCGGTATTGGCGGTGCTGGCGATGGACATAGGAAAGCTGCGCTAAACGTGAATCGCGTGAAATCTATGGATGCGAGTGTAGAGCGGCAGCCGCGCGGGATGGGCGCAATATGAGTGTCGTAAAGCTTATATATGCAATAATCACGCATCAAATGCTTATTCAATGCGGTATTAAATCATGCTGGAACTCGATCACTTCGATCTCGCGCTGCTCGACGTGCTGCAGCGCTTCGGCCGCGCCACGCATCAACAGTTGGCCGAGCAGGTGCCGTTGTCGCCGTCGCAGATCGGGCGGCGCTTGCAGCGGCTGGAGCAGGTGGGTGTCGTGGACGGCTATCGGGTTGTGCTGCGGCCGGAAAAGCTCGGCCTCGGCGTCACCGCTTTCACGAGCCTGAAGTTGAAGCATCACGGCGATTCGATCATCGAGCAGTTCCAGCAGCAGATCGACGTGCTGCCTGAAGTGCTCGAGTGTCATGCGGTGGTCGGCGACGCCGATTATCTGTTGCGTATCGTCGCGCCGGATCTGAATTACCTGTCCACCTTCGTGATGAAAAAGCTGATGCGCGTGCCGGGTGTCGACAGCGTGCGCTCGAATATCGTGCTGACCACGTTCAAACGCAACGGGCCGTTGCCGCTGGGGCATCTTGCGCCGGGAACGGCGGCGGGTTGATTTGATGCCGCCTCGCCCGGTTCCGCGTTGATTCGACGGCCGCGCTGCGTGTTCGGGAACAGCGCGGCTTATCCTGGCCGCTTATGCCGCCTGCTTCGGCTCGCCTTGCTGATTCAGCAGATCCACATAGGCAACCGGCACCAGGTCCGCTTCCGAGACGCCGAGGCTCTCGAACATCGCATGCGCTTCGGCGTGGCCGCCTTCTTCGTCGTCGTCCTGCGCCAGCACGACTTCGAGTTCAACGAAATCGCCGAGACCGTCGACCCGATCCAGATGAATCCGCGTGCGCCCGATCAGATACACATGGCGCTCCTTCGTCACGATGCCGCGCGTGGTCAGCGCGGTCGCGAGCAGCGAGTGCATCGCTTCCGGGTTCGTCACCGGGCTGCGCGTGTAATACGACGCCTTCGGGCCGTCGCGATCGTCGCGCTGATAGAAGATCAGTTCGGCCGGCGTGCCGTCGTCGAACTGGCGCAACTTCAGACGGCCACGCGGCACGTCGTAGAAAAAGTCCTGCTGGCGGAAGATCATCGGCGCCTCGGTCGCGAGTTGCGCCGCGCGCTCGCGCAGTTGCTCGAAATGCTGGGCGCGGGCTTTGATTTCGATGTTGCGTGCCATGTCAGGCTCCTGTCGATAGATGGACGGATCGGCGGCTTCCGGGGTTGCCGGGAGAAGCTGCAGGGAAGGACAAAGTCAGGCGGAACGGAAAATGGTGCGAGGCGGGTGCGCGAGCGCAAAACCGTCAATCTAGCAAAAACTTCGTGACGGGGAGGTTTCAGATTGGGCGGCGGGTGACCACGCTTGGACAGTCGGCAGGTAGCTACGAGGACTTGTCGAGTCGCAACGTTGGCCGTGTGCAGATGGCATTAGCGCGGCTCATATCGCGAAGCGCCGCGCGGGGTGAGCTGATCGCGCCTGCTGCAAGCCCCGAAAGCACGCTTTCCGCTCAAATCGCCCACTGCTGCTCGATCAGTTTCAACGCGGCGGCAACCGCCGGCTCGTCCTTGCGTTCGTCGAGCGTGATAAAGCTGAGCTGGGTCGGCACCGTGATCCCCTCGACGATCGTCAGCGCGTGCGCATGCGCCTCGGCGATCGCGGTGGCATCGCGCGCCAGCGTCAAACCGACGCCCGACTTGACCAGATCGAGCATCGACGGCTCCTGATCCACCTCGGCGACCTTGACCGGTTTCACGCCCGCCTCGCCGAAGCAGCGCGACAGCAGCCGGTTGTGCGCGGACGCGGGCGGCGTCCAGATCCACGGCAGCGCGGCGAGCGCGCGCCAGTCGCGCGCGGCCTTCACGCGATCTTTCCAGCCCGCCGGAGCGAGCACGCGGTACTGGAACTGGGTGAGCGTGACGGCGTGGAACGCGGCGCCGTCGCGCGTTTCGTCGTCGGATGGCAGGCCGATGTAGTAGCCGACATCGAGCTCGCCCGCGCGGATCTGCTCGAGCACCCAGCCCGACATGCCATGGCGCAGCGCGGTTTCGATCTGCGGCCAGGTCTCGACGAGCTGCTTCAGGAAGCCGCCGAGCCGCAGAAATTCGGGGTCGAGAATCGTGCCGATGCGCAGCCGTCCGCGCACTTCCTGGCGCAGCGATTGCGCGGCGCGTTCGACATCGGCCGCCGCGCCGAGTGCGCGTTCGGCGTGCGGCAGCAGTGCCTGGCCGTCGCGGGTCAGCGCGAGTCCGTGCGAGGTCCGCGTGAACAGCGTCACGCCGAGCGTCTCCTGCAAGTGCTTGATTTGCAGGCTGACGGCGGGTTGAGTCAGGTGCAGCTGCACCGCCGCGCGCGTGAGGTTGCCCTCGCGTGCGACGGTGATGAAGGCCCGGAGCAGAATCAGATCCATAGCAGTGATATTAGCTCGCCTTATATCGCAGTTGAGCAATACTCATTGGATTTGTCGCGCTGAAGCGCCGTACGCTTGGCGTTGACAGGCACTTCGGCGGCTATTGCGTCGCGCAACGCGACGGATTTCACAGGAAGAAGAGGAAGAGATGAGCGAGACACATCAGGACGACACCGTGCAGAACGAAACCGCGCGCGGCGCGACGGGCGCGCGTGCGCTGAGTCATTTCATCAACGGTCGCGCGATCGAAGGCACGAGCAATCGTTTCGGCGACGTGTTCAATCCGGCGCTCGGCAGCGTCAGTACCCGCGTGCCGTTGGCGAGCGTCGCCGAAGTGGACGCCGCGGTCGCCGCCGCCAGAGCCGCCTTTCCCGCATGGAGCGAAACCGCGCCGATCAAACGGGCGCGCGTGCTGTTCAAGTTCAAGGAACTGCTCGACCGTCATCACGACGAACTCGCGGAGCTGATCACGCGCGAGCACGGCAAGGTGTTTTCCGATGCGAAGGGCGAGGTGATGCGCGGCATCGAAGTCGTCGAATTCGCGTGCGGCATTCCGAACCTGCTGAAGACCGATTTCACCGATCAGATCGGCGGCGGCATCGACAACTGGAATCTGCGTCAGCCGCTCGGCGTGGTCGCTGGTATCACGCCGTTCAATTTCCCGATGATGGTGCCGTGCTGGATGTTCCCGGTTGCGATCGCATGCGGCAACACGTTCGTGCTGAAGCCGTCCGAACGCGACCCGTCGGCGGCGAACCGGCTCGCCGAACTGCTGAAGGAAGCGGGTCTGCCGGACGGCGTGTTCAACGTCGTGCACGGCGACAAGGTCGCGGTCGATGCGCTGCTCGCGCATCCGGACGTCAGCGCGCTGTCGTTCGTCGGCTCGACGCCGATTGCCGAATACATCTATACGGAGGGCACCAAACACGGCAAGCGCGTGCAGGCGCTGGGCGGGGCGAAGAATCACCTCGTCGTGATGCCCGATGCCGATCTCGACCAGGCCGTCGATGCATTGATCGGCGCCGCCTACGGTTCGGCCGGCGAGCGCTGCATGGCGATTTCGGTCGCGGTCGCGGTCGGTCATATCGCCGATGAACTGATCGAGCGTCTGACGCCGCGCGTGAAGAGCCTGAAAATCCTGAACGGCATGGAAGCGGCGGCGGAAATGGGACCGCTCGTCACGGGCGCGCATCGCGACAAGGTGGTCGGCTATATCGATGCCGGTATCGAGGCGGGCGCGAAGCTCGTCGTCGATGGGCGCGGTCATCAGGTGGCCGGGCACGAGAAAGGCTTTTTCCTTGGCGGCACGCTGTTCGATGACGTATCGACCGATATGAAGATCTATCGCGAGGAGATTTTCGGGCCGGTGCTATGCGTGGTGCGCGTGCCGGATTTCGCGTCCGCGGTCGAGCTGATCAACAGGAATCAGTTTGCGAACGGCGTATCGCTGTTCACGTCCGATGGCGGCGTCGCGCGCGCGTTTTCGCGTCAGATCGAAATCGGCATGGTCGGCATCAATGTGCCGATTCCGGTGCCGATGGCATGGCATTCATTTGGCGGCTGGAAGAAGTCGCTATTCGGCGACCACCACGCGTACGGCGAAGAAGGCGTGCGCTTCTATACGCGCTACAAGAGCATCATGCAGCGCTGGCCGGACAGCATCGCGAAGGGCGCCGAATTCACGATGCCGGTCGCCAAATAATCGGGCGATGCGCGCGGCCGGCTGCGACAACCCGCACGCGCGGATAAACGCGGTTAAACGCGGATAAAAATAAAAGCTCGTTGCCACACGCGTGCCGATGCAATGCCTTCGCACGCGTGCGGAAAAAAATGCTTAGGAGACTGGATGATGAGTCAAACCGAAACGACGCATGCGGCCGCGCGGCGGCTCGAAGGCGAATTCGACTACATCATTGTCGGCGCGGGCACTGCGGGTTGCGTGCTGGCGAACCGACTCACCGAAGATCCGCAGATGCGCGTGCTGCTGCTCGAAGCGGGCGGCAAGGACGACTACCACTGGATTCACGTGCCGGTCGGCTACCTGTACTGCATCGGCAATCCGCGCACGGACTGGCTGTACAAAACGCAAGCCGAACCGGGGCTCAACGGCCGCGCATTATCGTATCCGCGTGGCCGGGTATTGGGTGGCAGTTCGTCGATCAACGGCATGATCTATATGCGTGGTCAGCGCGAAGACTACGACGAATGGGCGCGCGTGACGAACGACAGTAGCTGGTCGTGGAACGCGGTGCTGCCGGTCTTCAAACGCAGCGAGGATCATCACGGCGGTGCCAACGAATCGCATGGCGCGGGCGGACCGTGGCGCGTCGAGAAGCAGCGCCTCAAATGGAAGATTCTCGAAGAGTTCGCACAGGCCGCACAGCAAAGCGGCATTCCCGCAACCGACGACTTCAATCGCGGCGACAACACCGGTGTCGGTTACTTCGACGTCAATCAGAAACGCGGCATTCGCTGGAATGCATCGAAGGCGTTTTTGCGGCCCGCGTTGCAGCGGCCGAATCTGACGATCATTACCGGTGCGCACACGCAGCGTGTCGTGTTCGAAGGACGCCGTTGCACCGGTGTCGAATATCGTGGCGGCGACGTCGACTATCTCGCGAAGGCGCGTTGCGAAGTGATTCTCTCCGCAGGCGCGGTCAACTCGCCGCAGCTGCTTGAGTTGTCCGGCATCGGCAACGGCGCGCGCCTGCAGAATCTCGGCATCGAGGTCGTCAACGATCTGCGTGGTGTCGGCGAGAATCTGCAAGACCATCTGCAACTACGCATGGCGTATCAGGTGCAGGGCGTGCGCACGCTGAACACGATGAGCGCGCACTGGTGGGGCAAGCTGATGATTGGCCTGCAATACGCGCTGTTTCAGAGCGGGCCGATGTCGATGTCGCCGTCGCAACTCGGCGCATTCGCGAAGTCCGATCCCGATGATCGTTCGCTTACGCGACCCGATCTCGAGTATCACGTGCAGCCGCTTTCACTCGATCGCTTCGGTGAACCACTGCACCGCTTCAATGCATTCACTGCATCGGTATGTCAGTTGCGGCCGACTTCGCGAGGCAGCATCCATATCGCTTCGGCCGATGCATCGGCGCCGCCGTTGATCGCGCCGAACTATCTGTCGACCGATTACGACCGCCACGTCGCCGCGAATGCATTGCGGCTCACGCGCCGTATTGCCGCGGCCCCGGCGCTCGCGCGCTACCAGCCCAACGAGATTCTGCCGGGCATCCAGTATCAGAGCGAAGAGGAATTGCAGCAGGCCGCGGGCGCGGTCGGCACGACGATCTTCCATCCGGTCGGCACCTGCCGCATGGGCACGACCGACGATCCCGCCGCGGTGGTCGACAACCGGCTGCGAGTGATCGGCGTCGAAGGGCTGCGTGTCGTCGATGCATCGGTGATGCCGAACATCACGTCGGGTAACACCAACTCGCCGACGCTGATGATCGCCGAGCGCGCGAGCGACATGATCCGCGAAGATCGTCGCGCGCGCGTGAGTGGCAGCGTGTCCGCGCAAACCGGCACGGCTGCGTCGATGTCCGCTGTGTGACCATCGAGGTCGACATCAAGCGCGGAACGAGGCGAGCACGAGCGAACACACGTCGCGCCGCATCGGTCAGCTTTGCCGCAGTGCATTATTGCGCGCGCTGCATACGCACGGCCCGGGCCTCATCCACTAAGTGCAAATCCCAATGAATGCGCTGCATCATTGGCGCGACAATGGCAACCATCTGCGTGCCGCGCCATGGACTACCGTCCGCATTGGTGCAGCACGCTAACGAGCGGCAAGGGGTGCCGCCGTCATAAAAAGTCGCGCGGAGTTTTGCGCGAAAAGATCGTAATGCTTCGCCTTACTCCGCATGGAAGGGAACATGATTCTCGGCGATACGATTCTCGAAACGCGCGGTCTCACCCGTGAGTTCAAAGGCTTTGTCGCCGTGAACGGTGTGAACCTGCGCGTGCGCCGTGGCTCGATCCATGCGTTGATCGGCCCCAACGGGGCAGGCAAGACCACTTGCTTCAATCTGCTTACCAAATTTCTTGAACCCACCGCGGGTCAGATCGTCTTCAACGGTGTCGATATCACCAGTGAACGTCCCGCGCAGATTGCGCGGCGCGGCATCATCCGTTCGTTCCAGATTTCCGCGGTGTTTCCGCATCTGACGGCATTGCAGAACGTGCGCATCGGTTTGCAGCGCTCGCTCGGCACCGCGTTTCACTTCTGGAAAAGCGAGCGTACGCTGCGCAGTCTCGACGATCGCGCGATGGATCTGTTGACCCAGGTCGGCCTGACCGATTTCGCCGATACGTTGACCGTCGAACTCGCCTACGGTCGCAAGCGCGCGCTCGAAATCGCCACCACGCTTGCGATGGAACCGGAGCTGATGCTGCTCGACGAGCCGACCCAAGGCATGGGCCATGAAGATGTCGATCGCGTGACCGCGCTGATCAAAAAAGTATCGGCGGGCCGCACGATTCTGATGGTCGAACACAATATGAACGTGATCGCCGGTATCTCCGACACGATCACCGTACTGCAACGGGGTGAAGTGCTGGCCGAAGGCAGTTACGCGGACGTGTCGAAGAATCCGCTCGTGATGCAAGCCTATATGGGCAGCGCCGACGCGGCGCTGGCCGGAGCCCACGCATGAATACGACTGTCGAGCGCGAAGGCCTCGAAGCGAACCAAACGAAAAACGGCGCAGCCGCGCTGGAAATCTCGGGACTGCAAGCCTGGTACGGGGAATCCCACATCCTGCACGGCGTCGATCTGACGGTCGGCCGCGGCGAGGTCGTCACGCTGCTCGGGCGCAACGGCGCGGGACGCACCACGACGCTACGCGCGATCATGGGTCTGACGGGGCGGCGCACCGGCTCGATTCGCATTGCCGGACGCGAGACGATCGATCTGCCCACGCATCGCATCGCGCATTGCGGCATTGGCTATTGCCCGGAGGAGCGCGGTATTTTTTCGAGCCTGTCGTGTGAGGAAAATCTGCTGCTGCCGCCGCCCGTCGGCGACAAGGCGCACATGATGTCGCTCGAAGAAATCTACGCGATGTTCCCGAATCTGCACGAACGCCGCATGAGCCAGGGCACACGTCTGTCGGGCGGCGAACAGCAGATGCTCGCGGTCGCGCGGATTCTGCGTACCGGCGCGAATCTGCTGCTGCTCGACGAAATCTCGGAAGGCCTCGCGCCGGTGATCGTGCAAGCGCTCGCGCGCATGATCGTCACGTTGAAGGGACGTGGCTACACGATCGTGATGGTCGAGCAGAACTTCCGCTTCGCCGCGCCGCTCGCCGATCGTTTCTATGTGATGGAGCACGGCACGATCGTCGAGCACTTCGAGGCGCACGAACTCGAAGGCAAGATGCCGGTGCTGCACGATTTGCTGGGCGTATAAACACACTTTCGGACCCGTATGCGCAAGGACGCGCAGGCGCCCGATTGCCTCTGATAATCACAAGCGATGAACCACAGGAGACACGCATGAAAATGAATCCACTCGCACGGTTTGCCTCACTCTGCTTCGCGGTTGCCGCCGGCACCGCACTGACGCTCGGTGGCGCGAAAGCGGCCGACGATAGCGTGAAGATCGGCTTCATCACCGACTTGTCGGGGCTGTACGCGGATATCGACGGGCAGGGCGGTCTCGAAGCGATCCGCATGGCGGTTGCCGACTTCGGCGGCAAGGTCAACGGCAAGCCGATTACCGTGCTGTACGCGGATCACCAGAACAAGGCGGACATCGCCGCGTCGCGCGCGCGCGAATGGTTCGACCGCGACGGCGTCGACATGCTGATCGGCGGCACGAACTCGGCGACCGGTCTGTCGATGAACACGGTCGCGGGCGAGAAGCACAAGGTCTATATCAACGTCGGCGCCGGCGCCGATACGCTGACCAACGAGCAATGCACGCCGTACACGATTCACTACGCGTACGACACGACCGCGCTCGCAAACGGCACCGGCTCGGCGGTGACCAAGCAGGGCGGCAAGACGTGGTACTTCCTGACGGCAGACTACGCGTTCGGCAAGGCGCTCGAAAAAGCGACTTCCGACGTCGTGAAGGCGAACGGCGGCCAGGTGCTCGGCGCGGTGCGTCATCCGCTGTCGGCATCGGACTTCTCGTCGTTCCTGCTGCAGGCGCAGGCATCGAAGGCACAGATCCTCGGCCTCGCGAACGCGGGCGGCGATACGGTCAATTCGATCAAGGCCGCGAAAGAGTTCGGCATTCCGAAGACGATGAAAATCGCCGCGCTGCTGATGTTCATCGACGACGTGCACAGCCTCGGGCTGGAAACCACGCAAGGTCTCGTGCTGACCGACAGCTGGTACTGGAACAAGGACGCCGAGACGCGCAAGTGGTCGCAGCGCTACTTCGAGAAGACGAAGAAGATGCCGTCGAGCCTGCAGGCGGCTGACTACTCGGCGACGATGAACTATCTGAAGGCGGTGCAGGCGGTCGGCTCGACCGATCCGGACAAGGTGATGGCGCAGCTGCGCAAGACCAAGATCGACGACTTCTATGCGAAGGGCTACATCCGTCAGGACGGCAGCATGATCCACGACATGTACCTGATGCAGGTGAAGACGCCGGCCGAATCGAAGGAGCCGTGGGACTACTACAAGATCATGGCGACGATTCCGGGCGAGCAGGCGTTCACGACCAAGGCGCAGACTCGCTGCGCGTTGTGGAAGTAAGCGCGGGGCTGGAAAGGGCGGTCGCGTAGCGCGACCGTTCGAAACATCCGCCGGGCGTTTGCCGCTAATGGTCACGCGTTGTCATGCATCTCGTTGCCGCCGTATCGCAACGTGATGCATGGCGGCGCAATGAAGGAGCCAAGGCGGCGAACCGTTTCATCTGACGGGCACGGCGCTATGACTGCCCGCCGTGCGTCTGCCGGATGCATGCTTGACCGATCTATCTTGACGATGGCTTGAAGGGCTAAGGGCTTCAATGGACATCTTTGGCGTTCCGCTACCGGCGATGCTGAGCCAGCTTCTGCTCGGGCTCGTGAACGGTTCGTTCTACGCGATTCTGAGCCTTGGGCTGGCGGTCATTTTCGGCCTGCTCAACGTGATCAATTTCGCGCACGGCGCGCTATTCATGCTCGGCGCAATGCTCGCATGGATGGGGCTGTCGTATTTCAATCTGCCGTACTGGGTGATGCTCGTGCTGGCGCCGCTGCTCGTGGGGCTGGTCGGCGTCGTGATCGAGCGCACGATGCTGCGCTGGCTCTACAAGCTCGATCATCTGTATGGGCTGCTGCTGACGTTCGGCCTCACACTCGTGATCGAAGGTGTGTTCCATTCGATCTACGGTTCGTCAGGCCAGCCGTACGACGTGCCGTCGGTGCTCTCCGGCGCAACCAATCTCGGCTTCATGTTCCTGCCGAACTATCGCGCATGGGTCGTCGTCGCGTCGCTCGTCGTGTGTTTCGCGACGTGGTTCGTGATCGAGAAGACGCGCCTCGGTGCCTATCTGCGCGCGGGCACTGAAAACCCGAAACTGGTCGAGGCGTTCGGCGTCAACGTACCGTTGATGATCACGCTGACCTACGGCTTCGGCGTCGCGCTCGCGGCGTTTGCCGGCGTGCTCGCTGCGCCGGTCATCCAGGTGTCGCCGCTGATGGGGCAGTCGATGATCATCACCGTGTTCGCGGTGGTCGTGATCGGCGGCATGGGTTCGATCATGGGCTCGATTCTCACCGGTCTGATGCTTGGCGTCATCGAAGGGCTCACGCGCGTGTTCTACCCGGAAGCGTCGGCGACCGTCGTTTTCGTGATCATGGCGCTCGTGTTGCTCGTGCGCCCGGCGGGTCTTTTCGGCAGGGAAAAATGATGCAGAGAAAAATTCTCTACGGTCTGCTGCTGGTCTTTCTGCTCGCGGTGCCGGTCATCGGCATCTATCCGCTCTTCGTGATGAAAGTGATGTGCTTCGCGCTGTTCGCGGCCGCGTTCAATCTGCTGATCGGCTATACCGGGCTGCTGTCGTTCGGTCATGCGATGTTTCTGGCGTCGGCTGGCTACGTGACCGGCTATGCGATGCAGACGCTCGGCTTTTCGCCGGAACTCGGCGTGCTGGCCGGTACTGCGGCGGCGACGCTGCTCGGGCTCGTCGTCGGCTTCTTCGCGATCCGCCGGCAAGGCATCTACTTCGCGATGGTGACGCTCGCGCTCGCGCAGATGGTCTACTTCGTGTTCCTGCAAGCGCCGTTCACGCATGGCGAGGACGGCCTGCAAGGCGTGCCGCGCGGCAAACTGTTCGGGTTGCTCGATCTGTCGTCGGATATCGCGCTCTATTTCGTCGTGCTGTTCGTGATCGTCGTGGCATTCCTGCTGATCGTGCGGATCGTGCATTCGCCGTTCGGACAGGTGCTGGTCGCGATCAAGGAGAACGAGCCGCGCGCGGTGTCGCTCGGCTACGACACCGATCGCTTCAAGCTGCTCGCGTTCATTCTGTCGGCCGGCATCGCGGGTCTGGCGGGCTCGCTCAAGGTGCTCGTGCAGGGCTTCGAAACCCTGAGCGATGCGTACTGGACCATGTCCGGTCTGGTGATCCTGATGACGCTGGTGGGCGGCATGGGCACGCTGTTCGGCCCGTTGCTCGGCGCCGCGCTGATCGTTTCGCTCGAAGACCGGCTTGGCGATATCGGCTCCGCGCTCGCGTCGGTCACCGGCGTCGACTGGTTCCGCTCGCTCGGCGAATCGGTGACGATCGTCACGGGGCTGATCTTCATCGCGTGCGTGCTGGCTTTCCGGCGCGGGATTGTCGGTGAGATCGTCGCGCGAGTGCGGCCTCTGCGGGCGTAGCGGGGCCTGACAGGCGGTTCTTGGTGCGCTGCGATATCGATCGATCCGAGATCGAATCCGATGCGCCGACGCTAAAAGCCCCGTTAAAATAGGCACCTTCGCGAACGGCCCGTAGCACGCCGCACCGGCTCGCACGACCTCGCCCCAATTTAGTGCCGCATTGCACCACTAGGGTAATTGCTAGTTGTGACTACCTGGGTGGTCGTTTAATCTTCATGCAGTTCTGATGCACCACGAATTTGCAGGTGGAGAACGAGGAGACAATTGAGGCACTCAGTGCCCAGACGAAAGCGCCGTTGGATTGATATCCAACGGCGCTTTTTCTTTGTACTTTTCGAAACGCATCGGCCAAATTTTTTGCTAATCCGGTGGCTATTTTTTATTGGCCGGATAACGCTGCATTTGCGCGTCACGACCCTGCAAAACGCTTGCGGCACGGTGCAAGCGTCCGCTAAACTCGTCATTCACCGACCACTGGGTCGGCATTTAAATCCGCGGATTTAAAGTCAATTGAATAACGGGGTTAATAGAGGAGCAGGATGAAGTCGGCATTGCGTTGGATTAGCGCGGCATTGGTAGCCGCCGGGGTATCGGCCGCGTGGAGCGGCCCAGCATTCGCGGACGTGAAAATCGGCGTTACCGTGTCGGCGACCGGGCCGGCGGCGTCGCTCGGTATTCCGGAAAAGAACACGATTGCGTTGCTGCCGAAGGAAATCGCCGGCCAGAAAGTCGACTACATCCTGCTCGACGACGCGACCGATTCCACCCAGGCGGTCAAGAATGCCCGCAAGCTCACCAGCGAAGACCATGTCGACGCGCTGATCGGCTCGACCGTCGTGCCGAACTCGCTCGCGATGATCGACGTCGCCGCCGAAACCTCCACGCCGGTGATTTCGATGGCTGCGGCCGCCGGTATCGTCGAGCCGATGGACGCGAAGCGCGCGTGGGTCTTCAAGACGCCGCAGAACGACATCCTGATGGCCACTGCGATCGCGCAGCACATGGCAAATCATGGCGTGAAGAGCGTCGCGTTCATCGGCTTTTCCGACGCATACGGCGAGAGCTGGTTCAAGGAGTTCAGCAAGGCCGCCGATCTCGCGAAGATCAAGATCGTTGCAAACGAACGTTTCGCGCGCAACGACGCATCGGTCACGGGCCAGGTGCTGAAGATGATGTCGCAGAACCCGGACGCGGTGCTGATCGCCGGCGCGGGTACGCCGGCCGCGTTGCCGCAAAAAACACTCAAGGAGCGTGGCTACAAGGGCAAGTACTATCAGACGCACGGCGTCGCGAACAATGACTTCCTGCGCGTGTGCGGCAAGGATTGCGACGGCACGTGGCTGCCTGCCGGGCCGCTTTTGGTCGCCGATCAACTGCCTGATTCGAACCCTGTGAAGAAGACCTCGCTCGCGTACAAGCACGCGTATGAAGCGGCTTATGGCGCGGGCTCGATCTCGACGTTCGGCGGTCACGCGTGGGACGCGGGCCAGCTGTTGCAACAGGCGATTCCGCTTGCGCTGAAGAAGGGGCAGCCGGGTACGCCAGCATTCCGCGAGGCGCTGCGCGCCGCGCTCGAAGGCACCAAAGATCTGCCTGCGTCGCACGGCATCTTCAACATGAGCGCGAACGACCACGCTGGTCTCGATCAGCGAGCGCGTGTCATGGTGCAGATCGTCGACGGCAAGTGGAAGCTTGCTGATAACTGAGCAGGCAAAGCGCCACGAGAACTCATCGAAAAAGACGCGTGCAGTTGACGCGTCTTTTTTATTATCCGTGCGTCGAAGAGTGTGGTTTCACGGCTTCAGGACAAACCCGCATTCGGCGCACGCTTGCTTGACCGTCGATAATGCAAAACGCAAACTACTAATATATTAGTGGTTCGCAAGCTTGATCAAAACAAAGCCGGGGCAAAGAGACTTCGGCACTTCGCGGGAATGAGGCAGCTCATCGCGCTCATTCACCGTCGCGACACGCAAGAGGAGCGGTATCCAACAGAACGGGGCAGGTATTCGCGTCGAGCAGGGAAAACCATGCTTGGCACACACGTACCCAAACCCGATAACTGGATTCAAACACCCGGCTCTGAAGCCGGTTTACAAGGTAGGCGCTTTTCAAGGCGTTTGGAGACTCGCAATGAAAATGACTAGGCAATGGGTACGCACCGGTATCGCGATGGCATTGATGTGCGGTGCGGGTGCGGCGTTCGCGCAGGTGAAAATCGGCGTGACGCTATCCACGACGGGGCCGGCCGCATCGCTGGGAATTCCCGAGAAGAACACGATCGCATTGTTGCCGAAGGAGATCGGCGGCAAGACGGTGCAGTACATCGTGCTCGATGATGGGTCCGACACGAGCAAGGCCGTGCAGAACACGCACAAGCTGATCGACGAAGACCACGTCGACGCGATCATCGGCTCGACCGTCACGCCGAATGCGCTCGCGATGCTCGACCCGGCCGCCGAAGGCAAGACGCCGGTCATCTCGCTAGCAGCCTCGGCCGCGATCATCGCGCCGATGGATGCGAAGCGCGCATGGGCATTCAAACCGCCGCAGAACGACAGCCTGATGGCCGACGCCATCGCCGATTACATGGCGCGCCATGGCGTGAAGACGGTCGGTTTCATCGGCTTCTCGGATGCATACGGCGATAGCTGGAATACGACGTTCGCCGCGTCGGCGAAGGCCCAAAACCTGAAGGTCGTATCGAACGAGCGCTTCAACCGCACCGACGCATCGGTGACGGGCCAGGTGCTGAAGACGATGGCCGCGAATCCCGATGCGGTGCTGATCGCTGGCTCGGGCACGCCGTCGGCGCTGCCGGCCAAGACGCTGAAGGAGCGCGGCTACAAGGGCAAGATCTATCAGACGCACGGCGTTGCGAACAACGACTTCCTGCGTGTTTGCGGCAAGGATTGCGACGGCGAATTGCTGCCGGCCGGCCCGATTCTGGTCGTCGATCAACTGCCGGATTCGAACCCGGTGAAGAAGTCGTCGGAAGCCTATAAGAACGCTTATGAGAAGGCGTACGGCGTCGGTTCGGTCGCGACCTTTGGCGGTCATGCATGGGATGCCGGCCAGATGCTGCAGGCCGCGATTCCGGTCGCGCTGAAGACCGCGCAACCGGGCACGCCCGCGTTCCGCGAAGCACTGCGCAGCGCGCTCGAAAACCTGAAGGAACTGCCGGTATCGCACGGCATCATGAACACCACGCCGACCAATCACAACGGCCTCGACCAGCGCGCACGCGTGATCGTCGAGATCGTCGACGGCAAGTGGAAGCTGCAAAACGATTGAACGCGGTAGACAACAACCAGCCATAAAAAGCGGTACGCGCCTCTCGCGCAATCATGCGGTGCATAACGCCGCATTGCCATTGAGTTCGATGACAATGGCATCGACCGCCGCGCCGTAATCCGGCGCGGCGGTTGCCTTTTCAGACATGGCAGGTTGATGGGCGGACATGAGCCGCGCCATCGCGACCGTATCCCGGTTTTTCGATTTCGACGCTTCAGGACGAGGAAGTATGGATCTATCAATTGCGGCGATCCTCGCGCAGGACGGCATCACTACCGGCGCGATTTACGCGCTGCTCGCGCTTGCGCTGGTGCTGGTGTTCTCCGTGACACGGGTGATCTTCATCCCGCAGGGGGAGTTCGTTTCGTACGGCGCGTTGACGCTCGCCGCACTGCAGACGCAGAAGTTTCCGGCCACCTGCTGGCTGCTGATCGCGATGGGCGCGGCATGCTTCGTCGTCGAGACGGCGGCGGTGCTGCGGCATCCGGAGCGGCGTCGTCATGCGGCGCGCACGCTGCCTGTGCTGGCGGGCAAGTATCTGCTGTTTCCGATCGCCATATATGCGTTGACGCGCGGCATCTTCATGCAACCGCTGCCGATGATCGTGCAGATCGCGCTGACACTGCTGATCGTGATTCCGATGGGTCCATTCGTTTATCGGCTCGCCTATGAGCCGATTGCGGAGGCGACTACCTTGCTGCTGCTGATCGTCGCGGTGGCCGTGCATTTCGCAATGGTCGGCCTGGGGCTCGTGATGTTCGGCGCGGAAGGTTCGCGCACCAACGCGTTCTCGGATGCGACGTTCAACATCGGCAGCCTGTCGATCTCCGGGCAGAGCCTGTGGGTGATCGGCACCGCTGTCGTGCTGATCGGCGCGCTGTATCTGTACTTCGATCGCTCGATCTCCGGCAAGGCATTGCGCGCGACATCGGTGAACCGGCTCGGCGCGCGGCTCGTCGGTATCGGCACCACGCAGGCGGGGCGCCTCGCGTTCACGCTCGCGGCAGGCCTCGGCGCGTTGTGCGGCATCCTCGTCGCGCCGCTCACGACGATCTACTACGACTCGGGCTTCCTGATCGGGCTGAAGGGCTTCGTCGGCGCGATCATCGGCGGTCTGGTCAGCTATCCGCTCGCGGCGGCCGGCTCGATTCTCGTCGGGCTGCTGGAGTCGTATTCGTCGTTCTGGGCCAGTGCTTATAAGGAAGTGATCGTGTTCACGCTGATCATCCCGGTGCTGTTGTGGCGCAGTCTCGCAAGCCCGCATGCCGAAGAGGAAGAGGAGTGACGCGATGAAACGGATCATGCAAATGAAGTTCTTCTGGTTGTTCCTCGTGGTGCTGTTCGCGTTGCCGGTGCTGCCGCATCCGATTCACGTGCCCGAGTATTGGGTCACGCTGCTCAACTACATCGGCCTGTATTCGATCGTCGCAATCGGCCTCGTGCTGTTGACCGGTATCGGCGGGATGACGAGCTTCGGCCAGGCGGCGTTCGTCGGCATCGGCGCTTATGCGACTGCGTATCTGACCACGAGCTACGGTGTGTCGCCGTGGCTCGCGCTGATCGCGGGCGTCATCGTGACCGCGTTGATCGCGCTGATGCTAGGCCTCGTAACGATGCGTCTGTCCGGCCATTTCCTGCCGCTTGGCACGATCGCATGGGGACTCGCGCTGTTCTACCTGTTCGGCAATCTGGACATGCTTGGCAAGTACGACGGCATCAACGGCATTCCGGTGCTGAATGTTTTTGGCATCGATCTCGAGTCCGGGCGGCATATCTATTACCTGATATGGATCGTCGTGCTCGGCTCGGTCGTTTCTGTTCAAAATCTGCTTAATAGCCGGCCGGGCCGCGCCATTCGTGCGCTGCGCGGCGGTGGCCTGATGGCCGAGGCGATGGGCGTCAATACGGGCTGGATGCGCGTCGTGATCTTCGTCTATGCGGCGGTGCTCGCGTCGGTGTCGGGCTTTCTGTACGCGCATCTGCAACGCGCGGTGAATCCGACGCCGTTCGGTCTGAATCACGGCATCGAGTTTCTGTTCATGGCGGTGGTGGGCGGTGTGTCGCATGTGTGGGGCGCGGTGCTCGGCGCCGCGATCCTGACCGTGCTGCAGGACTATCTGCAGACGCTGCTGCCGAAACTGCTCGGCGAAAACGGCAACTTCGAAGTGATCGTGTTCGGCATTCTGATGGTGCTGCTGCTGCAATACGCGCGACAGGGCGTATGGCCGTTCGTCGCGCGCTTTTTCCCGCGTGGCCCGCGCGCGCATCTGGTGGATCACGCCGAGCCTCTGCCGCAGCGCAGCAAGCCGCAGGCCGGCGAAGATCTGCTGACGGTGAACAAGGCGCGCAAGCAGTTCGGCGGTCTGGTCGCGGTGAACGATGTGAGCTTCGAGGTGAAAGCGGGGCAGATCATCGGGCTGATCGGGCCGAATGGCGCGGGCAAGTCGACGACGTTCAATCTCGTGACCGGCGTGTTGCAAGCGACGAGCGGCGAGATCACGTTCCGCGGCGAGCGCATCGACGCGCTGAGTTCACGTGAAATCGTCAAACGCGGCATCGGCCGCACGTTCCAGCACGTCAAGTTGTTGCCCGGCATGACGGTGCTGGAGAACGTGGCGATCGGCGCGCATCTGCGCGGCCATGCGGGGGTGTGGCGCAGCGTCGCGCGGCTGAATGGGGCCGAAGAGGCGCGGCTGATGGCGGAGGCCGCGCGACAGATTCGCCGCGTGGGGCTTGAGCAGCATATGTATGACGAAGCCGGGAGCCTCGCGCTCGGTCAGCAGCGGATTCTCGAAATTGCGCGTGCGCTGTGCTGCGATCCGACTCTGCTATTGCTCGATGAGCCGGCCGCCGGTCTGCGCTATCAGGAAAAGCTGCAGCTCGCTGATCTGCTGCGTCGCCTGAAGGCGGAGGGAATGAGCATTCTGCTGGTCGAACACGATATGGATTTCGTGATGAATCTGACCGATCGGCTGGTGGTGATGGAGTTCGGCACGCGGATCGCCGAAGGTTTGCCGCAGGACGTGCAGCAGGATCCGGCGGTGCTCGAAGCGTATCTGGGCGGGGTGGAGTGATGGAAAACGTCAACACGACTGGCGCAACGATGGCCGCGCCGATTCTCGAGGTGGATCAGCTGTCGGTCCGCTACGGCAAGGTCGAGGCGCTGCACGGCGCGGCAATCAAGGTGCGCGCGGGGCAGATCGTATCGGTGATCGGCCCGAACGGCGCCGGCAAGTCGACGCTGCTGAACGCGATCATGGGTGCGCTGCCGACCAGCGGCCACGCCAAAGGCACGATTCACTACCGGGGCGAAGAGGTCAGCGCGGTACCGGTCGAAAAGCGGGTTGCGCTGGGCATGTGCCTGGTGCCGGAGAAGCGTGAGCTGTTCGCGTCGATGACGGTCGAAGACAACTTGCTGCTCGGCGCTTACCGGCGCAAACGGGCAGGGGAGCGCAACTTTCTCGACCAGCTTGAACCGGTGTTCGAACTGTTTCCTCGCCTTAAGGAGCGCCGTAAGCAGGCGGCCGGCACTTTGTCAGGCGGCGAGCGGCAGATGTTGGCGGTGGGGCGCGCGCTAATGGGCAAGCCCGATCTGCTGATGCTCGACGAGCCGAGCCTCGGCTTGGCGCCGTTGATCGTCAAGGAAATCTTCCACATCATCAGCGCGCTGCGGCAGACAGGCGTGGCGACACTGCTGATCGAGCAGAACGCGCGCGCGGCATTGCAGATTTCCGACTATGGCTACGTGCTCGAGACCGGCGAACTGGCGCTCGAAGGGCCGGCGGCGGATCTGGCGCAGAATCCGCGTGTGATCGAAACTTATCTGGGTTTGGCCAAAAAGGTCGCGTAACGTGGAGTAGGTCAGCACCTTTTTAAAGCTGGCTTCGGTGTTTTCAAGCGGTGTGTTTCACGTGAAACACACCGCTTTTTTATTGTTTGGCCATTCGGACGAAATTCGGGCCTAAACCGAACCCGTTATAATTCGCCCATACATTTTCCTTTGAAGGCTCACGCGACGATCTGGCGTGAGATCTCGCGATGCTTTTTCCCTCAGAATTTGACGTAATCGTCGTCGGCGGTGGTCATGCCGGTACCGAAGCCGCTTTGGCGTCGGCGCGCATGGGTAACAAAACGCTGCTTTTGACCCATAACATTGAAACCCTCGGGCAGATGAGCTGCAATCCGTCGATTGGCGGAATTGGCAAGGGCCATCTGGTCAAGGAAGTCGATGCGCTCGGCGGCGCCATGGCGGCCGCAACCGATGAAAGCGGCATTCAGTTTCGGATCCTGAATTCGTCCAAAGGGCCGGCGGTCCGCGCAACGCGTGCGCAGGCCGATCGCGTGCTGTACAAGGCGGCGATCCGGCACCGGCTCGAGAATCAACCGAATCTTTGGCTGTTCCAGCAGGCCGTCGACGATCTGATGGTGGAAGGCGATCGCGTGGTCGGCGCCGTCACGCAAGTGGGAATCCGCTTCCGCTCACGCGCAGTGGTGCTGACGGCCGGCACGTTCCTGGACGGCAAGATTCACGTCGGATTGAATAACTACACTGGCGGCCGCGCGGGCGATCCGGCTGCGGTCTCGCTGTCCGCACGTCTGAAGGAATTGAAGCTGCCGCAGGGCCGGCTCAAGACCGGGACGCCGCCGCGTATTGATGGCCGTACGATCGACTATTCACAGCTCGAAGAGCAGCCGGGTGACCTCCATCCGGTGCCGGTATTCTCGTTCCTCGGGCGCGTCGAGCAGCATCCGCGTCAGGTGCCGTGCTGGGTCACGCATACCAATCAGCGTACGCACGACATCATTCGCGGCGGTCTCGATCGTTCGCCGATGTACACCGGCGTCATTGAAGGGGTAGGGCCGCGCTACTGTCCTTCGATCGAGGACAAGATTCACCGTTTTGCTTCGAAAGAATCGCATCAGATCTACCTCGAGCCGGAAGGGCTGACGACCAACGAGTTCTATCCGAACGGGATTTCGACGAGCCTGCCGTTCGACGTGCAGCTCGAACTGGTGCGTTCGATGTGCGGTCTCGAACATGCGCACATCCTGCGACCCGGCTATGCGATCGAATACGATTATTTCGATCCGCGTGGGCTGAAGGCGTCGCTGGAAACGAAGGTGATCAGCGGGCTGTTCTTCGCCGGGCAGATCAACGGGACTACCGGCTATGAGGAAGCGGCGGCGCAAGGCATGCTGGCCGGTATTAACGCGGGTCTTTTCGTTCAGGGTAAGGACGCATGGTGTCCGCGCCGCGACCAGGCCTACCTGGGCGTGCTCGTCGACGATCTGGTCACGCGCGGTGTATCCGAGCCATACCGGATGTTCACGAGCCGTGCCGAATATCGTCTGAGTCTGCGCGAAGATAATGCCGACATGCGTCTGACCGAAATCGGCCGGGAGCTTGGTGTGGTCGACGACGCTCGCTGGGACGCATTCAGCCGCAAGCGCGACGCTGTTTCACGTGAAACAGAGCGCCTTCGCACGACGTGGGTCAATCCTAAGACGTTACCCGCCGATGAAGCGACCGCGCTGTTGGGCAAGCAGATCGATCACGAGTACAGCCTGGCGGACCTGCTGCGCCGCCCTGGCGTCGGCTATGACGGCGTTTGCGGTCTGCTCGCCGGTGCCTGTGGTGCGCCAGAAGCGCTCGCGGAAGATCCGGTATTGCTTGCGCAGATCAAGGAACAGATCGAGATTGGCATCAAATATCAGGGCTATATCGATCGTCAGGCTGGCGAAATTGAACGCAATGAGGCACACGAGAACACGCGACTGCCGGATGGGCTGGACTACACCGAGGTTCGCGGCTTGTCGTTCGAGGCGCGCCAGAAGCTGATGCAGTTCCGGCCTGAGACGATCGGTCAGGCGTCGCGCATCTCCGGCATTACGCCGGCGGCTATCTCGTTGCTGATGGTTCATTTGAAGCGCGGCCTTGGCCGCCGACCGCCGAAATCCGCCGAACCCGGCATCGACAGCAAGCCGGTGACTCAATGACCGCAGGTCAGAAGGGCGCCGACCTGCAAACATTGGCACCGCTGCTGGCAGACGGCGTTCGCGAACTCGGTCTCGAATTGAACGACGCTCAGCAGCACAAGCTGCTCGACTATGTGGCGCTGCTGGCAAAGTGGAACGCAGTCTATAACCTGACGGCGATCCGCGATCCACGACAGATGCTGATTCAGCACATTCTCGATTCGCTTTCGATCGTGCCGCATCTCGCGCCGCTCGGGCCGTCGTCGGTGCTGGATGTTGGTTCGGGCGGCGGTCTGCCGGGTATCGTGCTCGCGATCGTATTGCCTGAGTGGACCGTCACCACGAATGACATCGTCCACAAAAAGACGGCTTTCCAGGCGCAGGCGAAAGCGGAGCTTGGGCTGACGAATCTGTCGGTCGTAACGGGTCGGGTCGAGACGCTGCGACCCGGCGCCGAAGTACCGGCAAAGTTCGACGTAATCGTTTCGCGCGCATTCGCAGAACTCTCGGATTTCGTTACACTGGCCCGTCATCTGGTTGCGGAGCGGGGTGCAATCTGGGCGATGAAGGGCGTGCGGCCGGACGGTGAAATCGAGCGTCTGCCAGCCGGCGCCCATGTGGAACAGGTCATCCGGTTGGACGTACCGTCGCTCGACGCGGAGCGGCATCTGATCAAGGTGCGGGTGGACGCCGAAAACTGACGGTCACTGCCGCTTGAAGTTCCACCAACGTTTTTTACTTCATCCAAGCAGCAAAAGGGACACACCAACGATGGCAAAAATCTTCTGCGTTGCGAACCAGAAGGGTGGTGTCGGCAAGACGACCACCGCAGTCAATCTGGCCGCGAGCCTTGCAGCGCAGGGGCAGCGTGTCCTTCTCATCGATCTGGACCCGCAGGGCAACGCCACGATGGGCAGCGGTATCGACAAGGCCGAATGCACGAATACCGTCTACGAAATACTCGTGGATAACGTGGCCGTGGCCGATGCGCGCGTGCGGCCGGAGGCCGTCGGCTACGACGTGGTGCCCGCTAACCGCGAACTCGCGGGCGCCGAGGTGGAACTCGTCGGCATGCAGAATCGCGAGCGTCAGCTGAAGGCCGCGCTCGCCAATGTCGAGAGCGAATACGATTTCGTGCTGATCGATTGCCCGCCGGCTTTGTCGCTGCTGACACTCAACGGACTGTGCGCCGCACATGGCGTTGTGATCCCGATGCAGTGCGAGTACTTCGCGCTCGAGGGTCTGTCCGATCTCGTCAATACGATCAAGCAGGTACACGCGAATCTGAATCGCGACCTGAAGGTGATCGGCCTGCTGCGCGTGATGTTCGATCCGCGCATCACGCTTCAACAGCAGGTCTCGGATCAGTTGAAAGAGCATTTCGGCGACAAGGTATTCGACGCGGTCATCCCGCGCAATGTCCGACTTGCCGAGGCGCCCAGCTACGGGTTGCCCGGTGTGGTGTTCGACAGGGCGTCACGTGGCGCGCAGGCGTACGTGCAGTTCGGCGCCGAAATGATTGAGCGGGTGCGCGCGCTGAACGACGCGCCCCAGGCATCCTAAGCGGATCGAGGAAGCACGATGAATGCAGTAGCGAGAAAGAAGGGGTTGGGTCGCGGCCTGGAGGCATTGCTTGGTGGCACCGCGGATATCACCGAGGCGGTGGTCATCGATGGCGCGCCGAACGTGTTGCCGCTCGGCAAGATGCAGGCGGGCAAGTATCAGCCGCGCACGCGGATGGACGAAGGCGCGCTGCAGGAGCTAGCGGCGAGTATTCGCGCTCAGGGGCTGATGCAGCCGATTCTCGTACGCCCGATCGCGGCGGACCGGTACGAGATCATTGCCGGCGAGCGGCGTTTCCGCGCGGCGCGGATCGCGGGCCTGGAAGAGGTGCCGGTGCTGGTGAAGGATGTGCCGGACCAGGCTGCCGCGGCGATGGCGTTGATCGAGAATATTCAACGCGAAGATCTGAATCCGCTCGAAGAAGCGCAAGGCATTCAGCGTCTGCTCGATGAGTTCAATTTCACGCACGAGCAGGCGGCGGAGTCGGTTGGTCGCTCGCGCAGCGCGGTGTCGAACCTGCTTCGCCTGCTCAACCTCGCGTCGCCCGTGCAGACGATGCTGCTCGCCGGCGATCTGGACATGGGACACGCTCGCGCGCTGCTCGCCGTCGATGCCGCGACGCAGATCACGCTCGCGAACCAGGTCGTCAACAAGCGCCTATCCGTGCGCGAGACCGAAAAGCTCGTTACAACGACGGCGAAGGTGACGCCCGCGGTCAAGGCACGCGCGAATCCGGATGGCGGCCGGGACACGCGCCGGCTCGAAGAAGAACTGTCGGACCTGTTATCGGCTACGGTCAAAATCAAACTTGGCCGGCGCGGTCGTGGTCAGGTGCTGGTGGACTTCGGCGATCTCGATGCATTGGAAGGCATTCTTGTCCGTCTGCGCGGTAATGCCAACGTCTGACGTAGTCGAAGAGATCGATAAAAAAGATGAGTGAATAGCTTATGGGAGGGCGTATGCGTGCCTCGCAAGCTATTCATCCTCTCAGCACGGTCCCTGCCACAAATTGTCGCAGTTTCAAATCTTCGAGCTTGGCGTGCGGCGGCTATTTCCCTCGCATCGCACATGCCTTAACCCCGTCGATTCCGAGTAGTTAGCTCTCAAATATTCAGGCATCCTTGGAGTGTACGTGCGGTAGTGCAGATGTAGTTATTCTTACGAGCTGCTATCACTGGGGCTTCATCTCCGCAATCTCCAATTTGCCTTGCACAGCGTTTCGGCTGGAGTCGAACCTTCGCTGGTTCGCGTCGAAACAGCATTTGTTGCATTTTCGAGACGTCTGCCACGGCATCGAAACAGCTCACTGGCAAGCTTCAATCGGCATGATTTGACGCATTGATCAGGCCGTCCCGCGCCCACCTTACATTTGACGTGTTTCGCCCTGCCGGCAAGCGTTTTGCCGCATCGTGACGGGGCTTTTCGCGCAGGCGATAGGGCAGCCTAAAGTCTTGAATTGCCTGCAACTATCGCTTACAATCGCCCGGATTTAATTGCACGGCAACCCCGTAAGTACTGCGTAAGCTCGCGGGCTGGAACAAGACATTCGGAATATAGCGATGGCGGTCAAAACGTCGAATCCGTCGCCAAACAACGGGCACGACGGACACCGTACAGAACGCACCGCTTCCGATACGTCTGCCAGTCGGCAGTTTGATCCAGGCGAAGCGTGGGATGACGGGCAGGAAGAAAACAACATCGTTCCGCTCACGCGGGCTGAGGCAGAAAAGCTGTTTGGTCCTGACGTGGGTCGTCCATCGCGAGTGACGCCTTTCAGGGTCGTCGCTGCGCAAATGGTTTTGTCCCTGGTTGCAACGCTGGTGTGGTGGCTGTTCTACAAGCCGCCGGGCGCTGCTGCGCTGTCCGCGTTCCTCGGGGGGGCAATTTGCTGGGTGCCGGGCGCGTTGTTCGCGACGCGCCTGAAAAAACTGAGTGGCGCCGAGACAGTGATGAGCTGGATGATCGGCGAAGCGCTCAAGATGGGGACAACGATCGCGATGTTTGTAGCGATCGCCTTTTGGTATCACGACGTACGCTGGATTCCGCTGCTCGTGACCTACCTCATCGCGCTGAAAACGTATTGGATTGCCCTAGCGTGGCGCTAGGGTAGCAGCACAAAAAATAGCGGCAAAAAGAATTTCAGGCCGGCGCGTGGCACCGGCAGCAGGTGCGCGGATATGACTAACCCCGCACCCGGTGTGTTCCCGCAATAGAGCATTTCGGCGGGAGCGGCCTCAGACGATTTTCGACAATTTGGGTGGCTTTAACGATATGGCAGCTAGCGAAGGCACGCGTGCAATGGACCCGTCCGAGTACATCGCGCACCACTTGCAGAACTTTTCCACCGCGCATCAGACGTCGATCTTCGACATCCACGTGTGGAATCTGGACACCCTCTTCTGGTCGATCGTGTGCGGTCTCGTCACGATCTTCGTGCTGCATCTGGCAGCCCGCAAGGCAACGTCCGGCGTGCCGGGCCGTTTCCAATGCGCAATCGAAATGCTGGTCGAAATGGTCGAGGATCAATCGAAGGCGATGATCCACGGCTCGCGCACTTTCATCGCACCGCTCGCGCTGACCGTGTTCGTCTGGGTCGCGCTGATGAATTCGCTCGACTTTGTCCCCGTCGACCTGCCGGGCCGTGTGATTGGCTGGCTGGGTCTCTCTGAAGTCATCCCGCACCACCGTCTCGTACCGACCGCCGACCTGAACGGCACGATCGGCATCGCGCTCGGCGTGTTCGTGCTGATGATTTACTACAACTTCAAGATCAAAGGCGCTGGCGGCTTCATCCATGAGCTGCTGTCCGCTCCGTTCGGCGCGCATCCGCTGCTGTGGATCCCGAATCTTGCACTGAACATCATCGAGTTCGTCGCGAAGACGGTCTCGCTCGGCATGCGGCTGTTCGGCAACATGTATGCGGGTGAGCTGTTGTTCCTGCTGATTGCCCTGCTCGGCAGCCTCTGGAGCTTCGGCGCGGACACGACGGTGCTTGGCTTCATCGGCCACGTGGTCGCCGGCACAGTGTGGTCGATCTTCCACATCCTGATCGTTCTGCTGCAGGCGTTCATTTTCATGATGCTGACGCTGGTGTATATCGGCCAGGCACACGACGCGCACTAATCCGCGCGCTCAGTAAAAGAATCGTAGTTTTTCAAATCCCAGTTCCAACCAGTTCTAAAAGACTTTTCACAAAGGAGTGATCATGCAAGCTTTCATCGCCAACATCCAGGGTCTGACCGCCATCGGTATCGGCATCATCATCGGCCTGGGTGCAATCGGCGCCTGTATCGGTATCGGTCTGATGGGCGGCAAGTACATCGAAGCATGCGCCCGTCAACCGGAACTGATGAACCCGCTGCAAACCAAGATGTTCCTGCTGGCTGGTCTGATCGATGCGGCGTTCCTGATTGGCGTTGGTGTGGCAATGCTGTTTGCGTTCGCAAACCCGCTGCTGTCGAAGCTGGCAGGCTGAGGTTCCTCGGAGGTTTGCGTCTGAGCTATAACTGGTAAAGACGCAGGGCGGAACGGGTACTGGGGCGCTGATCGAGCAGAATCGATGAGCGCCTTGCCGTTTCACTTTCCGAACTAGCAACGTTTAAGGAAACACCGTGAATCTCAACGCAACTCTGTTTGCGCAAATGGTCGTGTTCCTGATCCTCGCGTGGTTCACGATGAAGTTCGTGTGGCCGCCGCTGATCAACGCCCTCGACGAGCGCGCGAAGAAGATCGCCGACGGTCTGTCGGCCGCGGAAAAGGGCAAGCAGGAACTCGAAGCGGCGCACAAGCGCGTCGACCAGGAACTCGCTCAGGCACGCAACGACGGTCAGCAACGCATTGCCGACGCGGAAAAGCGCGCAGTGGCAGTTGCCGACGAAATCAAGGCTCAGGCACAGGCTGAAGCCGCTCGCATCATCGCGCAAGCGAAGGCCGACGCGGATCAGCAAGTCATCAAGGCGCGCGAAACGCTGCGCGGCGAAGTCGCCGCACTCGCCGTGAAGGGCGCCGAACAGATCCTGAAGCGTGAAGTCGACCAGGCAGCGCACGCTGACCTGCTGAATCAACTGAAAGCCGAGCTCTGATCATGGCCGAACTTGCAACCATCGCCCGTCCGTACGCGGAAGCGCTGTTTGGCGTGGCCGAAGCTGGTGACATCGCCGCCTGGTCCACGCTCGTGCAGGAGCTGGCACAGGTTGCGCGTCTGCCCGAAGTGCTGTCGGTCGCCTCGAGCCCGAAAGTGAGCCGTGCCCAGGTCAGCGATCTGCTGCTGGCCGCGGTCAAGTCGCCGCTCAAGGACAACGCGCAAGCGAAGAATCTGGTGCAGATGCTGGTGGATAACCATCGCCTGCAATTGCTGCCGGAAATCGCCTCGCAGTTCGAAGAGTTGAAGAACGCCCGTGAAGGGGCGGCAGATGTGCTGATCGTCAGCGCATTCCCGCTCGAAGATGCGCAGTTGAACGAACTCGTCGCAAGCCTCGAACGCAAGTTCAAGCGCAAGCTGAAGCCGACGGTCGAAGTCGACCAGTCGTTGATCGGCGGCGTGCGCGTGACGGTCGGCGACGAAGTGCTCGATACCTCGGTCCGCGCGCGGCTTGCCAGCATGCAAACGGCCCTGACGGCCTGAAGCGCTTCGCGCTGAAGCGGCTGGCACGCAACAGAATTGACTATCAGGAGCGAATAATGCAACTCAATCCCTCTGAGATCAGCGAGCTGATCAAGAGCCGGATCCAGGGCCTTGACGCGAGCGCAGACGTTCGCAACCAGGGCACCGTGATCTCCGTGACCGACGGTATCGTGCGTATCCACGGCCTGTCGGAAGTGATGCAGGGCGAAATGCTCGAATTCCCGGGCAACACCTTCGGTCTCGCGCTGAACCTCGAGCGCGACTCGGTCGGCGCCGTGATTCTGGGTGAGTACGAACACATTTCGGAAGGCGACATCGTCAAGACGACGGGCCGCATTCTCGAAGTGCCGGTGGGTCCGGAACTGCTCGGCCGCGTGGTCGACGCACTCGGCAACCCGATCGACGGCAAGGGTCCGCTCAACACGAAGATGACCGACGCGATCGAAAAGATCGCTCCGGGCGTGATCTGGCGTAAGTCGGTTTCGGAGCCGGTGCAGACCGGTCTGAAGTCGATCGACTCGATGGTGCCGATCGGCCGCGGCCAGCGCGAGCTGATCATCGGCGACCGTCAGTGCGGCAAGACCGCAGTCGCAGTCGACGCGATCATCAACCAGAAGGGCAAGAACCTCGTCTGTATCTACGTCGCGATCGGCCAGAAGGCTTCGTCGATCATGAACGTGGTGCGCAAGCTCGAAGAATCGGGCGCGCTCGAATACACGATCGTCGTCGCCGCTTCGGCTTCGGATTCGGCCGCGATGCAGTACCTTGCACCGTACGCCGGCTGCACGATGGGCGAATACTTCCGCGATCGCGGCCAGGACGCGCTGATCGTTTATGACGACTTGACCAAGCAGGCTTGGGCATACCGTCAGATCTCGCTGCTGCTGCGCCGTCCGCCGGGCCGCGAAGCTTATCCGGGTGACGTGTTCTATCTGCACTCGCGTCTGCTCGAGCGTGCTGCTCGCGTCTCGGAAGAGTACGTCGAGAAGTTCACGAACGGCGAAGTGAAAGGCAAGAGCGGTTCGCTGACGGCACTGCCGGTCATCGAAACGCAGGCAGGCGACGTGACCGCATTCGTTCCGACGAACGTGATCTCGATTACCGACGGCCAGATCTTCCTTGAAACCGACCTCTTCAACGCAGGTATCCGCCCGGCAATTAACGCCGGCGTGTCGGTGTCGCGTGTGGGCGGTGCGGCTCAGACCAAGGTCGTGAAGAAGTTGTCGGGCGGTATCCGTACCGACCTCGCACAGTACCGTGAACTGGCTGCGTTCGCGCAGTTCGCATCGGACCTCGACGAAGCGACCCGCAAGCAGCTCGAACGCGGCCGCCGCGTGACGGAACTGCTCAAGCAGCCGCAGTATCAGCCGCTGCAGGTGTGGGAACTGGCTGTGTCGCTGTTCGCGGCGAACAACGGCTACCTCGACGACCTCGAAGTTGCTCAAGTCCTGCCGTTCGAGAAGGGCCTGCGCGAATTCCTGAAGGCGAGCCATGCTGACCTGATCAAGCGCATCGAAGATACCAAGGAACTCTCGAAGGACGACGAAGGCCTGCTGCACACGGCCGTCAAAGACTTCAAGAAGTCCGGCGCTTATTGATCCGCGAGTGACTCGCAAGGCGTAAGCGGACCTTGAAGCGGCGCGGGCCGCATGAGAATGTTCCCGCGCTGCTTTGGCCGCTTTGCACGGGACCCGAGTAGGCGCTTCCGCGCTAACTCGGGCCTACAAAGGAGCAAGCAATGGCTGGAATGAAGGAAATTCGCGGCAAGATCAAGAGCGTGCAAAACACGCGCAAGATCACGAAAGCGATGGAGATGGTGGCCGCATCGAAGATGCGCCGCGCTCAGGAGCGCATGCGCGCTGCTCGCCCGTACGCCGACAAGGTCCGCGATATTGCTGCGCACATGAGCCGTGCGAACCCGGAGTATCGTCACCCGTTCATGGTGTCGAACGAAGGTGCGAAGGCGGCTGGCATCATCCTCGTCACGACCGATAAAGGTCTGTGCGGCGGCATGAACACCAACGTGCTGCGCGCAACGCTGCAGAAGTTCAAGGAACTGGAAGGCCAGAGCAAGACTGTCGAAGCAACCGCGATCGGCAGCAAGGGTCTGGGTTTCCTGAACCGTCTGCAGGCGAAGGTCGTGTCGAACGTCGTGCAGTTGGGCGATACACCGCATCTGGAAAAGCTGATCGGCGCGGTAAAAGTCCAACTGGACCTGTACTCGGAAGGCAAGGTCTCGGCGGTGTACCTCGCGTACACGCGCTTCGTCAACACGATGAAGCAGGAGCCGGTGATCGAGCAACTGTTGCCGCTGTCGGCGGACCAGTTCGAGCGCAAGGAAGAAGACGGCACGACGCCGAGCACTCAGTGGGACTACATCTACGAGCCGGATGCGCAGGCCGTGGTGGACGAACTGCTGGTGCGTTATGTCGAAGCGCTGGTCTATCAGGCCGTCGCGGAAAACATGGCATCGGAGCAGTCGGCCCGGATGGTGGCGATGAAGGCCGCTTCGGACAATGCGAAGACGGTCATCAACGATCTGCAGCTCGTGTACAACAAGAGCCGTCAGGCCGCGATCACGAAAGAACTGTCGGAAATCGTCGGTGGAGCGGCGGCGGTCTGATCCTGATCAGGCATGTCGCGGTGTGCGCCTTCGCGGCGCACCCATCGAAGAAACTGCGCCTTTGCGCGAGTGAAGAATTAAGTATCTAAAGGAAAAGCGATGAGTACAACTGCTTTGGTAGAAGGCAAGATCGTACAGTGCATCGGCGCGGTGATCGACGTGGAATTTCCGCGTGAAACCATGCCGAAGATTTACGACGCGCTCATTCTCGAAGGTTCGGAGCTGACGCTCGAAGTCCAGCAGCAGCTGGGCGACGGCGTGGTCCGTACCATCTGTCTGGGTGCTTCGGACGGTCTGCGCCGCGGCACGATCGTGAAGAACACCGGCAACCCGATCAGCGTTCCGGTCGGCAAGCCGACCCTCGGCCGCATCATGGACGTGCTGGGTCGTCCGATCGACGAAGCCGGCCCGATCTCGAGCGAAACCACGCGCGCGATCCACCAGAAGGCTCCGGCGTTCGACGAACTGTCGCCGTCGACCGAACTGCTCGAAACCGGCATCAAGGTTATCGACCTGATCTGCCCGTTCGCGAAGGGCGGTAAGGTGGGGCTGTTCGGTGGCGCCGGCGTGGGCAAGACCGTGAACATGATGGAACTGATCAACAACATCGCGAAGGAACACGGTGGTTACTCCGTGTTCGCCGGTGTGGGCGAGCGTACCCGCGAAGGGAACGACTTCTATCATGAAATGAAGGACTCGAACGTTCTCGACAAGGTCGCGCTGGTGTACGGCCAGATGAACGAGCCGCCGGGCAACCGTCTGCGCGTCGCGCTGACCGGCCTGACGATGGCTGAGCATTTCCGTGACGAAGGTCTCGACGTGCTGTTCTTCGTCGACAACATCTACCGTTTCACGCTGGCCGGTACCGAAGTGTCGGCACTGCTCGGCCGTATGCCGTCGGCAGTGGGCTATCAGCCGACGCTGGCTGAAGAAATGGGCAAGCTGCAAGAGCGTATTACGTCGACCAAGACCGGCTCGATCACGTCGGTGCAGGCCGTGTACGTCCCTGCGGACGACTTGACCGACCCGTCGCCGGCTACGACTTTCGGTCACCTGGACGCAACGGTCGTGTTGTCGCGTGACATCGCTTCGCTGGGTATCTACCCGGCAGTCGACCCGCTCGATTCGACCTCGCGTCAGATCGACCCGAACGTGATCGGCGAAGAGCACTACTCGATCACGCGCGGTGTGCAGCAAACGCTGCAGCGCTACAAGGAACTGCGCGACATCATCGCGATTCTGGGTATGGACGAACTGGCGCCGGAAGACAAGCTCGCCGTCGCGCGCGCTCGTAAGATCCAGCGTTTCCTGTCGCAGCCGTTCCACGTCGCTGAAGTGTTCACGGGTTCGCCGGGCAAGTACGTGCCGCTGAAGGAAACGATCCGTGGCTTCAAGATGATCGTTGAAGGCGAGTGCGACCACCTGCCGGAACAGGCGTTCTACATGGTCGGCACGATCGACGAAGCCTTCGAAAAGGCCAAGAAGATCCAGTAAAGGTGGGGCGTAAGTAGTAGGCGTGACGGGTTCATACCGGCTGAGTCATAAGTCATTCGTGACCTATCTCGCCTCGCACTACACTCAACCCAGCCTTGTATGAGACGAGAGTGAACGCTAAGGCGCCAGCTCTCGTCGACAGGAGTCGACACTTATGGCAACAATCAAGGTAGACGTCGTCAGCGCGGAAGAGCAGATCTTCTCAGGCCAGGCGAAGTTCGTCGCGCTACCGGGCGAAGCCGGTGAACTCGGCATTCTGCCGGGCCACACGCCGCTCATCACGCGGATTCGTCCGGGTGCGGTGCGCATCGAAGCTGAAAACGGCGAAGAAGAGTTCGTGTTCGTCGCCGGCGGCATCCTCGAAATCCAGCCGGGTGCAGTGACGGTTCTCGCCGACACCGCGATCCGCGGGAAGGATCTCGACGAAGCCAAGGCTGAAGACGCACGCAAGCGCGCGGAAGAGGCGCTGCAGAACACGGGTTCGAACCTCGAGTACGCAACCGCGCAAGCGGAACTCGCGTACGCGACGGCTCAGCTCGCGGCAATCCAGCGTCTGCGCAAGCTGCGTGGTCAGCACTAAGGCAATATGCAGCGGAAAAAAGCAGCCCTCACGGCTGCTTTTTTTTGCTATTAAGTTGACGTTTACGGAAAGGTCAGCAGAATTCACAGGGTGACTGGTCGACGGTGTTGGCAATCGGTATCCGCCGCGCGAATGCGCTGCGGGTAAGACTTGATGCCCGCTCGACACACGCCAGTGCACAATCGATTTCAAACTCATTTCAATCGAGCGCGCTCGCGCTCACGGAGACAACACCATGGCAGCGCAAATGTCGGGCGAAGGTGCACTCATCGAGCCCAAAGACGGACTATCGTACGTTCGCGGATCGACCGAAATTCCGTTGAGCGAAGCGACCGTCGGTGAGTTTCTGCGCGATACCACCGCACGCTTTCCTGAGCGGCCCGCGGTGGTCTTCCGTGAGCAAGGCATTCGCTGGACGTGGGCCGAGTTCGCTAACGAGGTGGACGTGCTGGCGTCCGGGCTGCTCGCACTCGGTATCGCAAGGGGCGATCGTGTCGGCATCTGGTCGCCGAACCGAGTCGAGTGGCTACTGACCCAGTTCGCAACCGCGCGCATCGGCGCGATTCTCGTCAACATCAATCCCGCCTATCGGCTGTCGGAACTCGAATATGCGCTGAACAAGGTTGGCTGCAAGGCGATCATCGCAGCCGAGCGCTTCAAGACGTCGAAGTATCTCGAGATGCTGCAGGAGCTCGCGCCCGAACTGGCAACCCACGCGCCCGGTGAACTCCATGCCGCGCGGTTGCCGGAGTTGCGCTACGTGATCCGTATGTGCGACACGGAAACGCCGGGCATGCTGAGCTTCTCGGATGTGATCGAGCGCGGGCGTGTAGACCTCGACGTCGGCAAGCTCAACGCGATCGGCGCCACCCTGTCATGCCACGAGCCGATCAATATCCAGTTCACGAGCGGTACGACCGGCAATCCGAAAGGCGCAACGCTCACGCACAGCAACGTCGTGAATAACGCGCGCTATATCGCGATGGCGATGCGGCTCGGCGAACAGGACGGCCTCTGCATTCCGGTGCCGTTGTACCACTGCTTCGGGATGGTGCTTTCGGTGCTCGCATGCGTGTCGGTTGGCGCGAACATGGTGTTCCCCGGCGAGGGTTTCGACCCCGCGGCGACGCTCGCAGCCACCGCGGAGGAACAGTGCACCGCGTTGCACGGCGTACCGACGATGTTCATCGCCGAACTCGAGCACCCGGATTTTGCGTCCTACGATTTCTCTCGTCTGCGCACTGGGATCATGGCTGGCTCGCCGTGCCCGATCGAAACGATGAAGAAGGTCGTCTCGAAGATGCATCTGAGCGAGATCACGATCGCTTATGGAATGACGGAGACGAGCCCGGTGTCGTTCCAGAGCTCGACGGCGGATCCGCTCGACAAGCGGACCACGACGGTGGGCCGCATCCAGCCGCATCTCGAGGTAAAGATCATCGATCCCCTCGGTAATATCGTGCCGGTCGGCTCGACCGGCGAACTCTGTACGCGCGGCTACTCGGTCATGCTCGGCTATTGGGGCGACGACGCGAAGACGCGCGAAAGCATCGTCGACGGCTGGATGCACACTGGTGATCTGGCAACGCTCGATAGCGAGGGCTATTGCAATATCGTCGGCCGCCTGAAGGACATGCTGATTCGCGGTGGCGAAAACATCTATCCGCGGGAAATCGAGGAATTTCTGTTTCGCCACCCGAAAATCCAGAGCGTGCAGGTGTTCGGTGTGCCCGACACGAAATACGGCGAGGAGGTTTGCGCGTGGATCGTGCTGCGCTCAGGCGAACAGGCGACGGCGGAAGATATCCGCGAGTTTTGCCACGGGCAAATCGCGCACTACAAGGTGCCGAGATACATCCGCTTCGTTGACGAATTACCGATGACCGTAACGGGCAAGGTACAGAAATTCATCATGCGCGAAAAAATGATCAGCGAGCTGAAGCTGGAAGAAGGGAAGACGGCATGACGCTTTGATAGCGTCTGCGTCACAGCCGAACGAGATAAGGGAAAGGTGCGCGAGCGCGGGGCTATGGCCTTTTAGCTCGCGCAAACGTTTGGGCAGGCGAAAAAAAAGCGGGCCTGGAGCCCGCTAAAAACCACACGCTACGGGGTTAGCGCGAGGAGACCAAAGATGGAACCGACTATCACGGCGACCCTGCGCCGACTGCGGCTCCAGCAAGGATGCCCCTTTACAGGGCTTCGGCAAAGCCGACCGGCAGATGCATCGTATCCGCTCACACCACGCACCCAGCCACATCCGTGTTGAAACCGTTGAGGGCATTGTGGGCGAATTACCCTATGAAGGCGGTAACAAAGTGTTTCAGGTTGTAACGCCCGCCAGGTAAGGCGGAGCGGGATTTATTGCTAAATTAATGCATTTGAACCGCAACTATTACCGATGACTTTCGCGCAATTTCATACGCATGATTGATGCTATTCGCGACGCATATCGCCGCATTAATAGTTCAGTCGATTGCGCATGAAGTGGTTGTATTTGCATCCTTAGAGCCGCGAGTCCCACGTGTTACAGGAACTTCATCGAACTCGCGAAATTCTTCAGCGGAAAGCGTGATGAGGTGCTGCAACGCAGCACTTCGCCCTCATTTTCGGATGGACATAAAAAGGGACGAGTGAACCTCACTCATGCTGATCAGATAAACCACTTTGGCGCGCTGCGTCGTCGTTGGTTACATCATCGTTCTTGAATTTAAACCACGTGGTCTCGAACGGCTGGCCGGCCTCCATGAGGACAAATAGTGGCGGGCGGCCAGCCTCGGCAACCTTTAGCCTTACTTCAACCACTTATCCGAAATGCTCTGATACTCGCCGGTGGCCCGTGCGAGATGCAGCCATTGATCGACGTACTGTTGGAACGCGACGTCGCCACGCGGCAGCAACCACGCCTTCTCGCCATACTGGAAAGGCTTGTCCGGATGCACTGAACACAGGCCCGGATTCAGCTTCTGTTGCAGCAGGGTCTCCGATGCGTCTGTCACCATGACGTCCGCCTTGCCGGCGAGAATCTGCTTGAAGATCGTTACGTTGTCTGGATAAACGGTGACGCTCGCGTGCGGGAAGTACTGCTTCGCGAAACGCTCATTGGTGCCACCGGGATTCACGATGACTCGCACGTTCGGCTGGTCGATCTGCGCGACCGTCTGGAACTTGTTGACGTCGTCGCAGCGGGCGATCGGCGTTTTGCCGTCGATCATATAAGCCTGCGTAAAGAACGCGTGCTTCTGCCGATCGAGCGTGGGCGATACGCCACCGATGCCGATATCGCATTTCGCGACGAAGTCGTTCATCAGGTTCGACCATGACGTCTTGACCAACTCCAATTTCACGCCGAGCGATTTGGCGAGCGACTCGGCCATGTCGATATCGATGCCTTCGAACTGTCCGTCCGCTTTATAGAACGAGTACGGCTTGTAGTCGCCGGTCGTACAGGCGCGCAGCGTGCCGCGGCTCATGATTTCGTCGAGCCGGGACGGCGCGGCCGGCGCGGCCGGCGCGGTTTGCGCACTGGCTACGCCCACGTGCATCAACAGTCCGGCGAGCGCGCCGAGCATTGCGAGAGCTGCCTTGTTCATCGAGTCTCCTTGTTGTGTGTAGTTAATTGGTAAGGCTGTCGGATAGTAGCCCGCCAATGCGAGCTTGAACATTAGCCATTCAGCCAGGTCGGGCTGCGCCGGCAAAGACAACGATCGCGTGAACCCATGCCCATGGCGCCTGCGCGAGGTAGCGGATGTTCGCAATTCGGGCCGCGAGCCCGGCCCGACGCCCTCGACGCGACAGTTATCGTCCGATTCACACGCGATGCGGCGAGCCGGGTCCGGTAAAATGCGCCATTGCCCTTTAGTCTCAGTCGTACGCAACGTGGCCCATCAACTCCTGAACGACACTTTCCTGCGCGCACTGCTGCGCCAGCCGACTGACTACACGCCGATCTGGCTGATGCGCCAGGCTGGCCGTTATCTGCCGGAATACAACGCCACGCGCGCTCGCGCGGGCAGCTTCCTCGGCCTTGCGAAGAATCCGGCTTTCGCGACGGAAGTCACGTTGCAGCCGCTCGAGCGTTATCCGCTCGACGCCGCGATCCTGTTCTCCGACATCCTGACGGTGCCCGACGCAATGGGCCTGGGGCTGGAATTCGTCAATGGCGAGGGGCCGAAATTCGCCCGTCCGGTTCGCACCGAAGAGGACGTCGCGCGTCTCGCCGTGCCGGATATCGACGCCACGCTGCGCTATGTGACCGATGCGCTGCGCGAGATCCGCGGGGCGCTCAAAGATGCGCAAGGCCGCCAGAGGGTGCCGCTGATCGGCTTTTCGGGCAGCCCGTGGACACTCGCGTGCTATATGGTCGAAGGCAGTGGCTCCGCGGATTTCCGTACCGTCAAATCGATGCTCTATGCGCGTCCCGATCTATTGCACCGGATTCTCGACGTCAACGCGCGTTCGGTCGCGGCTTATCTGAACGCGCAGATCGAAGCCGGCGCGCAAGCCGTGATGATTTTCGATACGTGGGGTGGGGCGCTTGCCGACGGCATCTATCAACGTTTCTCGCTGCACTACATCCAGCAGGTTGTCAGTCAGTTGAAGCGCGAGCACGACGGCGAAAAGATCCCGGTGATCGCCTTCACGAAAGGCGGCGGCCTGTGGCTTGAAGACATCGCCGCGAGCGGCGTCGACGCGGTCGGCCTCGACTGGACGGTGAATCTCAGCAGCGCGCGCGAGCGAGTCGGCGGCAAGGTCGCGCTTCAGGGCAATATCGACCCGTCGGTGCTGTTTGCGCCGCCCGCCGCGATCCGCATGGAGGCGCGCGCGGTGCTGGACAGCTTTGGCAACTACCCGGGGCATGTTTTCAACCTCGGTCACGGCATCTCGCAATTCACGCCGCCCGAGCATGTCGCAGAGCTGGTCGACGAAGTGCATCGCCACAGTCGCGCGATTCGCAGTGGTGCGCATACCCCGGCGTGAAGCCGTAATCGTTACCATTTTTTTGTTGCGGTGCGGCGAAGTGGGCTCTCGGCCTAAGAACGGATATGCCGCGCAGAGGCCGTCAGATGGCGATCTCGGGAATGTCAAGACTTGACTTATACACATTCTTCACGCTGCGGCGCGGTAGATGCTTTAATCGTACCCCGCCCCTTGCGCACTGTCGGCGTATTTGATCTAAGCCTTGTCTGGCAAGGGTTTGCGGGGATCGCGAGGAAATGTGCGAAAACCCACAAAACGCCGCTGCGACGCCGTTTGCGGCCCTTCGAGGCCAAGTTCTCAACAAAGTTATCCACAGGCGCCGCGCCGATTGCAATTGTTCAGCCGAATCCAAAACTTAGCGGCGAAATTGAAGTTTTACTTTAACTTCGGCGTCGCCGCCTCGTTGGCGATCCTCTCGGGTTCGAGGGCTCACGCAATCGCGGCTCATTTTCTCCACGGCACCGCGTGAGCGAACTGTTCGTCCGCGTCGCGCTGGATCATCCGCTGCCGACCCTGTTCGACTATCGCTGTGACACACCCGGCGGCGCCGTGCCGGGGACGCTCGTCAGCGTGCCGTTCGGCAAGCGGCACGTAGTGGGTCTGGTGTGCGAAGTGGCCACTCACAGCGACGTGCCGGCGGAGCGCCTGAAAGCAGTGGATCAGATTTGCAGCGCGTGTCCGCCACTGTCCGGGCACTGGCTCGCGCTCGCCGCATTTGCCGCGGACTACTATCAACGCGGTCTCGGCGAAGTAGCGCTGCCGGCGCTGCCTCAGGCGTTACGCGACGCGTCGCGCTGGTCGCGACTGTTCGCTCCGGAAGAGCGCTACCGGCTGACGCCCGCAGGGCGCGCGGCGCTGCCCGACGCGTTGCCCGCCCGCGCGACCGCGCTCCGAAAACTTGCGCAGGCGCTGGCCGACGCCGACTTCCTGCTCGCCGCCGACGCCCGCGCGCTGCATCCCAAGGCGCTGGCGACGCTCGACACGTGGCAGGCGGCCGGTTGGGTCGAACTCGATGTGATCGAAGCCGCCGCGCTGCCGGCCGCTGCGGCACAGCCGGACGCCCCCGCGCCGGCCCTCCCCACGCTCACCGACGAACAGACCGCCGCTGTCGAGGCGATCCGCGACGCCGACGGCTTCGCACCGTTCCTGCTGCACGGCGTGACCGGCAGCGGCAAGACCGAGGTGTATCTGCGCGCGCTCGCCGAAATTCTGGCCGTGAAGCCCGACGCGCAGGCACTGGTGCTGGTGCCCGAAATCAACCTGACGCCGCAGTTCGAGGCAGCCTTCCGCGCGCGCTTCGCCGCGCTCGACGACACCGCGATCGTCACGCTGCACAGCGGCCTCGCGGAAGGCGAGCGCGCCCGCAACTGGTTCGCCGCGCACACGGGGCGTGCTCGCATCGTGCTCGGCACGCGGCTCGCGGTGCTCGCGTCGTTGCCGCATCTCGCGATCATCGTGGTCGACGAAGAGCACGACCCGGCCTACAAGCAGCAGGAAGGCCTGCGTTATTCAGCGCGCGATCTCGCGATCTATCGGGCGAAGCAGCTTGGCGTGCCGGTCGTGCTGGGCTCGGCGACACCGTCGCTGGAGAGCTGGTGGCAAGCCGATCAAGGGCGCTACAAGCGGCTCACGTTGTCGCGTCGCGCGGTCGCCGAAGCCGTACTGCCGGCGGTGAAACTGATCGATCTCGAAGACGAGCGCCGGCGCGGCCGGGCATCGATCGAAGGTCTGTCGGGGCCGCTGGTCGCCGCGCTGAAGGCGCGGCTCGAACGCGGCGAACAGAGTCTCGTGTTCCTGAATCGCCGCGGCTACGCGCCGCAACTCGCGTGCGATGCGTGCGGCTGGGTCGCAGGCTGTCCGCGTTGCAGCGCCTACGTGGTGCTGCACAAGCCGGAGCGCGCGCTGCGCTGCCACCACTGCGGCTGGGAGGCGCGGATTCCGCGCTCGTGTCCGGAGTGCGGCAACGTCGACATCGCGCCGATGGGGCGCGGCACACAGCGCGTCGAGGAAACCCTCGCGAGCGCGGTGCCGGGCGCCCGCGTGCTGCGCATCGATGCCGATAGCACGCGCCGCAAGGGCAGCGCGCAGGCGCTGTTTTCGGATGTCCACGCGGGCGAGGTCGACATTCTCGTCGGCACCCAGATGATCGCGAAGGGGCACGATTTCCAGCGCGTGTCGCTCGTTGGCGTGCTGAACGCCGATACTGCGCTCTTTTCGCACGACTTCCGTGCCGGCGAGCGTCTTTTCGCGCAACTGATGCAGGTGAGCGGCCGCGCGGGACGAGCCGGCCTGCCGGGCGAGGTGCTGGTGCAGACACGATATCCGCGCCACGCGCTGTATCACGCGCTGAGCCGCCACGACTATGTCGGTTTCGCCAATGCGACGCTCGCCGAGCGGCGCGACGCGCATCTGCCGCCGTTCGTTTATCAGGCGCTGCTGCGCGCCGAAGGGCGCACGCTGGAAGCGGCGCTGGCGTTTCTGCAGCAGGCCGCCGCCGAACTTGCTCACATCCCCGCCGCCGAGCGCGTGACGGTCTACGACGCGGTGCCGCTCACGATAGTCAAGGTGATGCACGTGCATCGCGCGCAGTTGCTGATCGAAAGCGCTTCGCGCACCGCGCTGCAGGCCACGCTGCGCGCATGGCAGCCGCTGTTGCGCGGCCTGAAGGGCGTGTTGCGCTGGAGCCTCGAAGTCGACCCGCTCGACATCTGACGCCAGCAGCCGGCTTGCGCGCGCCATACTTCTTTACGTCATATTCATAGAGCGAATGATCGTTTCGCTTTGCGCGGGCGCTCACCTATAGTCGCCAAATCGGCGCAACTTCGGGCAAAACGACAACAACTCCGCGCCGGTGCCACTCAACTTTTATCGGGGCATCCGCCATGAGCGACACCCATCACAGCGTGCCGGCGAGCGGCGCGCCCACGCAACGGCAAGGTACACAAAGCACACCCGTCACGACCACGGGCGGCGGCTTTTCGACGACCGAGGATTGGCTCGCCGCCGCCGTCGGCCTGCTCGTAATCGTGATTGCATGGGCGTTGTTTGCGTCCGGCGGCAGCATCAAATGGCTTGCCGTGGCACCAGCCAAATGGTCGAACATCGGCCAGGCCGCGCAAGACTTCAGCCGTCATTTTCCAAACTACTTCGCGCTATTTGCTGCGTTTGCGCTGCTATTCGGCGTCAGCGTCGCACTGCTCAGGCAACGCGTTGGGGCATTTCTGGCGGCATTCCTGGTGGTCTTTGTCGTCTCCGCGCTGATCCTGATACTCGGCGCGTGGGTGGATGCGTCGAAGTACAACCTCGAACCGCCGCTCGTCGCGCTGGCACTCGGGCTGATCGTGTCCAATGTGTTTACTCCGCCGGAATGGCTGGTGGCCGGCTTGCGCGTCGAGTTTTACATCAAGGTCGGCATCGTGCTGCTCGGCGCGACGTTGCCGTTCACGTTGCTCGTATGGGCGGGGCCGGTGGCGGTTGCGCAGGCCAGCATCGTGTCGCTGGTCACGTTCTTCGTGATCTTCCTCACCGCGCGGGCATTCGGGCTCGATCGGCGCTTTGCCGCCGTGCTCGGCGTGGGCGGCGCCGTATGCGGCGTGTCGGCGGCGATCGCGATTGCCGGCGCGGTACGTGCAAAGCGCGAGCAGGCGTCGGTCGCGATCACGCTCGTCGTGTTGTGGGCGATCGTGATGATCTTCGTGCTGCCATTTGCATCGCGTTCGCTCGGGCTGCCGACGGCCATCGCCGGCGCATGGATCGGCACGTCCGAATTCGCCGACGCGGCCGGCATCGCCGCCGCGCAGGCCTATGGCGATTTTGCGCGCAGCGCGGGCGGCGCGATTGCCGGAACACCGGATGCGGCGTTGCAGTCATTCACGCTGATGAAGGTGGTCGGCCGTGATATCTGGATCGGCATCTGGGCGTTCGTGCTGGCGATCGTCGCGACGACGCGCTGGGAAGCGCAGGACAGCGGCGTGACCGCGCGCGCCAATGCTGGCGAGATCTGGGCGCGTTTCCCGAAGTTCGTGATCGGCTTCGTGATTGCGTCGGCTCTCGTCACGTGGATCGCGAGCCATTATTCGCTGGCCGATTACCGCAAGATCGTCACGCCCGAATTCGTCGCGCCGATCACGGTGTTGCGCACCTGGGCGTTCACTTTCTGTTTCCTCAGCATCGGCCTGACGACGCGCTTCCGCTCGTTGGCGGCGACCGGGCTGAAACCGTTCCTCGCCTTCACGGCGGGCGTCGTGGTTAATGTCGCGATTGGTTACGCGCTGTCCGCGCACGCGTTCGCGTCGTACTGGAACAGCTTGGGGCAGGGCTCGTGAAGATGCCGATGCTGAGCGGGCGCTTCTTCGCCGCCTGTGCAGCAGCCGCGCGCGGGCCGTGCTGCGCGGCTTGCCTGCATCGGGTGGAGAGTCGCGATGCGCTTGAGCAGCGCATCGCCGGCCTCACGACGTTGAGTTCGGGATTCGGGGCGAGCGTCGCCGATAGCCGGCTGTGTAGACTGCACGACCAGCTCGTGTCGCCTGGCGATTACTGCGCGCGCTTCGAGCCGCGTGCGCAGGCCGAAACCATTCCGCCGCGCTGAATCGGAGCGGCCTATGCCGCGGGCTCACGCTGCCTGCGGGTCTCATCACACCTTCGGGCATCAACGTCAGGCATCGAGCGCACAAACGGTGCGCAAGCTGTGCGCAAACAGGGCGCCATCCAGTCCGCCCCGAATACGCCACGCCCGACTACGTCAATCGTTCGCCGCGGCCCGCGTCGTATTCGCCGACGATCCACGCGATGCCGCTCGCGCGCGCCGCTCCTCTTCCTCGCGCTCCCGCTTGGCCGAGCTAGCCGTCGCCCCGCGAATGAAGAACACAGCACAGGCCGCGCACATCACCCAGATGCCCAGTATTACCAGCCACTTTTCCATCTCACCAACCCTCGAGAACCCCGTTTATCTTTTTGCGTGCCCTTAAAAACAGACGTTTGGGCCGTCCGTCGCCGTGCATCTGTATATCGGCGCGTGAAGTCGTTTGATAAGGCTTATTGAGAAAAGAATCACGCCAGGGAAAGTACCGATCGCAACCGCGCCCGGCGGGCCTCGCTCCGCCAGCCGGAAACCCCCGCCACACAAGGCTTGCCAGAGGGTGCAACCATCGTTCGAGATTGGTTGCACCTTTTTATTTGAAGGCGTACGATTCGCGAAACTTTTAGTCTTTCGCCGGGCCTGTGCCTGGTATCAAAGAAGGAAACATGGCTAGCACCACCCTTGGCGTTAAGGTCGACGACCTCCTGCGTTCCCGGCTCAAAGATGCCGCCACTCGCCTCGAGCGCACCCCCCACTGGCTGATCAAACAGGCGATCTTCGCGTACCTCGAAAAGATCGAGCACGGCCAGCTGCCCGCTGAACTGTCGGGCAACACCGGTTCGGCGGATCTCGCCGAAGGCGCGGCGGTCGAGAACGAGGAAGACGGCGCATCGCACCCGTTCCTCGATTTCGCGCAGAACGTGCAGCCGCAGTCGGTGCTGCGCGCGGCGATCACCGCCGCGTATCGCCGTCCGGAGCCGGAGTGCGTGCCGTTCCTGCTCGGTCAGGCGCGTCTGCCGGTCAATCTCGCCGGCGACGTGCAGGCGATGGCCGGCAAGCTCGTCGAGACGCTGCGCTCGAAGAGCAAGGGCGGCGGCGTCGAAGGGCTGATCCACGAATTCTCGCTGTCGAGCCAGGAAGGTGTCGCGCTGATGTGCCTCGCCGAGGCGCTGCTGCGCATCCCCGATCGCGCGACCCGCGACGCGTTGATCCGCGACAAGATCAGCAAGGGCGACTGGAAGTCGCACGTCGGCCAAGCGCCGTCGCTGTTCGTCAACGCGGCGACCTGGGGCCTGATGATCACCGGCAAGCTGGTGACGACCAATAGCGAGACGAATCTGTCGTCGGCGCTCACGCGCCTGATCGGCAAGGGCGGCGAGCCGCTGATCCGCAAGGGCGTCGACATGGCGATGCGCCTGATGGGCGAGCAGTTCGTCACCGGCGAGAACATCTCCGAAGCGCTCGCGAACAGCCGCAAATACGAGGCGCGCGGCTTCCGCTATTCGTACGACATGCTCGGCGAGGCCGCGACCACCGAGGCCGACGCGCAGCGTTACTACGCGTCGTACGAGCAGGCGATCCACGCGATCGGCAAGGCTGCCGGCGGGCGCGGCATCTACGAAGGCCCGGGCATCTCGATCAAGCTGTCGGCGCTGCATCCGCGCTACTCGCGCGCGCAGCAGGAACGCACGATGAGCGAGCTGTTGCCGCGCGTGCGCTCGCTCGCGATCCTCGCGCGCCGCTACGACATCGGCCTCAATATCGACGCCGAGGAGGCCGACCGCCTCGAACTGTCGCTCGATCTGCTCGAAGCACTGTGCTTCGATCCGGAACTGCAAGGCTGGAACGGTATCGGTTTCGTCGTACAGGCTTACCAGAAGCGTTGTCCGTTCGTGATCGACTACATCGTCGATCTGGCGCGCCGCAGCCGTCACCGCATCATGGTGCGGCTCGTGAAGGGCGCGTATTGGGACACCGAAATCAAGCGCGCGCAGGTGGACGGCCTCGAAGGCTATCCGGTCTACACGCGCAAGGTCTACACGGACGTGTCGTACCTCGCCTGCGCGAAGAAGCTGCTCGGCGCGCCGGACGCGGTGTATCCGCAGTTCGCGACGCACAACGCCCATACGCTGTCGGCGATCTATTACCTCGCCGGCAACAACTACTATCCTGGCCAGTACGAGTTCCAGTGCCTGCACGGCATGGGCGAGCCGCTGTACGAAGAGGTCACGGGCCGCGACAAGTTGAACCGTCCGTGCCGTGTGTACGCGCCGGTCGGCACGCATGAGACGCTGCTCGCGTATCTGGTGCGCCGTCTGCTCGAAAACGGCGCGAACACGTCGTTCGTCAATCGCATCGCCGACGAATCGATCGCGGTCAAGGACCTGGTCGCCGATCCGGTCGAGGAAGCGTCGAAGATCGCGCCGCTCGGCGCGCCGCACGCGCGCATTCCGTTGCCGCGCAATCTGTACGGTGCCGAGCGTCTCAATTCGATGGGCCTCGATCTGTCGAACGAACATCGGCTCGCATCGCTGTCGTCGGCGCTGCTGGCGAGCGCGCATCATCCGTGGCGCGCCGCGCCGATGCTCGCGGACGATGAGATTGCCGTGGGCGCCGGGCGCGACGTGCGTAATCCGGCCGACCAGCGCGACCTCGTCGGCACGGTCGTCGAAGCCACGGCCGAGCACGTGAGCGCTGCGCTTGGCCACGCGGTGGCCGCCGCGCCGATCTGGCAGGCGACGCCGGTCGAGGCACGCGCCGATTGCCTCGCGCGCGCCGCCGATCTGCTCGAAGCGCAAATGCATACGCTGATGGGCCTCGTCGTGCGCGAAGCGGGCAAGTCGCTCGCGAACGCGGTGTCGGAAATTCGCGAGGCGATCGACTTCCTGCGCTATTACTCGACGCAGATCCGCAACGAGTTCTCGAACGACACGCATCGGCCGCTCGGTCCGGTCGTGTGTATCAGCCCGTGGAATTTCCCGCTGGCGATTTTCATGGGCCAGGTCGCCGCCGCGCTCGCGGCCGGCAACACGGTGCTCGCGAAGCCTGCCGAGCAAACGCCGCTGATCGCCGCGCAAGCCGTGCGAATTCTGCGTGAAGCCGGCGTGCCGGCCGGCGCGGTGCAACTGCTGCCGGGCGATGGCGAAACGGTCGGCGCGGCACTGGTGGCTGATCCGCGCACGCGCGCAGTGATGTTCACCGGCTCGACCGAAGTCGCGCGTCTGATCAACAAGACACTGTCCGGCCGCCTCGATCCGGACGGCAAGCCGATTCCGCTGATCGCCGAAACCGGCGGCCAGAACGCGATGATCGTCGACTCGTCGGCGCTGGCTGAGCAGGTGGTGGCCGACGTGTTGCAATCGTCATTCGACTCCGCCGGTCAACGGTGTTCGGCGTTGCGCGTTCTTTGTCTGCAGGACGACGTCGCTGACCGCACGCTCGAAATGCTGACCGGCGCGATGCGCGAGCTTGCGCTCGGCAATCCGGACCGTCTGTCGACCGACGTCGGTCCGGTGATCGACCTCGAAGCGAAGCGCGGCATCGACACGCATATCGCGGCGATGCGCGAAAAGGGCCGCAAGGTCGAGCAACTGCCGCTGCCGGAAGGCGCGGCGCAGGGCACCTTTGTGCCGCCGACGCTGATCGAACTGGACAGCATCGACGAACTGAAGCGCGAAGTGTTCGGGCCGGTGCTGCACGTGGTGCGTTATCGCCGCAGCCAGCTCGACAAGCTGCTCGAACAGATCCGCACGACGGGTTACGGTTTGACGCTCGGCATCCATACGCGTATCGACGAAACGATCGCGCATGTGATCGGCCGCGCGCATGTGGGCAACATCTACGTGAACCGTAACGTGATCGGTGCGGTCGTCGGCGTGCAGCCGTTCGGCGGCGAAGGCTTGTCGGGCACGGGGCCGAAGGCGGGCGGCGCGCTGTATCTGCAGCGTCTGCTGGCGACGCGTCCGGCCGGTTTGCCGAAATCGCTCGCGCAGGCACTGGTGGTCGAAGCACCGCAGAGCGCGCAAAACAGCGACAATCCGGCGGCCGCGTTGACCACGCTGCGCGACTGGTTGATCGCCGAGCGCGAGGCGCAACTGGCCGCGCGCTGCGACGGCTATCTCGCGCACGTGCCGGCGGGCGCGACCGCGGTGCTGTCCGGGCCGACCGGCGAGCGCAACACGTACACGCTCGGTCCGCGCGGCACGGTGCTGTGCATCGCGTCGACCGCGAGCGGCGCGCGCGTGCAGCTGGCCGCCGCGCTTGCTACGGGAAATCGTGCGCTGTTCGAAGGCGCCGCCGGGGAACAATTGGTGTCCCAACTGCCCGCGTCGCTGAAGTCGTATGCGAGCGTGAAGAAGAACGCCGATGCGTCGTTCGATGCGGTGCTGTTCGAAGGCGATAGCGACGAACTGCTCGCGCTCGTGAAGGAAGTCGCGAAGCGTCCGGGTCCGATCGTGTCGGTGCAGGGTGTTGCAGCCGGCGCGCTCGCGAGCGGCGACGAAGACTACGCGCTCGAGCGTCTGCTGACCGAGCGCTCGGTCAGCGTGAACACGGCGGCAGCAGGCGGCAATGCAAATTTGATGACGATCGGTTGAGCCAACCTCGGCGATCGATTCAATAGAAAGGAAGCGGCACGGCGACCCCGGATCCGCTTCGTCCACACTGGTATTAGGAGAAGCTATGCAACACAAAATGAAACAGCTGGCAGGCGCAGCTCTGGTTGCGGCCATGTCGCTGACGGGGACGGCTAACGCTCAATCGACGGAAGACGTAAAGGTGGGTTTCGCGGGTCCGATGACGGGCGCTCAGGCTCACTACGGCAAGGACTTTCAGAACGGCATCGTGCTCGCGGTCGAAGAGTTCAACGCGACCAAGCCGGTGATCGGTGGCAAGCAGGTTCATATCGTGCTCGATTCGGCCGACGACCAGGCTGACCCGCGCACCGGCACGACCGTGGCGCAGAAGCTCGTGGATGACGGCATCAAGGGCATGCTCGGCCACTTCAACTCGGGCACGACGATTCCGGCGTCGCGCATTTACGCGAACGCGGGCATCCCGCAGATCGCGATGGCGACCGCACCCGAATACACGCAGCAAGGCTTCAAGACGACCTTCCGCATGATGACCTCCGACACGCAGCAAGGCTCGGTCGCTGGCGCGTTCGCGGTGAAGAACCTCGGCATGAAGAAGATCGCGATCGTCGACGACCGCACCGCGTACGGCCAGGGTCTCGCCGATCAATTCGAAAAGGCGGCGAAGGCTGCGGGCGCAACGATCGTCGATCGTGAATACACGAACGACAAGGCTGTCGATTTCAAGTCGATCCTGACCAAGCTGAAATCGGCGAACCCGGATCTGATCTACTACGGCGGCGCGGATTCGCAAGCGGCGCCGATGGTCAAGCAGATGAAGCAGCTCGGCGTGAAGGCGCCGCTGATGGGCGGCGAAATGGTTCACACGCCGACCTTCATCAAGCTCGCGGGCGACGCGGCGAACGGCACGGTGGCTTCGCTCGCCGGCCTGCCGCTCGAAGAAATGCCGGGCGGCAAGGCATACGTCGAGAAGTACAAGAAGCGCTTCAACGAAGACGTGCAGACCTACTCGCCGTACGCCTATGACGGCGCAATGGCGATGTTCACCGCGATGAAGAACGCGAACTCGACCGATCCGGCCAAGTACCTGCCGGTACTCGCGAAGACGTCGATGCCGGCCGTCACGTCCGCCAACCTCGCATACGACGAGCACGGCGATCTGAAGAACGGCGGTATCACGCTGTACAAGGTCGTCGATGGCAAGTGGACGACGCTGCAAAGCGTGGGCGGCAAGTAAGTCGTTTTGCGCGGTTTGTTTTGACGATGAAAAACCCCGCCTTGGCGGGGTTTTTTATTTGCGCTTTCCGGTGTGCGCGCTACATCAGTGGGACTGCTTCACTCCCCCCGCATCTTCCGCCCCTGCTCACGAATCTGCTCGAGTGTCGCCCCCGGCGTGCTTGCTTCCTGCGGCATGCGAATCTCGATCAGCGCCGGCAACTGCGAATTCATCGCGCGTTGCAACGCGGGCAGAAAGTCCTCGGTGTGCTGCACCGTTTCGCCGTGCGCGCCGAACGAGCGGGCAAAGGCGGCGAAATCCGGATTTGTGAGACCCGTGCCATGCACGCGATGCGGATAGTGCCGCTCCTGATGCATACGGATCGTGCCGAAGTGGCTGTTGTTGACGACGATGAAGATCACGCGCAGGTCGTATTGCATCGCGGTCGCCAGTTCCTGCGCGGCCATCATGAAGCAGCCGTCGCCGGACAGCGCGACGACCGCGCGCTGCGGATACAGTGACTTCGCCGCGAGCGCGGCCGGCACGCCGTACCCCATCGCGCCACTCGTCGGCGCAAGCTGCGAGCGGAAATGTCGATACGAAAAATGCCGATGTAGCCACGTCGCGTAGTTACCGGCGCCGTTGGTGAGAATCGCGTCTTCGGGCAATTGCGCGCGCAACTGCTGGATCACTTCGCCCATCTGTACGTTGCCGGGAATGCCGCGCGGCTTGCGCCATTCCAGATACGCGCGATGCGCTTCTTCCGCCGCGCCGCTCCACGCAAGCTGCGCGGTCGACGGCTTCATCTGCGCGAGCATCTCCGCCAGTTCCGGCATGCCGGAGACAATCGGCAGATCGGCCGCATAGACACGCCCCAACTCTTCCGCGCCTTGATGCACATGCACGAGCGTCTGCTTCGTTTTCGGAATGTCGAGCAGAGTGTAGCCGTTGGTCGTGGCTTCACCGAGACGCGGGCCGAGCGTGAGCAACAGATCGGCATCGCGGATACGTTGCGCGAGCGCGGGATTGATACCGAGACCGACATCGCCCGCATAGTTCGGGTGCTCGTTATCGAAGGTGTCCTGGAAGCGGAACGCGAGGCCGATCGGCAATTGCCAGTTTTCGATGAAGCGTCGCAGGTCCGCGCATGCGGCCGGGGTCCAGCCGCTGCCGCCCGCGATCACCATCGGCCGCTGCGCGCGTTCGAGCAAGTCGCGCAGCTTCGCGATCTGCGCGGCGGACGGCGATGCCGCCACGCGTTGATACGCGGGCGCACCAGGCACGGCATCGCACGCATCGCTCAACACGTCTTCCGGCAGCGACAGCACGACCGGACCCGGTCGCCCCGAGGTCGCGGTATGAAACGCATGGCTCAGATATTCGGGGATGCGCTTCGGGTCGTCGATCTGCGCGACCCACTTCGCCATCTGACCGAACATGCGCCGATAGTCGATTTCCTGGAATGCCTCGCGATCCAGATGCTCGCGCGCACATTGGCCGATCAGCAGGATCATCGGCGTCGAGTCCTGAAACGCGGTGTGCACGCCGATCGATGCATGTGTCGCGCCCGGTCCGCGCGTAACGAGCGCGACACCCGGTCGGCCGGTCAGCTTGCCGACCGCTTCGGCCATGTTCGCCGCGGCGGCTTCATGTCGGCAGACGACCGTTTTGATGCGTTCGGTTTCGTCGTGCAGCGAATCGAGCACGGCGAGAAAGCTTTCGCCGGGCACGCAGAAAACGCGCTCGACGCCATGCGTGAGCAACGCATCGACGACGAGACGCGCGCCCGTCGTGCGCGCGATATGGGAATCGGACGCGGAATTCAAAGCGGAATTCGAAGTGGAATTTGAAGCTGGAGCATTCGGCAGCGACATTGCGAAGAAGCCTCCTGGCAGTGCTGGTGTGCGATGGATTGAGGCCGCATCGGCGTAACGCGCGAATAGCGCATTGCGCCGCCGATGGGCGCTTCGACAGCTTACGCCGGGCACGTGGGCGCTGTCACGGCGCAGCGCAGCGGTGGCGCGTGTCAACGCCACATCAATTGCAAGACGCGCAGCTGCGCAAACAAAAACGCGGACCTCATAGCCCGCGTCCTCACTACATCAATCAAACATCGCGCTCGCCACTCAACACTCGACGATATTCACCGCGAGCCCGCCGCGCGATGTTTCCTTGTATTTCGTCTTCATATCCGCCCCGGTTTCGCGCATCGTCTTGATCACCGAATCGAGCGACACGTAGTGGCTGCCGTCGCCGCGCAACGCCATGCGCGCGGCATTGACCGCTTTCACCGACGCCATCGCGTTGCGCTCGATGCACGGAATCTGCACCATGCCGCCGACCGGATCGCAGGTGAGCCCGAGGTTGTGTTCCATGCCTATTTCCGCGGCGTTTTCGACCTGCTTCGGCGTGCCGCCCATCACCGCGGCGAGCGCGCCTGCCGCCATCGAGCAGGCCACGCCCACTTCGCCCTGGCAACCCACTTCCGCGCCGGAAATCGACGCGTTCAGCTTGTACAGAATGCCGATCGCCGCAGCCGTCATCAGGAAGTCGATCACGCCTTGTTCGTTCGCGCTTGGCATGAAGCGAGTGTAGTAATGCAGAACGGCCGGGATAATGCCGGCCGCGCCATTGGTCGGCGCCGTGACGACGCGCCCGCCGGCCGCGTTTTCCTCATTGACGGCGATCGCGTACAGATTGATCCAGTCGACCATCGACAGCGGATCCTGCAGCGCGCGCTCGGGATGACCGGTCAGCGCGCGATACAGTTGCGGCGCGCGCCGCTTCACCTGGAACGGCCCAGGCAAATGACCATCGGCATCGGGATTGTTGATGCCGCAGCCGCGCGCGACACACGATTGCATCACGTCCCAGATCTTCAGCAAGCCCGTGCGGGTTTCTTCGTCGGTGTGCCAGACGCGCTCGTTCTCGCACATCAGTTGCGCGATGCTTTTGCCCGTCGACTCGCACAGCGCGAGCAACTCATTGCCGCTGCGGAACGAGTGCGGCAATTGATCGACGGCGGACAGCACCTTCGTATTCGGCGCGCCGGCCGTCACGACGAAGCCGCCGCCCACCGACAGATAGGTCGCCTCGCGCAGCGTCGCGCCTTGCGCGTCGAACGCATACAGCTTCAAACCATTCGGATGCTCGGCGAGCGCCTGGCGATAAAACGAAATGTGATCTTTTTGCACGAACGGCACGTCGTGCCGGCCAAGCAGCGCGAGTTTGCGCGACGCGCGCACCGCGTCGAGCCGTTGCGAAATGGTTTCCGGATCGACGGTGTCGGGCGCGTCGCCCATCAGACCGAGCATCACGCCGCGATCAGTGCCGTGTCCCTTGCCCGTCGCGCCGAGCGAACCGTACAGATCGACTTTCACCGATGCGACCGTCTCGAGCAGCCCGTCGCGATCGAGTCCCTGAACGAACATCAGCGCCGCGCGCATCGGCCCGACCGTGTGCGAGCTCGACGGACCAATGCCGATTTTGAAGAGATCGAAGACGCTGACTGCCATGTACTGCTCCCTGCCGATAAAAAGAGTTTAGCGCGCCGGCAGCGGCAGGCAGACGGCGAGCCACGCGGGCGGCGTCTGCGCGAGCTGCAGCGCGACTGGCGTAAAGCGTCCGTCGAGACGCGCCGCCAGGTGAAACAGTTCCGTCGCGTTCTTCGGGTCCCACTGACCCGAATAGCCGGGCAAGCCGGCCTCGCGGCGTTTTGCATCGAACGGAACGCTCGAATGCACGAATTCCTGATGCGTCTGGCTGCCGGTCGCAAACGGCTTGAGCCAGTTCAGCGCAGCGAGCAGCGTCGCACCGTTCGCGCCTTTCTCCTGCAGCCAGTTGCGGTTGTGGCGGCGCGCGGCGAGCGCGGCCGTCACGAGCGGCTGCAGGTCGTAAGTCACATAATGCAGCGCGTCGCGCTCGCTGAAGTCGATCGTGGAGCCGTCCGGCGCGATGTTGTCGCCGATATGCTCGATAAACAGCCGCTGCGCGGTGTTGATCATCTTGCGATTGTCGAGCGTGAACGCGGCCATCGCGATCAGCTTGATGCGGTGACTTTGCCAATTGTTGCGGAACGTGCCGGTGAGCGGCCGCGGCTGCGCGTCGATCTGCGCGATATAGCCAGTGGCGAGCTTCGTCAGAAAGGCCATCGACGCGTTGCGCGTTTTGACGGGCAATGCGCTCGCGGTCATGTCATACGCGAGGATCAGCCCCTCGAAATGCGTTTCGTCGATCGGATTGAAGCTCGGCTGATACGTGGTGACCCAGGCGTACAGCAGGCGATCGACGAGTTTCAGAAAACGATCGTCGCTGGTGGCGCGCCACGCGAGCGCGGCGTCGCGCAGCAGATCGAGATCCTTTTCCGCGTCGACGCTCTGGTCGTAGATGCCTTCGTGCGGCAGCGTGCCCTCGGTGTGCAGCTTCGCGAGCGCATGCGGTTGCTCGTTCAGATGAGCTTGCACGTTGCTGACGAGCGCCTTGACGCCGGGGTCGGCATTGGTGCGCTCGCTGGTTTGCAACGCGGGCGCCGCGCAGAAATTCATCGCCGCGTGAGCCTGCCGCAGCGGCAGCAACATCGCCGCGCCGGCCAGCAGCACCGCATAAGCGGACCGCCATGGACGGGCCGATGCAGTTTCGGCCGGGCTTTGCATCAATCGCACCTGTCGCGCCATGCGGAACTCCTCGTTAGGCTGATTCGGTGTGTGATGTTAGCCGTTTGCGACCGTGAACGACAGGACCGCTGAATCCGATAGCGCGGTGTCGCGCGCATCGCCGTGCCGCCTGCTTTGGCGTGTCGCCGCCGTGACAGGTGATGGGCGATGCGCGTCGCGCTTCTTATTCGTAATCCGCGATCGGCACGCAGGAGCAGAACAGATTGCGGTCGCCATACACGTTGTCCGCGCGGCCGACCGGCGGCCAGTACTTGTTCGCGATCAGCGTCTTCAGCGGATACGCGGCGGCTTCGCGCGAGTACGCATGCTTCCAGTCGTCGGCGACCACCACCGCCGCCGTATGCGGCGCGTGCTTCAGCGGGTTGTCTTCGCGATCGGCACGGCCTTCCTCGACCGCGCGGATTTCGTCGCGGATCGCAATCATCGCTTCGATGAAGCGGTCGAGCTCTTCCTTCGACTCCGATTCGGTCGGCTCGACCATCAGCGTGCCCGGTACCGGGAAGCTCATCGTCGGCGCGTGGAAGCCGTAGTCGGCGAGGCGCTTGGCGACGTCGTCGACGGTGATGCCGCTGGTTTCCTTGATCGGACGCAGATCGAGAATGCACTCGTGCGCGACTAGGCCGCCGGGGCCCGAGTACAGCACCGGATAGTGCGGCGCGAGCTTGTTGGCGACGTAGTTCGCGTTGAGAATCGCGGTTTCGGTCGCGGCGGTCAGGTTCTTCGCGCCCATCATCGCGATGTACATCCACGAGATCGGCAGGATCGACGCCGAGCCGTACGGCGCGGCCGATACCGCGCCAATGCCGCTGTCCGCGCGCGTGTAACCCGACGAAGTCTGGTTCGGCAGGAACTGCGCAAGGTGCGCGCCGACCGCGACCGGACCGACGCCCGGTCCGCCGCCACCGTGCGGAATGCAGAAGGTCTTGTGCAGGTTCAGGTGCGATACGTCGCCGCCGAACTGACCCGGTGCGCACAGACCCACCATCGCGTTCATGTTCGCGCCGTCCACGTAGACCTGGCCGCCGTGCGCATGCACGATTTCGCAGATTTCACGCACGTTCGCTTCGAACACGCCATGCGTGGACGGATACGTGATCATGATCGCCGCGAGTTTGTCCGCGTGCTGCGCGGCCTTCTTCTTCAGGTCTTCGGTATCGACGTTGCCTTGCGCGTCGCATGCAACGACGACGACCTGCATGCCGGCCATCTGCGCGGACGCCGGGTTCGTGCCGTGCGCCGAAGCCGGGATCAGGCAGACATTGCGATGCGCTTCGCCGCGCGACGCGTGATACGCGTGGATGATCAACAGACCCGCGTACTCGCCCTGCGAGCCCGCGTTCGGCTGCAGCGACACCGCCGCATAGCCGGTCGCGGCGACCAGCATTTCTTCGAGCTGATCGATCATTTCGCGGTAGCCGACGGTTTGCTCGGCCGGCGCGAACGGATGGATCTGACCGAATTCGGGCCACGTGACCGGCAGCATTTCCGACGTCGCGTTCAGCTTCATCGTGCATGAGCCGAGCGGGATCATCGAGCGGTCGAGTGCGAGATCTTTATCCGCGAGGCTGCGCAGATAGCGCAGCATTTCCGTCTCCGAATGGTGACGGTTGAACACGTGATGCGTCAGATACGCGCTCGTGCGTTCGAGCGCGGCCGGCACCGATCCCACGTTCGATGCGCTCAGCGCGGCGTCGAGCGCGTCGACTTGCGGCACGTCGTTCGAGAAAGCCGCTTGCGCGAACACCGCAAGCAGGTCGGCCAGATCGTGACGCGTGGTGGTTTCGTCGATCGACAGGCCGACTTGCGTTGCGCTCACATGGCGCAGGTTGATGCCCTTCGCCGTGGCGGCATCGTGCAGTGCTTGCGTGCGCGCGCCGGTGTCGAAAGTCAGCGTGTCGAAGAAGGTTTCGTTGACGAGCTTATAGCCGAGTTGCTTCGCGCCCTCGGCGAGCAGCGCGGCGACGCGATTCACACGCAGCGCGATCGTCTTCAGGCCGCGCGGGCCGTGATAGACCGCGTACATGCTGGCCATGATCGCGAGCAGCGCCTGCGCGGTACACACGTTCGAGGTCGCCTTCTCGCGGCGGATGTGCTGTTCGCGCGTTTGCAGCGCCAGACGCAGCGCGGGGTTGCCTTGCGCGTCGACGGTCACGCCGACCAGACGACCCGGCATCTGCCGCTTGAATTCGTCGCGCACCGCGAGATACGCGGCATGCGGACCGCCGAAGCCGACCGGCACGCCGAAACGCTGCGTATTGCCGACCGCGACGTCCGCGCCCCATTCGCCCGGCGGCGTCAGCACCGTCAGCGCGAGCAGGTCGGCGGCGGCGACCACATGGCCGCCGGCCGCGTGGATCGCGTCGGTCAGCGCACGGTAGTCGCGCACGTCGCCGTTCACGCCCGGGTATTGCAGCAGCACGCCGAACGCGTTCGCATTCGCGGCTTCAGCGGCCGGGCCGACCTTCACTTCGATGCCGACCGGCGTCGCGCGCGTCTTCACCACTTCGATGGTTTGCGGCAGCACGTCATCGGCGACGAAGAACACGTTCGACTTCGGCTTGCCGACGCGTTGCAGCAGCGTCATCGCTTCGGCGGCGGCGGTCGCTTCGTCGAGAAGCGACGCATTGGAGATGGCGAGGCCGGTCAGGTCGACGATCATCTGCTGGAAGTTCAGCAGCGCTTCCAGACGGCCTTGCGAGATTTCAGGCTGATACGGCGTGTACGCGGTGTACCACGCCGGATTTTCCAGCACGTTGCGCAGGATCACCGTCGGCGTGTGGGCGTTGTAATAGCCCTGGCCGATGTAGGAGCGGAACACCTTGTTCTTGTCCGCGAGTTCGCGCAGTGCGGCGAGCGCTTCGGCTTCGCTTTTCGGTTGCGCAAACGGGCCGAGCGGCAGCGTTTCGGTGCGGCGGATCGTCTTCGGAATGACGGCGTCGATCAGGGCCGCGCGCGATGCGAAGCCGAGTGCTTCGAGCATCGCTTGCTGGTCGGCCGTGTCCGGGCCGATATGCCGTTCGGCGAAGGCGTCGTGCACTTCGAGCGCGGCGAGCGAGAGAGGAGTGCGGTTCATCAGACGATCCGGGTGTTCGAGCTTCATGGTGTTCCTGGCGATGCGGCGCGCGCTGTTTCGCGAGCGCCGCACCTGACGGTTAAAACAGAATGCGAGTCGGGCAATGACTCACGGGGTAACTCAGGCGCCGATCGACTTCTCGTACGCGCCCGCGTCGATCAGACGATCGAGCGACGCATCGGCGGCCGGCTTGATCTTGAACAGCCAGCTTTCATACGGCGTGCTGTTGACCGAGTCCGGCGAATCGGCGACAGCGGTGTTCGCTTCGATGATCTCGCCCGCGACCGGCGCGTAGATGTCGGAGGCGGCCTTCACCGATTCGATCACGGCGACGGTGTCGCCCGCGGCGACGGTTTTGCCCAGTTCCTGGACTTCGAAGAAGACGATATCGCCGAGCGCTTCCTGCGCGTGGTCGGTGATGCCGACCGTCAGCGTGCCGTCCGCTTCGGTGCGGACCCATTCGTGCGATTCGGTGTATTTCAGATCGGCCGGGATGCTCATCGGATGCTCCTATGCGGTGGGTTCGGTTTGACTTGAGTAGGGTGAGCGTGCGCGGGCTTTAGAGAGCCAGCACCTTGCCGTTGCGCACGAACGGCAGTTTTACCACGCTTGCGGGGCAGGCTTTATCGCGAATCTGGACCTGCACGGTATCGCCCGGTTGCACGCCTTTCGGCACGCGCGCGAAGGCGATCGATTCCTGCATCGTCGGCGAAAACGTGCCGCTCGTGATTTCGCCTTCGCCGTGTGCTGTGACGACTTTCTGATGCGCGCGCAGCACGCCGGCGGCCTTGCCGTTTTCCTTCAGCAGGATCAGGCCGACGAACGCGGCGCGCGAGCCGTCGGCTTCCAGCTTGCTGCGGCCGACAAAGTCGCGCGGCGCGGTGAGATCGACGGTCCATGCGAGACCGGCGTCGAGCGGCGACACGTTGTCGTCCATATCCTGGCCGTACAGGTTCATGCCCGCTTCGAGGCGCAGCGTGTCGCGCGCGCCGAGACCGGCCGGGCGCACGCCTTGCGCGACGAGCGCGTTCCACAGCGCGTCGACATGCGCAGCCGGCACGATGATTTCGAAGCCGTCTTCGCCGGTGTAGCCGGTGCGCGCAACGGTCAATTCGCCGTACGGCGTGCCTGCGACGCGCGCAGCGTTGAACGGCTTCAGCGGCTCGGTGGCGGCGCGCGCGGCCGGCACGGTTTGCCAGACTTTTTCGCGTGCGTTCGGGCCTTGCACGGCGACGATCGCGAGATCGCGACGCGGTGTGATCGTCAGGGCGAAACCGCCTTCGGCATTGAGCTGGCCGAACCACGCGATGTCTTTATCGGCGGTGCCGGCGTTGACGACCAGACGGAAGTGATCTTCGGCGAAGTAATAGACGATCAGATCGTCGATCACGCCGCCGTTCGGGTTCAGCATGCAGGAATAGAGCGCGCGGCCCGGCGTTTGCAGTTTGGCGACATTGTTCGCCAGCGCGAATTCGAAGAACGCGCGCACGCGCTCGCCGGTGAAATCGACCGCGCACATATGCGATACGTCGAACATGCCGGCGTCGGTGCGCACCGCGCGGTGTTCGTCGATCTGCGAGCCGTAGTTGACGGGCATGTCCCAGCCGCCGAAATCGACCATGCGAGCGTTGAGCGCGCGGTGAGCGGCGTGGAGCGGGGTGTGTTTGAGTTCGGTCATGGGGCCTCGGGCGTCTCGCGAAACAAAAAAGGCCATGCGGCTCTACGCCTCGCGGCCGTGTGCCTGCGAGCGTGGTGCTACATGACCCCTCTGTCCTCGATACCTGAGAGATTGCGCTGCCGTGACCTGCTCAATGAGCTTCGATTCGTCACGGTGACGCGCGCCCCTTCGGTGGGCAGCCTGCCTGCGATGCACGACGTGCGACGCGAATGGCTACTGCCGCTCTCCAGAGTGCGAAAAAGCCGCCGTAAAGCGGTGTTTTTCGACGCGGTCGGTCCTTTTGCCTGAGAGTTTGCGGGTGTGCCCCTTCGGCGGCGCGGCCTGCGATTTTGCATGCGGCCAGCGCGCTCTCCCGACGCGTGCGGCGAATTTACGCGACGGGCAGGGGCTTTGTCAAATGAAGGCCCGCGGGCGGTGTGGTGGCGGGTGTGGCGATGCGCCGGCGCGGAAAAAAGAAAGCGCGGGACGTGGTGCCCGCGCTTTTTGCTGCGCTTTTTACCGGTTGATGAGCGGACGTATCAGCCCGCTCACCCAGCCGTTACTCGCCGATCGCGTGTGCCGCGTTGTCGAGTTCTTCGTTCAGCACGCGCTGCTCTTCGGAGGACAATCCGCCGCCGTGTCGCGCGGCCATATCGTGTGCTTCCTGGCGGATCGTTTCCAGCCGGTGATGAAGCGCCGCGCCTTGCGGCGGCGGGTAATAGCCCTGATTCACGCGGTTGTCGATGCGGCGTGCGAGATTCTCGATACGGCCGTCGACCTGATGCAGACGCTGGTCCGCGATCTGCTGCGGGCTAGGGCTCGGATGCTGCGGCGGCGGGGGTGTCACGACGCACGCGGCGACAGAGGTGAGCAGTGCGCATGCGGCGAGGACACGGGTGATACGAAGCATGGATTCTCCGGAGGTCGTTGTTGTTTGGACGGGGCGGGGGATGCGGATACCCTTCGTTAGCAACGGATGATGACGGATGCCCGCTGACCCATCCGCGGGCAAATTTTGTAACGTTATGTTCCTTGCGGGAATGTCAGGAAAGGCCCGGCCGGATAGGCTCGAACACGCATCGAGCCAGGTCTTTTTTGGTACACAGCGCGTGGCGGCGCGAAGCCGGCCACGCCCAGCGCGGGCTCAGCGAATGCGTTCGAACGGCAATCGCACGCCTTCTTCCGAGCTGCGCGCGGCCAGTTCGATGATCGTCATCACGTCGACCGCGTCCTGTGCGCTGACCGGAAACGCAACGCGGTTCTGGATCGCATCGGCCAACGCGATATAGAAGCCAGCGTAGTCGCCGTCGCGGGTCGGCCATTCGCGTTCGACTTCCTGGTCGCCATCGAGCGCGCGCAGCACGCCGGGCGCATTGCCGCCGCCGAAACCTTCGGCGCCCGGGCGCAGACCTGCCTTCAACTGGTCTTCCTGCGTATCGAGCCCGTATTTCACATAGCTGCCGCGCGTGCCGTGGATCGCGAAACGCGGTCCGGGGATGGCCGTCAGCGCACTGGCGTGCAGCACGACTTCGAACTCGCCGTAGCCAAGTTGAATGTGCACGTAGTCCGGCGCACTCGCGTCGTCGCGATGTGAGCGCACGGTCGCCGACACCGTTTGCGGCGCGCCGAACAGCGTGAGCGCCTGGTCGATCAGATGCGGGCCGAGGTCGAGCAGCAGACCGCCGCCGCGCGTCACGTCTTCGCGCCAGCGCTGCCGCACGCCCGGCCGGAAGCGGTCGAAATGCGATTCGTATTGCGTGACTCGGCCCAGTTCGACGCGCGCGAGCAGATCGCGCACGGTCATAAAATCGCCGTCCCAGCGCCGATTGTGAAAGGGCGCGAACAGCTTGCCGCGTGCGAGCGCGATGTTGGCGAGCGTATGGGCGTCGGCGGCGGTGAGCGTGACCGGCTTGTCGACGACCACGTGCTTGCCGCCTTCGAGCGAGCGGCGCGCGAGGTCGAAGTGCGTGTCGTTGGGCGTGGCGATCACGATGCAGTCGATTTCGTCGAGCGCGAGCAGCGCGTCGAGATCGGCGACGATTTTTGCGTGTGGATAGTCGGCCCGCGCGCGCTCGGTCTGCCCGGTCGCGATCGCGGCGACGCTCGCGCGCCCGCAATGTTCGATCACCGGGGCGTGAAACGTCGCGCCGGCGAAACCGTAGCCCATCAATCCAATCTTCAGCGATGCGGACATGCGTGTCTTCCTGCAAAACGGCGCGCCGTCTTGCCACCGCGGCGGCGGCGCGCAATCTCATTATTGTGGCATTTGTGGGAGGAAGCGGGGCACCTCCGCGCATCGACAGGCAACCGTGTTAGCATCGCTGCTCTCGCGAGAAGCGAGCCACGCGGAAGCTCGATTCCAACACGGCGCGCTTCGCGCAGCATGCCCCCGGGCCCTCGGCCGGCGCCTCCCGCCGGTGCGACTTCGACAGCCCTCAACCGTACCCATCCACAGACGATGTCCGCAGGCCTGAACCCCGCTCAAAGTGAAGCGGTCCGTTATCTCGACGGCCCCTGTCTCGTGCTCGCCGGCGCGGGCAGCGGCAAGACACGCGTGATCACGCAGAAAATCGCGCATCTGATCGAAGCCAAAGGCTTCGAGCCGCGCCACATCGCCGCCGTCACCTTCACGAACAAGGCCGCCGCGGAAATGCGCGAGCGCGTCGGCAAGCTGCTCGAAGGCAAGACGCTGACCGCGCCGGGCAAGGAAGGCCGTAAGGTGCCGGTGAACCAGCTGACGGTCTGCACGTTCCACTCGCTCGGCGTGCAGATTCTGCGTCAGGAGGCGGAGCACGTCGGCCTGAAGCCGCAGTTCTCGATCATGGATTCGGATGACTGCTTCGGCATGATTCAGGAGCAGGTCGGCTCGACGGACAAGGGCTTTATCCGCAAGGTCCAGTCGATCATCTCGCTGTGGAAAAACGGTCTGATCATGCCCGAGCAGGCGATCGCGACCGCGTCGACCGAGGACGAGCATCAGGCCGCGATCGTCTATCGCAATTACGTGGCGACGCTGCACGCGTACCAGGCCGTCGATTTCGACGATCTGATCCGCCTGCCCGCCGAGCTGTTCGCGAGCAACGAGCAGGTGCGCGACCGCTGGCAAAACAAGCTGCGCTATCTGCTGATCGACGAATATCAGGACACGAACGCGTGCCAGTACGAACTGGTCAAGCTGCTGGCCGGCAAGCGCGCGGCGTTCACAGCGGTCGGCGACGACGATCAGGCGATCTACGGCTGGCGCGGCGCGACGCTCGAAAACCTCGGCCAGCTCGGCAAGGATTTTCCGAACCTGCATCTGATCAAGCTCGAACAGAATTACCGCTCGACGGTGCGGATTCTGACCGCCGCGAACAACGTGATCGCGAACAATCCGAAGCTGTTCGAGAAGAAGCTATGGTCCGAGCACGGGATGGGCGACACGATCACCGTGACGGGCTGCAACGACGAAGAGCACGAAGCTGAGTCGGTGGTGTTTCGCCTGTCCGCGCACAAGTTCGAGCGGCGCACGAATTTCCGCGACTACGCGATCCTGTATCGCGGCAACTTCCAGGCGCGCATCTTCGAACAGGTGCTGCGCCGCGAGCGGATTCCGTATGTGCTGTCGGGCGGCCAGTCGTTCTTCGACAAGGCCGAGATCAAGGACATCTGCGCATACCTGCGTCTGATCGCCAATGCGAACGACGACCCGGCTTTCATCCGCGCGATCACGACGCCGCGCCGCGGCGTCGGCAACACGACGCTCGAAGCGCTCGGCGCGTTTGCCGGGCAGGCGAAGGTGTCGTTGTTCGAGGCGGTGTATATGGGCGGTATCGAAGCGCGCCTGTCGCCGCGCCAGATCGAGCCGATGCGCGCGTTCTGCGACTTCATGCAACGCCTGACCGATCGCGCGGAGAAGGACGCCGCCGGCACACTGCTCAATGAGCTGATGGACGCGATCCACTACGAGGCCTATCTGTACGATGCGTTCGACGAACGCCAGGCGCAGGCGAAGTGGCAGAACGTGCTCGAATTCATCGAGTGGCTGAAGCGCAAGGGCACCAAGGAAGAGCCGCAGAACGGCAACGGCAGCGAAGCGACCGGCTACGACACCGCCGACGGTTTCGGCGACACCGGCAAGAACCTGCTCGGCCTGATCCAGACCGTCGCGCTGATGTCGATGCTCGAAGGCCGCGAGGAAGACCCGGATGCGGTGCGGCTGTCGACCGTGCATGCGTCGAAGGGGCTCGAATATCCGCACGTGTTTCTTGTCGGTGTCGAGGAAGGCATCATGCCGCATCGCGGCGGCCCCGACGATGAACCGATCGACGACGCGCGCATCGAGGAGGAGCGCCGGCTGATGTACGTCGCGATCACGCGTGCGCAACGCAGTCTGCATCTGAACTGGTGCAAGAAGCGCAAGCGCGCGCGGGAGACGGTGGTGTGCGAGGCGTCGCGCTTTATCGCCGAAATGCTGCTCGACGACGCGCCGCCGCCGACGGCGGAAGAAGCGCCGATGACGCCGAAGGACCGGCTGGCGACGTTGAAGGCGTTGTTGCAGAAGGCTTGAGAGGGCGCGTTCGAGTGCCCGTTGTTGCGACTCGCCGCGTATAAAAAAATCCCTGCAATGCGTTCCCGCATGCAGGGATTTTTTATTGTTGCGGCCGACTGGGGAGCCAGTCGAATGCGTGCCCGCTTACTTCACCGCGCTAACCATATAGTCGACAGCGGCCTTCACATCCGCATCCGATGCATTCGATCCACCCTTCGGCGGCATCGCGCCCTTGCCGTGCAGCGCGTAGTTGTAGACGGTGTCCATCGAGTCTTTCAGACGCGGTGCCCACGCTTCCTTGTCACCGAATTTCGGCGCGTTCAGCACGCCGGCCGCGTGGCAAGCCTGGCAGACAGCCTGATAGAGCGCCTTGCCGGCTTGCGAGGCATCCGCGCTTTGCGCGCCACCGGCTGCCGGAGCAGGGGTTTGCGGCACGTTGGCCATCGCTGCCATCGCGGCGGCGGCCTGAGTGGCGCCTGCGTCCGATGCGCCTGCCGCCGCACCCGAAGCTGCCGCAGCACCAGAGGCGGCTGCCGCGCCCGCTGCCGGCTGCGCCGGTTCGGGGAAGCTCGCCCCCGAGTTGTTCGCCATATAGACGACCGCGCGGGCGATCTCGAAGTCGCTGTAATCGTCGGGGCTCGTGCCGCCGCGCGGCGGCATCGCGCCCTTACCGGACAGCGCGGTGTGCCAGAGCGTGTCGAAACCTTGCGCGATGCGCGGTGCCCAGTCGGCGGTATTGGTGAATTTCGGCGCGCCTGCGGCACCCGACGCATGACACGCGGAGCAGACCGCCTTATAGACTTCCTCGCCGCTCTTGTAGACGCGCGGTGCGTTGGCGTCGCGGATGTCGACTTGCGCGATCGGATGGATCCGCGAGGTGACTTCGGCTTCGGAAAGGGAGTCGGTGCCGGCGCCGGTGCGCGTCGAATTATCGACGTAGGCGGCGAGCAGAACGATGATGACGATCGGCACAGCAAACCCGGCGATGACCGCGGCGATGAGCTGTGCTGGGGTTTTGATCGGGGCTCCGTGTGGTGCTTCGCTCATGCTTGTCTCGTCTCCGTGTGTATGTGAGCGGTACAGCGCGACGGCAACTTCTTGTTCTTTGTCAGCCACGGACGATTATAGACGCAAGATTTCGGCGGCGGCGAGGGGGCCTGGAAGGTGTTCAGCAGGCGTTTACCCGCATCGGCGCGGTCGGCATGAGCGGGATGGGACGGCCGCGACAGGCGGCGCGCTGGCCGTCCGGTGGACGGTTAGGTCGAAACCGGGTATCCTCTCGGTCTCTCGCTTTGGCGTCGCGTCCGTTCTGGTTGCCGCGCTTTCGCGCAGTTCTCATGAAGCGCCCGTAGCTCAATGGATAGAGTACTGCCCTCCGAAGGCAGGGGTTGCTGGTTCGATCCCAGCCGGGCGCGCCAAGTGAATTCAAGCGCTTAGGTTCTTCCTCGCTGTCCAGTTCACCTCTTAATGTCGTTTACGACACGAACAGGTTGTTTTGCGGGGGATGAGAGTCCACGAATGGACTGTCCTTCCCGACAGGTCTCGTAGAAGCTCATCTGGCTTTCCTCGTATTTTCCGGTCTCGCGGCTATCGCGCGTGCTCGGTGCAGGAAATCATGACCCTCAACGAATCGGTACCGGATACCCGTCCGCCTGAAGACATCCTCGTGAACGTCGCGCCTCGTTGGCGTGAGGCCCATTTTCCGTGCCAAGGCTGCGTGTGACCGATTGAATTCGGCGAAACGAGATTCCCGACGATTGACCGTTCTCATTCGCCGGTCCTCTGCTCCTCGCTGAACAAGCACATCCCAAGAAGTCGGTGACAGTTTTTTCAGGTATTTTTGAGATACATCCAGCAGGTCAGCAGCTTGCTTTCCGTGGCGTGCTGCTCCGGATTTAACGATAGCTTCCAGCTCGGTCAGCAACACATCCGTGGGCCTCTTTGCGCCGTTTCGTCGCTTCGGCGCCAAAACAGGTGGTGGAGACAAGAGGGCTACTCGCCTCAGCATCACCTTGTTGCCAAGGATGACGTCCGATACGGCGCAACCACAACAGTATGCTATCTGCAGGAGGCGCGGCAGACTCGGTCTAACATCACCGCTAGTCCACCCAGAGAGTTCGCCTTTGCCTACGCCGAGGTGTTGGGCAAAGTTCATAGCGACGCCGGCGAACAGTTTGTTAATAGCAAACTTGAGGAAGGGAGCGGGGCTGCAATTGCTCTCGAACACTTCAGGATGGTGGTGTATGTCGTCAAGAAGGTGGGCTGTCATACGGGCCATGCAGGATTGCTCGTCGGTTGCTGGGGTAGCGTTCGCAGCAGCGAGGCTGGTTCCGTCCAAACGCGAAATACCCGGCAGGAAAAAAGGCCGTCCTTCATTCGAGGCAAAAGAGCGCACTTCGACCAGAAGCACGTTGTGGACAGGGCACGCCTTTACACAATCCAGTGACCACAGCAGGCGGTTGTATTTCGGTCGCTTGTTGTTTTCATCGTCCAAATAGCAAAGCGGGCAATAGCGCTCGGTCTGGGAAAGAAGCTTGTACCTAGGCACTATGTCACGCAGCGGGAGCAGGGTTCTTAAGTGAAGGTCGTTTCGGAGCGTAAGTTGAGACAGAGCATCCACCCATTGGTCGGCTAACTTCGTCACTCCATTCATGGATAGCCCATAGCAAACATCTGCGATACTTCGTCGGCCTCTCTCCGATTTCCCACTAATAACTGGCGCCACTGCGCGCATCGCGAGAGTCCACGGACGCATCAGGTGAAGCTCGGCCAGTCGGCGAAAGTAGCTCGCTAGGTCTTCGAAGCTCTCACCACCCACACCCAGGGGGGCGAGTCCTAGAAATGCAGACCGTGGCGGAGCATCTTTGGGCCATCCACCCGGAAGCTCCACCAGAGCAATTTTCTCTGTCATCGAGCACTCCTGCAGTTCAAGGCCTTGCGTTCAGCCTCTTCCTGTCTGAGTTCTGTGCGAACTTGTTCCTCGGTCATGTAATCGACCGCTTCATCTGTATTGAGGAACGGCAAGACATTAGTTTCGCCTTCGATGGTAGCCCTTGCAATTTTTCGCTGCGCTGCTTTTGATGGCATTGCAAGGCGAAGCTTTTCTTCGTTCCACGCGGGATATCGCTCGAAGCAGCAATGTTCGCAAGCCCTTTTTAAGACATCGGCGGCTAACCCAGGGAGGCCAACGGTGCCGACCAGCATGTATTCAATCTGGTTGTCGGTCAGTTCGAATTCGAGTTTGTACGGCAGGGATGCGACATACGACCTGAGGAAGGTTCCGAACTCTTTGGCGTCGTCCTGCGTTTGCAGGTATCGCGGATAGTGAATGACTCCAACGCGACGACCCAACTGGTCACTCGCGATAGCAAGCTCTTCACACCCGTATGCTCCGAGAAGTAACAGATTGAAGCCAGCGCGGTTCGATAGTGACTTGAGGAAATCGCCATACAGCAGCGGGTTGGTTCTGGAGTTCGTGAAGTGGACTGCTTCATCGAGGATGAGATGCCGCAATTCGCGCTTTATCAACGCGCTTTCGAACTCGAGGCGACCCCGCTTAATGGGGTCCCACAGTTCGTCAGATTCCATTGGTGCGGCGACCATATCAAGGGCGCTGGGAACCAGTAGGTCTGAGCACAACCGGTTATACAACAGGACAAAATTCATTTCACCCGTGTGGTCGGCTGGGTCCACTTCGCTCATGACAGCTGGGATGACATGAGGCCGTTCCTGTATTTGCACTTGGTAACGCTTCAGGAGATTACGCAACTGCATGCGACCGAAGCTCGATTTCCCTATACCGGTTGGACCCACAACCACTGTAAGTGACAGCCCCGCGCCTGCAGTCATCCGCCTGCTGACTTCCTTGGCGAGAATCTCAAGATTGCGATGTGGGACGAAGAGCCACTTGAGGTACTCCTCCTTGTCCTCAGGCGAGCCTGCGATAGCTTGTTCGCGAGTAAGCATTGCCATACCTACCTCCAACGTTGACTAGATGGGACGACGGACGGGAAGTGATGTGTAGCCAATCTTGAAACCAAAATTGAACGGAGGCTTTTCGTTTCGCGCATCGTCGTTCGCGGTGACCTCCGATTGGGGCTGGGCATTAGGATTCCGCACGCGCGTGGACTTCTGTTTCTGCAGCTTGAGCGACGTGGTCGACTGCTGAACCTTCACGTAGGTCTGCCCTGAGTCAGTCCCGCTCGTCGAAGGGACTTCGACCACGTCATCTGCAACAACCTTTCTGATTTCAATTGCGGCGAGACCAGCTGCCCCATAAATCTGGCGTGTCGCAGCCGTTGCTTCTGCTGCTGGCGGGAGCGTGTGGTCTGCGAAAACGTCAGAGATGACCGATTCAAAGTCGGCCTCGGGAGCAGCCTTCAGGCGCAGACGGACTTCGTACAGCGCGTACCGAAGCTCAATGAAGGTCAACTTCTGGAAGCGCCTGAGCAGCGGCGAGATGCACTTGTGCCACTTGCCATTGATGATTGCGTAGGCGACGCTCACGTCCCACATGTCAACGAATACCGGGACTTCCTTGCTCTTATGGCGATGCGCAGCAAACTCGTCTGTCCAGTAGTAGATGGGTCCAATCTTCACGCCCATCCGCGGATTGACCGTGCGGGTGCCCCTCCTCGATACCGGGACCAACGTCTGGAGCATGAAGTTGGTGTCATAGGGACGTAGGCGCGTTTGCCGCCGACTGGTCATCATGAACTGGTGATGCATGAACTGCTCTGGTGTATGGTCGTGAGCAGGATGGACGCGTTCCCGGTTGTACTCGGCGAAGAAGAAATATTCGAGCAGCCCGTGGAGCTCGACGAAGCTAAGATGGTCAGCTCGCATCGGGTCGATTGACCGAGTCAGGGTGCGGACGTGTTGAGTGGCCTTTGTGTTGCCCACGAGGTTGTGAATCAGCAACGTGTTGGTGGTTCCGAAGAGACGCTCGACAACGCCGCCGAATCTCGCCTTGTGCGCGGGCCGGAAATCGAGGGTTATATCGTTCAGGTCACAAAACCTGTCGAACGCGGCTGACCTGAACTCTGCCCCGTTGTCGACGACAATCGTGTCCGGGACCCGCTTGTGAATGGAGACCATGCTGCGCATTGCCATCATGCAGCTTACGGTGCTAGGCGGATGCGCTGAGAGGTAGAAGGCGAGGACGGCGCGAGACTGAGCGTCCATCACGATGGTCAGCCAGGGACGTAGCCTGTACCAACGACCACCGTAACCGCGCACCTTGATGATAATGTCGAGCTTCGTGTGGTCGATGTGTACGCGGGCAAACGGCCAGCCCCCGTGAATGCTCTCGGCTCGATTCAGATACCAGACGGCGGGTTCCTTGCTGTAGGCCCGGCGGCTTCCTTCGCGCAACTTCTCATCGCGGAAGCGTGCCGAGCGGCGGTAAAACGTATTTTTTGTGCACGGCTTGATGTTCCGCTCCTTGCACAGGCGCTTGAGCTTCTCATAAGAGTGGCTATTCAGTGGATTAGTTGGATTGTTCCCACTGAGGGCCACCTCTCTAATCAACGCCAGGACGTCAAGCGTAAGCTGTGGAACCCTGCGGGCACCGCCAGGTATTCCCGGTATCAATGCAAGCAACTGCAACGGCTGCGAATCGCCTGCCGCGCGCAGAAGCTTTCGCCAGCTCTGCAATGTCCGGACGCTGAACCCGTGAGGGGCATCCATCTTTTCGAGATTTCTGAGGAGCTCGAGCCTGCCGCGCGCTACGGCGATTCGCTCGTCGGAAACGTATTCGTAATCGGCGAGCAATTCCTGCGTTGTCTTTGGTGAGGAGAGCGGTCGGATATCGCCCTTGAAGAGCGACAGCTGAAACTGTGCGTCGCTGATTTCTTCGAAGGTCGTTGAATCAGAGTTGCGGAAGAGCACCTTCCCAGCCGGCAAGCCGGTCACAACGAAGGTATGAGGTTGCTTGTTGAAGACGAACTCGGTGCCGACCTCAACGTTCATGACGAAGCTTTCGGAGACGGCGTGGGGCGGAGGACGACGCCATTTGACGAGCTCCAGCTGTTCGGGACTTGAGCAGACCACGACGGAGAACGGGTCGGACAACTCGTCATAGTCGAGGTCGACGTAAAGGCGTTGTTCTGAAATGGCCTTGTGAACGTCCTCTCTCCGGAATCGACCAGGGGGTGTCGGAAGGACTACGGTCTCGTTCCAGGGTGTCTCGTCCTCATACGCGAGTGCGAGTAGAGACGCCAGGCTCATCGCTCCGCACTGCCCAACAATATCTTCGATGACCGACCATTGAGCATCGTCCAACGGTCGCGCATCTGGTTTGAAATACGGCTTCAGAAACTGCAGGTTCTCCGCAAATGTGGTTGCGATTTCGTCCGAGGAGCGAACGCAATAGTCGATGCCGAGCTGGTTGAAGTAGGCCTCCCGTTCGGGGCAGCGCCACGTACCATCGTCGGTCTTGAAGAACCGGTTCGAATTTCTCTTGGCGAGCTTTCGAAGGTCCTCTTCTGTCTTCCATTCCTCAAGTATCGGACCATGCTTGGTCAAGCGAAGGATGTCAGGCGTGCACGGGACCTCGTGGGTATATTCGGTGACCTTGCCCCGTGACGACGTACGGCGTATGACAGTGGGGATGCCCACCTTCACCGGCTGACAGTACAACTCGTGAGTGACGCCATCGAAGTCCGCGTGTACGACGGCCGGGAATTCGACCCTCTTGCTTTCGGTCCCCAGCCTCTTCTTCATTTTGAGCGACGTGTACTGACTAATCACATTGCCGCCACGGCCGGGAAATTTGCGAGTTGGTGACTCTATGCGCGACCGGATGATGTACTTCTGCCCTTGTTCCGGGGTTCCCCACTCCACAAATGCGGCACGAAGTTCTTCGTTGGTGTAGGGCTTTGCCGACCCTAAGGGGTAGGTCTCGCGCCACTGGGCATCCCTCTGCTGCCAGGTCGAGATGGGCGCAAGGGTAACTGGAAGCTCAATTTTCATGCGGTCCTCTGCTTTGATTTGCGCGCTGACCATGAGGCCAGCGCGCGTTGCGTTGAGATACCTACGGAAACGGCCGGGTCCTTATCGCGGCATGCCTACCGGCCTGTGCGATACCGACGCTTTGACCTCACTTGCAAACTAGGCAGAGGCAACGCTCGGGTGCGCTCCATTGATGCTTTGAGGAAGGCTTCGCGAACGCATTCGATTGACCGTTCGAACTGGGCGCGAGCATCGGAGTGGGCAGGACGTCTGATGACCGCCACGCCCTGCTCGGCGCAGAGCAGGGCCAGCGTCGCTGTGCTCGACTTCTCACTAGAATCCGCCACTATGGTCGACGGGTAGCGCCGTACCTTCAGCGTAGGCTCCTTCATGTAGACCGGCACCATCGCCGCACGGACGCGAGCGCCGCCTGAGCGAATCTTCGCGGGCTGGATGGAATCACGGTTGCTTTGCCTCATGGCACATCCTCCTGAGAGATGAAACGCGACTGCGGAACTCGTGCCCCTTGGGAGTTAGTCGAGGCACGTCGGACCCCGATACGCGGGGCGTCACTGATGGATCGAAAAAAGAGCGCCTGACTTGCCCTGCTGATTGAGTCGAACGTGAATCTGGTCCCACTGGTACCGGAGGCGAATGAGCGACCCAATGTACGCAGCCCGCTCCCCGTTAGCGGGACCCACAATCTGGCCAAGCGCGAAGGTCAGCCAGCCGTCGATGGCGTCGACCACCTCCGCATGAGTGAGCGCGCGCAAGCGTTCGCCCCAAGCGGAGACTGTCGCGTGACCCGTCAGCACGCTGAAGGGAGCGTTCGCCCGGGAGATAGATGCGAAGGGAAAGGAGCCCTCGAGCTGCGAGGGGGCGTCGGACAGCGTGGGGTTCAATTGCGTGGGCATCGTCGCTTCGAAGATTTGCGAGTCGCACTTGCGCCTGACCAGCACACGCTCGGGTGCGTTGTGCGCTCGCGCCGCATCCCAGACGACACGCGCCCGACGTGCAGAGGCCGTTTTTGCAGGCAGGCCGTTCGACGGCGCCTGGACCGCGCACAGCCGTTGGATGCTTCTAGGGCATCCCGCAACTACCCCTCCGCGTGGCGGGACGGGCAAGTATCGCGACGAGCGCATGGTCAGCATCCCTGGTTTGCTCGGAGCTGCGTGACGGGTCGCCTTCTCGGACGCCCGTGCCTCGCTTGCGACGTCGCTAAAATTTTTGAGGCGGACGACGAAGTCCTCCAGCTCACGCGTAAAGCTGCTCGGCGCGGTCTTTGAGTGCATGACAATTCCTTTAGAAAAGTGGGCAGCCGTGCCCCCTCGCAGCGTGTCTGGAGCGCGCCGGCGACAGGACGGGTACAACACTGCAGCGGTCCCGCGAACGCAATTGGTTAGCGTTCTGACGTAATTCAGAGACTCACCGGACTGGTGGAAGGGCCTGATTTGTCAGCCAGATGCGGCGGCTCGCCCCGGTTTTGCCAGGAGCGCGGAGAGGTACTGAGGGGAAGCGGAAGGAGCCGGGAGGAGGCGGCGGAGGGAGTGCGGAGGAGGTGAAACAGGGGGAAAACAATTGGGGACAGGGTGTCTTGGAGGGGTACCGGCGCCACCACATAGGAGGGGGGAGCTGCCGAGGGCCGAAGTTCGGTGGAATTGGCCGAAAATGCATGATATTCGAAGTCATTTGGCGTCAGATATCCGTTCGTTGAAGACGAGCGAAGTCCTTTGACGCCCAGAGCCCCCCGTGAGAACATTGGGGTGCGAACCGTGGTTTCTCTTACGGGGAGCCACTGGGGTCGCGGTCCATTTTTTGGGCTTAGCGACCCCTCTTCATTTGTGCGGTCACGCACGCGCTGCGGGGTCGCATCGCCCCATCGGGCTTAGTAGATGAGCACTGGGGTCCGGCGGCTACCTCCTGAAATTTGAAGTGGAAAACCGGGGGAAGTTGCACCTGCGAAGCGATGAGAAATGATAGAACGAGACGCTTCGAAATGTATAGCGTTTTTGGAGCGTTTTTAGAGAACTTCGTTTCGAAATTCTCCGGGCTGTCACGCACAAAATTCCTGCTAACTTATTTATTGCGGAATAAATGTCTTTTCTGTTTATGTTTTGATAGCGGGTGTATATCTAAACAGAACTTCTCAAATCGTCCGTTTCGCCACGGGAACTTGTTAAGGATGCCGCATCTTCATACGCTCCTCGCTGACAATCATGTCGATACGACGCCGCAATACCTGAGCGGCTTGGGGAGTCGCCATCCCTTCGGATTCGTTGACGGCAAGCAGATGCGGAAGGTAGCAACGTAGGTAGCGTGCGTTGCTGTGGTCCAGTATCAGATAAGCGTCCGAGCGGCTGTCCGTAATCCGTGTCTCTGCTTCGCGAACGCGATGAGGCAATTCGCAATACGACGCGGAGAATCCAAGAACGGCGCCGGTCACGCGGGATGCGAGGGCCGCTGAGAGCAGGTTCAGGCAAGTGTCGAAGCCGAGGTAGTAGGTCCACCACGTGTTGAGCACAATGCCTACGTCTTCGTGAGCGGCGAGAACTTCTGTCAGCAGATGGGCATGCTCCAGCACGCGATGGCCTTCTATCTCCAGTTCGGGCGCTCGACCGGGTCGATACGCGACCTGATTCGGGTGCAGTACCCCGTCCAGATTAAGGTATAAATTCATTCGGATACCTACAGAATTAGAGTTTATGTGCTCTGGACGCGGGTAGCGCAATCGAGGATATCTAAAATGATTTCCGCGTATTGGGTTGCGGCGAGTTCGGACGTATTATTCACGAGAACGGCTTGCGGCAGGTACTCGTAAGGGACAGCTGAAGAGCAACTATCTACAATCAGGAGATGGGACGGGTTCCGCCGCCTGATGTCAGCGCGCAGAATGTCTACGCGAGGTAAGGTAGGGAGCCGACGGTGGGTGCGATTTCCTTGCATGGTCGCCCCGACCGTTTTGCTCGCAATCGGAGCAGGCAGCAGATTCAGCACGCCCCGATATCCGTAGTCGGGCACGAGCCACGAGTTGATGACAATCGTCAGGTCGAGGTACTCGTCAACGATACGTGACAGTCGATGAAGGAGGGGCAGCGGTAGAGCGCTCGGATGCTCGAGCTGGCAGCGTGAGAGGCGAGTTGTGCAGCGGCGAGCGAAGGTTACGCCTTCGAGCCCAAGGTAGAGTGTTGAGGACATGACCGAATCCTCCGCCAGAGCACCTTCTGTGGTTGGTCCGCAGTGTCTGGCGGCAACCAGGAAGATGGGTGTCTTATGGGCCCTTCCGTTGGCGTTTGACTTTTGGATGAGCCATGTGTGTTAACACACATCAAAATTAGTACACAAATCTGCAAACATGCAAGCGAAAGTTACTAATTCTCATGCGAAGGAATCGCGAGCGCCGGGCGACGAGCAGGAAAGCGTCTGGTCGGGCCTCGTATCGCGTGGAATTCGCGCGACGCTTGCCCGGCAGGACATGAGCTACGCGGACCTGGCTGCAGCGCTCGCCGACATGGGTGTGCCTGATACCTTTCGCGGTGTTCAGGCGAAGTCGCAGCGCGGGACCTGCCGGTTCACCTTCTTTCTGCAGGTGGTTCTGGCTTCCCGGACCGACTACCCGGCAGCTTGGGAGAAGGCCCTGACCGCAACGCAATCATGGGAGCAACGCGCATCGGCCGTCTTGCAGTCAGAACTGTCTCTCCAGCCGTGGCTGACCTGGGCGGGGCTGGCAGCGCGACTTTCGGAGATTGGGGTCGTCGTCACCTCGAAGGACTTGGAGAGTCAGGCCAAAAGCGGCACTTTCCCAGCGGCTTTGTTCCTTCAGTGTGCGACCGTGTGCCGGTTCGAAGGTATCGGTCGGTTCGTGGACGTCTCGTCTCTGAACGGCGCTGCGGTGGACGGTCACCAAAGGGCGGAGCAGCATCGGTAACCGACGGGCTTGCAAAATTCCGCTCACCGACTATAGTCGTTTCATGTGCATAAACGCACATCTTCGCCCGAGCTAAAAGTCAAATAACGCTGCTCGAGCACCTGCATCCCACAACCAGCCCGCTTGCTGTTCTACGCAGTGGTGCCTGATGTCGTTGTGGCACATCCAGGTGATTGTCATGCATGCTCGAATTGCGCCCAGTCTAGGTGTTGAGCCATCTACCGACCTTCTGCATTGGCGCGTCATGGAAATACTTCCAGATGGCCACGTGCACTTTGTCGGTCTCAACGCCTCAAATTTTTTAGGCCGCATCAGCTCTGAAATCTTGGTGTATGACTCCGACACCCATAGAGCTGAGAGTCGCTCCGGTCGTATTTATTTCCTTCGGGGTCCGGCCGGCTTGGATGGCGTGAGTGAATACTTCTGGTCGTTCTGGTGTGAACACAATCACATCTCCGACTATGCGGACATAACGGACCAATACCAGGAATCCGACCGTGACCACGCCTGTTGAGCGCTCGCGGGCGGTCACTGAAGTCCGATGGTTTCTGCAGACGCTTGCGGAAGCCCGTGAACCCATCGATGTGCCGGGCCTTATCCAATCCGTTGCAGTGGGGCTTCTTCGACATTACCCATTCGAAGCTGACCTTATGGAGTCGGCTGCCGCGTTGCCAGAGGTGTGGGCTGCACCGTGTTCACGGGCTAGGCGCCTCCGGCTGCTCCGCGGTTCGCGAGACTAATCGTGGTCGCGAAGCGAACTGTGCGAGTGTGGAATCGCGGACAACAGAGCGGCAGACCTGCCGGCGAGGCGGCGCGCATGGTCAGCTTCGCGCTTCAAGGCGTTGCGGACGAGTTCCTGTCGTCGTACCAGGGTTTTCTTAATCGCAACCGAATCGCTCGCCTTCGAGGTCGCAGACGTCCTAAAGAGTGCATTCACCGTCTGCTTCGTCGAGCGATGCTGTGGGGTCTACTCGTTCCCAGACGCGACCACGAGAGAGCCAGGCAACGACGTGACGCGCTTGCATACGTCTTGGCTGCCGCGTCAGTGCCGCAGCATCTGCGCCCGTCTGGTATTCCGGCGGAATCCCGGAGGGCGAAAAGGTCGAGGCGAAGAAGGGGCTGATTTGAGGGCGGGAGGTATCGCATGAAACGGCGACTTGTGATTCAGCTGTCGACTATATGCGCTGCATGTGCTTCCGCCCCAGTAGTGATGGCTCGGTTCGTGGCCGTCGACATCTCAAGGCCGCGAGCGCACCCGCGGCTGCGTGCAGCGATTGAACTGTATCTTGATGCGGCCGCCGGAGAAGTCTCGACGCACACGTGCTTCAGGAACTTGGTGACCTGCATGTATTTGTGCTGCTGCGAGTTTGCTGATTGCCGAGGCGTTGGTCTTGCGAGCAGCGCGCACCGCGACGTAGCGCTGGTCGAGCGCCAAATCGCGGCCATGCAGTTGCCTCCTCCAGACGGTCTGGTTATCGGGGCTCTGGTCATGTGGGCGGCGAGCTGGTCGCCGCACTTGCCGCCAGTGTCACTGCGGGAGGCGTGCGCTGCCGCTCAACGGGTCCTTGCCGCGACATTTATTTCGTTGCCGGAAAGTTCTCACCTTTGAATGTTTTCTACAGATTTGAGGTTCTGTTTGGCGACAGCAGAGTACGGGAGGGAAGCATGTTGTGTTGCCGTTGGCGAGCGAGCCCGGGGGGGCATGGCGCAAGGGCAAGCGAAGACGCAGCGGGCGATTCAGCCACAACCGTAGCTGTGTATGAGGGTGAGCATGCGTTCCAGCCTGACGACCTGAGAGCGCTGTATGTGGCGACAGCGCCGGTTGACCCAGACTCGCCGCTGCTTCAGCGGGCCTCGGACGCCTTGCGGGTAGAGGGTTACTACTTGCCCCTCGGTCCGTACTCTACGCCTCGCGCGTTCTCCGTATTCGTCCACAGGGAATCTTCGGGATGTCCCGGCCCGAAGTTGGAGGCGTCCGTCCACATTGCAATCGCTGGAGAAAGCGTTCGCGTGCGCGTTCGATACGCAGGATGCCCGATGCAGGCACGGCCTCCGGCTGCTGTCGTGCGAAGCGGAGTCGTCTCCAGCATCGCACGGAGAGCCATCGGTCGTATCAGGCGGCGCTAACAAGGAGGACTCGGCAGGTCTTCCCAATCGGATGAGGGATTTGTGATGCTGCTCGTTACAGTCGAAAAGCTTCCGTATGGTGACCCCGACCCGCGATTTCGAAAGCAGCTCGCTATGGTTGAAATTGTGAATATCGGAGGCAGCTTCGTGTCCGCCTCCTACGAGGTGAGGCTATTCGATAAAGCTGGGAATCGCATCGCCACCGGGCTGCTTGTCGACTATCCCCGACATGCGACGACGGTGCCGGATTTGGTAGGTAGAGGTATCGTGACCGCTCTTGCTGGCAGCGAAGAATTGCCACCAAGGCCACCTTTTCGGCCACGCCGCGGGGCCACATAGCGCGGTTTCATGGGGCAGGTTATGGAGATGAGAGCGATGTCTGACCGGCAAGTACTCTTTCTCGACTACGACGGTGTTCTGCATCGGGGTGGCGCTTACCGCACGAAGCGCGGCATCATCAGTAGCGACCCCACTCACATCAAGTTGTTTGAGTACGCCGATGTCTTGGCAGCGATTCTCGCTCCGTATCCTAGCGTCGAATTGGTCTTGTCGACGTCATGGGTGAAAGGGCTCGGATTTAATCGCGCACGGAGTGCGTTGCCAGCTGCTGACCTTCGCGCTAAGGTGGTATGGGCAACTTATCACTCCAGGTTCCATGACGCATATTTCTGGGACGGCATGGCTAGAGGGATACTGGTCCTCGGATATGTGAATCGCCATCGGTTGGTCCACTGGCTCGCACTAGACGACATGGACGATGGCTTCGATGACGAACCCGGCCGTCCCGTACATTGTGACCCAGACGAAGGGCTCGGAGACCCAGATATTCAAGAGGGTTTGAAGGCGGCGTTATATGCCCAATTTGGCGAAATGCGATGAAGAGCGTAAGCGAGGCGATACGCAGGGAATTCGACGCCGATAGAGCGAATCCATGCTCCGACGGGTGTACACAATGAAGGTCAGGACACGCCTGAAGCGCCGAGCGTTCGGCCAAGGACTGGTACGGTTTCGATGGCAGCAGACGACACGCTACTTCGTTCGCCTGCGGCCACCACCTGCCGAGCACTTCTCGACCGTAGACATTTCGGACGACGTCCGCGCCGAAGTTCAGGAGCATCGCCGACGCTTAGCTGAGGACGGGAGCCTGCTGGATGCCAATGCATTCCAAGTGGCTCTGTCGATAACACCGGCAGACGTCCAGACGGCGCTCGACCAAAAGCGCTTCTTCACTGTCGAAGTTGATGGCGAGCTTTACTACCCGGCGTTCCTTGCGAACACCGACATGGACCGACATGCGCTTGAGACTGTGTCACAGGCGTTGGGCGAGATGTCGGGGTGGCTGAAATGGGACTTCTTTGTCGCGCGGCGTGGAAGTCTTGGCGACAAGAGCCCGCTCGAGTTGCTGGCGGTTGGCGATATAAAGGGAGTGATAGCTCGAGCCCGAACCTTTAAGGATGAGGTGCTCGATTGATGCTCGTCGCTGCATGCTTGGGACCCGCGTCAGTCCGTCGTACTGCGCTCGAATCAAAGACCCTCCGTTCCGGCAAACACCAATCTTCTATTGACATTGCCACGCGAGTCATCGGAATTTTCAAATGAGCACTCCTGTACCTGACGATTTCCCTCGAGACGTGACACCGACGTCGCTTTCCGGCACCCACCCAAAACTTGCTGTCAGGATGATTGACGGCAAGTTTGTCTCCGGTCTGACTGCAGAAGAGCGGGCGGAGTGATGGACCATTTGCGAAGACTTGGCGCATCAACTTGTTCCCAAAACCCGGGAAGATGCAGCCAAATTCCTTGCGCATTCGCACGATGAGACGCTGCGGCGAATACGGCGAGCTGTTGAATCCAGGGAATGGGTGAGCGTTATCGAAGTGGACTGGTGATGGCAAGGCTGCGAGTCCTTCTTGACTGGTGACCGATGATGGCATTTGAGGGTTTTCGCGATGAAAAACTGTACCCGACAATGCAATCGAAGTAGCGCTTAGCGAAGACGGTTTCACCGTACGCCTCGACGACGGCAGTGAGTTACGCAAGACAGAACGATTCGAAAATCTACATCGGTCTTACGTTTGCTCTTCTCGAAGTTCACGAGTACGTTACTCGCGGACGGAGACTCGGAATACGCCGATTGGCATCAAACTTCGGCGACTTCTGTAGCGGTCAGAGGGTATACCGTCATGCGGATATTGAACCAAGTGTTTGCGACGGCACCAATTTCGGCAACCTGTTACATTTGCGTTGGCATAGGTCGTTTTCGAGCGCGACCTGCTTGCCCATCACGGTCATGTTCCGTGGGTCATCCGCTACAATCACATCCGCTTCTATAAGGCTCCGTCTGCCGGGCTGATTGCGTCTGAGCACTGGAAGAACTCCGTGCTACATCAATTCCCGAATACCGACGGCGTAGTGCAAGACTCGATGGACGAAATGTTCCGGAAGACGGGGCCGACAGCTGTGCGTACCACCTCCGTGAGCCAGTAACACTCAGCGCGCCGGCAATCATATTCAGGCGAGTGGGCGCCCTCACTTGTAAATAAAAATATGACAACTTTGGTAGACCTGAAGCCCGTTACGAAGCAACTGGTCCGCGACATCGCAGAGAAGGTCGGTGTCCCCATGACGACGCAGTATGATTGGTGCTTCAAAGGCGAAGGTGGTCCCTATCTGGTCAACATCTGGCACGACGGTATGAATGAGGATGGCGATGAGATTTCATTCATCGACAGCGCCTCGGACTGGGCGCAAGAAAATATCGCGACTGCTACTCCGGTTCAATTGAATCGCGCGGATGCGGTATCGGCGTTGATGGTAGAGGCTTACTACCGAAAGCAGCCGATTCGTGTGGCGATTCTTGATGGAGTACGACGTAGGAAAGGGCTGCGGGAGACGAGCGAGGCACATCAGCGCGAGTTGGACCCTGTCCTCTGGTACCCGCATCACCGAAATGAAGACCGACGGATTGTCGTTATCCGCGGCAAGCCACAGCCCGTCGACTTCGACCCTTATGCCGAAGACCAAGAGTATGAAGAGCTGCGCAGAGCTAGATTGTCCGTTGCACCTGCCGTTCCCACCAAGAAGTCAGTTGCTCCGGCCACCGCCACTGCCATTTACGAGCGTGATTCGGCCGTGGTCCGCGCGGCGAAGCTGCGAGCTGCAGATGGGAACTGTGAGCTATGCGGAAAGAAGGGCTTTGTGACGGCGAGCGGCGCGTATTACCTGGAGGCGCACCATGTCATCCCGCTGAATTGCGGCGGAGCAGACGACGAACGGAATGTAATCGCTATTTGCGCAGATGACCATCGGCAGGCACATTACGGAGAAGACCGTCATGACCTTCGTGACAGCATGATTTGGGGCGTGCTTGCGAAGAAGTATCCTCACGACGAAGAGTTCTTCGAAGGTCTTGATGAAAAATCTCATCAAATCGCGCAAGGCGACACTGGCGACAAGCGCTTGGAAGAAAACAGGATTGAAACTTAGGGTTCATAGGACGGTGGTTGTCTAGTACGGCCACGTGTCTGCCCCATGCGAGCGCTATGACGTTGAAAAAACCCGCTCGAAAAGCGGGCTTTTAATCCAGCAACGCGGCGGTTATGCTGCTGCGTCCTTCAGCTTCTTCAGCGGGCGCGCTTTCAGGCGTACGCTCGCCGGCTTGGCGTCAAACCAGCGCTCCTCACCCGTGAACGGGGCCTTGCCGAGGCGCTTTTTCTTGGCCGGCACTTGCTGCACGGCAATCTTCAGTAACCCAGAGAGCGTGAACTCACCAGCACCCTTCTTGTGGACAGCGCGGAGGATAGTATCTTCCAAAGCTGCGAGGATGCCTGAGCCGCAAGGTGCAATCGCCGCAGCGCCTCGGTCCGGATATGCTGCTGCCACAGGATGAGGGCGCCGCAACTCTTCGCCTGAAGCATGCGCTCCGCGCACCAGAGTGCGTCCGCCGTCTTCGGTGCCCGCAATCTCATGAGCCGGTCCACTGGCAGGCCGAGATAGGAGAACGCCAGCGAATTGAGCACGTGCGGTGGCGGAAGCAGCGCAATCGGCCGCGCGCTCAGTTTGGCGAGCGCCGGCTTCAGGAGTCGCATCTCGCCTACCCCTAGTTGTTGGACCAGCAGTTCTACCAGTGCGTCCAGCGGCCAGCCACCGCCGAGCAGTTCGGCCGAAAGGGCTGCGTAGCCTGTATCCACCGGCCTGCCAGGGGCACGTGCGAGTTGCGCCCCGCGCCAGAGCGCTGGGTGAATCGACTCGACGTGTTGAGGCAAGGCGGCCATGCTACAAAAATACTGTATGAATGTACAGCATCTTAAAAATCCAGTTTGTGAAGTACCCCTTTGGGGCTGCTACAGGAGACGCCGATGGACATGCCGGTGCGCAAGGACTCATGCCGGAGATAGCTGGGTTCGTGGCCAACTTAAATCATGCGTTCGTGGATACGGCAACTCAGGAGGCGGTCGCGCGCGGAAAAACTGGCGAGACGATGTTATTCGCGAGCAAGAATGGCCAAACAGTAGGCAGGAAGCAGCCGATGCAGTCAATTGCTGAAGAGCGAAGCCGGGGGGGGCGCTCGAACGCGCCCCCGGCATTGAGCAGCGCGCGGCTGGAGGCCGCTACCACAATTTTTCGATTACGTGTAAAAATTCGTTTGACAAATACTATAATGTCTGTAGAATAGTCGGCTCTGCGGTAGAGAAGACTTTCGGGCAGCTGGGTTCGAGTCCAATCCGCGGTTCAGTGATGGTTGCGCACGTTTCATTACTTTGCTGTTCTTGGCCGTGACGCTGCAGTATGCAGCATTGATTTTTCCGGTCGAGTTGGTAGTGCATGCCGTATCTAACGTGTTTTCATCCATTCACTTTTTGGGAGCAACCCCTATGAACCTGCGCGATTCAGCTAAATTACTTGAAGGTGTAGTCCACTTGAGCATGGAAGTTTGTTTTACCCTCCTTGCGCACCATCATGTAACCGCGGAACAGGCATCCGCACCCGCCTGACAACAAAAGAGGCCCTATGGATAGGGCCTCTTTTGTTTTATATCTCCCTCTTCGAATAAGGCTTGCGTTCACTGAGCCATGGTGAATCATCATGGCATATCGGCGTTGCCGCAGTTCGGCAGTTGCCCGAGAAGTCGACTGAGTGACGAGTCTCACCAATCCCGCCGACGATACCTCGCAGCATGGGACATCCAGCTCACGAAGAACAAAATCGAAAGCGACTCATTGTTCTCTTGCCTTCTACCATCCGCAAATGCCGCCGGGCGCAATCCTACAAGCCTTCTCCATGACGAACTCAGACATCGGGTCGGCGCACTGTCGGCAACAGCACTCCTACGGGGCGCAAACGGTGCGACTGCAAGCGAGCTCAGTACGCTGCATTGATGGAGCGCTGGAACTCACTTCCCAGACTTAACGACGTTTCAGGCGTTGCTCGAAGCACATGGTTTCAACAAGACCGAAGATGCGTTGCGTCACCAGTACGACGCGGCAAAATTCGTCCCCCTATTAGGCTGGCTTGGTGAAACGGTCGGGAGCTATGCGCGGGAGATGGAATGTGGGCATTCCCCCCGCTACCCGTTTGGCCACGAGAGCTTTAATCATGGGTGGCCGACCGGTACGTGACTTGTCTAACCTATCTACGGAACGAAGGCGCGGCCATCACCGAAATGGCGAAGGCCGCGTCCATGCTCAGGCAGCGACATACTTGAGCAGGCGGCTCACTTGCCTCTCGGCGGGTTGTTGTCGGGGCCGGGGCCGGACGGCATGTCTTCGTGTTTGCTCGGCAGTTCGGATGGTTCGGGTCGCCCCAGCAATGGGCAGCTGATGCACATCGCCTGCTTGTGGTCGCGATGGACCAAGCCGGGTGAGCCAGACCTGTTGTCGTTCGCAGCCATCACCGACGAGCCGCCGCGCGAGATTGAGGCGGCCGGCCATGACCGCTGCATCATCCCCATCAAGCCCGAGAACATCGAAGCGTGGCTGAAGCCGGAAGCATCAAGCCTGGACGCGATGTACGCCATCCTCGATGATAAGGACCGGCCGTACTACGAACACCGGCTTGCCGCTTGAGAGAAAGGCTTGAGCATTTCGTGCCGTACGAGCGATTTTTTTCGAATTCAGCTCTGCAGTACTGCTCAAATAGTCATTTCGAAAGTGGTGTGGTGGCTGAAGCAACACGTTTGGCGACCGCGTACAGCCGAGTCGCCACATGGGTCGCTGCGACATATCGCTTCGTGTTGGCTGTCCCTTTCGAAGTATCAGCAGGCCTTGAAAACTGGACAAAGATTCCTAGGTTAGTGAGCTTCGGCGCAAAGGGCCCGACGTCAGAAAAAAGATTTACCGGTACGTCGGCATTTGTGAATGTGTTCCTAGTTGCTTTCGCAGTAACATGCTCAACAGCTACAACTCCAGGAAACGTGGGTAATTGCAGCGTCGGATGCGTCGGCTTGTGCGTCTTTGCATGCGCGCGTTCGAACCATTCAATGAACTCGACGAAGTCTCGGTCATTCAAGGTCTCAGCAGCCATGAACATCTGTTCCTCGTCATCGGTCGCCCTGGAGTCTCGTCGCAGTATGACAGCCGTAAGCACGCCAATGACCATCGGACCGATGTCCTTGCTTGCGCACAAAGCAACTCGCCGATAGGCATCAAAGAGCAGCGACGTCTCGGCATCGCCATCGGCTAACTTTTCAAGCAGGTCGTTTAGATTTGCAGACTCAAACTTCTCGTCGCCCTGCTTTCTAACCTCGTCGAGAAGCTGAGCCAAGAATACCTCTGCTCGATGTTTGCTCCAGCGACTTACAACTTGCGCCTTGAACTTATCAATTAACAGGTCAATACCAATATCCTTGGCTTTATCGACCAGCATTCTTCCTGCTGCGGAAGCAATCGCAACTGATACTATGTCCATGATTTTTTCTTGCTTGCCATCTATGATGTTGAACTACCGATTCAAATCGCATACCGACAAAGTAAGGTGAAGAGCCACCGTAGTCACCTCGGCCGCCCTCCCAACCATCATCTGCCGGTCGTTATGTCCTGCGGCAGTCTCCCATAAACCTCTCATCGACGAGATTGCTATACGCATTTTCGCAATGATGCCGCAAACCGTCATGATAGTTTGATGCTAACAATCAAGCTTTACCAAACGTTCGTCGACCATGGCTGCCCACGTTAAAAACACTGCTATTCCCGCTGCAGGATACGTTTATCAAACGATGCAGGGCGTCAATCTACTTTGCGACTGGCTCGATGCCCCCACGCGCTATACGCGAGTTCGCTTCGAGTGCGATGCAGACGAGATTGCTCCTCAAGGTCTCGATGACCTTGTTGCGGAGCGCCCTGACGGGAAGGTCGACTTGTGGCAGGTCAAGTTCACCCCGGCAGAAGAAAAGCATTTGTTGGATTGGGAGTGGTTGCTAGAACGGCCAGGAAAGAAAGGAGGGAAATCTCGGTCAAACCTGAGGAAGTGGTTCGATGCGCTTAAGCAAATCGAGAGCAACCGCGTTGGGCATGTTCGCCTGCTAACAAACCGGATACCCGATTCCAGCCTCGAAGCATGTCTCGCCGGAGGCAACCGCATTGATTATACGAAAGCGCCTGCGGAAATCCAGCATCAAGTGATTGAGGAGCTGGGCGGTTCATCCAATGCAAAAGAGCTTTTTGATGCGCTGGAAGTTCGTCACAGCAACAAGAGTTTCGCAAGTGTCGAGAGTCACGTCACGGCTAGGCTCAGACGCCACTCAACCCCTCAGGGTGTTGAGACGCTCAAGAATCGAGCCATCCACTGGTCGATTCAGAAAAATCAACCTTCCCCCGACGGCTGGATTACGCTCAAACTGCTTCGCGAGACCCTGCTTTTCGAGGCTCCCGAACCGCTCCCCGAAAATTTTGCTATCCCAATCGGATACCGCGTACCTGACACGGCGTTTTTTCTATCATTCATCAACGCCATTGAAGCGGTTCCGACTGAACCGATTGTGCTGACGGGACCGCCGGGGCGCGGGAAAAGCACCTTTCTTAGCAAGGTATGCGAGCTGTTGCAAAAGAAGGGCATACCCTTGGTGCGGCACCACTACTACCTCTCGTCAACGGACCGGTCGCTCGACCGCCATACGAGTTTTGCCGTCGAAGAATCTCTACTCGCTCAAATCAAGAATTTTCATCCGGACGTTCGCGTACCTGACCAAACTTTGGGGGCCGCTCTCGCCGCATGTGCAGCTCATTACAACAAGCACAAAAAGCCCTTTGTTCTCATTCTGGATGGTCTTGACCATGTCTGGCGCAACCAAGGCCAAGACAAGCGTCCGCTAGACGAGATTTTCAATCAAGTGCTGCCGGCATTCGAGAATTTGGTCGTTGTAGTAGGAACGCAACCAGTCGAAGACGCACAGTTGCCGACCCGCCTGCTTACCGACGCACCTCGGAGCACTTGGAAAGAACTCCCGGTAATGTCAGCAGACGCCGTGCTTCAATACATCCGGAAACAGGTGAACCAAGGTCGATTAAAGATAGAACCAAAGCACCCAAACTTTGAAGAGGAAATCCAGGCGGCTGCGGCTGGGGTACGTGCGCGTACGAATGGTCATCCACTGCACGTCATATATGCGACTGAAGAACTGATTCGCTCAGACCATCCACTATCGAAATGGAGTGTTGAGCAGCTCCTGGGAGATATGACTAGGGATGTAAAAACATACTATGGTTCACTCTGGAATTTACTTTCGGCTAGCCAAAAGGACGTGTTAAGGCTCGTCTGCGAATTCCCGTTCTTCTGGCCGGCGCATGGTTTTACTGAGATAGCGCGCAATGCGGGGGCGCCACTACCCGAAGTCTCCGCTGTCATGCATCTGCTCTACAGCTCGACAGCGGGGCTCAAGCCATTTCACGAAAGCTTGGTCGTGTTTATCAAGCAGACCGATGGCTATGAGCTTAGAGTCAAAGCGTTGGCGCCATTCGTTGAGCGCTGGCTTGGCGATGACGCGCCGAATGCCCTACGGGTTAACTGGTTGTGGTCTGTGAAGGCAAAACAAGGCCACCCAGAGGACCTCATCGAAGGTCTGCAGAGGGACTGGATTATCGACCGACTATGCGAAGGCTACCCCACTGAGCTGTTCGAGAGTCTCATGGCAGACGCAGAGGAACACGCTGTTTGCCGTGCCCGTTACGCCGATGCCTATCGCCTCCGCCATCTGAAAACGAGGTCGCTAAACGGCCTGTCCTTCCAGCTGGCTGGAACCGACGCTGTGCGCCTTAAAGCTTGTACATGGACGCTTGCGCGAGACGTCAGTGTTATCGAGGAAGCCGTCGCGTCGCGACATGAAACAACTACCCTTGACCTTGCAGCACTGAGTCGCGCTCTTTCGACGCGGGGTGACCACAGTACTGCACGAAAGAGTGCCACGGAAGCCCTACATCGATTCAGAGGCGAAAGCCGTTTCGTAAGCCAACGTTGGAGTTACGAGTTAGGGGCGGAAAGACAGTACCTCGTGAGAACCTTCGTTGGCATGGGGGTTGCCGGGAGTACGCCTGAAGCTGCCGCCGAAATTGTCATGTCGAACTCCCTTGAAATCGGAGAAAAAGTCGTCGAGGCGTATGTCGATACTGACAATGTCCGCGGACTTGTCGAGATAGCAAGCCTCCTTCCGGAGGGTGAGCAGAAAGCCATGGTATGCGATGCCGCAGTTCGAGCCGCGACTTTAGTTGATGCCGAGCTTGTCTCGTGGAGCAATTTTCAAGACCTGTCTTGCGGCCTGTTGGCCGCGTGCATAGGCGCGATGAATGGACTAGACATCCTGGTCTTCGCCGGCGGCTCTGGGGCTGATTGGTCGCATGCGCACTATGACTATAAACAGGAAGCGTTAACACAGCTCGCGCGCTTTTGGTTCTTTGGCGCCGTACACCTGCACATGACAGTTGCCAGTGGAGATTTTAGCTTTATCAAGACACCGATTTTCAAGGACCGTGAGAATGTATCTGATTACCTTGACATCCTCACAAACGTTGCATCAGACGTAGCCAAATGCTGGCTATCTGGCGAATCGGTCTCATTTCTCTGTGTCCATAAGTCGTTTGAGTCTATTCCCGTACCGGATTACAACAACTACCAGCGAGGGGACGGAGCTGCGAGTTTCCGGCGTGCCCTGAATGCGCTTGCGGTCGACATCAAGATAGTAGATTCGCAGGTATCCGGCAATCCACTGGTTACCGTTGATGAGGTAGAGGAAGCATTGCGGTTGTCATGGTTTGATGCGGACCATTTTCGCGCGCTCTATGCTTCGGATTTCGCCAAAGTGCTCACTGACGATGCTGCTGAACTATTTGTTCTTCGACAGCGAGACGAGCGCAATGCCAAGGTCGAAGAAGAAACTGGGGCCAGGATGCGCGTGTTCCTAGAACTCTGTGAGCTGTCACTTCGGCATGGCCTCGCAAAGCTTGCCGGAGAACTCTGCCGAGTTACTTGGGAGCTAGTGCTGGGGTACGGCCAACGAAAGGACCCCGCCCTTCCTGATGTGATGGATGCCATAAGTTATCTTGTGCCTATTGCTCCCGATGACGCACGCCGACTGCTCTACGAAATCTCGCCTCAGGTTCAGAGCGTCTCCGTTTATACGGACGGAAAGGGAACGAGGCATGTCATTGCTGAGGCTAACGAACTTCTCGCACAGTTGAATCGAGAAGCACTTGCTGGAAAGCATAGGCAACACGTCGAGCTAGGACAATGGGATGAGGCTGAAAAGAGCCTTAGAACCTACCTGACGACTGCAGAGACTATATCTCGCACACTTGCTGCGGTCGCTAGAACTGGCCTGCAAATAGAAGCCGAAGATGCCTCACAGGAGACTGCCGGGTCGGAGAACCAGAACGCAACGCAACTGCGTGACTTGGCTAACGAACATGTCGGCCGAGACGTCGGCGCGATTGCAAAACCAGAATCAGGCGGCACACCAACTGAGTTTGCTCCTTTCAAAGGCGACGTAGGGACATATGCCGTCGCTGAGCTGAGCAGACTTATGACTGACCTTGCAGAACTCTATGGTGTTCGTCGTGAAGTCTTGAAGCAATGGTACGCCCATTGGGAAGCTCAGGGTCAAGGCTCAGACCTTATCCAAAACCTAGAGCCTTTGTTGCTGTCATCTGACTGCCGCGACAGAGACCTCGCTGTGCTCCTCGACGATGCGTTCACAACGAAGCTGAAGCTCGAGGGAGCAAAAGCGGCCTTCCCCTATATCGTACAAGCTCAGCGTATGAACGGCGGATGGATGGGGCCTATGTATTTTGAGAGCAGGAAAGCGACCGAAAGCCGCCTTTGCGTTGTGGCAACAAAGTATCGGCGCCGTGGCGATGAATTTTTTCTCAAGTCTGCTTTCGGCGTTTTCGGACCAAAATCCGACCGGATTATTCCGTCCGACATCATGGTGTTTTTCTTGGGGCAACTAGGCCGCACCGCAGAAGCAGTGGCCTTCGCGGAGACAATGGTTCGTAGCGTCCAGGAGGATACGAGGACTTTGCGACTCGAGCGACCTGCGTGGGCCGAGCAGTTGATGACAGGAGCTAGCGCTTGAATTCCGACCTTGCAATGCTTATCTCGCGCTTTCGATGGCCGGTCGCATCAACTCGCTGGTGGGCAATGCAAGAGCTTGCTGCCCTGCTGCTGATTTCAGAGACGCATGAAGAGGTTACAAACGTTCTGCTTCAAGAGTTGAAAGCATGCAACGTCGAGGCTGAAGCAGTCGAAATCCTGTTCATTTTCTGGATGGCAAAGAACAGAGGTTTTGTCCTGCCGGCAGAACTGAAGGCAATGCTCGAACGTCCCTCTACGCTGGCCGCACTCGTACTTAATGATTGCGACCTTCCGTCGGATGATTCTTGGAACCCTCCGCTGCGAGTCGCTCCATCGGACTTTCAAGAGTCAACTAAATTCGACGAAATGCAAGGCGCGGATGTACCACGATTCTTTTTGACCCGTCTTCAGCAACTAGAGCAACATTTAAGACTACCGCTTGTTCGGCAGTGCAACTACGAATGGATGTCGTCTGCTGGTGGCTTTCCACATGCCCCTTACCAGGGCGACTTGGGACACTTTGTCCGTCCCGTTGGGGACGACACTACGGGGGCTTTCGCCAATCGAAATTTCCTTCGCGTGGCTTCCGCCTACCAACGGACATTTGCTGTCGCACATAAGTTTTGGCGCTTGCGCGCCGGCATAGTCAACCACCTTGCGCTGGATGCGCTCCCTCTTGACCCGACGCTCGCGTTCATGCGACCGTCTCGGCCGTCGTGGCTTCCGGCATTCAGTGAAAATATTGCCCAAGATAACGCTTCCATAGACGCGTATATTCAAAGCTTGGCCAGCTCGCTGCAGTCACTGGCACAAGGTCGTGTTCTGCTATCCTTGTCGACTCCCATACACGTTGACCCGCTTGGCGTGATAGAGCTGTCCGTTGTTCGTTGGCGGCACTTCGATGAGAATTTGATAGATGCCCGAGGTCTCGTCGAGCGTTTCTCCCGAATCCAACTAGAAGGAGGATATGGAAGCTGCGAGACGGTCGGTTTGCAGAGCGTCACATCCCTACCTGTTTTGACACGCAAGGACACACTAGACAAAGAGTTCAATGCTGCGCCGCTCGCGTCGACGTATAGATTCAGTCGCCTCGGATACCTTCAGCGCGACCTGTACCCTTCGCGGCTCCACTATCCGGTCCTCACGGATGTTGAAGGCCCTATCACCATTCTGCCGAACGCCGGCTCTCTTAGCATCTCTTGCGCGAAAGGACCAATCGCAACACTAGGCTATTGGAATGCCGGATGGAACCCGGTCCACCCAGTCGATATGAGCGGACTGTGCGGAACCGCGCTCGTTGCTGAACCAGCCTTAAGAGCTTTCTCGTCCGGGCAAGATGCCCATCGCGACTTCTACCTCTGGTGGGTTACTCGAAATTGCCGCGCCGCCTCTTACGAAAGGTTTGCATCCGAGCAAAGCAGCTGCGGCATACTTTACGCTCCGTAAGGGCCCTATGGTGAACATCAAGCGAAACGGCATCATCGAGGACGTGTAGCGAACGACGCGGACTTGATGTTACCGACAGATAACACTAAATATGCGTTCAGAAAAATTCAACGAAGTTGAACACGAGGCCATCGTCCTTCTGGCGGCTTGGGAAATGCTTGGAGGCATGGTTAATTATGCATTTTTCAACAAGCTCAAGCGAACAGACGACGTTCTTTTGATGTTTGACAACCCCAATGACAAGAGGTTGTTCAATATCTTACTGGGTGATTTTCTATCTCAGCCTAACGAACGCGGCGCAAACGACAGCTTCCTTAATTTGAAGAAACCGCCCAAGGCTGGTCGTCCCACCGACTACACGTTCTTGTTTTACTTGCGACAAATATGCGCAGCGCCAAAGCTTGCGAGGAATAGCGACCGCATACAGAAGCCGCTTGACTCGCTCTCGGCGTGGCTTGAAGCTGACTGCATCGTCCCTGATGTTTGGTTCGGCGATATAGATGTTCAAGTGGACGTTCGCATAGAAAGGATTCGCTACATCAAGATTTGTGGGGATATTGCCAAGCACAACTTCTCGCGCCTTCAGTCGAACGTAGAGAAAATTGTTCAGACACTTAAGAGAAGCGGTGTTGAGATTAGTGCAGAAGATGGATTTAAAGCGTTACCAGGCTTCTACGAATGGTTCCACACTAACATCTTCACATATCACTCAAGCTATATAGCCGAACTGCTGAACGAGTTGCTTTGGGGAGTCAACGACTATTTAGCTGACGAGTTCTTGCAATCGTACACACAGGAGCCTGGGGAGGACCACCGGTATCACTATAAATACCCAGAGGATTGCAATCATTCGTTCGCTCGGTCTGCATACTGGAGCCTAATGAACCATGTGCGTCATGGACCATATCTGCCGCGGTTCAAGGTTTCCCCGTCGCTCACCAGCGAGTATTGAAGAGAGGCCAATTTTGGCGAGGCAATGGTGTTGAATGACACCGGCTCCCTGAAGACGTTCGTAGTCGACACTTGTTTAAAGCCGACGGTGCAGGTCATGAACAGTTCAGTCGTAGCGCATTGGATACTTCGACGGCCGTACTACAAGCGAAAAGCGACGGAACACATGACGTACGCCAACGCAATTCGGCCAATCCGCAACCGACTCCGGAAGTTTTCCTATGCTAGCGTCTTGGACCAACTGTCCCAGTTCATCGGGGCGGAGTCGAGGGCAGATGATGGGAAACCACATGCTCCATGGCTCGCCGAGCGCGTCGCGGTATGGGTATTGCGCGATGAACCACGGATGTACAGTTCCGTGGCAATCACACGGCAAGAGTTGAGGTACTGTATTGACTTGGCGTGGAAGCTCGCTGACCTTGCCTTCACTGGATTCGGGCCGGGCCGCTCATTTCACCTCGCGCTCAGGTCGTGGGTTCTCCCGCAAATTCCGCATCAACGAGAGCAGGAGCTAGGACCCTTCGCGCGCCAGATTGACCTCATCAATAAACTGCAACCGCGCTCCCATCTCTACCGTCTTTTCGAAGAGAGCTTGGGCATGCCGCCCATGGACTTTCTCGGCCTTGCCACCCTCTTTCGCAAACACTCACTCGAAGATATTTCGACCGTCATGGCTCCGAGATACAGAGTAGCCTTACACGGAATTTTTGGGCGAGCACCCGTCGAAAAATTTTATCAAACGATGCTCGTCCCCCGACCGGTGACTGCGGAGCACTACGGCGAGGTCAGTTCGGATGAGTGGTTCCAGCCGAATCTTCTGTATCGGTCACCCTTCACACGTCTGGACAACAACACTTGGTATTTCTGGGGGCGCTGCTGCCTCGACCGCAACCTCGGATACGCGTTGAGCGACATCGTCGGCCGCAGCGAGAGCCCCGTGATTCGACAGAGCTTCGAAAAACTGTTCGAAGAGTATGTCGGGCGTAGCCTCAGTCTGACTGGCCTTGAGATTCTGAACGAAGGGCAAGTTCGGACCCGTTTTTCGGTCGACGGCAAGTGCTGCGATTTCGCAGTTTTAGATGGGGCTGATGTCGTGTTGCTCGAGGTCAAGAACAAGGCCTTGACTCACACATTACCTGCGGCAGGAACAGCACGTGATTACGCATCGAAGCTCAGTGCAACCGTGAAGAAGGCCGATGAACAACTGAGGAACGTCGAGGATTTTGTACAGAAGACCTACCCCAACGCGAGCGTACACAAGGTCGTCATCACCTACGGTGACCTTTTTGCGGCTGAGACGGACCAGTTATTCACGGCAAATGCAGACCATTTCGCATCGGGAAACCCGGTCTACATTCTAAGCATCGACCATGTCGACCGGCTTATCGAGGCTGTCCGGCTGAAAAGGTGCGGATTCGCGATGTTCTTTAAAGACTACACGCGACGTCGAAGCATCCCGGAAAAGCGTCTCTTGCTGCTGTCCGACCTACTGAACGAGGCACCGTACCGGAGCCCAGAACTGCCGGCTCACCTTTTTGATGTCTACGCTCCGTTCTACGAGAAGTTGATGGAGAGAGCGAGACCGAATCAGATGGCGACAGCATCCTGAAAAGCGGGCAGCGACGATGCCCGCAGGCGACCACATCTGGCACTATCGCCGGCAAAGGGGATACACTGCGATGCCCTGCTTGCGTTCGGGCATAATTTCTTCGATTGCCACGATTCGACTCGAGAAGAACGGCAGCTTGCATTGGGGGGCGAAAAACACCGGCATGATTACCGAACGCGCAGCGACCATATGTAACGTATGAAGGCGCCGAATATCCAAACCTTGGACATGAAGCTCGTCGATGACCTGCTCGAAATGAATGGCGGGTAACCGGATAGGCCGTCCTTGAGTTGGCGACCTGACAATCGAGCATTGAGACCAAAAAATGCCGACAGTGAATGCCTACATCCCTCAAGTTTCTGCATTGATTTTCGACACTGAAGAGGGTGCCCGGAAAGCGTCTGCGTGCATCGAGCTCGGCGGCTGGAACGCGGAGAAGGCGGCGCTGGCGCCAATCAGGGTTGGGGATTTGCTGGCAATGCCGGGCGCGCCTACGCTCACGTGGGTGATGGATAGTCTGGCAGCAGCGGTGGAGGCTGGCCGCGTCGACCCTGAAACTTGCCTGACTCGATTGTTCGCATCGCCTTCGGACATGCGGGATATGCGAGCAGTGCTGCACGACGAAGGCCGGAGCGCGTGGCTGAGCGACCGGCATCGCGGCGCGCTACTCAAACTAGGCGCGGCTTTCATCGACGTGTTGTCGTACGTGGACGTCGCGGCGTTCTTTGACCCGGCCTGAGTGAAGAGTAAATCATAGACCGTGACAGCGAAAAAGGCCTCCGTCACAAGCCGACATAATTGGACTGTGCCCCTTCAGTCTCACCCCTGCTAAAGGACTGCGAGAGATGAGGTCAGCCTATGAGCGCATCAGCAAAAAAAGCGAATAATTGAAATGCTCCTACCAAACGTAGAAAGTTTGTCAACAACGCTCAATAAGTTAAAGATTGAATTGGAAAAGCAGATTGTCAACGGCACAGTTGATGACGTTCTCGAGGAAGGGTTCTGGCTGGTCAACCCTCAATTGAGCGCTTCGAAAGAAGCTACCTTGCAAGAGTTCAAAGAGGCCATTCGTCTGGTAAAGTCGATTGAAGCAAAAACTTTGTGGAGCCGTCTGTGGCTGCGAAAAGAGTATGCGCGAGCCTTGGAACGGCAACGGGATGTAGTGAGTAAGCGCTCGAAGCAGATTGAGGTGGAAGAAACAGAATTCAAGGCATACGAGCTAGTCAATCGCCCAAGCGCTGTCAAAACGATAGAGCAATCCGACGTCAGCTCGAACTGTCTTCTCGAAATCAAAAAGCTCGAAAACAAGCTGAGCGACATGGAACAGGTCTATACAGGGGCAATTTTGCAGCACGGGAACAATGCACTTGGAATTGAATACCAAGAGCCGCTCCTCCCTACCGGCGCCATGCAACTTGACCTCATTCATGTGACGCAGCAACTCGGAGAACTGCAAGAGTTTGCACGCAGGGAGTTGCCGACACGAGTCGCCCAAGCAGGCATCTCAAAAAAAGCACTAGAAATTCACAGTGAATTTCTAGTGGCAAACTGTGCGAGCGAGTTGAGTGGCTCAGATAGCACCGCGTACGCACTCGCAACGGCAGAAGGTATTACGAGACAACTTAAACCCGCGGTGAAGCCACCCGCTACTGACCCGCAAGACCGCTTGCAGGTCGCGTTCAGAGCAGCGGTGACGCCCAGAAGCTTCGTCCGGCCAGACGCCTGGATTACCTTCTGGACTGCAGTCAAGGCAACGACCGACTACCACGCGAAGGCGTACGGCGCCGGTTATGCTGAGGACGCGTTCGCCATTGATTGGTGTAATGCGTGGGAGCAACAGATTCGGGCTTGGGGTCCGAGTTTGTGCGTTGCACTCGGATTGCCCAATGGATTTGTACACGCGGTGCGTGGGACATTTCTCAATAAGAAGGCCGAGACAAGGACTGGCGCGGACATCATGCTAGCGCTCTGCACGAAGTTTGGTGATTCTGTCCGCGTGCGCCTTGCCTTTATCCAATTCAAGAGGGACGACCGGAAGACGGATAAGATTGATGTTTGGCAGGACGGGGTGCGGCAGTTTCAGTGCCTGGAAAAATTGCATCAACCAGACATCGGCAGTTTCTGTATGCACGCGCTACTTTCCGTGCGCAACTGCGGTCTCGCTGCGATTCCCGCGGTGGCAGTTCCGAAGTCTAAAGCGGCGATAAATCGAGGATATGGTTGGGCCGATGAGACATCCGCGACCAAATGGACGGCGGCTGGCTGTGACGTTGACTGGCGCGAGTGGGGCGAATCCTTCCCGACATTGCTAACCGGAGCGTTGTGCGGCCGAGCGACAGCATCGTTTGATGGCGTAAAGGCTGCGTTTAAATGGCTGAGCGAGGAATCAGGCCTGGTCTCAACCGAGCTGCCTCCCTACATGATTTTTCAGGCAATCGGCGAGAACGCTCGCGCGTTGACCAAATCAATGGAATTAGAGGGCGAGCGTTGGGCAAAAATCCTGGGCATATCCCGGGATGGCCCTTCGCACGGGCTGTCGATGTAAGCGGATGCGAATACTGATTTTTGTTTCCGGAGTCAAACGCTCAAGGAGTGGGGATAAGAACGGGTGTCCGAGAGCAGATAACCAGACTCCTGGCTCCGCGAGTGAGCGCTACATAAAGGTGTCGCGCGTTCATGTCCGAAGGGTTGAGCACGATAGCCGTATCTGCTTCAAGTCCTTTAAGAAGCAACGTACTGCCAACGGCCCTCCGAATCTGTGGACGGCCGTAGTGCCTGTTTTGTTCGCGGGCGCGAGCAACCGCTAGGGGTAGGGAACATCCCTCTTTTGCTGCGATGTCGAAGGCAGTAAGGCAAACACGCAATGCCTCGGGTCGAAATACTCGTACGCCCGCACCCTCCTCGAATGTTCGAAGCGCTGCCGCGGCCGTACCGAATGAGGGAGCGCACGAAAATGCGACTGCTGCCGCTTCAACGGCGGTCGCATCATTGCGGGCGGTTCCGCTTTTGAGGGATTGAATGCGTCGCAGCAGTTGAGCGGCTCCAAGCCCGGTCATCAATTCGGAAGCGAAGCCGACGAAGGTCTCCAACGCGTTTGTTTTTTGAGGGTCAAAGTTTTGTCCGAATGCCGTCAAGTCTCGCAGGTCGACCGCCTCTACGGTCGTGGCGCCAGGTGTTTGCGAAGCAACGAGTCGCTGACCGCTCGGACTGGTGCTGTCACCAATAACGAGCACGGAACCGTTAGGTACGGGCGCCTTTGTTTGTGCTGCCAGAAGACGAACTCGGTGAGCGCCATCGGGCGCGTCCGGCAGCGCCATCCATGTGACTTCAGCAGGGGCACCGCGAAGGTCTATTGGTCGACTAGCGAGTAGCGCACGGCGGGCGTCGAGTAGCCAGTTTCCAAGCTGCTCTGCCCCGGCGTTCCGCCATCGCCAAGGCGTCGAAAGCTCTCTGCTCTCTGGAAACATTCGCAGCACGTCCGTCGCCCAGTCGACCGTAGCCTCGCGAAAGTTGAAAATTGCCTGAAGAGGGTCTCCCAAAACGCACGTTGGCAAAACGTGCGCGAGCCAACTGACGATGTGATGCTGCGGCAGGGTGCAGTCTTGGTACTCGTCAACGAATACCCGACTGTAGGTCGCTTTCAGAGCATCGCTGATTGCATCTGATGCCAGAAGCGTCCACGCTGCCACGCGAATGGCCGCATAGTCCGTGTTCGGGTTGTTCAGCATCTCAATCGAACGGTCGTGGCCGCTACGTGCCGGAAACTTGGATATGAGCCGGATGGCCCAGCTATCGATAGTCGCGACGCGGTACGCATCCCGTGCGGTCTTCGCTTTAACGAGCCTATCCTCGAGAGCTCTCTTGCCGGCGTTCGTATGGGTGAGAATCAGGATTGGCTTGCTGTCAGAATGGCGCCGCAAGCTGTCGGCTATCAGCTGGGTCTTGCCGCAACCGGCCGGCGCGGTGATGCTTCCGCGCGTGAGGGTCAGCAGGTCCGGTTCAGGCATCACGAGGCTGCCCAGTCAAACAGGTCGACGATTAGGCCAGTGAAACCTGAATCCGTCGCGTCGAAATGGGGTCCGAGTATGTCCCGGGCTACACCTTCCATTTTGGATATCGATTTAAACCACCCGGCTTTTCGGCTGCGAGAGGCTGCTCCGAGAACAACTCGTGTAGCAGGCGAATATGAGCTTACCAAGCCCTCGAACTGAATCTGTCCGAGATTCACTTTTCCGTCCGACTTGGTCTTGATGTTTTCATCCACCTTGCCGTCTTCGGTCAGCTCCAACGCTCGCTCGATGAGTTGTGTGACGGCGGAGTCGGGGAGACTCACAAAAAGCTCATCTTCGAGTGCTCTGCCATCTCTCCAGGCCACATGGTAGCCCCCGGATGCTTTGAATTCGTTGACGAGCGCAGCCGTAGGTGTCTTGTCGTTGTCTTGAACTGCAGCAACGCGATATCCAAGCTTGAGGAAAGCCTTAGCCTTATGAAAACAGCGGTCGGCGTCGCCACCACCAGTGTCGACGTAGGACACTCCATCTGCCTGCAAAGACGGGAAGCCACTTTTCACCCAGAATTCATCCATACCTCGAATCAGGCCAATCTCGCTCGCGCCTTCGCAAACGATAACCGTTCTGGCGAGAAACGCTTCTGGATAAAGACGGATTGCACCTTGGACATCGTCGTCATTGCCCACCGGTAGCGCACGATGTACACCCGCCGTTTCGCGCAGCACGAAGAGTTGGGTTCCCGCCAATTCCCGAAGCACCACGGGCGAATGGGTTGTGATGAAAGCTTGTAGAGGCGACGGCTGCTCCTTGGAACCGAGCGAATTGAGGAGCCTAGTTAGTCGGTGGGGCTCAAGTCCATACTCAATCTCATCAACGAGAACGATGCTTGCTGACTCTGCGGCCCTGCGATTTAGTCCCGCAATCAGTAACCGCGAAGACCCAGTGCCAAGATTTCGGAGCGGAATACCTGCCTCGCTGTGTAGCGAAATCGCTCCATCGCCGAACGACACTGAGTGGGCATCGAGGAGAGCCGTGGCAGATTTTCCGACAGGGACACCCAACGCGGTGGCTGTATCGGTGACGGCTTTGAGTGTATTCTCCAACTGGGGCGCGGCCTTGGCTCCGAAGCCCGTTCGCGCTTCTCGCGCAGCTCTTACAAGCTCGGAGCCTATGCTCGCACGCTCGTCGGACAGGCGGTTCAGGACGGAGCCTCTGGTCCATGACAGATTTGAGTTCGGATGTTGCCCTAGCCGCGAAGGTGCTAGGTTGGTACGTTCTCTCCAAGTCAACATTCGGGGTGGGTCGTCAGAGGCTGTCCGCTCGGAATAAAGGGACCACACTGGCTCAAGGTCCGCCTTCACCGTCAGGCGGACCGTCAGCACAATCTCCGTATTCTTGCGCGGTTCGTCCTCAACAGCGCCCGTATTGGCGTCGAAGCAGCGTAGATACTCTCCGTAGACTTCAATATTTTTCAAGAAGTCGGGTAGCGCCCCCACCGTAACTTGGATGATGATGTCTTGCGTGACGTCCAACTGAAAGAAGTCCGTATCGGCGAGACTGAGGTTGCGTCGCGCTCCAAGGCACAGGTCAATTGCATCGAGGATGGTTGATTTTCCACTATCTCCGGGACCAATAAGGCAGTTAATGCCGTCGACAGGAGTCCAGTCAAGCGAGCAGATAGACCTGAAGTGTTTGATTTCAATTTTGCGAATGCGGACCACTATGCCTCCGGTGAGTAGGAGGTGTGCACTATGACGGTGTCAGTCATGGCAGAACCTCCTCTCGCAGCCGCTGCAGGGCAGCAAGCCGGTCGACCCCAGGCTCTGAATTGACATATTGCTGCGCCGCCTCCATGAGCGTCGGTCTGTCGACAATATTTTCATCCCACCCGAACTCGTGAAGTCGACGATTCAACTTGCACGCTCCGATAGTGAAATTCCCCTTGGGCGACCGGTCGACGTAGAAACCGTGATGAATCAGAACGTGCTCGCTGTAAATGTCGAAATGCGGGTGCACAATCAGGAAGGCGTTCGACGTGCGTGGATATCGTTGTTGTCCACGTCGGGGAGCCACAGTATTGGGGATGGTGGCTGTTACTTCTTGGTCGCGCTTGATGGTGTTGCAGTCGGCGCATATCACACACAGGTTCTTCGGCTCAAACATGAACTCTGGACGGATAGACTTCGGGACAATGTGCTCCACTTGGCAGTTTTCCGCAGCCTGCAGGCCGAGCGGTCCACGGCAGAATGAGCAGATAGCCCTCTGTTCGTTTCGATAGTGCGTGCGGACGTGTGAGCGAAGCGGCGCGAGGTCGTCGTGCCCCCATTGCTGATGTGTGAACGTCGCGTCATTCTGCTTGGACTGCACCAACCTATCCAAGTCATCGGTATATGCGACGGGATTCGCGATGTCAGGCATAGTTCTTACGCATCTCCCGTAGCGCCATGATGAGGTCATACACTGGGTCGTCTTTCTGCAGGAGTTCGACAACCTTCTCGAGCGATTGCAAAGTTTTGAGCGCTTCAGCATCAAACCGGCGAACTTTGGATACTGACGCAAACAGGTTTAAGGCAATCCGGCTCAGGTATTCGTTGCGAACACCGGGGGCTCCGAATACTTCAGCTAGCTGATAGTCTATGGACTTGCGAGAATAAGACGACGCGTCGGTTGCCAGCCCAGTCTCCATGGACATGATGTGGCAGTTGCCTTCCGGCAAATGTGCAACGATTTGTGGCGAGTGCGTCGCAATGACGAAGTGACAGCCCGTGAAATGTTGGAAAGTCGAATAGAGAAGCTGGATGTACTTTTCTTGCCACTCTGGATGCAGGCACACTTCGGGTTCGTCAATGCAAATAAGACTACCGTCTCGAATTTGACTTCCAATGCCCAGTAGGCTGAGAACCACGGCTTGTTCGCCAGAACTCGCGTGACTAATAAGGAACCCTTCGTCGCTGCCTGACTTACAGAGTTCTACTTGGCGTAGCCGAAGCAACCCTGTACTAACGAGTAAGAAAATTTCTTCGAGACTAATTCCGTAATAGCCGTCAGTGGCAAATCCGTCTTGGCTAAGACGTAGCTCAACGAAGCGCGAAAACTTCTCGATTCGAAGATGGCGCGCTAATTCCAACGCGTGTCGGAGCTTATGAGGTGGCGTATCAATTATACGTTGATAGTTGGAGGCCATTTCATTGGGAATCATGGGAGGACCGCGGCGAATCAGCTCACGGGCGGCGTGATGAGGGTCGTCGGCTTGGGTAAGGTCATCTATCAATCGATGCGATAAGGGCTGCCACGACATGCGAATTGACGGCTCATATCCGAGGTAATTCAATACCCCGGCAATCGCGCCGGCCTGCCTTTCGTCGCTAAGGACAGAGTCGACAAGCGTGTTTGCAATTTTCGACAAATAGGCGAGGCTTTGGTTGGCGCTCGACAGACCACGCATACCAAGGTATGTGTAACCAGGTATATTCTGGCTACGGCGAAGAAGAGGAAATCTGTCAAATGGGCTTGTGGCAACACATATTACCTGTGTCGGGTTTTGCTTCGTATCAAGCTCGAAAGCGAGCTGTCGGAGTTCAGCTCTATCGCGCGGGTCTAAGATTTCTTCGCGGATTTCTCCTCCGAACAGGGCCAGCACGACCGCTCTCAGCAATCGACTCTTGCCGGTTCCGTTTTTGCCGACGATGATTGTAAACGTGTTCGCTGTGGAGTCCGAATATTGTCCCTCTCTTACAAACTCGTATCGCCCGGCTTGGGATGTATAGGTTAAGAGCATGTGTGGTTGTTATTGCAAATATGAGGGTGTGCACGTCTTTGTGCTCATCTGTTGCGATGAGCACTTATCCCGGGTCCTCTTGTATCGGGCTTGGCCTGAATAGGTCTTAGGCACCTTGTGTATCAATATCGATAACAGCCTCCGGCGCGATGATTGTCGCGATAGGGGTGTAGATGTCCGTTTCGATGTTATCGGCAACCTTCAACGAGACCACGAGCGCGTAGCGAGCTTCGCTATCCCATTGGCGTGCTTCCTTCCAGTCTTTCCACCAACCGCCGACCGGGAACACTGCAATCTGGGATTTCGTGGCGAGCTGGGCCGCTGTTCCAACCCAGACGTCTGAGTGCATCGAGCCGCGGGCGCGCAACTGTGCGCCGTACTTCCACTGGGCAACGTCAGGGTCGCCGAAACCGCTATCTTCAGTCTGTGACCGTTCAAGCCTGTTGATACGGGCCTTGAACTGGTTCGCGTCTTCAGTCGCGCCTTTGACAGCGAAGCGCAACGCATAGGACTGGTAGCGGAACTTGCTAAGCCAGCCGCGCGAACTCGGGTTCGGCTCGACAAAGTAGGAAAGCGTGATGCGCAGCTCGACTTGGGCCTCGCCTAGTTGCAATAGCTCTTCTACTGGCCAAGGTAAGTCGTGCAACTGCATCTCGCCCAACACAATCGAGCCGCCGGGCTTGCGGTAATATGGATTGAACTGCCGCTGAACTACGAGAGTCGGCCTGTGTGCAGTCGAATATTCGGACTGGACCGGGCTCACCAGCCCGTATCCGAAGGTCCGGAGAAGCTTGTCCTTGTCGAGTTTTTTAGGTTCGTCAGGAAGCGTTGCCTGCATGCCTTTCGTGTGCTCGGCACCATGTGCGACGAGAGCACGAATCGTCTCCGGCCAGTATTGCGGATACCTTGCACGGAGGTGTGCGCAAATCCGTGCAACGTCTGCCGTCGCAGCGCTGGTGTCGCCTGTGTCTGCGAAAAGATTCTTCGCTGGGGTGTTCGAAGTCGTCAACAGCCGAAGTGACTCCGGGCCTACAGTCACATGGATGCCACCGTCGAGCGACCCATTTCCGCCTTCAGCGACTACGTCCGGCTTGAATGGCCAAGGCGTGTTGCTCCACAACACCGAGGTGGTCGAGGCAGGCGAAAGCAAACCCGCCTCGGCAATTGCCTTGAGCGTTGCATGCTTTTTGGCATCGATATCCGTCAGCGATGTCGCAGCACCTACCGTGAGCGCGTTCCAGGCCTGCCCTGGATTCTGGACAGGGCTCAATGCGTTGCTTTCGGGATACGTGCCCCACTCGGTCCACTGGACATTGCCGGCAGAGAGTACGAAGAGCCTGGGTACACGTGGCGCGTCCTCGTCTTCCTCTTCGGCCGACCCACTTACATCAATAGGCGAGCGACCAAACGCCAGTTGGTCAACCGTCGCAGACCATTCAGAGGGAGCGCCGAGGAGATGGCCAACCGACGTCGTCATCATCGCGAAGACCCGCGACCTGTCAGGAGCATCGACCTCAACCCGCGCTACGGATTCCGCAGTCACGGAGCCCCAGAGGCGGGGCGGCGTTTCCCCATCGGGCGGCAAAATCTTCACGGATTCAAGGCGATGCGGGATTTCAAGTTCATCTCCCGTGTGCAAGGCCGCGGTCAGGTCGCCATAAAGGGCAATGCCCGCCATCTCGCTGCCATGGCCTGCATGGTCATGTTTCTGCCAGTCGGGATTGTGGGTGTGTAGGTCCGCTTCATCGAGAGCTGGCGCCAACAACGGATGCCCATGGTTCACCCCCGTGTCGAGGATGCAAATGTGTGGCGCGCTGTCGTCGGCAGTGAAAGCGCTTCGTTCGAGAAGATTCGTGACCCAGTCCGCCTGTTCTGCCGGCGTAAGGTTACTAAGAAAGAACTCTGCGTTTGGCTCGACAAATCGGATTTCGGCGATAAGGTCGAGCAGGGCAACGCCCTGTTCAATTGCAGCACGCGTCGCGTTCGCTGCAACGACCACCCGACCGGGAAATCGGACGAAACCCGGTTCGACATTGATGCCGACCTTCGCGGCCTCATCTCGAAATTCCGCCACGACGTCGGTGAGTGCGCCACCCGTGTGTCGCAGCCAAATCTGCAGCCAATGAGGCTCGTCATCTACCGGCGGGTCCGCTGCGTCGGTCCACAATTCGGTAAAGGCGGCGCGGCGAATGTTGGCAATGGCATTTACGAGAGCCGCGTGTTGGGGAGCGGTGCCGTTGCGATTGTCTTTCTCGAGGTACTCGCTGACCCGTCTTACGAACGCAGACAGCTTGCCATCTGGAACGTGCAATACGGCGACGTCGGAGTTTGTGTGAGCAAGGACTGTCAGGAGTTCAATGCCATCAGACTTCCACTCGACTTTTCGATAATCGTAGGAGCCGCGCGGGCTGAACTCGACGGCGATAGACATGCCGCGTCGCTCGGGTAATCCCAAGGCTTCACGAGTCTCCTCCAACTCGACGATGCTGCCGGCAATCTCTTGAAGCTGGGCCAACAGGCGTTGGCCGTGCGCTCCCCGGTCCCTCGGCGGCGCATTTTCGCGCTGAACGGACAAGGGCGAGCGAAATTCAAGCGACGTCACGAATCCTTCAATGGACAGGTGACCCTTAAGTTCGTCCGCCATTTTCTCAGGTTCTTCATTTGGTCTTATTCGCCTGAGAGTCTACCGCAAGATTTCCCGATTCATTCGTTCGGGATGTTGTTTTTACGGATGTACGTTGTGGCCTTGAGCGCGCTCTTCCAAATGGCGAATGACGCTCGCTTCACTTACAGTTTTCTCGCCTTCCATAATCGCGTCTTTCAATGCGTCGAGACACGCCTTGACGATGTCTGCGTGTGATTCACCTTTGCCAACATGCGCGAGTTTGCGATAGTCGATGTCGGACGTTCCGAAGACACCTAAGCTGTTTCTCAGCAGCGTCTCGATTTGGCGCTCGTCAGGCGCCTCGTACTTAATGACGTCATCGAAGCGCCGGAAAAGAGCCGTGTCGAGGTCTTTGCCGTGGTTGGTCGCAGCAATCAGAAGGCTATCGGACGCGTCCTGTTCGATGAGCTGTAAGAACATATTCAATGTACGCCGCATTTCCGCCACATCATGCTGACTGCCTCGCTGCAGTCCCAGCGAATCGAACTCATCGAAAAAGTAGACGCCGCGCGTTGATTTCAGCGCCTCAAAAACCAGCCGGAGCTTGGAGGCGCTTTCGCCCATAAACTTGGTGATGAGGCTGTCGAACCGCGCAGTGAAGAGCGGCAAACGGAGCTCGCCGGCCAACGCAGCAGCGGTCATTGTCTTGCCAGTGCCTGGTGGGCCGACAAGAAGCAGCTTTCTACGAGGGCTTAGTCCGTGGCTGTGCAGCTGCTCATGGTGACGCTGCTCGCGAAGGACGCGGTTTAACTTTCCGCGCACAGCCTCTGACAGCACCATCTGCTGCAGATGCTCTTGCGGATACTGCACTGCTAATAGTTCGGAAAGCTCGCCCTTTGGTTGAGCCAGCGGAGTCGGACGTTGCACGCCCTTGCTTTGAACGGAGGACAGCCCAGGCTTTCTGCCTGCCTTAGCGGCATCAACGAGGTCGCGCAGCTCTGCCGCCAGCTTTGTGTGGCCACGATGAGCCTCGTCCGCAGCCATCTGCATAGCAACCGCGTAGAAATGCTCGTGGTTGTCACCAGCATATGCGCGCAGTAGTGCTTTCACTTGGTCAGAACGGGCCATTGGAACCTCAAAAGTCTCGAAACGAAGTATAGACTTCAAACGGGTAGAATATTGCTATTATAGCAATATAATTGTGACTACAGCATTTTCAACGAATGTTCCCACCTCGAAGTCAAGGTGAACTCCTGCGATGGGCGCGCGGCGAAAGCACCCAAGCTGAGTTCGCGACGGTGACCGGTGTCCACAAGTCGACCCTCTCCCGATACGAGTCAGAAAAGCTCGGGGCACCGACGCACCTCATCAACTTCTGTCTCGCGCGCCTCGCGGATTATGTAAGTGACCACTCACATACTGAAATAGGGCTTGAAGGCGCGCTGGATAATGCGAGACGAACGGTTGTGTTGCTCGAAGGGCTCGCGCAGAAATAGCGCCACCAATACTGTATGTATATACAGTATTGGTGATTTGTGCCATTATGGTTTTGAGCCGTGTATAGAAGGTTTGCCTATATAGGAGTTGGCAAAACCTTCCATTCACTGGCGAGCGTCCGGGCGGGCATCGGAGCTCATGGCCGTTCTGTCGGCAGACGCGGCGGTCGATGTCGAGCTTGTGAGCAGAGAGCTTGGGCTGACTAACGCTATACGCGAGCGACTCCGCCGAGCGTTTGACCGGCTGGGCTGTGCCGCAGTGGTCTTGGAGACAATCCGTTCCGCGTCGGGCGGCTATGAATACGCTGAGGCGCTTGATGCGGCGAGGAGTGCTGTCGGGGAATTGGCGGCAAGGTGGCCGCGGGACTATCCGGCCGGAGCAGTCGAGTGGGTAGTGCCCGCGGATTGGGCGCTTGGCAGCAGGGAGTCAATGTTGCGACAGTAGCAACAAGACGCGCTCACGCACCAGTCGAAGGTCCAGCCGGCAAAAAAAAGGGCTCGACCATCGAATTGTTAAGTGTCTGTATACAATGGCGACATGGACAGGTTGTCTTGACGCGTTAATTCATCACCCTAGGCTGCGCGCGCCCCTTATTGGCGACAAGAGCGGATTGTCCAAACGCGACATGAAGTGGTGAACTCTACACTCGCGTTGCTTCTCGTGTCCAAAGGACTCGAAAGGGACGCAGCAATGGCTACATTCTCAAAGCGCGTGACCGCTTCCGGCGACGTCACCCACCAGGCGAAGGGCCGCCGCAACGCTCATCCGACCCAATCCAAGACCTTCAAGACCCTCTCAGACGCCAAGAAATGGGCGCGTCAGATCGAGCGCGCTTGGGATACCGGCGAAGGCCAGCCGAAGTCTGATGCGACACTAGCCGACATACTCAGGCGATACCGGGAAGACGTTTGCCGACGCTGAGGGGCGGCGCGCTCGAAGTGCAGTGCATAAATATCTGGCTGCGCGAGTGGCCCTTCACCAAGACGCCGATCAGCGATCTATCTCCATCCGTTCTGGCGACGTACCGCGACGAGCGTTTGCGGCAGGTCTCAGCGGGAACCGTTCTGCGTGAACTCAACATACTTCGGGCCGCGCTGAACCGGGCGCGAATCGACTGGGGTATGCCGGTCCCTGACGTTCAGATTAAGCGCCCGAAGGCGCCAGCACCACGTGATAGGCGGCTGAAACCCGGCGAAGAGGAACTGCTGCTGAAGGGCTGTGAAAGTTCGCGCATCAAACAACTGAAGCCGGTCATTATCATCGCAATCGAGACTGCCGCGCGTCAGGGCGAACTGCTGGCGCTCACTTGGAAGAACGTGGACCTGAAAAACCGGGTTGCGCGGTTTCCGATCACGAAGAACGGTCATCCACGAACGATTCCGCTGTCGAGCCGTGCTGTATCCATCTTGAAAGCAATGCCGCGTGAAGGTGACAACGTGTTCAGTGCGTTCAGCAAGGATCGGTGCAGCCTCAAGCACGCTTTCGTTCGGCTAACAAAGCGCGTCAAGATCGAAGGGCTGTGCTTTCACGATCTGCGGCGCGAAGGCGTTAGCCGTATGCTAGAGCGCGGTCTAAATATCGTTGAGGTGTCGCAGGTAAGTGGGCACAAGACCCTCTCGATGATCCAGCGGTACGCCGCGCCGCGCGCTGAGGATATTGCGAAGAAATTGGGTTAAAAGTCCCGTACGAGTCGCGTGGTCGGGCTTCGATCCTCGCCGCGCGACTCCTATCGCCTTTAGACGGTGGTTGCTACAAACGTTTGACTAGCGATTCCAACGCCTCTACGCAATTGTCAAGATATTCCTGCTTTACCTGAACGCGGTGTCCATTCACAGTTTGTTTCGCCGCCCGGACGTGCGAAAAGGGTTGTCCCTTGGCGAACGCCACCACACCGGTAGTTTGGAAATCGCGGATGCTCACGAACGCGTCTTTTGCCTTTTTGAACGTGAACAATTCCGGATTTGTTTTTAAGAGGCCCGCCACATCTTCCGATATGGCTTGGAGGACCGCTGCATAAGCAGAGGCTTCACCCATGTATTGAGTCAATCGGTTTCTCGCGATCAGGTGCACCTTGGGCAATGGACGATCTGCTGCGGTTAGCTTCGTAGCAAACATATACGCCGCATAAATATCGGAAGGCAGCTTCAATCCGTAAATGAGCGAGAACGCATTCTGGATCGCTCTACGTGAAGAATCGTCTGCCATAACTGGCAGCACGATCCTGTGAGCGCTCGCTAAAGCAATCTGCGTATACATTGAAAAACTCGGATTGCAGTCCAAGAAAACCGTGTCGTACTCGCCTTCTAACTGTTTCAGGAAATCTTTAAGCCAATCGATCACGGCAATCCAAGTATTGGTGCCGGGGATGTTCTGGTTCGCAAGTGTATTGACGGCGTTAGCCTGGAGCTCTAGCAACGGGTCGCCACAAACTAAGTCTATGTTTTTCGGAATTGCCGAGTTATACGTGTGCGGCTTCGTGAGAAAGTCATGGGCCTTGAATGCCGGCGGTGTATACGGGGAAGGGAGGCGAAGTTGAAAGTAGCCGCCGACGCTGCATCTCGGAACCATACCTTGGCGTTCGAGCAGCTTTTCACTGCCCTTGTAGTTGAGGCCGCCCAGCATCAATTCCGATAGGTTTGCTTGAGGACACAGATCAACTGCAAGCAACCTCTTCTTCGGGTTTAGCTCCGCGTACCGAGTGATCGCCTGAAATGCGAGGCTAGTCTTGCCGGTTCCGCCCTTATTGTTCCAAAAAGCGTATATCAGATCCATAGCTTTGCTCACGTAGGTTGATTGCAACTCGATGTCTTTCGAAGACATATTAACGTCCATTTTGGACGCTTTCAAGTCCTTCCGGGACAAAACGGCACATCACTAGCTGTTTGCTTGGTCTGCTTCTTGGAGGCAAATGTGCAACCACCTTCAACGGGCGATTGCATTTGTTACGGGCGCGGGTCCGACGCTCGGCGGGACGCCGGTGGGACTTTTAGGCCAGAGCCGCGTGACCATTTAACGCAAGCAGCGCGCGCATGTTCTCTGCACGGCGATCCTTCACTGCCATCATTTGCTCGTGATCGAGATAGTGGCCGCCGTTCGCCGCGTGTTCGCGCAAGGCTCGCGCGTGCTTGTTTGCCTCGCCGAAACTGCCGCGCAAGGCGACGGCAAATATCGCGGGCGTTTTCAACTCGTCGACGACAACTCGCGGCGACCGATCCCGAATCATCCATACACGGTTACTTCTGCAGACGGCCAGACTGTCCAGGGCACGACGGATGCCACCGGCCATACAGACTGGCTGAACACGCATCAAGCAGCGTCGCTGACGTTCAATCAACCGGGCTCGACCAGGACTGCAGGCGCGAGCGAAGCATGAGCGGCGGGTATTCGGGCGGCTCGGCCGTCGGAGGAACTGGGAGTGGCGACGGGCAAACGACGGTTGTAGGAGCCAGAAGCGGCTTGTCGCCAGATGAAAGGCAGAAACTTTGCAACCTCATGTGCAAATGCGGTCGGATCGGCGTCGCCTACCCGACAAAAACCGGAAGCCGGATTTTGCGGCAGAAGTGCGTCGCACAACGATTGGACGCCGACAACAACGTGTCGAAAGCGATGACCGGGAAGCCGACAGAATACGTGCCGGAAGTCCCCTACGACATGAGCCCGAAGCCTCCGGCGCCGCCCGTTCCGATCATGTCGGACGACGACCCTCTGACCCCTCACCGCTCACTGATAGACTGGATTCGAAATCAATGGCCTGGCGGCATGGGAGGCTACGTCAAGGGCAAGCAGGCGGGCTTGGATCAGATCCACCGTCCTGATGTGGTGATCGTGAATGACCCGACCCAGCCACCTGTGCAATCGAACATCAAAACTGTCGTGGAAATGAAGTTCGATGACGATTTCGGCTACGGGCAGGAAATGTCGTACCGCCGAATTGCAGGCGACAGTAGTAAGTATGTGTCGCTGAAGCGAGCGGATTGCGGGTGTGGTGACAAAGAACCACGGAGCAAGCCTGCTCGATCAGCGCAAACACAAACGGACATGGATGAATTGTTCGGTGGCAAGGCCGGCGGAATGGACACTACCGCGCCTTTCGGGGTGCCTCCAGTGCCTCCCATAAGCCCCGGCGCAGCCTTCCCCTAAAGATCATGACGAAAGATGAACTGGCTGCATGGGCCAAAGACCCGCGGCGACAAGACACCTTACCCTTCGGCTTGTACGAGGAACCCTACCAAAAGGGCATCGTCGGCGCAGCTCTCGTCGTGCGTGGCGTGGTGTACTTCACCGGGGGTCATACGAAACCCGTTCGCGATGCGCTCGTACACTGCTATGAGCGCTACATGGCGGCCATCGACGAGTATGCCAGGGCCTTCGCCAAAGCCGCAGAGATGCCGCCTCCGATGGCAAGCCCGATGCGCTGGTTTTATGAGGAAGGGAAAAGGCCCATTGAGTTTGCGAAGGCGCGCGGATTTCCGAACCTGGCGCGGGAGCAGCCGAGCAGCGCTCTCGTTGTTTCACAAACGACCAGTGCCGATCACAAGCTCGCGGCGGGCTTCTTTGCGTTCGGCGTGTTTTGCTTCGAGAATTGGCAGGCTGACTACGCTCTGGATACGGTCGAATTCAGTGTGCCGCGCAGATTCCTCCAATTGTGCCCAGGTGTTTTTGAGAAGCTGTTTGCTGAGTTCGTCATGGCGCTGCCGACCCGATGGGGGCATGCTGGTTTTGGCGTAAACCTCCCCCCCACAGGGCGGGAGCCCAACGAAGCCAGCGAGAATTTTTGGTCGCGACTATACGGGCCTGGTATCGATGTCGGGAACCCGATGGGGCACGAAACAATCACCGTGCGAGACCGGATCAAGACCGTTGATTGGCTGACGGCCCTCGATGTTGATTTCGTTCGCCGTGTCGGCGGTGCGGACAAACTGATGCTTCCGCCGGACTGGTTCCGCAAAACGCCGTTGGGCGATGGTAGCCTCATCATTCAAGCGGGAGCGGAACCAGCCGCAGGCGTTCCTCAGGGGAAAGGCATTCCTCCCCAACCGCCCGCCGCGTACGTGCTGTTGAATCATGCGCTGCACTCGATCGTGGCGGACACATCGGACATCTTGCAAGGTGGCACGGTCAACAGCACGGCGCCGTTGCTCAACACGCGCGTGGCGACGGAAGTATGGCTGCGGCGCTTTGATGTTCCCGACGAAAAGATCAATGGCTACTGGGTTGATCTGCATAAAACACCGAAGCTCCCGCCGGCGGGATCTTCTCGCGGAAATACATCCGCCTGATCTTGGCCAATATGCCCACCGTGATCACCTTTGCATCCCCTGCGCAAGGATTAAGCAGGGCATTCAATCACGTGGGTCAAAATTCGATGAAAACTACGGCCCTAAGTGGGTCAGTTCGACGTGGACATCAACAGCCGACAGGAGAGGGTGCAACTCTGCCTTCGCCAGTTGATCAAAATCGGCCATCGCCGGTTGCCCATACGGCTGCTGCGATATAGGCGAACCAGCGTAAGGTCCCATCGGCTGCAGTTGTAGTACTGGGCCCTGCGATGGCGAAGGCGAAGGTCTGCATGGACCGCATGACGCGTAATAGCCGAAGCTCTGCCGTGGCGGTCGTGTCTGTTGTCTCCTTGCACCGCGCGGTCGGCGCTTGATATACGGTCGCAGGGCGGGATTGCGGATACCGTGGAAGCGAATGGCTCGATTCGTATGGGCTCTAGTGACCGATGGAATCGCCGCCGTTCGTCGAGAAGCCACCGTCGTTCGAATAACCGCTGCCATTTGAAAAGCCCCCGCCATTCGAGAAGCCCCCGCCATTCGAAAAGCCACCACCGTTCGAAAAACCGCTGTCATTCGAAAAACCGCCACCGGCCGAAAAACCACTGCTATTCGATGAGCCGCCACCGGCTGAAAACCCACCGCCCGGCGAAGCGCCCCCGCCCGCCGGCAAGCTTCCATCGGCCGGATCGACGGCGCCCGGCGGCAGTCCGTCGCCGTCGTCCGTCACCGGCAGCGGCACGCCCGGCATCAGCGCGCCCGGCACGGGCAAGCCTCCCGGCAAGGTCGGCGCACGCTGCCCGAGCGCCTGTTGCGGCGGACGCGCGATGAATACCCATTGCGTATAGCTGCGCTTGTCCTCGAAGCCGCGGAACCGCTCCGGGAACTGCCGCAACTGGATCGGGTGCTCGCGCGAAGCGCTGTGAATGCCGATGATCGTCTGTCCATTCGGCGATCGCACCAGCACCCAGTCGGCCTTGCCCGTCATCGGATCGGCATAGATGCGGCGCAGATGACGGACTGGATTCGGATAACGCGGATCGCGCACGAGTTCGTCGAGTGAGCGCGGCTGGGTCGGCTGGCCGACCGGCGTGCTGTCGGAGTAACTCAGCAGCGCGCGCTGAAACTGATCGCCGATGTCGAGCAGCGCCTTCTCGGCCATGCGCCGCTGATAAAGCGCACCAAGCTGGATCGTGCCCGCCGCGACGACGCCGATGATCGCAATGCCGATCAGCAGCGCGAGATAGGCGTACCCACGCTGGTCACGAGGCCCGTGCCCGCGCCGACGCCGCGATGCCGCCGCGCGCGCACGGTGCCGTCCGACGCGCATCGTCATAAGGAGTTGAATGGCCGGCCGTCGAGCGTGCTGCCTTCGGCGCCGCTCTTCAGGTCGTAGACTTTGCCCGGGAACTGCTCGTCGGGCGGCACGATCTGCCACGTGGTCGCGCTGTCGGTCACGGGATCGAACGGCAGTGCGCGCAGGTAGTGCTTGTCGACGAGTTCGTCGAGCGAATCGGGATAGCGGCCGAGATCGCCGTAAAACTTGTCGATCGCGTCGCGCGTCACGGTCAGATTCTGCGCGAGGACCTTCTCCTTCGACGCATCGATCGAGTGGAAATACTGCGGCAGCGCGAGCGTCAGCATCAGCGCGATGATCGACAGCACGATCAGCAATTCGATCAGCGTAAAGCCGTTGCGCTTGCGCGGCACGGGCATCGGGTTGGTCATCGCGCTCTCACCAGTTCCGGTACGGAATGCCGTTCAGTCCGACGCCCTTCGACGTCGAGTAGACGTCGTAGACGTCGTCGCCTTCCTGTGGATCGTCGGGCTCGCTCGCATACGCGCGCTTACCCCAGCTATCCGCCGCATCGAGATGCACGTCGTCGTTCATCGGATCGCGCGGCATCCGGCGCAGGAAATAGATCTTCGTGCCCTTCGGATCGGTCTGATCCTTCACGCCGTCGACGAGCACGGCCAGCTTCGGCGGATAACCCGACGCACCGCTGTCGAGTTGCACGCGTCCCTCCTTGGTGGCGGCCTTGTACGCGTCGATCGCGCCGCGGATCTGATGCAGCGCGTCGCGCAATTCCTGCTCGCGTTCATGCTGCCGCATCACCTGGGCAACCGGCACCGTCATGCTCGCGAGCACGCCGAGGATCGCGAGCGTGACGAGCAGTTCGATCAACGTGAAGCCGGCCGCCGCGACGCGGCCGGGCCACGCCGCGAGATTCGCCCGCTGCGCGCGACGAAGCAACAGAGCGCCCGTCATGGCGTCGCGGCGATGCCGAGCGTGTAGGCGGACGGCGTCGCCAACGTGATCGGCGCGCCGGTCAGGCCGACGACCGCGCCCGGCGTGACCTTGATCGAGGTCGGCGAGGCCGGCGCCAGCGCCTTGAAGCTCAGTACCGCGTAAGTACCCGTCGACGCCGCGCCCAGTCCGCCCTGCACCGAATCCGCGAGTTGCACCTGGCCTGGGCTCACGCGGCTGGAGAACGAGGTCGGCGCGCCGCCCTGCTTCAGGAAGTCGCCCTCCGTCACGCCGACGAACTGCAGTCTGGTCGCATCGAAGCCGACGATCGACGACGCGCTCGCAACCGGCTGATCGGCCGACATCGACAACGACACGGTGACCGAATCGCCGGTCTTCACCTGCGGCGGTCCCTCAATCGTCATCTGCGCGGTGCCGGGTACCGCGCCGACGCCCGGCACGCCGTCGCCGCCGTAGTACGCACCGGCGCCGCCACCATAAGCCGCGCCGGCTCCCGAGCCCGCGCCGTACGCGCCATTCGCGCCGCTTGCGCCACCCGCGCCGTTCGGCAACGCGCCAGCGCCGAATCCCGCCGCGTCACCGCCCGCGCCCGAACTCGCCGACGCGGCCGGCAGCGCCAGTCCGTTCGACTCGATCATGCTGTGCATATTGGTCTCGGTGCCCGAGGTGAAGTAGGCGAGATCCGCGTCGGGACGGCGGATGTTGCGCACCAGATGCGGCGTGATCGCGAGCACGATTTCGGTGTTCTTGGCCTGATCGTCGGTTGCGCCGAACAGCCGGTCGAGGACCGGCAACTGGCCGAGGCCGGGCAGCTTGTTGCCCGACGTGCGTTCCTCGTTGTCGATCAGGCCGGCCAGCACGTCGGTCTCGCCGTTCTTCAACTGCAGTACGGTGCTGGCCGTGCGCGTGCCGATCTCGTAGGCGGCCGTGCCGGTGCTGGTGGTGACGGTATTGCCCAGGCTGCTGACTTCGAGCGCGAGCTTGATGCCGACCGTGTCGTCGAGATAGACGGTCGGCTCGACGTTCAGTGTCAGACCGATGTCGAGATAGTTGACCGACTGCGACAGAAAGCCTGTCGAGGTCGCCGTCGATGTGATGTTCGGCACGCGCTCGCCGATCAGGATTTTCGCCTTCTCGTGATTGCGCACGCGAATCCGCGGATTGGTCAGCAGCTTGACGTCGGAGTCCTGCACGTTCGCATTGACGGTCGCCTGCAGCGATGACAGGCCGATCGTGTGCACCGTCTGGTGCAGCAGGTCGTTCAGCGTCAGCGCCGGCGTGGAGCCGCTGGTGCCGGTGCCGACCCCGCCACCATAGCCGTACGGGTAGTACGGCGAGACGCCGGTGGTGGTGGGTTGCCCGGTGACTGGCGCGATCGCGCTGCCGAGCGGCAACGGCGTGACATTGACCGAAGCCGGCCACTGCACGCCGAGGTTCAGCTCGCGATTGCGCTGCACTTCGAGCACTTCCACTTCGAGCATCACTTCCGGTTCGGGCACATCCTCGAGCGCGACGAGCCGCTCCGCCATCCGGATCGCGTCGGGCGTGTCGCGCACGATCACCACGTTGAGTTTCTCGTCGGCGACGACGTCGTGAACCTTCAGGATCGTCTTCAGCGTATTCGCGATCGTCTTCGCCTCGGTGTTCGACAGGAAGAAGGTACGCACCGCCAGTTCCTGGTAATCCTTGATTTTCGCGGGCGTATTCGGATAGATCAGCACCGTGTTCTCGTCGAGCACCTGCTGCGCGAGCTGGTTGGTTGCAAGCACGTAGCGCACGGTCGCGTCGATCGTGCTGTTTTTCAGGAAGATCGTGGTGCGCTGGTCGGTCTTCACGTCGCGGTCGAACAGGAAGTTCATGCCCGACGAGCGCGAGATCACGTCGAAGATCTGCTTGAGCGGCGCGTCACGGAAATCGATGCGGATCGGCTTGCGATAAGCGGCGGCGAGCGCGGCCTCGACGCGCGCCGCGCCCGTGTCGGCACTGAGCTTGCGCTGCAGTGCGAGCGCGCGCCGGTTGTCGGGGGCCTCGGTCAGCACCGCATCGAGCAGGTGCCGCGCGGCGTCGGACTGATGCCGCACGAAGAGCGCCTCGGCGCGGCTCAGCATCAGGTTCAGGCGCGCGTCGGTGTCGAGTGCCGTGAGGCCGGCCAGCGCGCGTTCGTCGCCGGGGCTCACCGCGAGCACGTGCTCGTAGACCTTCCGAGCCTCGTCGCGCGCGCCACTCGCGCTGAGCCGGTCGGCCTGCGCCATCAGATCGTTGACCTGCTTCTCGTGCCCGGCGAGATAGGTCTCGCGATATTTCGCGTCCTCGGGGTTCTGGTTGGACGCTTCCTTGAGCTTGTCGACGCCTTCGTCGACCTTGCCGGTCGCGACGAGCTTCTGGCCGTCGAGATAGGACTGCGGCGTCGTGCAGGCGCCCAGCAGGACCGCCAGCGCGGTCAGCAGGGCGCCGCGCCGCGGATGGCGCAGATGGCGCGGCGCGGCGGTATCCGGCGCATGCGCTTGGTTTCGAATCGGGAGTGGCTTGGACAACGGTTCGTTCCTCGTAACGCGCGGATCAGTCGGCATTGCCGATATCCAGCGTCTGGACAAGTTTCAGAGGCAGATAGACGAGTGTCAGGTTGGGCGGGGCAATCGAATCGACCCGGTAGGTGCCGTCGATCACCATCTGGTCCCGCACGATCAGCGTGTCGTCGCCGCGCGCGAGGTAGACCTCCCAGCGTCCGGCCGCCAGTTGCTTGCCGATGTAGGTGAACGGCATCGGCGGCGTGTTCGGCAGCGGTGGCATGTCGGCTTGCGGCGGCGCGGCCGACGGCAGTGGCGGCACCAGCATCCGCGTGTTGAAGAGCGCGTGCGCGCCCGCTCCCAGCCGATCGGCGCGGGCGTGGACCGACGCGATCGACACGACGCCGTTGGCATCGCGCGCGCGGCCGGCATCGGCTTGCGCGGACGAGCCCGCGGCCGACGTCGCCGCTGGCCCACCGGGCGGGCGCGGCGTCGCCTCGACGATCGCGTCGTCCTGCGAATGGCCCGTGAACACGAGCACCAGCGCGCAGGACACGAACAGCACCGCCATGACGATGTGCTGGCGTTTCATTGCTCGCCTCCTGCCGTCGCGGCGGAGGCGGGGGCGGGGGCAGCGGAAGCTGCGGCGGTTTCGGGGGTGGCGGGTTCGTGGGACGAAGCCGCGGCTCGCGACAGCGCTGCCTCCAGCGTCGCGGCTTCGACCACAACCCTGGTCGCCGTGCGCGGGGCCGGCGCCACCGTCACCGGCACGACCGCCAACGCATGCGCCGCCGCAACCTGAGCCGGCACGGCAAGCTTCGCCGCGACCGCAACCCGAGCCGGTCCTGTCGCAATCGTGGCGTCCGGTGCTGGCAAAGGTACGCTCGACGCAGCCGGTTGCACCGCTGCGGAGGTCGCGCGCTGCGTTGTCCCGGTCGTCTCCAGCGCCGGGATCATGGCCAGCGTCGGCACCCCCGGCATCGCGATTGCACCCGAGGCACCCGAGGCAGCGGCCGCGCTGCGCGAGACTTCCGCGACACCAGAGGCCCCCACCGCCGCGACCGCTCCCGACGCTACTCCGGACGCCGCGGATTCAGCCACCGCCTCCGCCGCAGCCACCGCCGACGCACTAACCGGCGCGATCGTCACCGGCCTCAGAAATGCCGTGAAGCTCAAATTCGCCTCGACGCCGGGATCGTTCGCGGAGTTGCGCTTGAAGCGTATGTCATCGAGCGCCGCATACGGCACCGTCGTCAGAACCTTCTCGCTGAATTGCCGCACGCGTCCGTAGTCGCCCTTGACGGGCAGCACGATCGAGTACGTATCGAAACGCCCAGGCGTGTCGTGTCCCGGTTTGTATTCGGCTTTGTCGAGCGTGACGCCGGCTGCGTCGGCTGCCTCGAACAGGCGCGTGACGATCTCGCTGGTATGCGCGGAATCGCCGAGCCCGGCATAGAAATCCGCGAGCCGGCCAGCCGCCAGCACCGGCGCGGGCACAACCGGCTTCGGCGCCGGCTGCGAGCGCAGGCGCGCGAGCGCGTGCGTCTCGTCATCGACGCGCGCCGCCATGCCCGGCAGCAGGCCGAGCCACAGCAGCGCGGCGGCCACGAGCAGTGCGCCCGCCAGCAACGGGCCGGCGCCGAAGCGCGGCAGCGCGAGACGAAGCCGCAGCAGACCGCGGGCAAGTGGCTGCATCGTCACGATCCCATCCTCCGCCACTGCACCTCGACCTGAAACCGGAACACGCTGTCCATGCCGTCCTTCACCAGCTCGTGCCGGGTGAGCGTCACGCGCCCCAGCAACGGCTGCTGCGACAGCGAGCCGAGGTAGTCGAGCATCTGCCTGCTGCCCTCGCACTCGGCCTCGATCCGGATCAGCGCGCGGCCCGGCTCGGGTGTGATCGACATCAGCGCGATCTGGGCTGGCGTCGCGGCTTCGATCGCATCGAGCAGGTCGTCCCACGGCAGGTTCAACCGCGCGACCGCGAGGTTGACCGCCGCGGCCCGTTTCGCGTCGATCGGTTCGCTGTGCACGCGCAGCGCCGCATGCGCCGCCCGCTCGTTGCGTTCGACGATGCTCGCCGACTCGCCGTCGAGCGTCTGCAGGCGCGCGAGCAGCGTCTGCGCACGGAACGCGGCGACGCCGCACAGCACCAGTCCGGCCAGCGCGAACACGCGCGCGGACAGACGAATCCGGTACCACTCGCGCCGTATGCTGAACGGCGCGAGATCGATGGGTAGGCTTCTCATCAGGTCGGGCCGCTCCATGCGAGCGGCGCGGACGGCGTCACGGCGCCGTTCGCGCCGGACGTCGAACGCTCATCCGCATCGCCCCAGAGCACACTCATGCCCGGATCGGTAAAACCCGTCGCGCTCGGCATCCATGCGTCGCAGCGCGGGCCATGCAGCAGCAGCGCCGCCGGCGCGGGCAGATTGTCGAGCAGCGCCGCGCGCGCGACCTGCTCGCGCAGCCACGCGATCGACGGCACCGGCTCAGGCACCGGCAGCGTGCGGACCGCCGCCACGCGCGGACGCGCTTCGCCCGCGATCAGCGCGAGCGTCAACGCGCGTTCGCCGCGCGTCGCGAGCCAACGGCCGGCGCCAAGCTCACGGCGCGACAGGTTCCACGCAGCGATGAGTTCGGGCCGCGCCGATACGACACAGCCGCGCCCGACCGCGACGGCCTGCCGCAACGCATCGGACCAGCGCCGCGACACGGCACAGGCGAGGAACGGCTCGGCGGCCTGCCAGTCGGCGGCCAGTTGCCAGCCAGCCGGGTCATCGCCATAAAGCGTCTGGAAGCGCACGCCGGTGGCCGCGTGCAGGTCCTGCATGCGCACGGTGTTGTCGGCTGGCGTGACGATGAAATAGCGCACCAGTTCGTCAGCGAAGGTCACGTGAACCGGCAGGCCGGCACCGCCCGACTCGTCGAGCGCGCTGGCGATCAGCGCGGCCAGTGCTTCGGGCGAAGTCTCGGCAAGCACCGGCAGCGGCCGTTCGACGAACAGCGCCGGCACCTTGCGCGAGGCGCCCACGCGCCGCACGGTCAACGTGTCACGCGAGATCGAGAGCCGGCAATGACCGCGCCGCGCGAACCCGGCGCCCAGGCGTTTGAGCAGACGTTCAAGCATTGAGCGTCACCCGCTTCACTTCGGCGAGGGTCGTCTCACCACGCTTCACGAGGCCGAGCGCCACCTCGCGCAACTGCCGCGTGCCGTTGCGGTGGGCCACTTCCTTGATCACGCGGATCGGCTGCTTTTCGACGACCAGGTCGCGGATCTCGTCGTCGAGGATCAGGATTTCCGCGATCGCGCGCCGGCCGCGATAACCGGTGCCCCGGCAGTCGCCGCAGCCGGTCCCCTGGCGAAACTGATAATCGGCGACGCGCTCGCGGCTGAGGCCGAGCCTCGCGAGTTCGGCGTCGCCCGGCACGTACGGCACCGCACAGCGCGGGCAGTTCACGCGCAGCAGACGCTGCGCCCAGATGCCGTTCAGCGCCGACACGAACGCATACGGATCGATGCCCATGTGGCTGAAACGGCCGAACACGTCGAACACGTTGTTCGCATGCACGGTGGTCAGCACGAGGTGGCCCGTCAGCGCCGACTGCACGGCGATCTCGGCGGTCTCGCGATCGCGGATCTCGCCGACCATGATCTTGTCCGGGTCGTGCCGAAGGATCGAGCGCAGCCCGCGCGCGAAGGTGAGCCCCTTCTTCTCGTTGACGGGAATCTGCAGGATGCCGGGCAACTGGTATTCGACCGGGTCCTCGATCGTGATGATCTTGTCGCGGCCGTTATGAATCTCGGTCAGCGCGGCATACAGCGTGGTGGTCTTGCCGGAGCCGGTCGGGCCGGTCACCAGCAGCATGCCGTACGGTTCCTCGGCCAGCGCGCGCAGCGCAACGAGCGATTCGGCGTCGTAACCGAGCGCTTCGAGCGTCAGCGAGCCGTAGGCCTCGATCATCGCGCGCTTGTCGAGAATCCGGATCACGGCGTCCTCGCCATGAATACTCGGCATGATCGACACGCGCAGATCGATGTCGCGGCCGCCCGCCGCAACGCGGAAGCTGCCGTCCTGCGGCACGCGCCTCTCGGCGATGTCCAGTTCGGCCAGCACCTTCAGGCGCGAGATCACCTGCTCGGCCGTTTCGATGCCCTGAATCGTCGCGGCCGCGTCGAGCACACCGTCGACGCGGTATTTCAGCGCGAGCCCCGCCGCCGTGCTTTCGAGGTGGATGTCGGACGCGCCGGCCTTCAGCGCGTCGTAGAGCGTCGAGTTCACCAGCTTGACGGCTGGGCTCGCGGCCTCGTTGACAGTCTGAAACGACAGCACCTGGGCGGCGCGAACGTCGGCCTGCGCGCCGTCACCCACGGAAACGAGGCTGTCGACCGCGCGCGCCGATTCTTCCATGCGCGTGTGATAGGCGAGCAGGTCGCCGGGCAGCGCCAGCCGCATCTCGACGGCCGCGCCGCCCTGCGACGCGAGCCAGGTCTGCAGATCGAGATCGAACGGGCTCGTGACCACGCCGACCAATGCGTTGCCATCATCGCGCAGCATCGCGCAGCGGCGCTGCATCGCGCGCGACAGCGGCACGCGGTCGAACGCCGGCGCCAGCGCCAGCATGCCGGCCGTTTCGATGACCGGCATCGCAAGCTGTGCCGCCAGCGCGCGCAACAGCTCGATCGGCTCGGCGCCGGTCAACGCCTGCAGTTCCTCGACGAGGTGGCGCTGCGTGGCCGCCGCGGACGCCCGCGCGCGAACCAGCAGATCGGCATCGAACAACGGCGGCAACGGGGTGTGCATCTCCTCGCGCAGATTCATGACAGGCTCCCCGCGAGATCGAAAATAGGCATGTAAAGCAACACGACGATGGTGCCGACCACGACACCGATGGCCGACATCAGCAGCGGCTCGAACATCCGCGTGAAGCGGTCGATCCAGCGGCTGATCTCGCCGTCGTAGAACGCCGCCGACTGGGTCAGCATGGCGCCGAGTTCGCCCGAGCGCTCGCCGACGCGCAGCATCCGCAGCGAAATCGGCGTGGTCAGGTTGCGCGCCTGGAACGCGCCGGACAGCGGCTCGCCGGACTGCACGGCGACGCGTGCGGCCTGCAGCCCGTCGCGCATCGCCGGCGCAACCGTGCCGCTGGCCGTCTCCATCGCGGCGACGATCGGAATGCCGCCTTCGAGCAGCATGCCGAGTGTCAGATAGAGACGGGACAACTGATAAATCCGCAGATGCGGTCCCAGCACCGGAATCCGCCCGAGCAGGCTGACGAGCCCGATCCGCGCGATCGCCGCGCGCGCGCCGACGAACAGCGCGACCACGGCGCTGAGCACGGCGATCAGCAGCGGCAGCCCGTGGGCCGACGCGAACTTGCCCCAGTCGAGCAGCATCTGCGACATCCACGGCAGCGCGCGCCCGGTGCCCTCGTAGATCGTCGCGAAGCGCGGCACCACGTAGGAAATCAGAAACGCCGACACGCCGCCGCCGACCACCAGCAGGATGCTCGGATAGATCGCCGCGCTGACGAGCTTGTTGCGCACCGTATCGATCCGCTCCTGATAATCGACATAGCGTTGCAGCGCGCGCGGCAGGTCGCTGGTGCCCTCGGCTGCGCGCACGATGCCGACGTAGAGCGGCGGAAACACATCGGGCTGCTCGCCGAGCAGGCTCGAAAAGCGCTTGCCCTCGCGCAGCCCGGCGAGCAGGCGTTCCAGCACGCCGCGCAGCCGCGCGCCGCCCTCGCGTTCGAGCAGCGCCTCCAGCCCCTCGACGATCGACAAACCCGCCTTCAGCAGCGCGAGCAGTTCCTGGCTGAACAGCACCAGCGAGATCCTGCCGCGCGAGCCGGCCGGCCGGCGCAGCGCACGCACCGGCGCGACCCGCGTCACGTGCAGGCCGCGCGCCTCGGCGTGGGCACGCGCGCCCGCTTCGTCCTGTGCGTCGACGACAAGGGCGATGATCCGGTTCTCCGGAGAAAGCGCTCTTACTTCAAATTGCATGGTGCTGCGTTACCTTTGGTCAAAACCGTCTGCCGCATGGCGCTGCGTCTCGCGAGGCGCACCGCCATGCAGGGTCCGCCGTCGGCGGACCGCTGACATGCTTATTCGCTGCTGAGATCGGCATCCTCGCCGGAACCGCCCGGCTGCCCGTCGCGGCCGTACGAGATGATCGCGTAGTCACCCTTGGTGCCCGGCACCTGGTAGACGTACGGATGCCCCCACGGATCGAGCGGCACTTCCTTCTTCAGATACGGACCATTCCATTTGTCCGCGCTGGGCGGACGCACCACCAGTGCCTGAAGCCCTTCCTCGGCCGTCGGAAAACGGCCGACGTCGATCCGGAAGTTGTCGACCGACTTGCTCAGGACGTCGATCTGCGCGCGCGCGACCGTCACCTGCGACTTGCCCAGCTGGGCGAAATAGCGCGGCCCGACGATTGCCGCGAGCATGCCGATGATCACCAGCACCACCAGCAGTTCGAGCAGGGTGAAACCCTTCGCCCGGCGCGGCGCCGACCGCCGCTCGCGCTTGTCCATGATGCGGACAGCCGTCCCGTTACTCATCGATCATCCTTCTCAAAAAATTAGGGGGCGCCCAGCCGCGGGCGCCCTTGTTGCATTGCCAATGCCGGTTACGGCATCAGTGCCGTGGCATCAGAAACCGATGCCGAGCACGATGTGCTCCGGATTCGGCACATTCACCGTCGAGCTCTGGTTGTTGACGTCGTCGAACGCGAAACCGTAGTCGAAGCCGCTGATGCCGTGGTCGTGCCAGAAGCGGGCGTACTCGTTGTACGGCTCGGTCGCGTAATAGGCAGACGGGACATTCCACCTGGTCACGTCGCCCATCACGTGGCGGTTGATCGACGCGCAAATCTGCGCCTCGATCTGCTGCTGCGTACCGTCACCTTCGAGGAACACGCCGTTGCAGAGCAGCACGTCCTGCGTGCTCGGCTTGTCGACGGCATAGGTGTTGCCGACGTACGCGCCGTTGTGCTGATCGATTTCGGTGAACAGAATCTGCGTACCCTGCGAGCGGCCGACGAACGAACGCGCGCCCACCACAACCGGCAGATCGTTCGATCCGTAGTACGTCCACATGTCGTTCACATAGCCATCGAAGTAGTTCCCGTTGGGTTGCCCCGCCGCGAACGAGCCGTGAGCCGGCGCCATGATCCGGAAGCTCGAGGACGGCACCGGCTGGAACTGCGCCGATACTTCACGCGTGTACGCCTGGAACAGATCGGCGCGACGCTGCGTGATGCCGCTCTGCTGATGCACCGTGCCGTTCGCCGAGTAGACGTCTTCCGTGAGCGGGAAGCCGAACTCGTCGACCTGCGTGGTGTTGATCCACAGACCGTTGCTGCCGTAGGCAAACTCGTACCAGTCGAAGGTGATGGCCATGTTCGGGTCCGACGTGTTGTTCGGATCCGGGCCCGCAAAGCCGACGTTGCCGTTCGCGTCCGTATTGATCTTGATGAACAGCGGACTGCCCAGCGACACGAAGATCCGGCCCGAGAACAGCGGCGGCAACTGCAGCGTCTTGCTCTGCGCGAGCGAGAAGAAGTAGTTGCTGTAGTTCTGCCCGCCCGTGCTCAGGTGGTTCGGCGCGTCGTTGTCGGCGACCTGCGCCGCCGTGATCGTGCCGTCCGGCTTGAGCCACGCGAAGTTGCCCGTCGCCGGGTCACGCGCGATGACCGCGACGTAGACCTGGTCGTCGGTATACGCGCCCTGCGTGTTGTTCACCAGATCGACGCCGATCAGGCCCGGCTTGACGGTGTACGTCGGTACCGTCGTGTTGACCGTCAGCGTCGCGTTGGCCGACGTGACCACTGTTCCGTCCGGGCCGGTCACCGCCACGCTGTACACCTTGCCGCTGTCGGCGGCGACGGTGGCCGCCGTGTCGTAGGTCCGGTTCGTCGCACCGGCGATCGGCTGGCCGCCGAGTTGCCACTGATACGTGTACGGCCCCGTACCCGACATCACCACCGCGAAGTGGCCGTTCTGGCCCACCGGTACGGTCTGCGTCGCCGGTTGCAGCACGAACGGGCTGGCCGGCTGCTGCGGCTGCGTGCTGCCGCCGCCGGTTGTCGTTCCGCCGCCCGTTGTCGTTCCGCCGCCTGTCGTTGTTCCGCCGCCGGTTGTCGTTCCACCGCCGGTTGTCGTTCCGCCGCCGGTTGTCGTTCCGCCACCGGTTGTCGTTCCGCCGCCTGTCGTCGTTCCGCCACCTGTCGTCGTTCCGCCACCCGTCGCCGCTCTCGCCGGGTCGTTGTAGACCCCGAACTCGAACAGCGAATAGCCGTAGCCCGTTGCCCGCTGCACCCCTTGCATACGGATATAGCGTGCGGTCGTATTGGGCAGCGGCAGATCCTCGACACCGCCCACGCCGTTGCTCTGGGTATAGGCGGTGTTCGACCAGTCGACGTTATCGTGCGAGGTCTGGATCAGGTACTGCTTGCCGTAGGCGTTCTCCCAGTTGAGCACGACGCGGTTGAAGGCTGTTTCCTTGCCGAGGTCGAGCGTGATCCACGCGTTGTCGTCGAAGTCCGACGACCAGCGCGTGGTGGTGTTGCCGTCGATCGCGTTCGACGCCGGATAGCCGTCGTTCTCGACCCCGCTCGCGGTGGCCTTCGAGCCCAGCGCGAGGTTCACCGCACCCGCGGCCGAGCCGAACGTGACGTTCAGCGTGTGCGCGGCGAGCACGTCATCGAACGTGTACTGATTGACGATGCCGACGTCCTGGCCGTCCACCTGCACACCCGTCACCGCGTTACCCGCGGCCGGCACGAACTGGTACGCCTGTACGCCACCCTGATACACCGACGCGTTGCCAGCCGGCGTCAGCGCGCCGCCGCCCGTCGAGGTCGCCGTGATCGGGAACTGCGGCGTGTTCGCGGTGTTGTACACCTCGAACTCGAACAGCGAATAACCGTACTGCGTGGCCCGTTTGGTCCCATACATGCGGACGTAGCGTGCCTGGACCGGTGCGCCGAAATGCAAGTCCTCGGTGCCCCCGGTGTCACCCGTCTTGGTGACCGCGTCGGTCCACAACTGGTTGTCGGTCGAGGTCTGGATCTTGTAATCCACGCCGAACGAATCCTGCCAGCGCAGCACCACCCGATCGACGGTCTGAGCCGAACCGAGATCGACTTCGAGCCACTGCGGATCGGAGAATGCCGACGACCAGCGCGAATTCGTGCTGCCGTCCGTCGCATTGGCCGGACCGAAGCCGTCGCTTTCGTTACCGCTCGACGTGGTCGGCTTGCCGAGCGCCAGGTTCGCGCTCGGGGTCTGCGGCGGAGGAGGCGGTGGCGGCGTACCGCCACCGTTGTTACCCGTACCGCCGGTGTTGCCGTTGCCGCCGCCGTTGCCACCGCTGTTGCCACCCGTACCCGCCGCGACCACCGTCAGCGCCGCCGGTGCACTCGTGACCGTGCCGCCCGCGTTGCTGATATCGACGGTGTAGATCGCACCGTTATCGCCCGCGACCGTCAGAGCCGGCGTCGTGTACGACGGAATCGTCGTGATCGCGACCAGTTGGCCGTTACGCTTCCACTCGAAGTCGAGCGGACCCGTACCGGTCACACCGACCGCGAGCGTCACGCTTTGACCTTCGCTTGCCGTCGAAGCCGCCGGCTGCGCGCTGATCACGGGTGCCGGAACCGTCGGGCCGGACACGCACATCACCCAGGCCGGCGTGTTGTTGATGATGCCAGGCCACGACTTGCCCGACGAGTCGACGAGCCACGCGTTGTTGTCGAGGTTCGGCACCGGCGTCGTGGTCCAGGTGCGCCACGGCGACGGGAACGCGCACGACGAATAATTCGCCCGCGCGATCGTCAACGCCTCGTTCAGCGTCGGGACCCGCATGCCGATCGACTTGCAATACTGGTCGGCGATCTGCTGCGTGAACTGCGCGCCGTCGGCCGCGAACGTCGTGTACGTCTGCTGCCAGGTCAGGCCGCTGACGTTGTCCTTGACGGTCGGGATGAACGGACCGTTCGGCAGCCCCGGAATCGTCGATTGCCAGATGCCCGGCTTCGCGGCGATCGGTGTGTAGCGCTCGGTTTCGGGGCCGCACTGCGGTGCGTCGAGCACCTGGAACTCGAACAGCGAGTAGCCGTACTGCGTCGCGCGCTTCAGACCCAGCATGCGGATGTAGCGCGCCGACGTGCTCGCGAAGAAGCGCGTCTCGGTGCCGCCCACGCCATCGACCGGGGCCGTCGTATTGCCGGCTCCATCGGGCTGGCCGTTCGGGAACACCGTGGTCCAGGTCTTCTCGTCGTTCGACACCTGAATGTCGTACTGCGTCGCGTACGCGTTTTCCCAGTCCAGCACGACCTTGTCGAAAGTCTTGACCGAGCCCAGATCGACTTCGAGCCACGACGGATCGATCGACGGCGCCGACGACCAGCGCGTGCCGATCGAACCGTCGATCGCATAGGCTGCGACGAGGCCGCCGTTCTGGTCACTGCTCGACTTCGCAATGCCGCCGAGGGCGAGGTTGGACGCGTCGGTGCCGCTGACGTTGAGCGTCGCGGTCCGACTCGTGATCGAGCCCGCGCTGTTCGTGACGGTCACCGCGTAGCTGCCCGCATCGCTCGACTGTGCCTCCGAGATCAGGAAGCTGGCCGAGTTGTCGCCGACCGGCAGACCGTTGTGGGTCCACTGATAGGTGAGCGGATTCGAGCCCGTCACGCTGATGCTGAACGTCACGCTCTGACCGAACGGCACGCTCTGATCGGTGAGATCGGAGACGATGACCGGCGGTGTCGCGACCGCGACGCTCAGCGGGACCGCCTGCGACGTGATGGTGCCCGCGCTGTTCGTGACGACGACGCTGTACAGCGTGCCGTTGTCGCTCACCGCCATGACCGGCGTGTCGTAGACCGGCGACGTGGCGCCGTCGATCGGCGCGTTGTTCTTCAGCCACTGGTAGCTCAACACCGGCGAACCCGATGCAGTCACCGTGAACTCGGCGCTCTGGCCCGCGGTGATGTTTTTCGCGAGCGGCTGCGTAACGATCTGCGGCGCGGCCGGCTGCACCAGCGTGACCACCGCATTGCGCGAGGCCACGTTGCCGATCGCGTTGCTGACTTCGACGCTGAAGGTCGCGCCGTTGTCGCCCTGCTGCAACGCCGGCGTCGTGTAGATGTAGCCGTTTGCGCCCGCGATCGGCTGACCGTTCTTGAACCACTGATAGCCGATCGGCGATGCGCCGGCCGTCAGCACCGAGAACGTACCGCTCTGGCCGAGCGTGACGATCTGGTCGGCGGGCTGCGTGACGATCTGCGGCGCGGTCTGGTCCTGCTGGCCGATGACCGTGCCGGTGCCGTTGAAGCCCTGTGCGTTGAGCGCCGGCACCACGTTGAACGAAGCCGATTTGCTGCCGAGGTTCGGCGACGTGACCGTCACCGTCACGGTGCCGGTCGTGAACTGCGTGCGAACCGCGATCTTCGCCATCCCGCCTTCCGCGGACAGGTTCGGATCGCCCGGCGCGTGATAACCCTGCGGCTGGTTATCGACGACGTAGTGGTCCGAGCCGCCGCGATAGGTGCCGGGACCGCTGACGCTGAACGTCAGTGTCTGGCTCGCGTCCGGCACGAGGTTGCCGTTCACGTCGACGACCTTCGCCGTCAGCGTGGCCGCGTCCGTTCCGTTTGCCGTCAGCTGGAACTGCTCGCCGTCCGGCTTGATGATTTGCGGATCGACCGTCAGTTCGAGGTGGTCCGCCGGGCCGGCCGTCGTCAGCGTGTCGGTGGCAGCAACCTGCAGGTTGTCGTTCAGACACTCGGCGACGAGCGTGCCCGGCTGGAACGCGATGTTGTCCCAGTGCACCTGGCCCGGCAGCAGCGTCGTGTTCTGCGTGATGTCCGCGCTCGGGTCGGCGTTCATCGGGTTCGGCGCCTGCGCGCCGCCGATCAGTTGGCCGTTCAGGCGCAGTTGCACCGACGGGCAGTTACTGAACGCATTCACGCGCACGCTGCCCGAGCGGTTCCAGGTGTTGGCGAGCTTGACCACCGGCTTGATCTGGTACGGCGTCCAGACCGCCTCGTAGATGTAGTAAAGCAGGCGGGGCAGGCGGTTCCAGTCCATCATCGACGCGCCGTTCGAACGCACTTCGCTGTTCAGCGTGCCGTCCGTCTGCGTGTTGATTTCACCCGGTGTATCCGCGAGATACCAGTGCGCGATGCCGAACGACTTGCCGGCCACGCTATGCACCCAGTCGCGGATGTACGAGGCTGCGAACTGGATCTCGAAGTCGTACTTCCAGCGTCCGAGACCGTCACCCCAGTACTCCGAGCCGTAGGCCGGCGAATTGGGGTAGGTCTTTTTGACGTTGACGTCGCAGCCCTGGCCACTACAGCCGAGGATGTCGCCGTTGGCCGGGTCCGGCGTGCGGTCGGCCTGCGCGCGCGTGTTGACGAAGTCCCACTGCTGCGAGATCTGCTTGAGCTGCTTCGCGACGTTCTCGTCCGTCGAGCCGTTGTCCGCTTCCCACGCGAGCACCGACGGATGGTTGCGATCGTGAATGATCATGTCGCGATGCAGCTCTTCCTTCAGCGTGACGTTGTCCTGCGTCACACAGTTGCCCTGAGCCGCGGCGGCCGCGGCGGTGCCGCAGACCGCGCTGAAACCGTTCTCGCCGTCGCCGCTCGGCTGGATCATCATGATCCCGTACTCGTCGGCGGCGTCGAGCCACTCGCGGCCCTGGCTCGAATGGCCGGGGCGATACGAGCTGCCGCCTGCCTGCGCGAGCAGGGACAGGTCCTGCCATTGCAGGTCCGGCGGCACGGCCGAGCCGAGCGCCGGATAGTCATAACGGCCCGACGCACCCCAGAGGTAGTGCGGATGGCCGTTGATGATCGGGAAGTTGCTGTCCCACGTGATGGTGCGGATGCCGAGCGGGCTCTCCTTCGTATCGACCACCACGCCGTTCATGCTGACCGAGTGAATCACACGGTACATGTACGGGTGACCATAGATGCTGTTGTTCGGATACCAGAGCGTCGGATTGTTGACCGTCAGGATCTGGTCGAACAGTGTCGGATTCAGCGGCCCGCTGCTGTTGGCCGGAATCGTCTTCGAATCCTGCGCGGTCGCGACGACCTTGCCGGACGCGTCGACGATCTGCGTCGTCAGCGTGACCGGCTGGCTCGTCGAGTATTCGTTGAGGACGTTGGTCTGCACGCGGATCGTCGCCGACGAGTCGTTCGCCGACACCGTCGACACGTACGTGCCCCAGGTGTTCAGCACCGCGTAGATGTTCTCGGGAATATGCACGCGGTCCGTGATGTGCATCCACACCGGACGGAACAGGCCCGTATCGTCCTGCCCGAAGCGGAACGCCCCGGAGAAGCTCGGCGATTCGAAGAACTTGTCGCCGCGCGAGACCTTCACCGCCAGAACGTTGTCGTACGGCCGACCGTTCGCGTCCTTGAATTTCACGTAGGGCGTGATGTCGACGATGAACGGAATGAAGCCGATCACGTGCGTCGCCTGCGCGTCGGCCGTCACCTGGCTGTTGCCGGGGATGAAGTGGCCGTTGATGTACACCTGCACGCCCGTATGCGCGCCCTCGAACTCAACCAGGATCTTGCGATTGAGCTGGTCGGGTTCGAACGATTGATCGAGCGTGAAGTGCTTGCGATACCAGTTCGTATTGCCGGTCAGTTGACCCTGGCCACCGCCTGACTCCATGTTGATGAAGGTGTCGTTATCGGCCGGTGTTTGCGGCACGCCGATCGATTGCCAGCTGGAATCGTCGAAAGCCGGACACCCGATGGTCGGGTCGCCGGCCGTCGGGCACTGCGAATTCGGAGCGTCGACGTCCTTGATGTATCTCCAGGGCGTTGCTCCCAGGTTGATCCGGATGTGATTGCTCGGCGGCAACTGCACGGCCGCTCGCGCATGCACCGCGGAAAGCAGGAAGAGCCCCCATAAAAGGAGCAGCAAGCCCGCACCCTGCCAGGCTGGATGCCTAACATTCTTGCGCATGTTGAGTTTCCCCAGTTTTGCGTTCTGCGTTTCGTTGTATTAAGGCCGTCCTGACAGGACAGCCCATCCCGTGTCATACGACGCACGAGTGCCGGACAAACCAGCCGGACATCCGCGCGCTTTTTCGATAACCGCATCCGCCGGCCCCCGCCCTTTTGTGAGGGAGGGTCGCAAACGTTTTCGTGCTCAACTAGGGGATGACCCTTATTTGGCGTCTGCCGGGATAACGGCGCGAAGTGTTAAATTTAGGTAGGTGTAAACCCTTGTTACCCTAAATTAATTTGCGATGCCTCAAAACGGTGCGGCCATGTGTCTCGCATATGAAATTGAGCTTTCCATTCGCCGACAAAACAGCCTGATGCACCGCAATGGCGCGGTCGGCGAACGTTCTCCTTACGAGGTGGCCGAGCAGAGAGTCTCATCGCCCAGTTGTTTTATTTCTTTGGGCGATGCGAAGTTTTGTAGGGCGTAGCGAAGCGGACGGGGACCGGTATACGTTCAGCCGGTTTGGCTCGCCAGACTATCAAGCGGCGACGTTCGTTGAGTTGAGCGCGGCTTAAGCCGTAAAGCCGGCGATTCGATAAAGCGCCAGCTCAATGCGGCCAGCGGCAAACAGATCGCCAGTGTCGCGACAAACAGCACGATGGGCGTGATACCCGGCACGTACCAGCTCAACAGTTTTTGAACCGGGAAACCGTACAGATAGACGCCGTATGAAAGGTCGACGCGGGTCGGCGCATAGCGATGCAAAGCCGACGACGTACATGCGCCGAAGACCACGTAAGCGCCTGCGATCAGAACGGCGGGGCGGAACAGTAGCGGATTGGAAGCGCAAGCTACCAGCGTCGCCAATGCGATCAGGCAGGGCACGACGCCATAGCGGATTTTCTCGCGGAACACATAGGCACAACTTCCGGTGAGAAACAACGCTGCAAACCAGATCATCGAATCGGACACGCGCAGCGCGGGCAGGCCGAGCGCTACGTTATGCAGCGCATGAGCGCCTGAATAGCAGGCGATGAAGCCGGTCGCGATGGTCAGGCAAAGTAACGCCATGCGGCGCTTGAATACGCCTAGCAGCGCAATCACGATCAACAGTAGATAGCAGCGAAACTCGAATGAGATTGTCCACATCGAGCCGTTCACGAATTCGGCGAACGTGCCGGCGAAAACGCGCGGTGTCTGTGGATCGCGAAGCGTGAGCAACTCGCGCAGCGACTTCAATAGGTCCAGCTGGGCGAAGTACTGCGCCGCGTTGGCGCCGAGTGGGCCGACGATCAGAACCGATACGAGCGATGCGACGATAAATGCCGGATAAAGCCGCAACACACGGCGACGTAGAAAGCGGCCGATAGATGGGTCGGCGATCCAGCTACGGGTAATGAGGTATCCGCTAATCAGGAAAAATCCGGCGACACTGAAGCTGCCCAAAGATGACTGCGCGCCGAGTCGCAACAAGGGTTCGGGATATCGCAGCAGGTCGAAACTGTGCGACAGAATGACCAGAATGGCGAGGGTCAGGCGAAGGGTGTCAAAGTGGGGAAACCGTGTTGCTGGCGCGTTGGTCATTTTTCTAGTTATTTCTGTGTATGCAAACCGGAAGCGTTAGAAACAAATGGAAACGCATTCTAATGCAACGCTTCGCTTGCTAATTGCCTCCTTTCCTGAAATGAGTTCGATGCTGCGAACTGGTCGGGTCGTCCCGCGCTTCAGGTTCAAGCGACGTTTCATATCCGCCGTCTGAAATCTCGTGCGTCACGCGGCCGTTACCGTCTGTGAGACAGGCGGCCGCGGTAGACGAACACGCTATCGGCAAACGCCGGCTCACGCTTCCTCGCGAGCTGCCGCCGCAGTACGACGATGGCTGTGTCCAACAGCCAGGACGCGAGGAGGCGCGTTAGCGACGCCTATAGTTCTGAATAGGCCGGCAATAGATCCTGATCGACGAGACGGATTTCAATGCGGTTCGCGATCTCTACATGCTCCGGATTGTCTACTGAGAACACGGCATCCATTACGCTGACGATGATCGTTCCGGTCTGCTGCTTGCCTGCGGCGGGAACCGGAATCAATGCACGAGCTTCCGGAACCTGTTGCACTGTGATGATCTGAGGCAGATAGAGCATCCAGCCAACACCGGGTTTGTCATCGAAGACCTGCTTCTCAAAATAACCAGTTGGAGAGGTTTCGACGACTAGCGGCCGAAAAGTTGCGATGACAGCCGTGACTACATTGATCATTTCGTCGGCCGTGGCATAACAGGCGGGAACGCCCACGCGGGCGGAAAAGGAGTCTGGAAGTACCTTTGCATCGGAGGTCTGGCATGACATCGAACCGCCTTCATCCTGCCCCGTCTTGCCATTCCAGATCGCCGTATGTGATATCCCCTTTTTCCGGCCTTTCGTTTCCTCTGTGAGCACGGCGAGCGCCGGCTGTGATGGCGCGCCGCTACTGTCGAAGGCCGGGTAAAGCAATGCCTCGTTCAGGGTGTCGCCTTTGAGACGCCAATTTGCGCGGTCCATAAGCGGGCTGGCCTTTGCGAGCATGTCGACTATGGCCGACTCACGAATCAGCATTTCGTGAAAATCCTGGCTCGTCAGCAAAGGGTCCCGAAATAGTGCGTTGATTTCCATGTCGCTTTACGGTTGGTAGACGGACGGAATTCCAAATCGCGCCAACAGCGGCGCCACCTTTTTTTGAGTGGCGCCCTGATCACACCCCTTCCTCCCCCTCCACCGCCTCCGACTCCCCCGCCTCGCTCCCCAGCCACGCAACCTGCCCCTGCCAGCCATCGCTGCGCACCAGTTCGCCGAGCTTGTCGGCGATAACCTCGAACATCGCGTCGACGATCGGCGACTTGCGCAGGTCTTTCAATGCCGCCACCGACACCGTCGAGCGGATCGCCGGACGCTCGATCGGCGCCGCCCACAGACGCCCCTGAACCACGTCCTCCTGCACGGCGGTGTAGGTCAGCAGCGAATAGCCGAAGCCGTTCGCGACCAGCGCCTTCGTCAACGGCACGCTATCGACTTCGAACGCAATGCGCAGATTGACGTCGTGCTGGACCGCCGCCCGCTCGATCACGCGGCGATTCGCGTGAGGCAGGCCGGGCAGAATCAGCGGCAGATCGGCCAGATCGCGGATGCGCAGCGGACCTTCCGGCAGGATCGCCCGGGATTCCGGCGGTCCGACCGCGACCATCGGCTCGCTGAACATCGGCGCGATCTCCAGCGCGTCGAGCGGCGGCTGGTTGTAGACGATCGCGACGTCCACGCGGCGATCGAGCAGCCATTCCTGCAACGACGTGCTCAAACCCTCGCGCACGTGAATCGACACATTGGGCCAGCGCGCCGCATACGACTCGATCACACGTGGCAGCAGCGGCACGCCAATCGCGGGCGGCATGCCGATCGTGATATGGCCGCTTAGGCCGTCGCCGGCGGCACGGACCTGCTCGTGCGTCTGCCGCACGTAATGCGTGATCATTTCCGCGCGTTCCAGCAGCATCGCGCCCGCTGTCGTCAGCTTGATTCCGCGGCCGTGCCGCACGAACAGCTCGACGCCCAGTTCCTGTTCGAGCTTGGTGATCTGCCGGCTCAGCGCCGGCTGCGCGATATACAGTTCGGCGGCGGCGCGGCTGAAACTGCCGGCCCGCGCAATCTGCAGGAAGTAGCGTAATTCGCGGATGTCGATGCTGTTCTCTCCCAAGGTGGCCGGCTGCGACCCATGCTGAAGCGGCATAGGTTGTCATCGCAAAACGGTTTTTGTCAATGCGCGGGGCGCGGTGCACAGTATCGTGCAAACAGGCCCGTTTCCTTCGAGTGCAATGACCTTCAAGTTCCGCTGGACCCATCACGCTTCTATCAGTTTGCGCTATGCCATCGACGGGCATGGTCCGCGCAGCATGATCCTGCTTCACGAGCTCGGCGGCAGTCTTGCGAGCTGGGACGCCGTCATCGATCCTCTCGCGAGTGACTTCACGCTGCTGCGTTTCGATCAGCGCGGCCACGGCGCGTCGGAGAAGGTGCGCGACGCGGTGAGCGTCGAACAACTGGCCGACGATCTCGAAACCGTGATCGATGCCGCCGCGCTGCCCGGTCCCTATTGGCTCGTCAGCACCGCGGCCGGCGCGGTGATCTCGCTCGTGTATGCCGCGCGTCATCCGCAACGGGTTGCGGGCCTCGTGATGTGCGCGCCGGCGCTGGGTGCCGATGCCGAACGGCGGCGCTATCTGGAACAACGCTCCGAACTGGCGGCGGCGCACGGAATGCGCGCGATCGTCGATGCGACGCTCGAGCGCTCTTATCCGCCCGTGATTCGTCGGCGCGAAGATCCGGCGATCTTCGCCGCGTATCGCTCGCGCTTTCTCGCCAACGATCCGGTCTCGTATGGGCTCGCCAACCGCGCGCTCGGCGATGCGCAACTGCTCGACACGCTCGCGGGCTGTAGCGCACCGTGTCTGATGCTGGCCGGCACGCACGATCCGCTGCGTCCGCCCGCGCATGTCGCCGAGTTCGCGGCACGCTGGGGCAGTCGCGCTGCGATTGAATTTGCCGAGCTGGACTGCGCGCATCTCGCGTCCGTGCAGGCGCCGTTGCCGCTTGCGAGCGGCATCGCGGATTTCGTGCGGCGCTGCGAGGCGAAGCGGAGTGGTGAGCATGACGTGGTGTCGTCCGCTGTTTCATCGTCCACTTGAGCCTGCATGCACGCGATCCTGCTCGTGACAATGGCCCCTCGCACGACACTCACCCGCACTGCGTACTGATCGAAAATCCGCCAACGCCGTACTAATAACGCCAACCACCACAACCACAGGCAAAACCACGAAGGCCCGGCGAAACATCTGTTTCGCCGGGCCTTCGCCGATATTCGCCTACATCAACCGACTGGCAACAAACGCAAAGCCTCGCTCGTCAGAAGCGCGTGCGCAATGCAACACGCAGCGCCAGCTGGTTACTCGTCGACGACGGCGTTAACCCATCGATCGATGCATGCGCCTGCTGCCCCGTCGAATCCGTCCCACTCGCATGCTGATAGACACCGACCGCATAGACATCGGTGCGCTTGCTGAAGAAATAATCGGCGCCGGCCGCGATCTGGTTGTAAGTCGCGCCGAGTTCCTTGCCGCTCGCCGTCGTCACCGATCCGCCCTTGACCCAGTTATACGCAGCACCGAGCAGCACGGACGTCGTCAGTTGATACTTGAAGTTGAGCTCGACGCTGTTGAACGACGTCGAACTGCCGGGCGAGAACGTCGGCGTGCCCGATACCGCCAGTGCACCGAGATTGCTGAAACGCACGTTCGAGTAGATCAAGCCGACGCGGGCTGCGCCAAACGCATAGGCTCCCGCTGCCGCGGCAATCTGCTCGGTGCCCGCCGAGGCAAACCCTGAAAATGCTGGCCGCGTGCTGCCGATGTTGTTGGTATTCGGCGCACCGGAGCTGGTGACGGAACTCGGCGTCAATGCATTGCCGTTGCCGCCGAAGAAACCGTAATTCGGGTCCCGCGCGTTCAGGTACGCAGTGGCCAACGCGAGCGGACCGTTCGCATAATCGGCGCCGAGCGCGAATACCTGATTGCGCGTCACATCGCCGGCCACGCCGCCGAGGCTATAAACGCCGCCGAAGCGCACGCCGCCGAACCGTTGCGTATTGAACTTGATCGCATTGTTGAGGCGGTTCGTGTCGACGATGTTATCGACCTCATCCGCGTGACCCATCATGTAGCCGCCCCACTGCGCGGCGGCCGACAGCGGCTGCACGTAGTCGGCCAGCGAGTCGTACTGGCGGCCCAACGTCAACGTGCCGACGCTGTTGCTGAGCCCCACGTAAGCCTGACGCCCGAACAGCAGGCCGCCTTGCTGAAGCCCGCCGTTCGGCAGCGTATAACCGTTTTCGAGCACGAACAGGCTGCTCAGGCCGCCGCCAAGCGACTCGGTGCCACGCAGGCCGAAGCGGCTGCCGTTCGCGCCGGTGTTGTTGCCGTCCTGTTGCATGATCGTCGAGTGGCCGCCCGCGTTGTTCGTGTACGTGATGCCGTTATCGAGGATGCCGTACAGCGTGACCGAGCCTTGCGCGAAGGCTGCGCCGTGAACGGCCAGGCCGCAGGTGGTGCCGAGCAGCAGGCCGATCGAGCGGATGCGAAAAGTGGTTCGCACGTTCCATGTCTCCTTTGATTTGAATTGGCCGTGTGGCGACGGTGCCAAACGGCAAGGGCGAGTGCGCGGCCTGCTGACGGATGAGCTGGCACGAGCGCGCCCCGGCCGGCGGTGCGCGCACACGCAGCCTGTCGAGGTTGAAAAAATTGGGCGTGAGAGGAGTCCTGCTTTGCGCGGACTCACTAGCTAGCGGCCGGTTATGGCCGCGCTGTCAGCTCGTGGGACTTGGCCCGCCGGCGGGTAGCAGACCGCTCTCGCCGGCGATGTCGTGAGACAGCCGGCGCGACTGGAAAAACCACTGCCCATCGACTCGCACGACTTCGTCTTCATAGCGGCCGGCCACCGCGATCGCGGGTCCGTTCGCACTGTCGCGAACCACCATGAAATACGAGCGGACCGTCGCTGTATCGCCGCGCAGATCGATCAGGATGTTGGTCGTCAGGTGCCGGCGGCGCGTGCCGGGTCCCGGCACCGGAACCAGCGACGTCAGCAATTGTTCGATCGCACGCGGGCCGGTGGCCGTGCCGTTGCGCGAACTCCATGTGCCATCCGCGGCGAACAGTGCGGCGAATTCGCTCAATCGATAATCGTCGAGCAGGAAGCAGTAGCGGGCCAACAGTTCCCTGATGCTGTCCTTGTCGTCGGCCGCGCTCATACGTTCGCTCCTGAAGTCGTGCTGATCTGCACGTCGCCGGATGCGGTAGCAGGTGCAATCGGCTTGCGGGTCATCGTCAGACACACGGTCGCGCCCACCACCAGCAGGATGCCGGCGATCACGAACGCCGCGCTATAGCTGCCTGTGAAGGACACCACGTAGCCGGTCGCGATCGGCGCGAGCACGCCGAACAGGTTGCCGCCGGTCACGAGGAAACCATGCGCGCGCCCGGTGTTGGCCGGATTGGGCAGCAGATCGCTGAGCAGCGCGATATTCAGCCCGACCGTGCTGCCGATGCTCGTCAGCGAGAACGAGAACAGCGCGAGCACGACGAAGGTGTTGTGGACCAGCGGCGTCACCAGAATGCAGGCCGAGCACAGCAACAGCAGCGCGACCATGTTGCGGCGGCGTCCTGAATTGACGGGTGCGTTGCGCAGCAGGCGGTCACTGAGCCAGCCCATGAAAATCGTGCCCGGCACCGCGACCGCATACGGCACGGCCGTGTAGAAACCGGTCTTCAGCACCGACAATCCGTGAGCGCTTTGCAGATAGCTCGGCAGCCAGCTCAGAAACAGATAGACGGTGTAGACCGCGCAGCCCTGCACGATAAAGAGCCCCCACAGGCTCGTGCAGCGCAGCAGCGCGGACAACGGCGCGCTCGCCGATGCTTGCGCGCTGCCGCCGCGCTCGGCGAGGATCATCGCCCGTTCTTCGTCGCCGATATAACGCGCTTTCTCAGGCGAGCGATATGCGATCAGCCAGATCAGCATCCAGCCGAAGCCGATTGCCGCGGACACGAAAAAGCCGCCGCGCCAACCCATTGCGCTGACCAGCGTGCCCATCAGGATCGAGCCGATCGCCGGTCCCGCGTAGCCGCCGCAGTTGAACACCGTCGTCGCGAAGCCGCGTTCGCGAGCCGGCATCCATTCGCGAATCGTGCGGGCACCGGCCGGATAGGTCGAGGCTTCGCCGAAACCCATCAGCAGTCGCGACAGGATCGCCGAACCGAAGCCGCCGCTGACGCCGGTCAGCACGGTCGCGAACGACCAGATTGCCATGCCCCACGCGGTGGAGCGCTTCGTGCCGATGCGGTCGACCAACATGCCCCAAGGCAACACGAAGATCAGATAGGTCCACAGGAATGCCGAAAAGAGATAGCCCAGTTGGACCGTCGACAATCCGAACTCCTGCGCAATCGGATGAGCCGCCACCGACAGCACGACGCGATCGATGTAGTTGATCGAGCATCCGGAAAACAGCAACAGGTAAATAACGATCCGGCCCGCTTTCATTGACGTGTCTCCATCGATGTTCCTTTTATGCGTTGTGCAATACGGTCGATGGTCAGAACTGTGCGTCAATGCCCCGCTTTTGTAAAAAACCTTTGGGTGATCGGAAGCCATGCCGCTTTGGTATGGCTGCCGGGATGAAATCGGGCCGCGGGGAGCGCCCGGAAACAACGCTCCCCGCGCTCGCTGTTACGGCAACTCCGCCGCGCTCACGCCCGCCGGCAACGTCGCGCCATCACGAACATAGAGCGGCAACGTATCCACATCCGGAAGGATCGTGCGCGACTGCGGCCCCTGATACACGGCACCGGTCCAGAAGTCGTGCCACGTGCCCGCCGGCAGATAGACGTGCCGCGTGCCGATCCCGACGGTGGACAGCGTCGACGTCACCGGCGCGACCAGCAGGTCCGGGCCGAACAGATATTCGTCGTCGGCGGCAACCGCATTGGCGTCGCTCGGATACGCATACGGCAGCGGCCGCACGATCGGCGTGCCATCGGCAATCGTCTGACGCGCGGCGGCAGCGATATACGGCACCAGACGATCATGCAGCGTCGCATAGCGGCGATACACGGTGATCGCGTGATCGGTGACCCACCACGGCGGCACCGGCGTCTGCATCACCGGTGACAGCGCGCCCAGTTCCGTCCAGCGGATATACGTGCCTTCCGTCGGCGTCAGATCGGGATTGTTGAAGCCCGCGACACCGGTGTTCTGCCGATCACCGACATAGCCGCCGACGTCGCCGCCGGTGAACGCAAAGCCGCTCATCGATAGCGACAGCAACGCGCGCAGCGCCTGCGTCAAGCCTTGTTCACCAGGCTGGCTCTGATTGTCCGCCTCCCAATGTCCGGCCCAGCGCGCCGAACCGTTCCAGCCGCCGCGCGCGAGAATCACGAAATCGTCGTTCGGACGTTCGGCATGGAACGCGTCGAAAATCGCGTGGTGATAATCGTCGATATACGCGTTGTGATTGAGCCGGTTCGGCAAGCCGTTTTCCCAGACCGACGTGTCGGAAAGATCTTCCTCGCCGCGATCGACCTTGACGCCATCGACACCGCGACGGATCAGCGCCTGCAGGCTGTCGCGCCACGTCGAATAGGTCGCCGGGTTGGTGAAGTCGACGTGCACGCTCAGTCCGCGCGGCGGGTAATAGGTCTCTTCGTTGTTATCGGAGCGGGTGCCGGTGATGGTCCAGGCTTTGCTCTCGTAACTGGTCTGGTAGGTGCCGTTCACATACGGCGACAGCCACACCATCAGGCGCACGCCCTTGCCGTGGATCTGCGAGATCAGCGCGTCCGGGTCGGCAAACTGGGTCGGGTTGAAGTCGAAGCTGCCTTGACCGTTGTCCCACGGATTGTCGAGCCATACCGCGCCGAGCGGGATATTGCGGCTCTGCATGCCGTCGACCAGATCATTGACCGATTGCGTGCTGGTGTCGCCGTCCTGCCAGACCATCGGCTTCCACATCCAGTCGGGCGGAGTCCATTGCGGACCGCCGACGCGGCCGATGTACGCCGATAGCATTTGTGCCGGCGTGCCGTCGTAGTAGACCAGATCGAGCGCGTTGTTCTCGATCGTCGCGCGTACCGCGTCGGGGCGCTGGTCGCTGCGCGCAAACACGATTTCACCGCGCGCATCCGAATTGATCGCCGCGCCCCAGCCGCACGGACACCAGAAGAACGGCGACACGATTTCATTGGTCGACGTCTGCCGGTTCGAACCGGGACCATGACTGATCCACAGCGGCAGTGCGGTGTTGCGCATGTTGACCGACGAGAACCGTTGGCCGCCGCCGAAATACGCCTGGCTTGCGGGGCTATCCCACGATGTCGAAACAGCGGTGACGTTCGGTGCCGCCGGTGCGTAGTGGACCTTGACCGTACCGTCGCTCGCGAACGTCAGTGTCAGTGCCGCGCCGAGGCCGTCATCGGTCGTGACCGCCACTGTCGCGGTATCGCCCGATACCTGTACCGATTGCGCGCCGGTCGCGTAGTGCCACTGCGACCCGGTCAGATACGACAGCGGCCGATAGCTGACCTGCGGCAGGCCCGGATACGCCTCGTCGATGCCGTTGAGCAGATCGTTGAATTTCGCGTAGTCGGGATTGACCTGGGCCACCGGGCCGCTCGTCGCGGCGTCCTGCATCAGCGTGTTGCCGGCGGCGGTGGTCCATTGCAGATGCCAGCCCGAGCGGCTCAGCGTGAAACTCGTTTGAGCGTTACTGACGACGAATTGCGTGGGCGTTTCGCTGACTTTCAGCGCATTGCTGGTGCTGCCGGTATTGCCGCCACTATTTCCGTTGCCATTTTGTGTCTGAGTGGTTGAATCTTTTGAGCCGCTACAGGCGGCAATCGCGAAAGTCAGGCTGACTAGCAGCGCATGGAGTCGGCGGGCGCGCATCTCGATTTTAAATGTGAGTTATCGGAATTGAACCGCAATGAGAAAGCGGCGGTTCACGGCGAAATAATGACAATGGCGAGAAAAAATATTGAAATCGTTATCAATCGGTCAGGCTAACGATTACGAATTTTTACGCGCTCTTTTACAGATTCGTGTCAGGGCGCCGCGCAATTGGAGCTTGCTAGCGGTGCGACGGATGGTATTCAGCCCGGATTTCAGCTAGATGACGAAAGCCTTGTCGCACCTTGCATCATTCATGCGTGTCAGATCGATGACGAAAGCCTGCGATTTTCAATTCAAATGATCGATTTATAAAAAAACATATTAGGTTTATTCAATAAATTAATAGGTATGGCTAAATGAAGGCATTTCAGTGAAATGAAATAGGGCTAGGTAAGGCACGAAAGCTGTCATTAAGGAGACATACGCCAATGTCTTAATGCCGCACGAATCGCTTTCGGGCCGGGGATTGAATTGTTTTTGAACCCGATTGTGAGCCGACGAGTTCTCTTCGAAAACTGACTTATTGACGGGTTGAAAATGGATCGCCGTAAATTTATCAAGTGGGGCAGCTTCATGACGATGTCGGTCGCGAGCACCACGCTATTGAGCGCATGTGGTGGCAGCGACGTCTCGACGAGCACCACGAACAACGCCGGCGGCGGCGGTACCGGCGGCACGGCGAAACCCATGTCGTTTTCGCTGGGCGTGGCCTCCGGCGATCCGCAACCGGATAGCGTCGTGCTGTGGACGCGCGTCGACGGCGCCGACGGCACCAACCCGGTCAACGTCGGCGTGCAGGTATCGACCACCGCCGACTTCAGCGCGCTGGTCGTCAATACGACGGTGTCGGCGACGCCGGATTGGGATTACACGCTGCGCCACAAGGTCACCGGCCTGAGCGCGAACACGATTTACTACTATCGCTTCACGGTAGGCAGCGTGACCAGCACGACGGGCCGCACGTGGACGCTGCCGGCGGCGGGCCAGTCGCTCGCGAAGCTGAATTTCGCGGTGATCAACTGCCAGGACTGGAGCGTGAATCACTGGGCTGCATTCGACGCGATGCAGAACGAAGACATCAGTTTCATCGTGCACGTGGGCAACTATGTGTACGAGCAACTGGGCATCACGCTGCCGGTTACGCCGGCAACCGACCCGCAGCATCCGCCCATCAAGCTGCCCAACGGCACCGCGCTGCCCGACGGTTCGACCTACGCGACCACGCTCGCCGACTACCGCACGCTGTACATGACGTACCGCAGCGACCCGCGCCTGCAGCGTCTGCACGCGAACTGGCCGATGATCGCGATCTGGAACGACCACGAGTTTTCCGACGATTGCTGGCAGGATCACGAGACCTACACGTCCGCCGAAGCCGAGCAGACCGCGCGCCGCCGCAGCGCGAACCAGGCGTGGTTCGAATTCATGCCGGCCGACGTCACGTTCACGGCCGACAATCCGTCGTTCCAGAACATCCAGATCTATCGTTCGTTCACGTTCGGCGATCTGGCCACGCTGGTGATGACCGACGAGCGTCTGTACCGCGCCGCTCACGAAGTGGCCGAGACGACCTCGGGCAATCCGATCGGTGCCCGTTACTTCGTGCCGAAGGCCACGGTGGCCGCGGCCGAACAGGCGCGCCTGACCACTAGCGGCGGCGCGCTGACGCCGGTGACGATGCTGGGCGACACGCAGCGTCAATGGTGGCAGAGCCAGATGAGCGCGGCGAAGACCACGTGGAAGCTGTGGGGCAACGACGTGTCGCTGCTGCGCATGGAAGTGGATCTGATGGCCGCGCTGACGAACGCGCTGACCCAGGCCGTTCTGCAAACCACAAGCGGCCTCACGCCGTTCGAGGCGGGGTTCCATACGGCGATCCAGGCGGACCTGGCCGCCGCAGTGGCCGGCAACCTGATCCCCGCGCCGTTCGCGAATCTGAGCGCGTTCGCGGGGCCGGGGCCGGGGGGCCTCGGTTTCCCGACAGCCGACGTTCAGGACACGATCGCCGCGCTGAACGCGATGCTGCCGCCGTACTCGACGCTGACCACGATGCTGATGAACGCCGACCAGTGGGACGGTTACAACGCCGAGCGTCTGAATTTGATGGCGTTCCTCGCGGACAACAGCATCAACAACGTGGTGGCGCTGACCGGCGACCTGAATGCGTTCGCCGCCGGTACCGTGATGGACGACTTCGACGCCGCTACACCGAAGCCCGTGATGGTCGATCTGGTGACGGCCGGTATCTCGAGCACGTCGCTGTTCACCTCGTACGTGGGCTTCGTGAACAACCCCGCGAACAACACGGGCTGGCTGAATGAGTTGGCGACCAACGGCACCTTCAACAGCCTCGACACGACGCTGACGTCGAACAACAGCTGGCTGACCTACGCGAACACCAACGCGCAGGGTTACAGCGTGATCACGCTGACGCCGACGCTGCTGACCTGCAACTTCCGCAAGCTTGCTCCGGTGAGCCCGGCGGGTGTGGTGCCGACGGCGGCGACTGCGATCGCCAGCACCCAGGTGGTGACGGTGGCGGTGAATACGCCGGCAGTGACGGTGGTGGCGGCGCCGACGTAAGCCGCTGTTGTGCAGCGGGCGGGCGATGCGAACGCGCATTGCGTGCCCGAATAGATGGCCGCTTGCGGTTGCCGTGGATGCTTTCGCGGTGCCGCAATGCGGCTTTTTTGCATTTGGTCGGCAGCCGCTGTCACGCGACTAGCGACAGGTTGCGAATTACTTCACGGCGCCAACATCGCCAACACCGCCTGCATTGCCGACGCAGCCCACAGACGCCTACAAGCTTGCTGAAAGCCGCCCCTTGCCGATAGAATCCCCCGGTCACTAGGGAGTAGCCTTCCTTCATCGCATGAAGGAGAGCGCGTCAACATACTTGGCCTGCAGGCCATGGCGCGTTCGACCAGGTCGGTTTGGCGAGACTATTGACGCACTGCCTCGTTCTGGTCGGACGAGTGGCGGTGCGTCATGGTTCGTTACCTGCGTCCGACCACGGAGTTGCCCTGTGAATCATCGTTGCCCGCCGGCAGTCCCCTCGTGTGTTTTCCGTCCAGCCAGCCGTGCTCATCAGGCATGCGCCGGGAGTGCCGCATGACCGGTCTCGTCTTCGAACTCGCGATCATGCTGGTCGTCATCCTCGTGGCGGCCGAACTCTTCACCAATGCGCTCGAACATCTGGGCGAACGTCTGAAAATATCGGAAGGCGTGACCGGCTCGCTATTCGCGGCGGTCGGCACCGCGCTGCCCGAAACGCTGGTGCCGTTGCTCGCGATCGCCGGCAGCAAGGCCGGCGGCACGGTCAACGAGGAGATCGGTGTCGGCGCGATTCTCGGCGCGCCGCTGATGCTCTCCACGCTGTCGACGTTTCTGATGACACTCGCGGTGCTGCGCTCACGCGGCGTGCAGGGCTGGGTCGCGCCCGAGCGCACCGGCTTCACGCGCGATCTGAACTACTTCCTGTGCGCGTTCGCGCTGGCGGCCGTGGCGATGTACGTGCCGCATGAGCAACTGATCGTGCGCGCGCTGTTCAGCGTGGCGCTGGTGGGCGTCTACGTCGTCTATGTGGTGATGACGTTCCGTGCGTCGAGTCAGCTCGTCGACGCCGGGCACGGCACCGAGGCGCCGGGCAAGATGCTGCTCGCGCGTATCGGATTGCCGACCAATCTCGCGACGATCGCGCTGCAACTGGCGCTCGCGGTCGCGTTGCTGGTTTGGGGCGCGGAAGGCTTCATTCACGGCGTGCGCGGCGTGTCCGAAGCGGTGGGTGTATCGCCGCTGCTGCTGTCGCTGTTGATCATTCCGATCGCGACGGAATTGCCGGAGAAGGTCAACAGCATTCTATGGATCCGGCGCGGCAAGGACACGCTCGCGTTCGGCAACATCACCGGCGCGATGGTGTTTCAGGGCACGCTGCTGCCTGCGATCGGCATTCTGCTGACGCCGTGGACGCCGCGCATCGAAGTGCTGACCGGTGTCGCGATCACGCTTGCCTCCGCCGCATGGCTGCGTATCAACGTACGCGAGCAAGGCTTGCGTGTCGGCGCGCTGCTGGTGTGTGGCGTGCTCTACGTGACCTATCTGTCGATCACGTTGACGCGTTAGTGCCGGGCCCCGCCGCGCTTTTTCGAGTGCCGCAAACTCGTGATACAGTGCGACGCCATAGAGGACCGCCGCCACGGCCGGGGCCCACACAGGACAGACGCTAAGACAGACCCGACCACGGTTGGACGAAGTCAATCCGCAAAATCGCCGCAACCGGAAAACGCGCCGGCTTATCGTGCCGGCGCAATCCCTACCCATGCCAAACAACGTCCCGATCGTCACCGTCTCGTACAACACGCCGGATCTGGTCTGCAACCTCGTGCGCTCGATACGCGCTTTCTATCCGGCCAACCCCATTCATATCGTGGATGGCTCGGATAGCGCGCAAGTGGACGCGCTGCGCGAAGGACTGCAAGGTATCCCCGGCGTGGAACTGCACGCGCATGGCTTCAATATTCATCACGGCCCGGGCATCGCCTGGGCGCTGCAAAACCTGCCGCTCGGCGAACGCTGCCTGTTTCTCGACAGCGACGTGACGCTGCTCAAGCCCGGCATGCTCGAAGATCTGCTGGCGAAGCTGCAGCCCGGCATGTACGGCGTCGGCTGCGTGATGTCGGTGCGCCCCGACGGCATCAACGTGCGCGAAGGCGAGCCTGCCGATCCCAGCCTGCTGTACCTGCATCCGGCCTGCATGCTGTGTCATCCGGCGGTGATGCTGCAATGGCCGTTGCCGTTCAAGCACGGCGCGCCGATGCTGGCGGCGATGCAGGCCATCCACGATGCGGGCAAGTCGGCCGAGCTGCTCGGCGACGTGCGGTGGGTCGAGCACGATTTTGCCAATCCTGTTGAGCCGGTGTTTATTTCGCACCCGTGGCAAGGCACGGTGCAGCGCTCGGGTAGCTACAACCTCGATAGTCCCGATCGCGACATCCGCAAGAGCGGGCAATACGACACGACCGGCATCCCGTTCAATGCCGATCTGCTGAACGTGATCCAGCCGGAGACGCAGCGCGTTATCGAGGTCGGATGTAACGTCGGTGGCCTCGCGGCCGCGCTGAAGCGGCGCAACGCGCAGTGTCACGTGGTTGGGATTGAAATCCGCGAGGAAGCGGCGCGCTCGGCGATGCAGCACTGCGATGCGGTCTACGCGCTGGACGTCGAGGCGATCCCCGAGACCGCGTTCCAGCAGTTCTCCGATCGCCAGTGCTGGGTATTCGGCGACGTGCTGGAGCACCTGACCGATCCGTGGAAGGTGCTCAAGCGTATCCGCGCCGTGCTGCCGCCCGGCGGCAGCGTGGCGGTGTGCCTGCCCAACATGCAGCACTGGAGCGTGCAGGCGAGGCTCGCGATCGGCGCGCTGCGCTACGAAGAGGGCGGCTTGCTGGACCGCACGCACTTGCGTTGGTTTACCCGCCAGACCATCCTCGAAATGTTTGACGGCTGCGGTTATCGGCTGGTGGCTGGCCATCCGCGCATCTTCGACGAACCGCAGCGCGCCGCCGCACTGCCGTGGATCAAGGGCTTGGCCCAGGCGCTCGGCGTCGATCCCGAGCAGGCCGAAGCCGATGCACTGCCGATGCAGTACGTGATGCGCTTCGAAGCGGCCTGAGCGCCGCAGTCGCAACGCGAAGGGACCGAGCGCGGCAGCGCCGGTCTCCTTCACCACTCCGCGCTTTCCCGATCCGACCGCGACCAATCACGACCAGTCGCCAGCGCGCCGCGATGTACCGACAAAGCGGCGCTCGCTCGTCACTCAGTTCCGCCCCCCATTCCCACGCAAGCCGCCGCCCGACCCGTCACCCGGCAAACAGCCACAGGTTTCGGGCTCTAATTCGTGATTTGCGCGCGTGACAGGCTTGTCATAATCCGCTGAGCATCCGGAAGTGTCGGCGCAAAGCGCTTGTGATGAACGCGGGCGAACCCCCGTCACGCGCGCGCAAAGGCAATCCGGATGGCCGCCGCCGGCATCCCGCCGATCGCCCGGGCGGCCACATCAGAGCGGCAGACGGTTTGTCGTCCGGCAGGACGAGCGCTGTTATCCAGGATCGATTCGGGAAATTCATTCAATGACTGAAGGCAGCGGTGCGACGACCCAGACGGGCATGCTGCTCGTCGTGCTCGGTATGCACAGAAGCGGGACCAGTGCGACGGCTCGCGCGATGACGGCGCTGGGCGCCGATCTGGGCAATCGCCTGCTGCCGGCCGCCGACGGCAACAACGACAAGGGCTTCTTCGAAGACTACGACATCGTCAAGCTCAACGTCGAACTGATGGCGGCAGCCGGCATGGACTGGCACACGCTGGGCGAACTGGACCTGTCCCGGATCCCGCCGGAGCGGCTCGACGCATTTCAGACCGAGGCGCTGATGACGCTGCGCGGCAAATGCGCCGGCAAGGTCTTCGCGATGAAGGACCCGCGCCTGTCGCGGCTGATCAAATTCTGGAAACCGGTGTTCGACTGCGTCGGCGTGCCGGTCAAGTACGTGCTGTCGGTGCGGCATCCGCTCAGCGTTGCGCGCTCGCTGGCCAAGCGCGACGGTATGGCCGAAGAAAAGGCGCTGCATCTGTGGCTCGAACATGTGGTGCCGTCGCTCGTCGAAACCCGCGACCGTGAGCGCGTGATCGTCGACTACGACTGCCTGCTCGACCAGCCCGCCGCCGAACTGGAGCGGATCGCCGCGCAACTGTCGCTGCCGCTCGACCCGCAACGCTTCGACGAATATCGCGCGACGTTTCTGGAAGACGGCCTGCGCCACACGCGCTTCCAGCCGCAGGATCTGAATCTGGTTCGCGCGGCGCCGCGCGCGCTCAGACAACTTTACGGCGCGCTCGATGCCGTGTGCCGCGACGGCGCAAGCGGCGCCCCGGCGCTCGATACCGCGCTCGACGACGCGCAACAGTTCCTGACCGACGTCGCGCCGATGCTGCGCTACGAAGCGCGGGTCTATCACCACATCGCCGAGCGCAATGCCGCGATCGCGCAACTGAACCAGCATCTGGAGATCTTCAAGCAGGCCGTGGCCGGCAGAGATCAAAAGATCGCCGCACTCGAAGCACGTCATCCGCAGCGCGCGGATAACGCGATGCCGGCACCGGTTCGCGGCAACGGACCGTTGATCATCAGTTGCCTGTTCGGCGCGATTTTCAGCGAGGTTCACGACGCCATTCCGGGCATGCGCTGCGTGTTCTTCTCCAATAACCGCAACCTGAAAAAAGCCGCCGAAGCGAAAGGCTGGATCTTCGAGTTCGTGAAGACGCACCCGATGACGGACGATTACCGGTTTGCGTCGCTGCAGTCGAAGTACATCAAGTATCTGCAGTTCTTCGACGCGTTTCCGCAATACGCGGCGGAAGAGCTGATCATTTACTGCGATCACAAGTTCGCGCTCGATAAACGCCACGTCGAGTACATCGTCGGCAATTTCGAGGAAGGCAAAGCGGTGTTGATCCGCAATACGCCGCGCGTCAAGCTGTCGATCCAGGACGAAATCGATCAGGCGATGGAGTGGGAACGCTACGCGAGCACGATGCCGCAGACGGTCGCATGGCTGGAGCGTGAGATCGCGGCCCGAGGTCTGTCGATGTCGAACCGCATCATGAATACAGGGCTGATCGGCTATCGAAACGTCGCATCCGTCAAACCCTTGCTCGACGAAGTCTACGAAACCACATGGCGGCTGGCCCAACCGGAATGCCAGATCATCTGGGGTTTCCTGTCGCAGGCGTACGAAAGATTGATACAGCGGATCGAATGGGAAGTACTCGATCCGAAGTGGGTGGTTCTGATTTGATAGCGGTTTGACAGCGGCTTGACAGACCCAGCGAGCCGGCGCGCGGTTAGCAAACTAAAAAGCAAATTCAAAGCAAATTTAAAAAGCCAAATTTAAAAGGCACCAGATATGGCGAACGAAATAGCCAAGCAAATGCTTCGTCGTGGCAACGACCAACGCTTCTTTACGCGTTGGCTGTCGGGTGACGGCATCGATATCAGTACGGAACCCGGATCGTTGTCGAGCTTGTCCTCTTTCTTTCCGCTGGTGAAGTCGCTGCGCAACTGGCAGCAGTCCGATGGCGACGCGATGTTGATGGGAAGCGTCGCGGACGACACGTACGACTTCGTGCACGCGAGCCACTATCTGGCGCGGATGGACGATCCGCTGCAGGCACTCGGCAACTGGATTCGCATCTGCAAACCGGGCGGCCATCTGATCATCACCGCGCCCGACGAAGACCTGTACGAGCAGGGCGTCTGGCCGTCGACGTTCAATACTGACCACAAGTGGTCGTTCACGATCCATAAGCCGGCAAGCTGGTCGCCGCGTTCGATCAGCCTGTTGAAGCTGTCGATGCATTTTCAGGACGAAGTCGAAGTGCTGAAGATCGAAAAGCTGGATGCCGCGTTCAAGCAGGGCGAGGCGCGTTTCGATCAGTCGTCGTACGGTCTCGCCGAATCGGCAATCGAACTGGTGTTGCGAAAGCGCGAGCGCGCGGCAGAGGCCGGGAGCGCCGTGGATAGCGTCGAGGCCACGTTCGCGCTCGCCACGATTCATCATCAGGCTGGCCAAACCGACGAAGCGCTCGAAGGTTACAAGGCGGTGCTGCAGCATCAGCCCGAACATCTGCCCGCGTTGAACAATCTCGCGTTGCTGCTATCGAGCGAGAAGCGCGAACGTCTGCTGCGGCAAGCGCTGTCGATCAAGCAGGACGATCCGGGCACGCTGCAGAACCTGGCGATGCTGCTGGCCGAAAGCGGTCGCTTCGGCGAAGCGAAGGACATGTACGAGCGCGCGCTGCAGGTGCTGCCCGACGACTCGCGGGTCGTGTCGGCGCTGTGCGATGTCTATGTGGTGCTGGACGAACTGGATGCGGCGATCTCGCTGCTGGAAAGCAAGGCGGCGCTGTTCTCGACGCAGGACCAGGTCTATTGCCTGCTCGGCAAATACTGCCAGGCCGCTAATCGTATCGATGACGCGCTTGCCTATCTGTCGCATGCGTTGGTGCTGAACCCTGAGCACATCGAGGCACATATTCTCCGGGGTCGTCTGTTGTGGAAGAAGGGCGACTATGAGAGCGGCGCGAGCGAAATCCGCTGGGTCTGGCATGCGCATGCACCGGAGTTGCGCGAGCAGACCGGCCTGTTCACCGATGCGGCCGGTGAGCCGATTCGCCAGGATGGACGCACGATCGTGTTGACCGCCGACGGCGGTGCCGGCGACACGCTGCAATTCGCACGCTACGCGAAATTGCTCAACGAGCAGGGCGCGCGCGTGATTCTCGAATGCCCGGATGAACTCGCGCGGGTGCTGCGAGGTATCGACGGTGTAGATGAAGTGGTCGGCATCGGGCAACTGCCCGCGACGGTTGACGCCCGCGTGCCGATGCATAACCTGATCGGCGCGTTCCGCACGACGCTGTCGCGCATTCCGGCCGATGTGCCTTATGTGCATATCGACGCGGCCGATGTGGCCCGCTGGCGCGAACGTCTGGAGCCGCACACCGGATTGCGCGTCGGCCTGTACTGGGACGACCATCCGAAACACTGGCGGGATCTGCGCCGCTCGGTGACGGTCGAGCAGATGCTGACGTTGCCCGCGCTGCCGGGCGCGAACTACTTCACGTTGCGCCAGGGGCTGGAAACGCCGGTGCCCGCGTTGATCGACTGGTCGAGCGAACTGAACGACCTCGCCGACACGGCCGCGCTGATAGCCAACCTGGACCTGGTGATCACCGTCGATTCCGCGATTGCGCATCTTGCCGGCGCGCTCGGCACGCCGGTCTGGCTGCTGAGCCGCTTCGACGCCGAATGGGTCTGGCTCGACGAGCGTGTGGACAGTCCGTGGTATCCGAATCTGACGCTGTTCCGTCAGGCCCGCGCGGGCGACTGGGCGCAGGTATTGGCGAGTGTGTCGGTGCATCTCGCGCAGTGGATTGTGGCGCGCGCGAAGCCGGCGGCGGAAAGCGCGGCGGTGCCGGAAAGCGCGCCGGTGCCGGCGCCGGCGTTGCCCAAAGCCAAGGGACAGAAGTCAAAGAAGGCGGCGTCGACGAAGAAGCATCGCGCGCGCGGGTAAAGCCCCGGCTCGCGCGACCCGCGTCCGCCATGTCGTCATGGCGGACGCGGAATTACAGCGGCTTCACTGCAACCGCATCACAACCTCACAGCAGCTCGGCGGGCAGCCCCAGCCCGACCCGCTGCATCAGCGCCGCGCGTTGCTGGCGCAACGCATCGTTCGGCGCCGGGTGACGGCGATACACATACAGATAGTCCATGATCGCGTGCGCGTTGGTCGCGTTGCTGCTGTCGCCGCGCCGATCGGACGAATCGTCGGTGATTTCGTGGACGATCGAGCACGGCAGCGCAACGTGCGACGCCATCTCCTTGCGATAGATCGCCAGCATGAAGTCCCAGTCTTCGTAAGCCCGCATGAACGGGTCGAAGCGCGTCGAGCCGATCAGCGCGCGCGGGAACATCAGGCACGACATGTGAACCTGGTTCTGCACGAACACCATTTCGTTGAGCCGGCCGGCCGCGTCGAGCCGACGTTCGGAAATGAATTGAGGCTGCGGCCCGGCGCGGTTTTCCGTCACGACGAGGCAGTCGAAATAAACGAAGCGGCCTTCGATGACTTCCTGCTGGCTCGCGAGCCGCGACATCAGATCGGGCTGCCACGCATCGTCGTCGTCCAGAAACATCACGTAGCGCCCGGAGGCGAGATCGAGGCCGAGATTTCTGCTCAATGCCGGGCCCGGCGCGCCGCTGCGCCGGATCTTCATATCGTCCGGGCCGAGCAGGCGTTGGCAAACCTCGTCGGTGGCCGGATCGACCTCGTCGGAAATCACGATGATCTCGTAGGCGAACGGGCTCGTTTGCGACTTGATCGATGACAGCGCGCGTTCCAGCAGAACCGGGCGCTTATGGGTGGGAATGATGATGGAAAGAAAGGGGATGGCGGTTCGCGTCGTCATGTCGTTCACGGTTCGAGCGGATTATCGGCGGCCGGTTGATGCGGCGGATAAGGTTGTTCAGCGGGGCGGGTTGTGTCGTCGAGGACGGCAGCGGAAAAGCTAGACCAGGTCGCCAGCGACACTCACGCCCATCTGTTGCAGAAAATTAACCCGGTGTTGGCGGGCTTCGTCGCTCGGCGCCGGGTGACGGCGATACACATACAGATAGTCGAGCAACGCATTGAGGTCGCGCGCGCCATCGCTTTTGCCGCGATGATCGGTCGATTCGTCCTTGGCCTGAAAGATCATCACGCCTTGCACCGGCACGTGCCGCGCCATTTCCTTCTCGCACAGGCTCAGCAGAAAATCCCAGTCCTCGTACGCGCGCATATGGGTATCGAAGCGGATGCTGGTCAGCAGGCGGCGCGGAATCGCGAGGCTGGAATTCGGCAACTGATTGCGCACGTAGATCAGCTCGTTCAGGCGGCCCGATAGATCGAGCGGCTCTTCGGAAAGGCGGCGAGGCGGCGATTCGGCACGGCTTTCGGTCGCGATCATGCAGTCGAAATACACCAGCCGGTCTTCCTGGATCGCCTGCTGCTGCGCGAGCTGGGCGAGAAAACCGGGCTGCCACGCGTCGTCGTCGTCGAGAAACAGGATGTAGCGGCCCGACGCCAGGCCGATCGCGAGATTTCTGCTTTGGGACGGCCCCGGCGGCCCGTTGCGGCGGATATGGATGTCGCCGGCGCCTAGCAAGCGGTTGCATACCTCGTCATCGGCGGGATTGGCGACGTCGGCCACCACAATGATTTCGCACGGAAGCGAAGGGTCCTGCGACTTCACCGATTTAAGTGCGCGCTCCAATAATACCGGCCGCTTATGGGTCGGAATAATGACCGAGAAAAAGGGCGCTGCGGATTGCATCTTCGCTCCGTGTTGGAAATGAGCACTTTAACGGCGCCCCCCGCCATGCGGCAAGGCACCCGGCCTGTATATCGGCCGCGCGCGGCGCGATTTGAGCCGCTTCGGCGGTTCGGCAGAAATTACCTTTTTCATATAGCTGTCACCCGATCGCCGAACGGTCGTGCGGCAGTGCCGCAACTGCGACGATGAATTCGCGGTGACTTGACATCACCACGTCAAACTCCAGGCCTGGTGCGGCTTTCCGGCCGATTGGCGACGCCCGGCCGGCGCCGCCTGGGTCACTTCACGACGGCTTTTCACGCCGGCCATTTTTCCTTACCGGACATCTCTAAAGGTTTCGTAAACGCCGCCGATATCACCAATGCATGGGTTCAGAGAAGGAACCAGGCGTCGAAGCGTTCGGGTTAGCACCTTCCGGTACTGGCTGGAAACGGATTGATAGCACTACGGGTAGCACTGCGGGCGAGGACGTTTCTCGCATGTTGGCCACGATCTTTCGCGTGATGGCGCGGCGGGAAGAGATCTGCGGTGGCCGGTGATCAAAATTTGAAGATTAAAAAGTCATGACATCTATCATCTCGCTGATGAGTCCGGACAAAGTCGCGGCAATGTCCACGACGCAGTTCCAGCAGCTAGGCAGCGCCGACATTGCGGCACTGACTACCGCGGACATCCAGCAGCTTTCAACCGACCAGCTCTCGGCGATCAACGCCTCCTACGTCGTCAACCTCAGCGCCGCGGCTATTGCGGCGCTGTCCAGCGCTCAGCTGGGGGGCTTGTCGACGACCCAGATCAAGGACCTGTCGACCTCGCAGGTTGCCGCACTCGGCACCTCTGCGCTGGTCGGCCTGACCACGAACCAGATCGGGATCCTGCAAACGGTCCAGCTCAAGGTTCTGACCACGGCGCAACTGAACAACCTCGGCACGACGAACCTGCAAGCGCTCGGGGCGCTGCAATCGGACGTCCAGGCACTGACGACCGCGCAACTGAACGGCTTGAACACCAGCAGCCTGCAGGCACTCGGCACCTCGGGCGTGTCGTCGCTGACGACGGCTCAGGTGGCTGGCCTGAATACGGCGAGCCTGCAAGGCCTGTCGACCGACCAGGTCGGCGCGATGAATTCGGGCGACGTCGCCGCGCTGACGACCGCGCAGCTGAACGGCATGGGCACCGCGAACCTGCAGGCGCTCGGCACGCTCGGTATCTCCGAACTGAAGACGAACCAGGTGGCGGGCCTGAACACGGCCAGCCTGCAAGGCCTGACGACCGACCAGATCGCCCAGCTCGCAGCCTCGACCGGCGACATCGGCGCGCTGACGACGGCGCAACTGAACGGCCTCGGCACGACCAACCTGCAAGCACTCGGCACGGCCGGCGTGTCGGCACTGAAGACGAACCAGGTCTCGGGTCTGAATACGGCCACGCTGCAGGCCCTGACGACCGACCAGATCGACTCGCTGGGCACCGCCGACGTACGCGCCCTGACGACCGCGCAACTGGCTGGTCTGGGCACGACCAACCTGTCGTCACTGACGACGACGGAAGTCGCCGCGCTGACCACCGCGCAACTGAACGCACTGGGCTCGGCTAACCTGCAAGCGCTCGGCACGGCGGGCGTCGCCGCGCTGACGACGGCACAGGTCGCTGGCCTGAGCACGGCCAGCCTGCAAGGCCTGTCGACCGACCAGATCGGCGCGCTGAGCACGACCGATGTCGCCGCACTGACGACGGCACAACTGAACGGCCTCGGCACGACCAACCTGCGCGCCCTCGGCACGACCGGCGTGTCGGCGCTGACGACGGCACAGGTCGCGGGTCTGAACACGGCCGCGCTGCAAGGCCTGAGCACCGACCAGATCGGCGCACTGAGCACGCTCGACGTCGCCGCGCTGACGACCGCGCAACTGAACGGTCTCGGCACGACGAACCTGCAAGCGCTCGGCACGACCGGCATCTCGGCACTGAAGACGAACCAGGTCGCCGGCCTGAACACGGCCACGCTGCAAGGCCTGACGACGGATCAAATCGGCTCGCTGAGCACGGCTGACGTGCGCGCGCTGACGAGCGCCCAATTGGCGGGCCTCGGCACGACCAACCTGTCGTCGCTGACGACGACGGAAGTCGCCGCGCTGACGACCGCGCAGCTGAACGCGCTGGGTTCGGCGAACCTGCAAGCCCTCGGCACGGCCGGCGTGTCGGCACTGACGACGGCACAGGTCGCGGGTCTGAGCACGGCTAGCCTGCAAGGCCTGAGCACCGACCAGATCGGCGCACTGAGCACGACCGACGTCGACGCGCTGACCACGGCGCAACTGAACGGCCTCGGCACGACCAACCTGCGCGCACTCGGCACGACCGGCGTGTCGGCGCTGACGACGGCACAAGTTGCGGGTCTGAACACGGCCGCGCTGCAAGGCCTGAGCACCGACCAGATCGGCGCACTGAGCACGCTCGACGTCGCCGCACTGACGACCGCACAGCTGAACGGCCTCGGCACGACCAACCTGCAAGCGCTCGGCACGACCGGCGTGTCGGCACTGACGACGGCACAGACGGCCGGCCTGAACACGGCTAGCCTGCAAGGCCTGAGCACCGACCAGATCGGCGCACTGAGCTCGACCGATGTCGGCGCACTGACGACGGCGCAACTGAACGGCCTCGGCACGACCAACCTGCAAGCACTCGGCACGACGGGCGTCTCCGAACTGAAGACGAACCAGATCGCCGGTCTGAACACGGCCACGCTGCAAGGCCTGACGACTGACCAGATCGCGCAACTGGCAACGTCGACGGTCGACATCGCCTCGTTGACGACCGCGCAGCTGAACGGCCTCGGCACGACCAACCTGCAAGCGCTCGGCACCGCAGGTATCTCCGAGCTGAAGACGAACCAGGTCGCGGGTCTGAGCACGGCCACGCTGCAAGGCCTGACGACCGACCAGATCGATTCGCTGGGCACCGCTGATGTGCGTGCACTGACGACCGCTCAACTGGCTGGCCTCGGCACGACGAACCTGTCGTCGCTGACAACGACGGAAGTCGCCGCGCTGACGACCGCGCAACTGAACTCGCTCGGTTCGGCCAACCTGCAAGCGCTCGGCACGACCGGTATCTCGGCACTGACGACGGCTCAAGTGGCAGGTCTGAGCACGGCAAGCCTGCAAGGCCTGTCGACCGACCAGATCGGCGCACTGAGCACGACGGATGTCGCCGCACTGACGACCGCGCAACTGAACGGCCTCGGCACGACCAACCTGCAAGCACTCGGCACGGCCGGCGTATCGGCACTGACGACGGCACAGGTCGCGGGTCTGAGCACGGCTAGCCTGCAAGGCCTGTCGACCGACCAGGTCGGCGCACTGAGCACGACCGACGTCGGCGCACTGACGACGGCACAGCTGAACGGCCTCGGCACGACGAACCTGCAAGCACTCGGCACGGCTGGTGTCTCGGCACTGAAGACGGCACAGGTCGCTGGCCTGAGCACGGCTACGCTGCAAGGCCTGACGACCGACCAGATCGGCGCGCTGAACTCGGGCGACGTTGGCGCACTGACGACGGCACAGTTGAACGGCCTCGGCACGACGAACCTGCAAGCGCTCGGCACGACCGGTATCTCGGAACTGAAGACGAACCAGATCGCCGGCCTGAACACCGCGACGCTGCAAGGCCTGACGACCGACCAGATCGATTCGTTGAGCACGGCTGATGTCCGCGCCCTGACGACCGCTCAACTGGCTGGTCTGGGCACGACGAACCTGTCGTCGCTGACGACGACGGAAGTCGCCGCACTGACGACCGCGCAGCTGAACTCGCTCGGCTCGGCCAACCTGCAAGCGCTCGGCACGACCGGTATCTCGGCACTGACGACGGCACAGGTCGCAGGTCTGAGCACGGCAAGCCTGCAAGGCCTGTCGACCGACCAGATCGGCGCACTGAGCACGACGGATGTCGCAGCACTGACGACCGCTCAACTGAATGGCCTCGGCACGACCAACCTGCAAGCTCTGGGCACGGCCGGCGTGTCGGCACTGACGACGGCACAGGTGGCAGGTCTGAACACGGCCGCGCTGCAAGGCCTGTCGACCGACCAGATCGGCGCACTGAGCACGACGGACGTCGCCGCACTGACCACGGCACAGCTGAACGGTCTGGGCACGACGAACCTGCAAGCTCTGGGCACGACCGGCGTATCGGCTCTGACGACGGCTCAGACGGCCGGCCTGAACACGGCTAGCCTGCAAGCGTTGACGACCGACCAGGTCGGCGCGCTGAACTCGAACGACGTTGGCGCACTGACGACGGCACAGCTGAACGGCCTCGGCACGACCAACCTGCAAGCGCTCGGCACGACCGGCATCTCGGAACTGAAGACGGGCCAGCTCGCCGGCCTGAACACGACGACGCTGCAAGCACTGACGACCGACCAGATCGCGCAACTGGCGACCTCGACGGCCGACATCGGCGCGTTGACGACGGCACAGTTGAACGGCCTCGGCACGACGAACCTGCAAGCGCTCGGCACGGCAGGTATCTCGGAGCTGAAGACGAACCAGGTCGCTGGCCTGAACACGGCGACGCTGCAGGGCCTGACGACTGACCAGATCGATTCGCTGAGCAGCGCGGACGTGCGTGCACTGACGACGGCGCAACTGGCCGGCCTCGGCACGACGAACCTCGCCGCACTGACGACGACCGAAGTGTCCAGCCTGACGACCGCGCAGCTGAACTCGCTCGGCTCGGCCAACCTGCAAGCGCTCGGCACGACCGGTATCTCGGCTCTGACGACGGCACAGGTCGCAGGTCTGAGCACGGCAAGCCTGCAAGGCCTGTCGACTGACCAGATCGGCGCACTGAGCACGACGGACGTCGCCGCACTGACCACGGCACAGCTGAACGGTCTGGGCACGACCAACCTGCAAGCTCTGGGCACGTCGGGCGTCTCGGCACTGACGACTGCACAGGTCGCGGGTCTGAGCACGGCAAGCCTGCAAGGCCTGTCGACTGACCAGATCGGCGCACTGAGCACGACCGACGTCGGCGCACTGACGACGGCACAGCTGAACGGCCTCGGCACGACCAACCTGCAAGCCCTCGGCACGGCCGGCGTCTCGGCACTGAAGACGGCGCAGGTCGCTGGCCTGAGCACGGCTACGCTGCAAGGCCTGACGACCGACCAGATCGGCGCGCTGAACTCGGGCGACGTCGGCGCACTGACGACGGCACAGCTGAACGGCCTCGGCACGACGAACCTGCAAGCCCTCGGCACGACCGGTATCTCGGAGCTGAAGACGAACCAGGTCTCTGGCCTGAACACGGCTAGCCTGCAAGCACTGACGACCGACCAGATCGGCGCGTTGGGATCGGCTGACGTCCGCGCCCTGACGACCGCGCAACTGGCAGGTCTGGGTACGACGAACCTCGCCGCGCTGACGACGACGGAAGTCGCCAGCCTGACGACCGCGCAGTTGAACGCGCTGGGTTCGGCGAACCTGCAAGCTCTCGGCACGACCGGCGTCTCGGCACTGACGACGGCACAGGTCGCGGGTCTGAGCACGGCTAGCCTGCAAGGTCTGAGCACCGACCAGGTCGGCGCACTGAGCACGACGGACGTCGCCGCACTGACCACGGCGCAGCTGAACGGTCTGGGCACGACGAACCTGCAAGCTCTGGGCACGACGGGTGTCGCGGCACTGACGACGGCACAGGTCGCGGGTCTGAGCACCGCCACGCTGCAGGGCCTGACGACCGACCAGATCGGCGCGTTGAGCTCGACCGACGTAGGCGCGTTGACGACGGCACAGCTGAACGGCCTGAACACGACGAACCTGCAAGCTCTCGGCACGACCGGTATCTCCGAGCTGAAGACGAGCCAGGTCGCTGGCCTGAACACGGCAAGCCTGCAAGGCCTGACGACGGATCAGATCGGCGCGCTGAACTCGGCTGACGTGGGTGCGTTGACGACGGCACAGCTGAACGGCCTTGGCACGACGAACCTGCAAGCCCTCGGCACGACCGGTATCTCCGAGCTGAAGACGAGCCAGGTGACGGGTCTGAACACGGCCAGCCTGCAAAGCCTGACGACCGACCAGATCGGCGCGCTGGGCTCGGCTGACGTCCGCGCCCTGACGACCGCGCAACTGGCGGGTCTGGGCACGACGAACCTCGCCGCGCTGACGACGGATGAAGTCGCCAGCCTGACGACGGCGCAACTGAACGCGCTGGGTTCGGCGAACCTGCAAGCTCTGGGCACGACCGGCATCTCGGCGCTGACGACGAGCCAGGTCGCGGGTCTGAACACCGCGGCGCTGCAAGGTCTGAGCACCGACCAGATCGGCGCACTGAGCACGACGGACGTCGCGGCACTGACGACGGCACAGCTGAACGGCCTCGGCACGACGAACCTGCAAGCACTGGGTACGACGGGCGTCTCGGCACTGACGACGGCACAGGTCGCTGGCCTGAACACGGCTAGCCTGCAAGGCCTGACCACCGATCAGATCGGTTCGCTCAGCACGACGGATGTCGGCGCGCTGACCACGGCACAGCTGAACGGCCTCGGCACGACCAACCTGCAAGCTCTGGGCACGACCGGTGTGTCGGCTCTGAAGACGAACCAGGTGGCGGGTCTGAGCACGGCAACGCTGCAGAACCTGACGACCGATCAGATCGGCTCGCTGGGTTCGGCTGACGTGGCTGCGCTGACGACGGCACAGCTGAACGGTCTCGGTACGACCAACCTGCAAGCCCTCGGCACGACCGGTATCTCCGAGCTGAAGACGAACCAGGTGGCGGGCCTGAGCACGGCCAGCCTGCAAGGCCTGACGACGGATCAGATCGGCGCGCTGGGTACGGCAGGCGTGCGGGCTCTGACGACCGCGCAACTGGCGGGTCTGGGCACGACGAACCTCGCCGCGCTGAGCACGACGGAAGTCGCCAGCCTGACGACGGCGCAACTGAACGCGCTGGGTTCGGCGAACCTGCAAGCTCTCGGCACGACCGGCGTCTCGGCTCTGACGACGGCACAGGTCGCGGGTCTGAGCACGGCAGCGCTGCAAGGTCTGAGCACTGACCAGATCGGCGCTCTGAGCACGACGGATGTTGGCGCACTGACCACGGCACAGCTGAACGGTCTGGGCACGACCAACCTGCAGGCTCTCGGCACGACCGGTATCGCGGCACTGACGACGGGTCAGGCAGCGGGTCTGAACACGGCTAGCCTGCAAGGCCTGTCGACCGACCAGATCGGCGCGTTGAACGCGAACGATGTGGGCGCGCTGACGACCGCGCAGCTGAACGGTCTCGGTACGACGAACCTGCAAGCCCTCGGCACGACCGGTATCTCGGAGCTGAAGACGAGCCAGATCGCCGGCCTGAACACCGCCGCGCTGCAGGCTCTGACGACCGACCAGGTCGCGCAGCTGGCATCGTCGACGGCTGACATGGGTGCGCTGACGACCGCGCAGCTGGCGGGCCTCGGCACGACCAACCTGGTAGCCCTCGGCACCGCTGGTGTCTCGGTGCTGAAGACGAACCAGGTGGCCGGTCTGAGCACCGCGACGCTGCAGGCTCTGTCGACCGATCAGATCGCGCAGTTGGCGACCTCGACGGCTGACATCGCCGCGCTGACGACCGCGCAGTTGAACGGTCTCGGCACGACGAACCTGCAGGCCCTGGGCACGACGGGTATTGCTGAGTTGAAGACCAGCCAGGTGGCGGGTCTGAGCACGACGCAGTTCACGTCCCTGACCACGGATCAGCTGTCGGCTCTGACGACCGCTCAGGTTAATTCGTTGACGTCGGCTCAGCTCAATGCGCTGGGTACCGATGACATCAAGTACCTGAACATCGCCTAAGCGTTCCAAGCAGTGATCGCCCCGGTGTCGCCAGACGAGCGTAGCAATACTCGTCTGGCGCGCCGGGGCGAAGTTATCTGGTGACTAGCGAAGCCTTCAAACTATGACTTCATCGATCATTTCATCGCTCACCGCTGCTCAAGTCAGCGTCATGACGACCACGCAGTTTGCGCAGATGTCGACCGCCGACGTGGCGGCTCTGACCACGGCGGATGTCGTGCTTCTGAGCAGCAACCAGCTCGGCGCGCTCGCGCCATCGTCGGTCGTGACACTGAGCACCGCGGCAATGGCCTTGCTCAGCTCCGAGCAGTTGAGCGGTTTTTCGACCGCTGAAGTCCAGGCGCTGAAAACCTCGCAATTGAATGCGTTGAACAGCGCGTCGTTTCAAAGCCTGTCTTATGCCGACATCGCTGCGTTGGGCACCGCGCAGTTGAAGGGTCTCGGCACGACACAGATCCAGAACCTCACGTCCACGCAGATCCAGGCGTTGGGCGCGACGGGCGTCGCGGTGCTGAGCACCGCGCAATTGGCCGCACTGGGTTCGGCCGGCGTGAACGCGCTGACCACGGACCAGCTGCAGGCACTGAAAACATCGCAGATCGCAGGCCTGAAGGCCGTCATGTCCAACCTCGGCACGGCCGAGGTGCAGGCGCTGTCGACTGCCTATATCGCCGCATTGAACACCGCGCAGATCTCCGCGCTCGGCACCGCGCAAGTGGCCGCGCTGACGACCGCGCAAGTGCAGGCGCTGACCGCCGCGCAGCTGAACGCGCTCGGCACCGCGCAGCTGCAAGCGCTGTCGACCACCGATATTTCGGTGCTGCGCACCGCGCAGGTGTTGAACCTTGCGACCGCGCAGCTCTCGCACCTGACTTCGACTCAGGTGCAGGCGCTCAACACGTCCGACCTCGATACGCTCAGCGCCGCGCAACTCGGCTCGTTGAGCACGGCGAGCGTCGCCAACCTGAGCACCACGCAAATCCAGGCGCTGCTGACTCGCCAGATCTCCGGCTTGAGTACCGCGCAACTGGCTAACCTGAGCACGACGCAGATCCAGGCGCTGTCGACGGCGGCGCTTGCCGTGTTGAAGACCGCGCAGATCGCGGCGCTGAGCACGACCAGCATCGCGGCGTTCACGTCGAGCCAGGCGCAGGCGTTCACCGCGACGCAGCTGAACGCGCTGGGCGCGGCACAGTTGCAGGCGTTCTCGACCGCTGACGTCGCGGCGCTGCGGACCGTGCAGATCGCGAGCCTCAATACCGCGCACATTGCGAATCTGACCTCCGCGCAGGTCCAGGCGCTCGGCACCGGCGGCCTGCAATTGCTGAGCGCCGCGCAGATCGGCGCGCTGAACACGGCGGCCGTCGCGAATCTGAGCACCGATCAGCTGCAGGCGCTGAAGACCAGCCAGATCGTCGGCTTGACCACGTCGCAGCTGGTGAATCTGTCGACGACGCAGATCCAGTCGCTGCTCAACAGCGATCTCGCGGTACTGAAAACCGCGCAGGTGGCCGGGCTGGATGTCGCCGCGTTGACGTCGGCGCAAGTGCAGTCGCTGGGCACCGCGACGCTGAACGCGCTGAGCTCGTCGCAGATGCAGATGCTGTCGACGGATGACATCGCCGCGCTGGGCACCAAACAGATCGCGAGTCTGAACACCGCTCACGTCAGCTATCTGAACTCGTCGCAAGCCGCGGCGCTGAGCACCTCGGATGTCCAGGCGCTGAGCACCGCGCAACTGAACGCGCTGAGTGCATCGGCCCTGTCCAACCTGAGCAGCGATCAGGTGCAGGCGCTGAAGACGAACCAGATCGCCGGCTTGAGCACGGCGAGCGTCGCCAACCTGAGCACGACGCAAATCCAGGCATTGTCGACCACCGACGTCGCCGCGCTGAAGACCGCGCAGATGGGTGCGCTGGGCACGGCCGGCATCGCCGCGATGTCGTCGACGCAAGTCCGCGCGCTGAACACCGCGAGCCTGAACGCGATGAGCTCGACGCAGTTGCAGACGTTGTCGAGCGACGATATCGCCGCGCTGACCGCGAAGCAGATCGCGGGTCTCGCCACCGCGCAGGTCTCGCATCTGACGACCTCGCAAGCCGTGGCGCTGGGCAGCGCCGGCATCCAGAGTCTGAACACCGCGCAGATCGGCGCGCTCGGCGCGGCGAACGTCGCCAAGCTGACGACCGACCAGATCGAGGCGCTGAAGACCAACCAGATCGCCGGCCTGAACGCGGCCGAATTGTCGGCGATGACGACCGACCAGTTGCAGGCGCTGACGACCGCCGATGTCGCCGCGCTGAAGACCGCGCAAGTCGCGGCGCTGGGCACGAAGGGCATCGCCGCGTTGACCAGCAGCGAAGTACAAGGCCTGAGCGCGGCGACGCTCAATTCGTTGACGACCGCGCAGCTTCAGACGCTGTCGACCGACGATATCGCCGCGTTGAAGACCAATCAGATTTCCGGTCTGAACACCGCGCAGATTTCCAGCCTGACGACCGATCAGGTCGGCGCGCTGTCCACTGCCGACGTGCAGAAGCTGAACACCGCGCAAGTGATCGCGCTCGGCTCGGCCGGCGTGGGCGCGCTGAGCTCGACCCAGGTGACGACGTTGAGCGCCAGCCAGTTGAACGCGATGAGTTCGTCGCAGATCGGCGCGCTGGGCACGACCGGCGTCTCCGAATTGCTGACCTCGCAGATCAAGGCGCTGAGCACCAAACAGATCGCCTCGCTGACGAGCGACCAGATCGGCGCGTTGGGCACGACCGGCATCAGCGTGCTGAGCGCTGCGCAGATGGTCGCGCTGGGCTCGGCGGGCACCGCCGCGCTGACCACCGATCAGGTGCAGTCGCTCGGTACCGCCGCGCTGAACGGCCTGACCGCGAGCGAAGTGCAGGCGCTGAGCACCGACGCGATCGCCGCGCTGAGCACGACCCAGGTTGCCGCGCTCGGCACGCGTCAGATCGCGAGCCTCAGCTCGGCTCAGGTCGTCGCGATGAGCGCCGATATTCCGGCACTGAGCGCGACGCAAGTCGGCGCGCTGGGCTCGGCCAACGTGGCCGCGATGACGAGCGGCGAAATCCAGGCGTTGGGCACCGCACAGGTGACCGGCCTGACCACCGCCGAGCTGTCCGCGCTGAGTACCGACCAGGTGCAGGTGCTGTCGAACGCCGCGATCGCCGCGTTGAAGACCCAGCAGATCGTCGCGCTCGGCTCGAACGGCGCCGCCGCGCTGACCACCGACCAGATCCAGTCGCTGTCCACCGCGAGCCTGAACGCGCTGACGTCGACCCAGGTCTCGTATCTGGGCACCGATGCGATCGGCGCGTTGACGACCTCGCAGGTTTCCGGCCTGAGCACCGCGCAGATCGCCGCGCTGAGCGCCGACCAGCTCGCCGCGCTCGGCACGGCCGACATCAGCATCCTGAGCAACACGCAGCTCGCGGCGCTCGGTTCGAGCGGCATTACCGCGCTCAGCAGCGACCAGATCCAGGCGCTCAGCACCACGCAGGTTGCCAACCTGACCACCGACGAAATGTCCGGTCTGACGAGCAGCCAGGTGCAGTCGTTGTCGACGGCCGACGTGGCCGCGCTGAAGACCGCCCAGGTGGTGGCGCTCGGCTCGAACGGCATCAACGCGCTGAGCACCGATCAGATCCAGTCGCTCGGCACTGCCGCGCTGAACGCGCTGACGTCCGCGCAGGTCACGTATCTGAGCACCGATGACGTGGCGGCGTTGACGACCACGCAGATCGCGGGCCTCAGCTCGACGCAGCTGACCAGCCTGAGCGCGACGCAGATCCAGACCCTGAGCTCGACCCAGTTGAACGCGCTGAAGACCGCGCAGGTCGTGGCGCTCGGTTCGGCCGGCGTGGTGGCGCTGACTTCGACGCAGATCGCCGGCCTGAGCACCGCGGCGCTGAACGCATTCACGTCGACCCAGTTGCAGGCTCTGACGACCGACGAAATCGGCGAACTCAGCAGTACGCAGCTGGCGGGTCTGAAGACCTCGCAAGTCGCGAACCTGACCTCGACGCAGGTACAGGCGCTGGGCTCGGCGGGCATCGCGATGCTGAGCACCGCGCAGATCACCGCGCTCGGCTCGAACGGCGTGTCGTCGCTGACGACCGACCAGATCGCGGCGCTCGGCACCGCGCAGCTTGGCGGCTTGAGCAACACGGAACTGGCGAATCTGTCGTCGACGCAAGTGCAGACGTTGAGCACCAGCCAGATTCAGTCGCTGAGTACCGCGCAGATCGCGGCGCTCGGTTCGAACGGCATCGCCGCGCTGACCTCGGCGCAGATGCAAGGGCTGAGCACGACCGCGGTGGGCGCGCTGACGTCTACTCAGGTGCAGGCGCTGTCGACCGATGACATCGGCAACCTGAGCCTCACGCAACTGGCCGCGCTGAAGACCTCGCAGGTAGCGAATCTGACCTCGTCGCAGATGCAAGGGCTGTCGCTGACGCAGCTTCCGGCGCTGAGCACCGCGCAGATCCAGGCGATCAGTTCGTCGGGAATTCAGGCGCTGAGCTCGACGCAGATACAATCTCTGACGACGACCGAACTGGCCGCACTGAGTTCGTCGCAGATCCTGGCATTCTCGACCGATGACATAGCCGCATTGAGCTCGCAGCAGCAGGCGAGCCTGAATACGACGGGGCTGACCTCGGCGCAAATCCAGGCGTTGAATCTCTAGCCACATCCTGCCGGCCCGTGAAATGACGGGATCACGGGCCGGCAGGCGCTTTCGACCGCATCATGAACCAATCTATCGCCTTCGTTGAATCCGAGTTTTCGAGCAGAATCCTGGCCGCGTGGCGGGGTACGTTGTCGCTGGCCGAGCTGATCGACTACGGCAACCGGCTGACGAACGAGGGCTTGCATGAGTTGTCGGTGGTGCTCTATCAGACCTGGGTCGAGCACAACAACACGGCGTTCAACCATTTCGCGCTGTTCAATCTGGGCGCCGCCTACGACCGGATGGGCCGCCTCGAAGACGCGAAGCGCGTGTATCGCAGCGCGATCGATCTGTCTCCTTCGTTCGTCCAGCCGCACTTCAACCTGGGGCTGGTGTATGAGCGTCTGAAGCAGCCGCAGGCCGCGCTGGCCGAATGGCAATGGGTCGCCAACACGGTCTCGATGCACGACCAGGAAGGCGCGGCGCACCGGTTGATGGCGATGAACAACCTCGCGCGCCTGTTCGAGAACGAGCGCCAGTACGGCGATGCGCTCGACTGGCTGCGCAAGAGTCTGGAAGTCAATCCGAACCAGACCGACGTGCTGCATCACTGGGTGTTCCTGCGCGCGAAGATGTGCGAATGGCCGGTCTACGCGGTGCCGCCGAACGTCGACCCCGCGTTGATGATCCAGTCCACCTCGGCGCTCGCGATGATTTCGCAGTCCGACGACCCCGAGGCGCAACTGGTGGCCGCGCGCCACTATGTCACCAACAAGGTCAATCTGACGCTGCCGGCGCTGTCGAACGGACATGCCTATGGGCACAAGAAGCTGCGCGTCGGCTATCTGTCGTCGGATTTCAGCCTGCATCCGGTGTCGATGCTGATGGTGCAGCTATTCGAGCTGCACGATCGCGAGCATTTCGAGGTGTACGGCTATTGCTGGTCGCCCGAGGACGGTTCGGCGCTGCGCCAGCGCGTGATTGCCGCGATGGACCATTTCCAGCGTATCGATCAGATGAGCGACGCGGACGTGGCGCGCCTGATCCGCGAGCAGGAAATCGACATCCTCGTCGATCTGCAAGGGCAGACCTTCGGTGCCCGTCCCGACATTCTGTCGGCCCGGCCCGCGCCGGTGCAGATCACGTATCTGGGCTTGCCGGCCACTACCGGCTTCCCGTTCATCGACTACGTGATCGCCGACGAATACCTGATTCCGCCGCAATTCGCGCCGTACTACAGCGAGAAGCCGCTGTATATGCCGGACATCTATCAGGTGAGCGACCGCAAGCGCGTGATCGCCGAAGCGCCGACGCGCGAAAGTCTCGGCTTGCCGGCGGAAGGCCTGGTGTTCTGTTCGTTCAACAACAACTACAAGTTCACGCCGCAAATGTTTGAGGTATGGATGAACATTCTGCGGCGCGTGCCGGACAGCGTGCTGTGGCTGCTGTCGGACAATCGCTGGGCCGAAGCGAATCTGCGCAAGGAGGCTGAAGCGCGTGGTATCGACGGCAGCCGTCTGGTGTTTGCGACGCGCACGTGGCCGGAGATGTTCCTCGCGCGCATGAGCATCGCCGATCTGTTCCTCGATTCGTTCCCGTTCAATGCCGGCACCACGGCCAACGACGCGTTGTGGGCCGGCTTGCCGCTGGTCACGTGCTCCGGCCGCTCGTTTGCCGCGCGCATGGCCGGTGCGCTGTTGACCGCGGCCGGACTCAGCGAGCTGATCTCGACCGATCTGCGTAGCTACGAGGAGAAGGCCGTGGCGCTCGCGCAGTCTGCCGACGAGCGGCAGCGCTTGCGCGCGGTACTGGCCGAGACGAAGGAAAGCGGCGCGCTGTTCGATACGCCCAAATTCGTTCGCAATCTGGAGCAGCGCTTTGGCGAGCTGGTCAGCGCGCTGGGGTGAGGCGGGCATCGCCGCCATTCATCGCTAATGCGGCGACGGGCGGCGAAGAGTAACGATGCTGGGCCACGCTCGTGGCCCGGTAAAAACGGCAGCAGCGGCGACCTACGCCTGCTGCAAGCGCTCGATCATCTGGCCTCGCAGGTCGATGTACTTCACGTAGTAGTCGTGGAACGTGGTACTGAGCGCGGCCTGTTTCAACGCATCCAGCGTGACCATCTCATCGCGGAATTTGCCGTTCAGCAGGTTGTTGTCCGCCGGCAATTTGATCGGGTTGTAGTTGCGCACCTTCCAGTTCGACGGCTCCAGGCTCAGCAGCAGCGAAACGATCCGCTCGATTACGAAGATTTTCGCCGGCGTCGGCGGCACGTATTGGGTCGGCGCATTGAGCCGCTGCGCCAGCTCGCCGCGGCCCGATTCCGCGCAGCGGAAAATCACCTCGCACAGTTCGAACCAGCGCCGCCAGAAGCGCGGCTTCGCGACGAAGTAGTTGCAGTACACCGTCTGCATCGAACTCATCAGCATGCCGTGCGTCAGCGTGTTCGCATTCATGCCCGGCGCGACCATCGCGATCGCGTCGCCGATCGTGTGCATGATGCCGGGATGCCAGAACTCCGCCTGCTCGAACACATTCTTGAAGAAGGCCGCGTTGCTGAAATACGGCGAGAACGTGACGACGTCCACGTCGTCGGGCGTGCTGTCCAGGAACGCGTTGACCTGCGCGGAAGTCAAGCCGGTCTTCTCGGCGAATTTCGGCGACAGGAAGCCATAGCGCGTATCGGGCGCCAGCGGGTGCGTCAGCAAAAAGCGGCGGATCGGCCCGTATTCATACCAGTCCGGACGTTGTCCGGAGTTATCCAGCGGAATGAAGCCGGGGTCGAGCATCGCCCGGGTTTGCGACGAGTAGTAGATCTGGTGGACGGCGTGGTTCATGCGTTGAAAACAGGGCTCCAAGGCTCCGCGTTTCGATACGTGTGCATCGCACGCTATGTTCCGAGTGCCGGCCGTTGGCCGATTCGGCAATAAGAAGGGCGTTTCCGGCTTTTCTTCAGCGATCCAGCAGAGGCGAAATCAGTAGACTGAATAGGATCCCGTCGATTCGTTCTTTTCTCGCGATGTCTCATTCGAGTTTTACGCGAGAAATGCCGCGAGCGCGGGCTGCACTATAAAACGTTTACTTCGCACTGAGCAGGATGCGCGTTCATGAATCAATCTTCCAGCGGGCAGGCACTCCCGAAAGCGCTTGGCGTACTGCTGTGCTACAACGACGCCGAAATGCTGTCGGAGGCGATCGACTGGCTGTTGCTGAACCGGCATGACGTGATCGCACTGGATCACGGCTCGGACGACGGCACGGCCGCGGTACTCGACAAATACCGGCATCGGCTGGTGGAAAGAATTTTCCTGCCGCGCGATTTCGACTTCTACAAGCTCTACGAGACGATGTCCCGTCACCTGATGTCGCAATACATCGCGCGCTATGACTGGATTTCCTGGCCCGACCAGGATGAACTGCTCGAAGGCCCCGATCGCAGCAAGTCCTACTACGATCATCTGGTCGACGTGTTCAATTCGCCGTACGACTGGATTCAGTTCAACAACCAGAACTTCTGGTTCACCGACGAAGACGATGCGCGCATCGCGTTGCCCACGCAACGAATCCGCCATTACTCGATCGTGCCGGATTGCGCGCCGCGCATTCGCTCATGGCGCGCGTCGTCGACCAATGTCCGCTGGTTCAATCACAATCCGCCGGAAGGCAAACCGGTGCCGGTGCGCTTCAATCTGCGTCACTATCCGATGCGCAGCGCGGAGCAGGCGGCTAAACGTCTCGATAAGGATCGCGCGGACCTGCGCCGCGGCAACGCGAATTTCCACTACGAGAACATGAAGAAGAACCGCAACATTCTTCATATCGACGCGTCGCAGCTGCATTTCGACGATGGCAAGTCGGAGCTGTCCGTCGAGCCGAAATTCAACTGGCGTGATGTGTACGGGAACGGAGCTGTCCCGGAGTAGGTTTCGCGTGGCACCCTGCTTTGAGGCGGCGGGGCGTTCCTGGCTAGCAGCGCTTCTTGCCCGAGTTCGAATGCTGCTCCGGTTGGCTCCGGGGTTGCATCAGCATCGGCTTCCGCATCTGCATCAGGTTCAGTAACGCCCAGCCTCCAGCACCGGCTCACCGCGCAGCTCGTCGCGGATCTCCGTCGAAGAAATGCCCTCGGTGCGCGGCAGATAGACCACTTCGCAATACGGCTTCAGAAAGTCGAATTTGCCTAGCCAGTCGTCGCCCATTACGAAGATGTCGGCGCCATAGGCCTGCACGTCGCCGACCTTCTGTTCCCAGTTCTTTTCTTCGATTACCAGATCGACGTAACGACACGCTTCCAGCACCGCCTTGCGGTTCGCGAAATCGAGCATCGCGCTTTTCTTCTTCAGCGCGTTGAACTCGTCGTTGGACAGACCGACGATCAGCCGATCGCCTAGTGCCTTCGCGCGCGACAGCAAGCGGATGTGACCGGCATGCAGCACGTCGAACGTGCCATACGTAATCACGGTTTTCATCGCCGTTTTCATCACGTCATCCCCCGATTTCCTGTTTCACCCGCTCGACGACGCGCGCACCGCTCTGGTCGTCGAGATATTCGAAGAACATCTTGCGTTTGAGCTTGTAGATCTCGTCGGGCTCGCGACGGTCTTCGCGCAGCACGTTATCGAGCGACGTCAGCAGCGCCTTGAAGTCGGTGCAGACCGGGCCCGGGAACACTTCGTCGAGGTTGTAGAAGAGGCCGCGCTCGCTGGTCGAGTAGCGTTCGAGATCGTACGCAAAACTGATCTGCGGACGGCCCGTCAACATGAAGTCAATGAAGCAGCTCGAATAGTCGGTGATCAGCGCCGCCGCTTCGCGATACAGCAGTTCGATTTCCGGATAGCCGCCGCGATCGAGACTCACCGTCGGCATGCCCCATACGCAGAGCTTCTGCGAATAGCTGTGCGCGTTGTCGGCCATATGCTCGCGAATGCCGAGCACCGCGCCGTGCGCATTCAGGCAATCGGCGAGCGCCTGGCGCTCCGCGTCGCTGAACGCGTAGTAGCTTTGCGCCTGGGCGCTACGGAAAGTCGGCGCGAACAGCACCAGCCGGCGGCCGTCGAGCACCTTGCGAAGCTGCGCGAGCTGCGCCTGGAAGTCGGTCGGCAAGCGGGTTTCTTCACGCGTGATGTGATCGTTGCGCGGCAGGCCGGTGACCCAGATATCGTGGAACGTCAGCGGGTAAAACGACGCGGTCATCGCCAGCTGGTCCATCTTCGACGAGGCGATGATCGCGTGGTTGTACACGTGCTCCGCTTCCAGATGGTCGCGATGCGATGCGGTATCGATCGACGCGTAGCCCACCCGCTTCAGCGGAATGCCGTGCCACAGATTGATGAAGCGATGCTGCTTCGCGTCGAGCGGAAACGGTACGTTGATACGCGGCGCGTGCTTGACGAAGATATAGCGCGCGCGCATCAGCGCATCCTGCGCGGCGCGGCTCGCGAGCGGCAGGATCTCGACGTTCACGCCGTCGACGTGAACCGCCTTGCTGCGCGTCAGAATGATCTTGCGAATGCGCGGATCGTTTTTGACCACTTCGAACACCGCGCGATCGTTGCCGCCCAGCGAATGATCGAACGCACACACCGGAAACGCCCAGCAGTAGTCGTCTTTCGGCACCTTCAGATCTTCGGCGCGGAACGCCTCATCGTCGAGCAGGCCGTTGCCGTGAAGCTGCACCGGCCGTTCGGCGACCGGACGCGCGCGCTGCCGGTCCGGCTTCGCGGTGATCCGGACCACGTAGCGGCGCGGCTTCGCATCGTCGATGGCGGTATCCGGATCGCTGCCCGCGAGTTTCGCCATCTCGCCGACCTGGCGCAGAAACGGTTCGCCGAAAGGCTCGTCGCCGACCTTCGGCCAGCCGTCGGTCATGTCGAAGCCGGCCTTGTCGAACAGCTCGATCATCGTGGTGCGGGTGAACCAGCGCAGCTGCTTTTTGTCGAGATAGCCGCGTTCATAGCGCAAGTCGCCGATCGCGAGCCTCGCCTGAATCGACCAATGCTGCGCGTTGGGGATGCTGACTACGATCGAGCCGTTTTCCGGCAGCACGTCGCCGATTTTCGCGAGGATGCCCCACGGATCGCGCGCACGCGCGAGTGCGGCGCCGAGCACCCAGCATTCGCGCGAGCGATGCTGCTCGTAAAACTGCTCGCTGGCCGAGTCGAGATCGACGACTTCCACACCGTCGCACTGCATTCTCGCCAACGCGACGGCCGCCGGATCGGCATCGACGCCGAAGTAGTCGCAGGACGGATTCAGCTTCTTGAATTCATGCGCGAGCGCGCCGCTGCCGCAGTCGATCTCGATGACCGATTGCGACGTGACGGGGATGAGCTGCAGCAGGTCCGAATCGTGGCGATGTCGCGCCGGTGCTTGATTCATGGTGATTCTCGGTAAGGCAAAAAATGGAACCTGGAACGGTCTGTCGAACGTGCTCGCAAGCGAGCACGTCGGCGCCGCTCAGGACACCTCGAACGATTCGGCCGGCGCGCCTTCGCACCAGCGCCGCCACATCACACGCAGCGCGCGGCTCATGCTTTCGGCCACGACATCGGGGCGGAACATCGGCGATTGGCTGCAACGTTCGCGCAGACCCGAGCGCAACGTCGCGAGCGCCGGAATGTCCGCGGCGAGCGCGACCGCCTTGTTCACGTAGTCGTCCTTGCCGCTGGCGATGTACTGTTCGAGCCCGACGTGCGACATCGCGGTCAGGCCGCTACGTCCCGGCACCGTATGCGCGGGCAGCGTCAGCGTCGGCACGCCCATCCACAGCGAGTGCAGCGCGGTCGTGAGGCCGGAGAACGGGAAGCTGTCCAGACAGATGTCGACGTGGTGATGCTGCTGCAGATAAACCGACACGCTCGAGCGCGCGCGGAATTCGATGCGCTCGCTCGCGATGCCTTCTTCGGCGAACCACTCGGCCAGCTCGCCGTTGCCGTCGCGCGGCATCGCGCCGATCATCAGACGCGAATTGGGCACTTCGCGCAGCACGCGCGCCCACAGCGCGATCACGTCGCGGCGCAGCTTGTCGAGCCGGTTGAAGCTGCCGAACGTCACATAGCCGTTGTGCAACGCCGGCAAGCCGTTGACCGGCGGACACATGCGGTCGGCCTCGAACGGCGCGAGCGCGGGCAGGTAGGCGATCTTTTCGGTGAACTGGTCGCGGAACTGCTCCGACGGCACCCAGAAGCGATCGGCGATGAAGTAGTCGACCGCGTCGAGCCCGGTCGTGCCGGGATAGCCGATCCAGCTCGCCTGCAGCGGCGCCGGTTTATAAGCGAAGGTTCGCAGACGGTTCAGCGCGGTATGGCCCGACAGGTCGATCAGGATGTCGATGCCGTCGGTCGCGATCAGGTCGGCGAGCGCGCCGTCCTTCATGCCGACGACGTCGCGCCAGTTGCTGCTGAAAAGGCCGCGCAGACGCGCGGTCACGTCGTCGTTCACCGGCGTGCTGGAGTAGCCGTACACGGCGAGACTCGGGTCGCGCAGCAGCGCGATCAGCATCGGCTCGAAGAAGCTCGCCACCGCGTGGTGGCAGAAGTCGCCCGACGTGAAGCCGATTCGCAGACGCCGCTCGGGGTCCTTACCGTTCATGTGCCTGGGCCAGTGCGGCTTCAGTGGCGCTTCGAACTGGTCGGCGAACGCGCGATGCGCGGCAAACACGTCGGCCGGCGTCATGTTTTCGCTGTGCGTGACGCAGAACGCGCGGTTGCTGTACATCATGTCGTTGTCGGGCGACAGACTCGCGCCGCGCGCGAACAGCTCCGCCGCTTCGTCGAGGCGGCCCTGCTTCATCAGCGTGACGCCCAGCGAGTTCACCGGCATGCCGGCGTCGGGCGCGGCCTCGATCGCGCGCAGACCGATTTCCTCGGCGTCTTTCAGATGTCCCTGGCCCATCAGGATCACGCCCATCACGCGCAGACCTTCGGCGTGATCGGGCTTCTGCTTCAGCAGGCGGCTGCAGTAGACGTGCGCTTCGCGCAGGCGGTTCTTCATCTGCAGTATGCCGGCCGCCAGAATCAGCAGATCGATGTCGGTAGGCCAGAATTCGAGCGCTTTTTCGATGTATTCGAGCGAGTCCTCATAGCGGCCAAGGCGATGCAGCGAGATGCCGATCACCTTCCAGCCGAAGCCATGCTCTGGCAGACGCACGACCAGTTCGCGCGCGCCGTCGATCGCTTCCTGGACCTTGCCGCGATTGAACAGATCGGCGATCGCCTTGCACTGCTTTTCCTCGGCGGCGGTAAGCGGGCGCGAGGGCTTGGCCGGCGCGTTCTCGATGGCGCGCGGCGCGTCTGCCGGCTGAACCGGCAGGCCCTCCTGCGGGCCGGCGAAGACCGGGCGCGGCACCTTGACGGTCGGCTGCGAAGAGACCTTCGTCATGATCGCGATCAGCTGATCGATCGCGGGACCCGCGAGGCCGCGTTGCTGGCCCATTTCGAGCGCGACCCAGGCTGCTTTCAGCCGACCGGCCTGGAACAGCGCGTCGACGTAGTGCGCCCAGTACTGGAGCTGATTCGGATTGGCGCCGATGGCCTTTTCGAGCAGCGGAATCGCGGCGTCCGGCTGATGCAGCCGGATCGCGATGGTGGCGAGCTTGTGGCTCGCCTCCGGATAGTCGGGGAAGGTTTCGAGAACGGCCTGAAACAGCTTGCCCGCTGCCGCGTATTCGCCGCGGCTGTCGAGCACGAGACCGTCGCGCATCGCACGCGCGGCGTACAGATGCTGGCTGGACAGCTGGTCGTCCGGTGCGAGCGCGACGAGCTTTTCCAGCGGTGCCAGTGCCGCGGCCAGATCGCCGCGCCGCAGCGCCGCGTGGGCCAGAAACTTCCAGCCGTCGGCGCGCGCCGGGAACGTGTCGGTCATTTGCCGCGCGAGCGTCTCTACCTGTTCGAACGAGCCTTGCTCGACCAGCGTCGAGATGGTCTGCGCGAATTCGTTGGCGAGCAGTTCGGCTTCGTCGGCGGGGGCGGTTTCGGCGGTGGGCGCCGCGTTGGCGCTGTCCGTCACCTGCAGAGTGAAACCGTGTCGGCGGCCCGATTCGCAGACCTCACGCGCTTCGTCGTGACGTCCGTTCAGGCTCAGCGCTTCGATATAGCTCGCCCAGAACTGACGACGCTCAGGCGCCGCCGCGACGGCTGCGCGGAAGTACGGCAGGCCTTCCTCGAACAGGTCCATCTGCAGCGCGAGCAGGCCGAAGTTGTGGTTCGCATCGGGGTGATCGGGTTCGGCGAGCAGGATCGAGCGGTAAAGCTGCTCCGCCTCGGAAAACCGCTCCGCGCGGTGATGTTCCACGGCCCGTTGGAGCTCGATGTCGATAGTCATGCATTTCCTCTTATGCGCGGACCGGGCTCGTAAGGGCGAACCGCGCGACATGGATGACGATGCCGCCCGCGCGGGCGAAGCCGCAAGCGCCCGTGCGCATGGCTTGCCTCGCGGCTCGTGTGGCCGCTTGCATGGTCCGTAGCTGGGCGCACCGTCCTTTCAATAGTCTAGCGACGCGCGCCAGCACCAATTTGCGGAGTAAAGGGCGGATTCACCCGCTTTTCACGGGGCCGGGAGCGGATGTGAAAAAGCCCGCGGCGGGCGGGCTTGGGGCGGGATAGTGCGCCGCGCGTGGATCGGCGGCTGGTTTGCTCGCTACCGTGCAGCGTGTGAAGAAGTTGCCGGCGGAGGTTGCTTAAAGACGCGGCGGGAGGCGGCGCCGCGCTTCAGAATTCAGAACCGCGCGACGCGCTGATACTGCCGGGCGGCCTGAATATTCTGGCTTGCCGCCTGATATTCAGTCGCGAGTTCGGTACTCGCCAGCTTCGCGCTTTGCAGCGTGGCCTGGTCGAGTGCCTGAATGCGGCGCACGAGCGCGAGTCCGCTCGGCGGTTGCGGCGCGGTGATCGAATGGACCAGAGGGGAACGCTGCTCGGACAGTTGTGCTGCCCGCTGCCAGTCGGCAATGCGAGTTGCCTCGTCGATTTCCTCGGTCAGCGCCAGAACGCGTTCGAGCAGTTGTGCCTGTTCCATTTTCTATCCTTTGCCGATGTGTGCCGCGCTTGCGGAATCAGCCCTTCGCGTCGGACAACGCACCCGAGCTGTTCGAGCCGCCGAACAGTGCGGTCAGATACTGCGTGTCGTTCTGCGTGCTCGCCATCAACGTGTTGAGCGCGGTGAATTCAGCATTGTATTGCGTGGTCAGCTGGTTCGAGTACGCGGTCAACGCGGTGGTTTGCGTGGTGATGTTCTTCAGGTCGGTCGTCAGTGCGTCGGTCTGCAGCGAGATCAGCCCGCCTTCGTCCGAGGTCGCCGTGTAATTCTTGACGGTCGCGTTCAGCTGCTGCCCGATGCCGTTGGTCAGGTTGAAGACTGCCGCAACCTGGGACGGGTCGGTCTGCACGGCGCTGTTTAGCGCATTCGGATCCAGCGACAGCGTACCGTCCTGGTTCAGCGTGATGCCGAGCGAGCTGAGCGCACCGCTCACGCCGGAGCTCGACACGCTGCTGCTGACGATATTGCCGAGCGAAAGCTGCAGGCTCTGGACCATCGAATTGCCGAGCAGCGGGCCGCCTTGCGAGCCTGCCGCGGCGGACTTGTTGTACGACGTGAGCGAGCTGATCGTGCTCATCACTGCGTTGTACGCGGTGACGAAATTGCTGATGTCGGTGGCTTCCGTGGCCGTGTCCGGTGCGACGGTCAGCGTCTGCGTGCCCGAGCCGACCGCCGCGGCGGTCAGGTTGATCGTGACGCCGGGCAGCGCGGTAGTCACCGCGTTGGTCGAACTCGTAGCTTGCGTGCCGTTGATCGTGAACACGGCGTCGGCTGCGGCCGATGCCTGGACCCAGCCGCTCGACGAGCTGACCTGCGACTGCGAGGCCATCGTCAGGCCTGCGAGCGGGCTGCCGGAGGTGGCGCCGCTCACAGTGGCGGACACCGAGATGCTGGACGATGCCGGTGTCAGCACGAGCGTCTGGTTGCCGCTTGCGTCGGTGCTGACGCTCGCGGTCACGCCGGCGCCCTTGGCCGTGGCCGCCGAATTGATCGAGTTCGCGAGGTCGGTCAGGCTATCGGTTGCGCCGACGCTGACGTTCAGCGTCTGGGAGCCCACCGTGACGGCCATCGTGCCGGCGCCGAGCGCCGAGGCCTGCGTGGAGCTCAGCGAGCTGGAGCTGACCGTCGTGCTGGTCGATACGGCGAGGTTGCCGAGCGTGGAACCGGAGCTTGCGTTCGACACCGATACGTTGATCGTGTTGGCCGCGCCCGTCGATTTGGAGCTCAGCACGAGGTGCGAGCCGTCCGAACCGGTGACGACCGTCGCCGATACGCCGGGGTTGTCGTTCGCCGAATTGATTGCGGCGGCGATGCCGCTCAGGCTGTTGTTCGACGCGTTGATATCGACGTCCATCGACTTGCCGCCGACCGACACGCTCAACGTGCCGGTGCCGAGCGACTGCGCCGCGCTGGTGCTGAAGGCGCCCGAGGTCAGGCTTTGCGCGCTGGCGACCTGCGATACGTTCAGCGAGTACGTGCCCGCTACCGCGCCGCTGCCGGCGCTCGCGGTGATGGCGGTGCCGGTCACCGAGGCGGTGAAGGCGGTCAGCATCGAGCCGTTGAACAGCGGCGCGATATTCACCTGCAACTGCGCCAGCGAGGCCTGCAGCTGGCCGAGGGCCGAGATCTGGGCGTTGTCGGTGCTGGTCTGGGTGGCCAATGCCTGCGTCTGGCCGGCGACCTTGGCAGTGACGAGGGCCGACACCAGCGAGCCGACATCGAGAGAGTTGCCCGTGGAGCCGCCGATGATCGACTGGGCCGCCGCCTGTAGCGCGGCCTGGGCCGCGGCTGCCGCTGCCTGTGCGGACGATTGGCTCCCTGACGTTGCGTTGGAAGTACCGGGGATAGTCGACATGAAAAGCTCCCTGCGTGCTCTCGACCGCGTGACCGTGGCCGTATCTGAAGTGTTGGGTCAGGACGTGCTGACGGGAGGCCGTGCCTCCCGTTGAAAATTCTTGCGCAGATGGACCGCGTTACGTTGACGGCCCACCTGCGTCGACTGCGAAGACTACCTTATTGCAGCAGCTTCAGCACTTGCTGCGGCTGCGAGTTGGCCTGTGCGAGCACCGAGATACCAGCTTGTTGCAGAACCTGCGCCTTGCTCAGGTTAGCGGTTTCCTGTGCGAAGTCCGCGTCCGTGATTTGCGATTGCGCGCTCGACAGGTCGGTCGATTCAGCTTGCTGCGACGTGGCGATACCGGTCAGGCGGTTTTGTGCCGCGCCGAGCGTTGCCTGAATGTTGCTGATCGTCGACAGTGCGTTGGCGACCGTTTCCATTGCGAGGTTCGCGCCAGCGGTCGTGCTGACGTCGACCTGCGCGACGGAAGTCGGCTGGTTCGTGTAGTTGATCTGCTGCAGCGAGGTGCCGGTTGGGCTGGCGCTCGACGTAGCTGCCGTGCTGCTTGCGCCGTAGATCGTGCTCTTCGGCGTGCCGCTTGCGAACGACAGCGTGCCGCCCGTCGTCGAGAACACCGAAGCCGCGACCGAGCTGGACAGCTGGTGGCCGTTCTGGTCGACGTACGCGAAGCCGCCTGCGCCGTTCGTTTCGACGGTGATCGACGTGATCACGTTAGCCGTGCCAGCTGCAGCCGTGCTGCCCGACGTCGGGTCGATGTTCAGGCCCGACAGCTTGCCGAGGACCGTGCCCGAGTTTGCGGACGAAACCGCGTTGCCCGCCGAGTCCGTGCTGCCGAAGTAGTTGTTGATCGCCGTCATTTCGTTGTCGAGCGACAGACCGTTCGACGCGGAGGCCGAGTTCAGCGTGATGCTGTCGATACCGTTGGCCGAGCCCGTCACCGTGAACAGGTTCGATGCCACCGAGCTCGAGATGACCTGGTTGTTCTGGTCGGTGTACGTGAAGCCGCCCGTGCCGTTCGCCAGAATGTTGATCTGGGTGATCGCGCCCGTGCCGCCTGTCGAGTTCGCTGCGCCCGACGACGTCAGGTCGAGACCCGTGATCGAGCCGACCGTGTTGCCGACCTGGACCGGACCCGAACCGAGCGACGCTGCCGACACGCCTTGGCTCAGGTTGATCGTGATCGTTTGACCGACGTTTGCGCCGACTTGCACGCTGACGTTACCAGCCGTGCCGTTCAGCAGGTTGATACCGTTGTAGTTGGTTTGCGAAGCCAGACGGTTCACTTCAGCGACTTGCTGCGCGACTTCCTGTTGCAGTGCTGCCTGGTTGCTGCCCGACAGCGAGCCGCCGGCTGCTTCGTTCGCGAGCTGGCTGATCAGCTGCAGACTTTGCGTGATCTGCGTCAGGCCCGTGCTTGCCGTTTGCACCATCGACGTACCGTCGTTGGCGTTCGACACACCTTGCGTCAAACCGGTGATAGCGGTTTGCAACGTGGTGGAAATTGCGAGGCCAGCCGCGTCGTCCGCTGCGCTGTTGATGCGCTTGCCCGACGACAGGCGGGTGATGGCTTGCGACAGCGCGCTGCTGGAACCGTTCAGGTTTTGTTGAGCAACCAGCGACGAGATGTTGCTATTGATGCTGAGCATAAATTTCTCCCAAGAGGCGTTTTAGCCTTAAGACTTGTGCCACGTTGACAAGGGCGGACGCATTTCGATTGGTTGCTGGCCGCCTCTGAGCAGGATGTCGGCCCTCGAAAAAAAAACTTGAGGGCGCTTTTCGTAATTCCTTATCGGATTTATTTTCGAGATGTTGCGAAATTGTTAGATTTACCTGACATTGCTTGCGGGCCGAAAGCCGCACGTAGCCTGCCTGACGCGGGCGCTGCGGGGAATCGGAAGGGAGCGTATTCTGGTTCGCCCACTGTTATCGATTCCGGAGAAATCATGCAAAAACGCAGGATTGGCCGTTCCGAATTGCAGGTCGTGCCGTTGATGTTCGGCGGCAATGTATTTGGCTGGACCGTCGATGAAGCGACGTCGTTTTCGATACTCGATGCGTTCGTCGACGCGGGGCTCGACTTCATCGATACCGCCGATGTCTATTCCGCATGGGTGCCCGGCAACCAGGGCGGCGAGTCGGAGACGATCCTCGGCAAGTGGTTCCGGCAAAGCGGCAAGCGCGAGCGGATCGTGCTCGCTACCAAGGTGTCGAAGCATCCGCAACGCAAGGGGCTGTCGGCCGCGAACATTCAGGCGGCGGTCGAGGATTCGCTGCGACGCCTGCAGACCGATTACATCGACATCTATTTTTCTCACGATGACGATACGGCGACTCCGCTGACCGAGACGCTCGGCGCGTACCAGAAACTGATCGAGGCCGGCAAGGTGCGTGTAATCGGTGCGTCGAATTACAGCGGCGCGCGCGTGGAGGAAGCACTCGCGGTATCGCGCCAGCACGGCTTGCCCGAATACCAGTTGCTGCAGCCCGAATACAACCTGTATGACCGCGCGCAATACGAGCGCGACAGCGAGCCGGTGGCGCTCGCGAATCATCTCGGTGTGGTCGTGTATTACAGTCTCGCGAGCGGTTTCCTGTCGGGCAAGTATCGTAGTCAGGCAGATCTGGCCGGCAAGGTGCGGGGCAGCCGGGTGGAGAAGTATCTGAACGAGCGCGGCCTGCGGATTCTCGGCGTGCTCGATCACGCCGCCGAACGGCACCGCAGCACGCCGGCGGCGATTGCGCTGGCCTGGCTGATCGCGCGTCCGAGCGTTACCGCCCCAATTGCCAGCGCGACTTCGGTCGACCAGCTTGAGAGCCTCGCAGCCGCAGTCCAGCTTACGCTGACCGCCGACGACATCCGCGAACTGAATGCGGCGAGCGCCTGATCACACGGGGCGGCAAGCGCGGACTGCGGGTGGCGAGGCGCGTTGATTACATCGCGGTCGGAGGCCAGGGAAAAGCCTGGCGCAACGGCCAAACCCCTGGTAGGATGGAGAGTTTCCTGCTATCATCGCGAGTGAATTGAGATCTTTGCCTGTTTCGTCAGTGTTTTTCATTGATGAAAGGTTGGCGAAACGGCAACAGACGCGGCTTTTGTTTCACGTCTGTCCGCGTTCCGCGGTGAATTCTCCACCTCTCTTTTCCGGCCTCCGTGGCCGCTTTGCCTCTCGCTTCATTTGTGGTTTGGCCGGGGTTGCTTTTCTGCCCTGCGTTTGCCTGTTACTGGCCATGAATCGAAGCGACCGGAGGGCCGGCGCGTGAGTGGTTGCCTGAACGGCTACCGCCATGCAATTAAACCCGTATCTAGTGATTGAGTTAGGAATTACATGACGACGATTCTTCTGAAGGAAAACGAGCCGTTCGAAGTGGCAATTCGCCGCTTTCGTCGCGCAATCGAAAAGAATGGCCTGATCGCAGAACTGCGTGAGCGCCAAGCGTACGAAAAGCCGACGACCGCTCGTAAGCGCAAGAAGGCTGCTGCTGTGAAGCGCCTGCACAAGCGCCTGCGCAGCCAGATGCTGCCGAAAAAGCTGCATTAAGCACGCTTTTTTGCACACGCCGAACGGCGGTGTGAGCTTCGAAAGAAGCCACATCGCCGTTTTGCTTTTGGGCGGCCGATACGCACATCTCATCCTGGTGAGTTCGAGCTGTCGCACACCCGAATGCGATGGCTTTCGTGCGCTCATATGGCAGAGGGCGTCGCGTTTCCTGTCGCGGCCGCCGTCTGCCGGAACTGCCGGTTAAGCCGCGCTTCTGAGCCGCTCGGCGGACAGATCGAATTGCCGCGCGATCGAGCCCAGCCGCTCGCGCCACTCCCATGTGCCGAAAACGTCGTGCACATTCTGCAGGCAACTCAGCAGATCGATGGTCGCCGGGTCATACACATTGATGCGTGCACGAAGCAGCGCCTTTTTCAGTGCAGATATGCCGACGTCCATATAAGCAGGGACCTCCGCCGATGCCTTGCCGATAAAGCGCACCGGGATGCCTTCCATTGCCGTCATATAGTCGCGCGGCTTGATGAAGCTGCCGACCGGGCAGCCGCCGCAATAGCCACGATAAGCGCCGCCTCCCTTTGGTAGCAGCGCCGCGCGTTTCTGGCCGAACAAATGTGTCACGGCCCGATCGAAAATGTCCTGATGAGTCAGGAAACTCAGCGTTTTCATGGTTGGTCTCCCGCGCCCGAGGCGGCGGTTATTCGTTATTGAGCGTGCCTGATGCAAGCGGATGAAGGCTAGTATCCAGCGTGCGTCGCTCGGCGAAGGGCGGACTAACGTGGCGAAAAGGCTTCAATTCCCCGGTTTTGGGGCGGGGCCCGACTGAGGCTCGCTGGTCCGCCATCGCTTCCTGATCCTCACCGCTCATAACCGTATAACGACCGACGTCTGCCGGAAGCACAGCAGGGCTTTACCGGATAAGCGGATTGGATCCGCGGTTGGCATGACTGCGGACGACCGCAGCCCACCAGTCGGCGCTCCGCGGCTAGCGCTGGGGAGTTAGTCGAACGGCTCGGGAATTTCCCCAGGCCCTACACGTTTGTTAGACCCACGGCACTAAGCATCGAAGACGCCCGGCCCCCGCACAGCGCCCCGGGGTGAGCCCTCAACCCGCCTTGCGGCGGCGCCCTTTCTTACCCAGCGACGCGCATCGCGCGCGACACATACAGGTCGTTTCGTGATCGTTCACCATGCCGATCGCCTGCATGAACGAATAGCAGATCGTCGAGCCGACGAATTTGCAGCCATAGCGTTTGAGCGCCTTGCTCAGCGCGTCCGATATTTCTGTCGACGCCGGCGCGTGCTTGTACGAAGCCCATTCGTTCTGGATCGGCGTATCGTCGACGAACGACCACACGAAGTTCGCGAGCGAGCCGTGCTCGGCCTGAATCTGTTGCACGGCGCGCGCATTGAGAATCGCCGCCTCGATCTTGCCGCGATGGCGCACGATGCTTTCGTCGGTGACTAGCGCATCGACGTGTTTTGGCGCGAAGTGGGCCACTTTGTCGATGTCGAAATCGGCAAATGCGCGCCGATAGCCCGCCCGTTTGTTGAGTATCGTCGACCATGACAGACCCGCCTGCGCGCCTTCGAGCACGAGCATTTCGAACAGGTGCTGATCGTCGCGCGAGGGCACCCCCCATTCGGTGTCGTGGTACTGTGCGAGCGCTTCGCTCGATACCCAGTTGCATCGTTGTGTCACTGTCGCGCTCCCGCGTGGCCATTTCGTTCGCCAGCATAGCTGAAGCTGCGCGCGCCGCAAGCTGGCCGTTCGGCTAATTGCCGGATCGCACGTGACCTGCCACGCTACGCATTAACTCACCCACGGACTGATTCGATTCGATGACTCACGACTACTTTCTGATTGGCGTCGACGGCGGCGGTACCGGTACGCGTGTTGTGCTCGGTGACGCCCAGGGCCGCGAACTGGCACAGGCGGCGAGCGGACCGTCGGGGCTCGGGCTCGGCATCGCGCTCGCGTGGCAGTCCATTCAGGCGGCTTGCGGCGAAGCGTTCGAGCGGGCCGGGGTGACGCCGGACTGGTCGCGCTGCGTGCTCGGCTGCGGACTCGCGGGCGTGAATAACCGCGACTGGCTCGCGGCGTTTTACGCGCAGGCACCCAGGCTGGCCGGGCTTGCCGTTGAGTCCGACGCTTACACGACGCTGCTCGGCGCGCATGGCGGCGCGCCTGGCGTGATCGTCGCGCTCGGTACAGGCAGCGTGGCGGCGTCGCTCGCGAGCGACGGCGAATTTCGTATGGCAAGCGGCTATGGCTTCCCGTCGGGCGACGAAGCGAGCGGCGCGTGGCTTGGGCTCAGGTTGATCGTGCATGCGCAGCAGGCGCTTGATGGTCGCGTGCCGCGCGATGAGCTCGTCGAGGCGCTGCTTGCGCATACGGGAGCGCAGGATCGCGACAGTCTGGTCGTGTGGTTGTGCGAGGCCAATCAAACCGCTTACGCGCGGCTCGCCCCGATCGCTGTTCAACACCGCGCGCATCCATTCGCGGCGCGACTGCTCGACGCGGCTGGCGTCGAGGTCGGCAAGATGATCGCGGCGCTGGATGCGACGGGAACGTTGCCGGTCGCTCTGTGCGGTGGGCTTGGTGCGCCATTGCGCGACTATGTGCCGGATATTTATCAGGCACGGTTGCGTGAGCCAATGGCGGATTCCGCGCATGGCGGATTGCAGCTCGCAAGGCGAGAGGCGGAACGGCTTGCCGGTTGACGGAGTGGGGGAGTAGTGGAAGAACGCAACGAGCGCACAGAGCGCGAGCCGCGAGCGCTAATCGCTTCCTCTCTGATCCAGCGCCCCAGCCAGCAACGGTAAAATACGCACTTTGTCGCTGCCCCGACGGCCCACGGCCGCAGGCTCTCACCATGTACAAAGTCATCGCCACAGACCTCGACGGCACGCTACTCAACGCTGATCACCAGGTGGACCCGTTCACGGTTGCCACGGTGCGCAAGCTGGAAAGCGATGGGCTGCAATTCGTGATCGCCACCGGGCGGCATTATTGCGATGTCGCCGGCATCCGCGATCTGCTCGGCATCAAGCCTTATCTGATTACGTCGAACGGTGCGCGCATTCACGCGCCGGACAACACGGTCATCCACGCCGACGATCTGCCGCCCGCGATCGTCCAGCGTCTCGTGCAACCGGAAATCGTCGGCGCGCATGGCCGCGTGATCGTGAATCTGTTTGCCGACGACGCGTGGCTGATCGATCGCGATGCGCCCGATCTGCTGAAGTTCCATCGGGACTCGGGCTTTACCTATCAAATAACCGACCTGCCGGCCCACGATGGCGCCGATATCGCGAAGGCGCTTTACATCGGAGACCCCGCCGATCTCGCGCAGGTGGCCGCGAACCTCGAGCGTGAATTCGGCGAGCATCTGTACGTGACCTATTCGCTGCCGGACTGTCTGGAAGTGATGACGTCGAACGTGTCGAAAGGACGCGCACTGCAGATCGTGCTCGAGCGCCTCGGTGTCGACGCGGCGCATTGCGTCGCGTTTGGCGACAACATGAACGACATCGACTTGCTCGAGACGGCCGGTCATCCGTTCATGATGAACAACGCCAATCCCGATCTGATCACCCGTCTGCCTCACGTGCCACGCATCGGCAACAATTTCGAGGCGGGCGTCGCGCATCATCTGCGCAAGCTCTTTTCGCTCGACGACGAACTGACGTCGTGAGCCGGAATAAAACCGGCCCGCATCCACGCTAGCGGATGCGGGCCGCACACTTCGTGCTGTGAGGTGGCTTCGACCGGCCTCATCGATTGTCGATCGTCAGCCACGATCAACGGTCATTCACCGCGCCCAAGGCGGATCGGCATCAGATGGATTCCCGCCGACCCACGCCCGTCAGTCGCGCCATCCGCGATGCCCACCGCGGTCATCGTGGCCCCAGCGGCGGTTGTCGTGACCCCAGCCGCGGTCGTAGCGATGATAGTCACGGGCGTAGTAGCCGTGGTCGTAGCGATGATTCCAGCCGCTATAGCCGTAGTACACCGGCGTCGGTGCCGCATAAGCCGGCGCGCCGAGCGACAGGCCGACGCTAAGATCCGTGTGCGCCTGGGCGACACCGCATGCGCCCGCCGCGAGTCCGGCAGCTACCAGCAAGTGAGTGACGATGCGTTTCATGTTGCTCTCCTGTGACGCGACGTAGGTTTGTCGCACAGGACCAATGTACGCACTCGGGGCGACGCGGACTGCGACGAGATGTTACGGACTGCAAGCATCGTCGAGGCAATCGAAGGGGGACGGAAAAGCCTCGCGGTGGTCGCGGCGAACGGGAACGTTTCGCTGAAAGCCGCGCCGCATGGGCAATCCCGAAGAGCAGCACGAGGCAGGCAAACGCCGATGCGCGCGCGCTATCCGATTTAACCGGTGACGCGCGTAATCGTGGCTTACATCTGTATTACCCGATTAATCTGCCGAACTCCCGGACCCGGCTGAAATCGAAGCCGGCGAAACTGAAGTCGAAGCCGCCGCTCCCGGCAACGCCGCGCAAGGGCAATCGGCCGCGCGCCCGTCGAGCCCTTCACGATCGTGTTTGAAGCTCGCGCGAGGCGTACCGTCGCGCCAATCGAGCCGAACTATATAGATGCTGTCGAAGTCGCCGCTGCGCCATTTGGGTATGTCGGCCGCGTTGCCGCCGTGCGCGCTCAGCATCTGGCGCGACAGCTTTTCGATCAGCCTGTGCTCCCACGCGATCACGATCAGCTTGCCGCGGTTAGCCGGATCGACGAGCGCTTTGCCGAGCTGATCGATCTGCTCGAAGCCATACGGCGTTTGCACGGGCATCTGGAATTGAATCGCGGTCGGCTCGATCGTCGCGAGCGGACGCACGTAATAGTAGCGATGGCCACCGTCGTCTTTCTGCTGGCCCGGGTCGGGCGCATAGATCGCATCGGGTTTGCCGAACTTCGCGGCGATCACGGCCGGCAAGGCAAGCGCGCGGTTGAGCCCCTGGCAATCGAGTTGGCCGTAGCCTTGAGCGGGCTTTTCCCCGTGGCGCACGAACACGAGCGTTTCGACATCGCCGGCGGCAGCGGTGGACGTGGCCACCGTCGCTGCGCTAGCCGCAGCATTAGCCGCGTACGCGACGGGCGTCGCGAGCCCACCGATACACAAGCCACTGAGCACGAATGCGACGCCATGCAGGAATCCGCGGAAACGGTTCATCGATAGCACCTGTGCGAAGCCGGGAGGTCGCCCGATTCTAGCAGCGGGCCGCGCGAACCGATGTCCGGTGCGCCGCATCGCCCAGCGCAAAAAAACGGGCGCCGAGGCGCCCGTTCCTATCGACTACGTGGACCGCGCAACGATCTATCAGTCGAGCGCGAGCGTGCGCGCGGTCTCGCTGCGGTTCCCGGCGATCAGCGGATACAGGACGCCCGCGATCACCGCGCCGATAATCGGCGCGACCCAGAACAGCCACAGCTGATCGATCGCCGCACCGCCGACGAACAGCGCCGGGCCGGTGGAGCGCGCCGGGTTGACCGACGTGTTGGTGACCGGAATCGAAATCAGATGGATCAGCGTCAGGCACAGGCCGATCGCGATCGGCGCGAAGCCGGCCGGCGCGCGGCGATCGGTCGCGCCGAGAATCACGAACAGGAAGAAGCCCGTCATCACCACTTCGCAAACGAATGCCGCGACGAGCGAGTAATGACCCGGCGAGTGCTCGCCGTAGCCGTTCGTCGCGAATCCGCTCGCGACGAGATCGAAGCCCGGCTTGCCCGATGCAATCAACGACAGCACGAACGCGCCGAGCACGGCGCCGATCACCTGGGCGACGATATACGGCAGAAGATCGCGCGCCGGGAAGCGGCCGGCGACGGTCAGGCCGACGCTGACCGCCGGATTCAGATGGCAGCCGGAGATATGGCCGATCGCGAACGCCATCGTCAGCACGGTCAGGCCGAACGCGAACGAGACGCCGACGAAGCCGATGCCGAGACCATGAAGCGGTCCGGCGAAATTCGCTGCGAGAACCGCGCTGCCGCAGCCTCCGAGGACAAGCCAGAAGGTGCCGAACACTTCGGCGACCAGGCGTTTTGACAATTGCATGATTGGTAATCCCTTAAAGACGCTTCTGGAGCATGCATCGCTAAGCGCGTATGCATGTGTTCAGCGCGCAATTCTAGACAGGGCTATCCCAATCCAGTGTCAAAAATTGTCAAGGTAAAGCGGGCTCAGTGATTATTTTGGGATAAAAGAACCTTCTGCAATTCATCGCAGTTTAATAATTATCTGAGGAAACTTTCCTAAACCGGTATTACCCGCCATTGCGAATTTTTATAATTACAGTTAGTCTGCGGTCGAATGAGTTCTAGAAAGGGGAGAACCGAATGTCTCAATACGCAGACCTCAAGGCGCAGATCGCCAAATTACAGGCACAAGCAGAAGAAGCGCGCCGCACGGAGATCGACAATGTCGTCGCCGACATCCGCCAAAAGATCGCCGAATACGGTCTGACCGCGCAGGATCTCGGCTTTGCGGTCGCCGCGAAGCGGGGCCGCCCGCCGAAGAAGGCGCCGCTGCCGGCGAAATACCAAGACCCGAAGTCAGGCAATACGTGGAGCGGTCGCGGCAAGCCGCCCAAATGGATCGTCGGCAAGAATCGCGAGCGCTTTTTGATTGGCTCGGCCTGAGTTCGAAGCGAAGCCCGGCAGTGCGGATGAAAGCGGCCTGAAGGTAATTTTTGGTGTTTTGCTCTTATTGACTACGCGCTAATCCGCAGGTGTGCACAACCGTCGGGCCATTAAAAAAGCCGCCCTTGCGAGGCGGCTTTTTCTCGTGCGGATGACGAGATAATTGTCAATTTTCGCTTGCGCAAACGATTCCGTGCTCGAATTCGTTCGCTATTCGTCTCTATTGCCCGTTCAGAGCGGCGGGTTCAAAGCGGTGCGTTCAAAGCCGATTCGTTCAAAACGCGCACCCAAAATGTGGATCGGGCGCACTGGAAACGGCCGGTGTACAAAAAGCACCGGCGCGCTTTCCAGTCGCGTTTAGCCGACCGCCACCTGACGCAATACCGGGCGGCGCGTCGTTTCAATCAACGCCGAATAGCCGTCGACATAGTTCTGCGCCATCGTTTTCGAGCTGAAGCGGCGCTCGAACTGCGCGCGGATTTCCGTGCGCGACAGTTCATCGAGACGCTGCAGCGCGGCCACCGCGCCTTGCACGTCCTCGACGATATAGCCGGTCACGCCATGGTCGATCACTTCCGGCACCGAACCGCGGTTGAACGCGATCACCGGCGTGCCGCACGCCATCGACTCGATCATCACGAGGCCGAACGGCTCCGACCAGTCGATCGGGAACAGCAGCGCCTTGGCGCCCGACAGAAACTCCGGCTTCTGCGCCTCGTTGATCTCGCCGACGAATTCCACATGCGCCATCGACAGCAACGGCTCGATCTCGCGCTTGAAGTAGTCCATGTCGACCTTGTCCACCTTGGCGGCGATCTTCAGCGGCAGACCGCTTTGCGCAGCGATCTTGATGGCTGTATCGACGCGTTTTTCCGGGCAGATGCGGCCGAGAAACGCCAGATATTCGGGCTTCTTGTGCGGCTGCGGCGTCAGCAGTTGCTCCGGCAGCCCGTGATAGATCGTGCTGAGCCAGTTGGCCTGCGGCAGCGGGATGCGCTGCGAATCCGAAATCGACACGACCGGCACGTGCGAGAACGTATCGAACACCGGCTGCAGTTCCGGTAGATCGAGTCGGCCGTGCAGCGTGGTCACGAACGGCGTGTCCATCGTCGTGAAGAGCGGAAACGGCATGTAGTCGAGGTGAAAGTGCAGCACGTCGAACTCGTGCGCGACCTTGCGCACCTTTTCCATCATCAGGATGTGCGGCGCCAGCGCGTCGCGAATCGTCGGATCGAGGCGCAGCGCGCGCGGCCAGCACGCCTCCAGATTTGCCGAAGTGACCGAATCGCCGCTCGCGAACAGCGTCACGTCGTGTCCGAGATCGACCAGTGCTTCGCTCAGATACGACACGACACGCTCGGTGCCGCCATAAAGTTTTGGGGGGACAGCTTCATACAGCGGCGCAATTTGTGCGATTCGCATGCGGTTTCTCCTGTTCACTGAGGCTTCGCACAGCGGCGCGCGGGTAGCGCATGAAGCGAATGCCTGACGGACGGTTGGGCGCGGTAAGCCGCCGCCCGGGGGTGCTCGGAATTGCATCGGGTAATCCCTTAGCGTTCATTATCGGGATCGACGACGCTAATTCGAGTCATTTTTCAAACGCTTAATGTTGTTACAGCGCGAAACACGCGCCGTTACAGCTCATATGGCGGGCCGTCCCGATAGATGGGGAGCGTCAAACCGCATACTTAAACAAACGCTCAACAGGCCAACGCGGGCCCACGCGGGTCAACGCGCACGAGCAAGCGCCGCGCCCGGACTTCGAAAAAATGGAAAATAGACTCGAAATAGCCGCGTTGTGCGAAAGTCGAAAGCTCTTATAATTGTTTCCCAGCATTTCAAGGTGCGAAAAAAAGCGCCTGAATGCTCACCATCCAGGACGGCTAATAGCTGCCGCAGTCATGTTAAAGCGCATCGCCGACTCCACGCTGCGCAACGTTTTCATCCCACCTGCTACTTCTCCGGCGGCGCCGGCTGTAGGAAAAATTCCTACACAAATGACGGATTTATCCGGCGGGACGCCGGGGTGTCTCTCCGATTTTCGTCAGCCCCCCCTTTAGACACAATGCCTCAAGACCAGAAACGACCGAGTCGCGCTGCGTAACGCTGCGCGTTCGGCAAACGTTTCCGCAAAACGGCCTGACCAGCCGCTTATATGTACGGGGGAAATCATGAGCACGAGCGATATGCTCAATGAGATCAGAGAAGTCAACCTGTCCTATTTGCTACTCGCACAGCGTCTGTTGCGCGAAGATAAGCCGATGGGCATGTTTCGCATGGGAATTTCGGATCAGCTGGCGGATGTGCTCGCCAATCTGTCGTTGGCTCAGACCGTCAAGCTCGCGGCGTCCAACCAGATGCTGTGCCGATTCCGTTTCGACGATCACGCAGTGCTGTCGGCCCTCGCGGACAAGGGCAAGCAAAGCGCCGTCGCGCAGGCGCACTCGGCGATCCTGATGGCGGGCCAGCCGGTCGAGCAGATCGGCTGATGGCCGGTAAGAGCGTCGTACTCGAAGTCAGGGACATCACTCTTGCGATCGAACTGATCGGGCTGGGCGCCCGCCTGCAGCTGCTGGAGGCGGAAACCAGTCTGTCACGCGACCGGCTGATCAGGCTGTACAAGGAACTGAAAGGGGTGTCGCCACCCAAGGGCATGCTGCCGTTTTCGGCCGACTGGTTCATGACCTGGCAGCCGAACTTTCATTCGTCGCTGTTCTATAACATCTACCGCTTCATCGCCGGTCACGGCGGCTGCCGCACGATCGAGGCGATCGTGAAGAGCTACCGGCTTTATCTGGAGCACGTCCAGCTGCACGCCGACGAGCCGGTGCTCAGTCTGACGCGCGCATGGACGCTGGTGCGCTTCTTCGATTCCGGGCTGTTGCAAACGAGCGCCTGCCGCCGCTGTGGCGGGCATTTCGTCGCACACGCGCACGATCCGCAGCATGGGTTCGTCTGCGGGCTGTGTCAGCCGCCGTCGCGCGCGGGCAAAACCAGGCGGGCCGTGCAATCACAGCCGGCGGAGCAATCCGCCGACTTCCGCGCCGCGCCGCAAGCGGCCGGCCCCACCGGCGCTATCGGCCCCAGCGCCCCCACCGGCAAGGCGGCCCGCGCAAGCCGCACAGTCCGCGAGGCGGCCCACGCCGCGCGCGCCGCTGCCACCCGGGCGCCCAGCGCCGTCGCCGGCCTCTAACCGTCGCACGCCCGGCGGGCGGCGAATTCCTCTGGTTTACACCGGATTAACGGTCGGCGTTTCCCCCCAAAGTTTTTCGCGCCGTTGCCGTAAACCAGTTTAACGACGGTCAACGTCGCTTTTTGTGAGGGCTCGGCAGTGCTGATATTCGTGGGAACACTCGTGACGATATTGTCCGTTTTCGGCGGTTACGCGCTGGAAGGCGGTCATCTCGGCGCGCTGATGCAGCCCGTTGAAGTGCTGATGATCGCGGGTGCCGGCCTCGGCGCGTTCATTCTCGGTAACGGGATGAAGACGATCAAGGCAACACTGCGCGTCATCCCGACGCTGTTCAAGGGCGCGAAGTACAACAAGGACGTCTATATGGAGCTGATGGGGCTCCTGTACGTGCTGCTGGCGAAAGCTCGCAAGGAAGGCACGCTGACGCTCGAAGCCGACATCGACGATCCGTCGAAGAGCCCGATCTTCACGCAGTACCCGAAGATCCTCGCCGACCATCACATCGTCGAGTTCCTGACCGACTATCTGCGTCTGATGGTCGGCGGCAACATGAACGCGTTCGAGATCGAAAGCCTGATGGACGAGGAAATCGAGACGCACCACCAGGAAGGCGAAGCGCCCGCGCATGCGCTGAACAAGGTCGGCGACGCGATGCCCGCGTTCGGTATCGTCGCCGCGGTGATGGGCGTGGTGCACACGATGGCCTCGGCCGACAAGCCGCCCGCGGTGCTCGGCGAGATGATCGCGCAGGCGCTGGTCGGTACCTTCCTCGGCATTCTGTTGTCGTACGGTCTGATCGGCCCGCTCGCGAGCGTCGCCGAACAGCGCGTGACCGAGTCGACCAAGATGTTCCAGTGCATCAAGGTGACGATTCTCGCGAGCCTGAACGGCTACGCGCCGGCGATTGCCGTCGAGTTCGGCCGCAAGGTGCTGTTCTCGACCGAGCGTCCGTCGTTCGCCGAGCTCGAAGAGCACGTGCGCCGCGTCAAGGCGAAATAAGAAAGAAGGCGACGGGACGAACCGATGAGCAGCAAGGACAAAGACCGCGCAATCGTTGTCAAGCGCGCTTCGCCGAAGAAAGCGGGCCATCACGGTGGCGCCTGGAAGCTCGCGTACGCGGACTTCATGACCGCGATGATGGCGTTCTTCCTGCTGATGTGGCTGCTCAGTTCGGCGTCCACCGTGCAGTTGCGCGGCATCGCCGACTACTTCAACCAGCCGCTGAAGATCACGCTGTGGGGCGGCGATCGCAGCGCCGAAGATTCGTCCATCCTGAAGGGCGGCGGCCGCGACATCTCGACCGACGCGCAGGGCGTGACCCGCTCGACCGACGGCAGCAGCAGCCGCGCCGAACATTCGACTTCGCACAACAACGACGATTCGGTGAAGCAGCTGCAAGGCGCGCTCGAACGCCAGGAGCAGGTGCGCCTGCACGACCTGCAGGTCAAGCTGATGGCCGCGATCGAAGCCAACCCGGTGCTGCGCCAGTTCAAGCAGCAGATCCGTATCGACTCGACACTGACCGGCCTGCGCATCGAAATCGTCGATTCGCAGAAGCGGCCGATGTTCGCGACCGCGCGCGACGTCGTCGAACCGTACATGCGCGACATCCTGCGCGAGATCGGCCATACGCTGAACGACGTGCCGAACCGCATCATCGTGCAGGGCCATACCGACGCGGTGCCGTATGCAGGCGGCGAGAAGGGTTATAGCAACTGGGAGCTGTCGGCCGATCGCGCGAACGCGTCGCGGCGCGAGCTGGTCGCGGGCGGTATGGACGAAGCGAAGGTGATGCGCGTGCTCGGGCTCGCGTCGACGCAGAACCTGAACAAGGCGGACCCGCTCGACCCGGAAAACCGCCGCATCAGCATCATCGTGCTGAACAAGAAGTCGGAGGAAGCGCTCGACCACGACGATTCGACGACCACGACGCTGTCGGACGACGCAGCCGGCTCGAAGCCGCTGCTGCAAAAACTTGCGCAGCCGGTAACGGCCGCACCGAAGCCGACGGCGCCCGCGCCGGCGGCCCAGTAACAGACCGCGGCCGCCGGGCCGCGGCGCGCCCCGGTGGCGCGGCCCGCCCGGCAGCCCGGAAGTCAAGCGCAGCGAGGTTTTCATGATCAGGCACATCCTGGCAATCGACGATTCGGCATCGATGCGGCAGATCCTCGCCGCGACGCTGACGAGCGCCGGCTATGAGGTCACGCTCGCGGCGGACGGTATTGAAGGGCTCGAAAACGCGCTGGCGATGTCGTTCGATCTGGTGCTGACCGATCAGCATATGCCGGGCAAGACGGGCCTTGATCTGATCACCGCGTTGCGCGGCAATCCGGCGTACCGGAGCACGCCGATCCTCGTGCTGACGACGGAATCGGGCGAGCCGTTCAAGGCGGCCGCGCGCGAGGCGGGCGCGACCGGCTGGATCGAAAAGCCGCTCGACCCGGACATGCTGACCGAACTGGTGGCGGCGCTAGCCGAGCCGGACCCCGTGTAAGCGACCTTCACACCCAGCACAGACACAGTACAGATAGCGCTCGACGCGGCGAACCGATAGCCGCGCCAGGACAGGAACTTTCGCGGTGAACCAGGCATGACACTCGATATCACACAGTTCTATCAAACGTTTTTCGACGAAGCGGATGAACTGCTCGCGCAGATGGAGCAGTTGCTGCTCAATCTCGACGTGGCCCACCCGGACCCCGAAGACCTCGCGGCGATCTTCCGCGCCGCGCACTCGATCAAGGGCGGCGCGGCGACCTTCGGCTTTACCGCGCTGACCGAGACGACGCACATTCTCGAGTCGCTGCTCGATCGCGCGCGCAACAACGAACTCGTGCTGCGCAAGGACATGATCGACACGTTCCTTGAAACCAAGGACGTGCTGTCGGGCCAGCTGACCGACTATCGCGCGAGCGCCGAACCCGACGCGGAAGTGGCGCGCGCGATCTGCGCGAAGCTCGAACAGCTGCATGCGGAAAGCCGCATGGGCGGCATGGCGCCGGCACCCGCTGCCGAAGCAGCGCCGGCCGCGAGCGCCGCGGAGGTGGAAGCCGCGGAGCTGGAGGCGGCATTCGCCGCGCACTCACAGCAGCCAGGCGGTACCCCGCCCGAGCACGTCGTCGAACAGGCGGTGCAGGTGGCGGGTGAATGGACGGGCGGCGAACCGGCACAGACCGGGCAAGCCGCGGGGAGCGCCGACGGCAACGCCGGCGGTCCTCATCTGAAAATTACGCTACGGGGCGTTGGGGAGAAAGACCAGGAACTGCTTGCCGAAGAGCTGGGCAACCTGGGCAATATCGTCGGGCAGGTCAAGAGCGGCAGCGATCTAACGCTGTGGCTTTCGACCGACGTAACTTCTGACGACATCATCGCCGTGTGCTGCTTCGTGATCGACGAAAGTCAGATCACGATCGGCCGCGGCACCGCGCCGGCGGATGACGAGCAGCAGGGCGAACCTGGAACGCCCGACGCTGCCGCCCAACCGCCGGCGCAAGCAGTACACGCCGCACCCGCCGCCGCAGCGGCGGGTGCGCATCCGGCCACGCCGGCGGCATCTGTGGCATCGTCGGCCCCGGTGGCCAACACCGCCGCACCCGCCAGTGTGGCCAATGCGGCGAGCACTGCGGACACTGCGCTGCCGGTCCCGCCGACAGCGCTCGCGCAACCGCCGGTAGCGAAGCCGCCCGCGGCCGAGCAGGACCGCAAGGCGGCCCGTCCGGCCGCCGCGGCGGCCGGCGCCGAAGGCAGCTCGATTCGCGTCGGCGTCGAGAAGGTCGATCAGTTGATCAACCTGGTCGGCGAACTGGTGATCACCCAGGCGATGCTCGCGGAGACCACCAGCACGTTCGATCCGGCGCTGCACGACCGGCTCTTCAACGGCATGGCGCAGCTCGAGCGCAACGCGCGCGATCTGCAGGAAGCGGTGATGTCGATCCGCATGATGCCGATGGATTACGTGTTCAGCCGCTTCCCGCGGCTGGTGCGCGATCTGGCGGCGAAGCTCGGCAAGGAAGTCGAACTCGTCACCTTCGGTCAGGCGACCGAACTCGACAAGAGCCTCATCGAGCGGATCATCGACCCGTTGACTCACCTCGTGCGCAATTCGCTCGACCACGGCATCGAAACCGTGGAAGCGCGCCGCGCGGCGGGCAAGGATTCGACCGGCCAACTGGTGCTGTCGGCGGCTCACCATGGCGGCAACATCGTCATCGAAGTGAGCGACGACGGCGCGGGCCTGCGCCGCGACAAGATTCTCGCGAAGGCGGCCAAGCAGGGCATGCAGGTCAGCGAAACGATGACCGACGAGGAAGTCTGGAACCTGATCTTCCTGCCGGGCTTCTCGACGGCCGAGCAGGTGACGGACGTGTCGGGCCGCGGCGTCGGCATGGATGTGGTGAAGCGCAACATCCAGTCGATGGGCGGTCACGTCGAGATCACGTCGCACGCGGGCAAGGGCAGCACCACGCGGATCGTGTTGCCGCTGACGCTAGCGATTCTCGACGGCATGTCGGTGAAGGTCGGCGCCGAGATCTTCATCCTGCCGCTGAACTTCGTGATGGAGTCGCTGCAGCCACGCGCCGAAGACATCTACACGGTTGCCAACGGCGAGCGCGTGGTAAGGGTACGCGGCGAATATCTGCCGCTCGTTGCGCTGCACGAGATATTCAACGTGCACGACGCGAAGCAGGAGCCCACGCAAGGCATCGTCACGATCATGCAGACCGAAGGCCGCCGCTTCGCGATGCTGATCGACGAACTGGTCGGTCAGCAGCAGGTGGTCGTGAAGAATCTGGAAACGAACTACCGCAAGGTGCACGGCATTTCCGCGGCGACCATTCTCGGCGACGGCAGCGTCGCGCTGATCGTGGACGTGGCGGCGCTGAACCGCGAGTCGCGCCATGCGCATGGGCACGGCGCGATGAGTCTGGCGTGACGGGCCTCGCGTGACAACACACATTCAACTCAATTCATCCCAACCGTTTGGGGGCTAACGTGGCAGAAGTCCAAACCATCAATTCGAGCGTCGTGAGTGGAGCGAACGGCCGCCGCGACGCACAGCAGGCGGACGCCGGCGGTCAGGAATTCCTCGTCTTCACGCTCGGCGCGGAAGAGTACGGAATCGACATCCTGAAGGTGCAGGAAATCCGCGGCTACGACAACGTCACGCGCATCGCCAACGCGCCCGAATTCATCAAGGGCGTGATCAACCTGCGCGGCATCATCGTGCCGATCGTCGACATGCGCATCAAGTTCCATCTGGGCCGCGTCGAATACGACCACCAGACCGTCGTGATCATCCTGAACGTCGCGCATCGCGTGGTCGGCATGGTGGTGGACGGCGTGTCCGACGTGCTGACGCTCGCGATGGATCAGATCATGCCGGCGCCGGAATTCGGCGCGACGCTGACGACCGAGTACCTGACGGGCCTCGGCACCGTCGACGGCCGCATGCTGATCCTGATGGACATCGAGAAGCTGATGACGAGCCAGGAAATGGCGCTCATCGAGACGGTCGGCATCTGAGCGCGGCACTGACGGACAACACCGAACAGGCAAAGGGAGCATCAGGATGCTGAGCAGGTGGTCGATCCGCACCTCGTTGACGATGGTGGGGATTCTTCTCGTTGCGCTGACCGTGGTGGTCGGCGCGCTCGGGCTCACCGCGCTGAATCGGGCGAGCGGCTCGCTCGATCGCGTCGCGCGTGGTGAACTCGTGGCGATTCACTCGCTCGACGATGCGTCGTCGTATCTGCTGCGCTCGCGTCTCGCGATCGACCGCTTCAACACGCTGAGCGCCGCCGGCAACGCGGACGAGGCGAAGAAGGTGCTTGACCGTGCGCAGGAACTGCTCGCCAAGGGCAACCAGAGCTGGCAGGCGTTTCTCGACGCGCCGAAACACGGCGTCGATCAGGGTCTGCTCGACGACGCGCTCGCCAAACACACGGCGCTGATGCACGACGGCGTTGAAGCCGAGTTCGCCGCGTTGAACGCGAACAATCTCGACGCGTATCACGCGGTCGCCGATACGAAGATCAGCCCGATGTTCGTCGCGTTCGACACGGCCGCGACCGCGGTCGTCAACGCGCTGCAAAAGAGCGTGCAGGATCAGCAGGCGAGCGCGCAGTCCGACGCATCGCTGATGATGACGTCGATCATCACCGTGATCGTGCTCGCGCTGCTGCTCGTGGTAGGTCTGCGCTTCGCGCTGCGCGGCCTCATCATGCAGCCGCTCGCCGACGCGACCGCGTGCTTCGAGCGGATCGCCTCGGGCGATCTGTCCGAAACGGTCGACGTGCACAGCAACAACGAAATCGGCCGCCTGTTCGGCGGCATCAAGCGGATGCAGGAAAGCCTCGCGACGATGGTGCGCGCGGTGCGCGGCAGCACCGAATCGATCGACACCGGCGCGCGCGAAATCTCGATGGGCAATACCGATCTGTCGCAGCGCACCGAGCAACAGGCCGCGTCGCTGCAGCAAACCGCGTCGAGCATGGATCAGCTGACCAGCACCGTGCGGCAGAACGCGGAGAACGCGCGCCAGGCGAGCCAGCTCGCGGTGAACGCATCGGACATCGCGACGCGCGGCGGCGACGTGGTGAGCCAGGTCGTCACGACGATGCAGGAGATCGCGACGAGTTCGAACAAGGTTGTCGACATCATCGGCGTGATCGAAAGTATCGCGTTCCAGACCAACATCCTCGCGCTGAATGCGGCGGTCGAAGCCGCGCGCGCGGGCGAACAGGGCCGCGGTTTTGCCGTGGTCGCGGGCGAGGTGCGCAGCCTCGCGCAACGCAGCGCCAGCGCGGCGAAGGAAATCAAGGAGCTGATCGGCGATTCGGCCGACAAGGTCCATAGCGGCTCGGAACTGGTCGGCCGCGCCGGTACGACGATGGACGAGATCGTGCAGGCGGTGCGTCGCGTAACGGACATCATGGGCGAGATCAGCGCGGCGTCCGAGGAACAGTCGGGCGGCATCGAGCAGGTCAATCGCGCGGTCGTGCAGATGGATTCGGTCACGCAGCAGAACGCTGCGCTGGTCGAAGAGGCGACGGCCGCGGCGGCTTCGCTCGAAGACCAGACGCGCCAGTTGCAGGCTGTGCTGAACGGCTGGAAGGTGGCCGGCGGCGCCGCGCGTCAGAGCGCGGCCACGGGTGCGGCGCCAGCGCGCGCGCAGACGGCCGCGCCGGTCAGCGCAAGAAAGAGCGCGCGGCAGGTCGCCAAAGCCGCGCCGCAACCGGCGAGCACGGTAAGCGCGGCTTCTGCCGCGCCGGCGGATAACGCGAAAGCGGCAGTGGCGGCAAACGCAGCTCAACCGACGCACGATGCAGCCGCACGCGTCGAACCCGCGCTGAAGCCGAAGCAGTCGGCGGCGCCGGCACGCCCGGCTGTCGCGAGCACGGCGACGGCCGGCTCGGACGCGGATTGGGAAACCTTTTAGGTGATGGTGTAACGACATGCGGTCAATCGGCATCACGCCCGTTCACGGGCGAAGCACTGGAGCACGCGGCGAACGCGTGCTGCCGGCTGGCCGCCTGTCGATGAAACGCGCGCGCGGGCGCGGCCCCGCGACGACAATTCCTTCCTGCCAGGCAGACCGGCCGGGCAGCAAGCGTGATGGCAGCTACCGCAGACAGGAATTTTCATGATGGCAACGCGCGCACAGCAACGCCCGGCACGGGCAGCACCTGAGCGGACCGAGACGGGCAGAACCTCGGAGACCGGACGCGATTTCGAATTCACGTCGGCGGACTTCGGCCGCATTCGCGATCTGATCCATCGCTCGGCCGGCATTTCGTTGTCGGACCACAAGCGCGACATGGCGTACAGCCGTCTCGCGCGCCGTTTGCGTGCGCGCGGTCTCGACACGTTCCGCCAGTACCTCGATCTGCTGGAAGCGGAAAACGACCCGGCCGAGTGGGAAGCGTTCACGAACGCGCTGACCACCAACCTGACCGCGTTTTTCCGCGAAGCCCATCACTTCCCGATCCTCTCCGAGTTCGTGAAGCGCCGCGCGCAGCCGGTGTCGGTGTGGTGCTCGGCGGCATCGACCGGCGAAGAGCCGTACTCGATCGCGATGACGCTGATCGAAGCGCTCGGCGAAAGCGGCGCGCGTCAGGCGTCGGTGCTCGCGACCGACATCGACACCCAGGTGCTCGCGAAAGCCGAGGCCGGCGTCTACCAGCTCGACCAGGTCAAGCAGCTGTCGCCCGAGCGGTTGAAGCGCTTCTTCCTGAAAGGCACCGGCGCGCATGCGGGAATGGTCAAGGTGCGGCCCGAAGTGCGCGCGCTCGTGCGGTTCGAACAGCTGAACCTGACCGATCGCGATTACCAGCTGCGCACGCAGTTCGACGCGATCTTCTGCCGCAACGTGATGATCTATTTCGACAAGCCGACCCAGGGGCAGGTGCTGTCGCGCTTCGAACCGCTGATGAAATCGGGCGGCCTGCTGTTCGCCGGTCACTCGGAGAACTTCACGTACGTGACGCAGGCGTTCCGGCTGCGCGGCCAGACCGTCTATGAACTGACGCGCGATGCGGGCTCGCGCGGCGGCGCGCAGGGCGTCACGCACGGCAGCGCCACACACGGTACCGCGAGCGGGGTGACAGCATGAGCAGCGGGCTGCCGATCGCGACCAACCTCTACTACGACAACCACTTCCAGCGCCCCGGTGTGAAGCTGTTGCCCAACGAGTTCTACACGACGAGCGAGGATATGGTGCTCGTCACGGTGCTCGGCTCGTGTGTGGCGGCCTGCATCCAGGACCGCACCGCGGGCATCGGCGGCATGAACCACTTCATGCTGCCCGACGACGGCGCCGACGTCGCGCAGGCCGCGTCCGATTCGATGCGTTACGGCGCGTACGCGATGGAAGTGCTGATCAACGAACTGATCAAGGCCGGCGGCCGGCGCGAGCGCTTCGAAGCGAAGGTGTTCGGCGGCGGCGCGGTGCTGGCCGGCATGACGACGATGAATATCGGCGATCGCAATTCGGCGTTCGTGCGCCGCTATCTGGCGACCGAGAAAATCCGCATCGTCGCCGAGGATTTGCAGGGCTCGCATCCGCGCAAGGTCGCGTTCATGCCGCGCACCGGCCAGGTGATGGTGAAGAAATTGCGCTTGCAGCAGGAAGCGGGCGTAGCCGAGCGCGAACAGGCGCTCGTGCGGCAAAGCGCCGAAGCGCGTGCCGAGCGGCTCGCGGCGGCGCGCAAGCGGGTCGAACTGTTCGCGACGCCGGCCGCCGCGCGGCCGAAAATCGAACTGTTCGGCGCGAGCCCGCGGCTGAATAACTCCAACAACGCCAGAACTACAGAGGAGGCGTGAGCGCTGTGCAAAAGATCAAGGTATTGTGTGTCGACGATTCGGCGCTGATCCGCAGCCTGATGACGGAAATCATCAATGGTCAGCCGGATATGACGGTCGTCGCGACCGCGCCGGACCCGCTCGTCGCGCGCGAGCTCATCAAGCAGCACAACCCGGACGTGCTGACGCTCGACGTCGAAATGCCGCGCATGGACGGGCTCGACTTCCTCGAAAAGCTGATGCGCCTGCGGCCGATGCCGGTCGTGATGGTGTCGTCGCTGACCGAGCGCGGTAACGAAATCACGCTGCGCGCGCTCGAGCTCGGCGCGGTCGATTTCGTGACCAAGCCGAAGGTCGGCATTCGCGACGGCATGCTCGACTATTCGGAAAAGCTCGCCGACAAGATTCGCGCGGCGGCTCGCGCGCGTGTACGCCAGGCCGCGCCGGCGCACCATGCCGCGACGCCGGCCGCGCAGGCGCCGATCGGTTCCGCGCCGCTCTTCAACAATCCGCTGCTGAGTACCGAGAAGCTGATCATCGTCGGCGCGTCGACGGGCGGCACCGAAGCGATTCGCGAGGTGCTGGTGCCGTTGCCGCCGGATGCGCCCGCGGTGCTGATCGCGCAGCATATGCCGCCCGGTTTTACGAAATCTTTCGCGCAACGCCTCAATGGTTTGTGCCGGATTACCGTTAAAGAAGCTGAGCACGGCGAGCGCGTGCTGCCGGGTCACGCGTATATCGCGCCCGGCCACGCGCATCTGTTGCTCGCGAGGAGCGGCGCGAACTATATTGCGCACCTGTCCGACGACCCGCCGGTGAACCGGCACCGTCCGTCGGTCGACGTGCTGTTTCGCTCGGCCGCGCAGCATGCGGGCAAGAACGCGGTGGGCGTGATTCTGACCGGCATGGGGCGCGACGGCGCGGCCGGGTTGCTGGAAATGAAGAAGGCCGGCGCGTACACGCTGGCGCAGGATGAAGCGAGCTGCATCGTATTCGGCATGCCGCGCGAGGCGATCGCGTTGGGCGCCGCCGACGAGATCACCGCGCTGCCGGAAATGAGCCGGCGCGTGATGGCACGCCTGTCGATGATGGGCGATCGCGTTCAGCGGGTATGATGCGGGCCGGGCAGACTGAAGCGGCGGCTGGCCGCGTATGGATCAAGCAAAGGGAAACAAATGGATAAGGGAATGAAGATTCTGGTGGTGGACGACTTTCCGACGATGCGCCGGATCGTTCGCAACCTGCTGAAGGAACTGGGCTACTCGAACGTCGACGAAGCCGAAGACGGCATGGCCGGTCTCGCGCGTCTGCGCGGCGGCAGCTACGACTTCGTGATCTCCGACTGGAACATGCCGAACCTCGACGGTCTGGCGATGCTGAAGGAAATCCGCGCCGACGCCAGCCTCACGCATCTGCCGGTGCTGATGGTGACGGCCGAGTCGAAGAAGGAAAATATCATTGCGGCGGCGCAGGCCGGCGCGAGCGGTTATGTCGTCAAGCCGTTTACGGCCGCGACGCTCGACGAGAAGCTCAACAAGATCCTCGAGAAGATGGCGAAAGCCGGGAGCTGACGTGACTGCGCCGACCCAAACGCCTGGCGCCGAGGCGGCCAGCGAGAGCATCGACCTGACGTCGGATCGCATCCTCGCCCGCATCGGACAACTGACGCGCACGCTGCGCGATTCGATGCGCGAACTCGGGATCGACAAGCACGTCGAGCGCGCGGCGGAAGCCGTGCCCGATGCGCGCGATCGTCTGAAGTACATCGCCAACATGACCGAGCAGGCCGCCGAGCGCGTACTGTCGGCGATCGACATCGCCAAGCCGGTGCAGGAGCAGTTGCAGAAGGACGCCGCCGAACTCGACGCGCGCTGGGAGCAGTGGTACGCGTCGCCGATCGAGCGCGAGGAAGTGCGCGCACTGATGAACGACACGCGTACGTTCCTGCGCGGCGTGCCGGAGGCGACCAGCGCGACCAACTCGCAACTGATGGAAATCATGCTCGCGCAGGACTTCCAGGATCTGACCGGCCAGGTGATCAAGAAAATCACCGACGTCGTCTATCTGATCGAGCAGCAACTGCTCGGCGTGCTGGTCGAGAACATCGCGCTCGAACGGCGCGAGCAGTTCGCGGCGAACGCGGCGGCGCTGAAAGCCGAAGTCGCACTCTCGTCGACCGGCAGCCCGGAGCACCTGCTCAACGGTCCGCAGATCAATCCGGAAGGCAAGACGGACGTGGTGCAGGACCAGTCGCAGGTCGACGATCTGCTCGCGAGTCTCGGCTTCTGATACGGTCCGGCGTTCGTGCCGGGCCGTTTTTCCTCATCGGCGGTCGCATCGGCAACGCTTCGGCAACTTGTCGCGGTGGTTTGTTCGTTGCCCGATTTCCCGCCTGATTTCCCGCCCGATCGACATCGTTCTCCCGATGTCGTCCTGTGGTCGTTCTGCTGTTGCCTTGTTTCCCGCCGTCGGCGCCGCTCGCGCGCCTGACGCTCAGCTAACACGCCCATTCCGGACAGTTTCACGGCGGTAAGCGACGGTAAGCCGTCCGCGCGAGCGCGCGCGCTGTCGGCTGACACGAACCACAGGCATACTACGAAGTCACAGCGGTACGGCGCCCGCCATTGCAGCGCCGTGCGGCCGCATGGCTCGGGATACCCCGAGGCGCGCGGCCGCGGCGGTGCCGTATCATCAGCCTACTGGCAGCCGGTTCGCGCGGCAGGCGAATCGCGTTGCGGCTCGGGAGGAGCATCGTCATGTGGAGTTGCGTACGTCGCGCCGGCAAGTTCGCGGCACTCGTTTTGCCTTGTTCGCTGTGGGCCCTCACAGCCGCGCAGCCCGCCCACGCGGCACTGGGCAGCGCGCCAATGACACCGCCCGCCGACTCCACGGTCACTTCCCGCGTGGTGCAGCCGGCGGCCGGCGCGGCGCAGAGCGTGATGCGTTCCGCATCCAGCGCGGGCTCGGCGGCGTCTTCCAGTTCGTCCCCTGCATCCTCTTACACCGTGCGCGAGACCGCGCTCGGCAACGGCACGGTGGTCCGTGAATATCTCGGCACCGACGGCGCCGTCTTCGGCATCGCGTGGCATGGCCCGCAGATGCCCGATCTGAGCGATCTGCTCGGCAGTTATTTCCCGCAATACGTGGCCGGCGTGAAGGCGGTGCGCGCCGCGCGCGGCAACACGCGCGGCCCGGTCAGCGTCGACCAGAGCGGCCTCGTGGTGCGCTCCGGCGGCCATATGGGCGCATTCAGCGGCGTCGCCTGGCTGCCGTCGGCACTGCCGGCCGGCGTCAGCGGTTCCGACATCCAGTAACGGCGAGGACGACGATGCGAACCATGCACACGAGCGCGACACTCAAAGGCTGGATGCAGGCTGTGTTTGCCGTACTGCTGACGGCGACGCTGGTCGCCTGCGGCGGTGGAGGCGGCGACAATTCCAGTTCCAATTCCAATTCCGGTTCGGGCAATAACGGGACGAACTCGGTGAACAGCGGCTCGCTGCCCGCTAGCCCGACCCAGCAGCCGATCGCCGCGAACGCCGCCAATACCGTGCCGATCACGGTCAACGCAGGCACCAGCAATGTCGTCAATATTCCGGGCGTCAGCGTGAGGATTTGCGCGCCCGGCTCGACCACCAACTGTCAGACGATCGACAACGTCCAGCTCGACACCGGCTCGTTCGGGCTGCGCCTCGTGAGTTCGGTGATCAATCCGGCGTTGCTCAGCGCGCTGACGCCGGTCACCGCGAACGGCACCACGCCGCTCGCCGAGTGCGCGAGCTTCGCCGACGGCTTCACCTGGGGCGCGGTGCGCAGCGCGACGGTGGTCATGGGCGGCGAAACGACGAAGAGTGCGATCCCGATTCAGGTGATCGGCGACACGAGCGCGGGCCCGACGCCCACCAGCGGCTGCGGTAGCGGCCCGGCGGAAAACACGGTCGCCGATCTCGGTGCGAACGGTATTCTCGGCGTCGGCACCGCGCTGACCGACTGCGGCGCGACCTGCGCGACGGCCAAGACGGCGGCGACCTTCAGCAACTACATCCAATGCGTGGGCTCCTCGTGCTCCCGCGCGACGGTGCAGATCGCGCAGCAGGTCGCCAACCCGGTCGCGAACTTCGTGACCGACAACAACGGCCTGATCGTGCAGATGCCGCCGATATCGAACTCCGGCGCGGCCTCGGCGAGCGGCACGTTGGTGTTCGGCATCGGCACGCAGTCGAACAACGGGCTCGCCGCGTCGCAAATGTTCACGACCGACGGCTTCGGCGACATGAACAACAGCACGTTCAACGGCACGACGGTACAGGCGTTCCTCGATTCGGGCTCGAACGGCTACTTCTTCGCCGATAGCACGCTGCCGGCGTGCGGCAGCAACGTCAACGGCTTCTACTGCCCGTCGACGTCGCAAACCCGCTCGGTCACGCTGGTCGGGCTGAACAAGACCACCGCGGCGGTGAACATCGGTATCGCCAACGCGCAGACGCTGTTCAGCAACACCAGCAACTTCGCGTTCAACGACCTTGCCGGCCAGATCGGCGGCAGCACCAGCTTCGACCTTGGCCTGCCGTTCTTCTACGGCCGCCACGTGTACTACGGCTTCGACAACGGCGTCGCTACCCCATTCGTCGGCTTCTAGCCGCCGACGCGTCAATCCGGTACAGCGGGGCTCGCGCAACACACGCGCGAGCCCCGCTGCCATCCGTCGAAATACCCCCGTTTCTCCGCCCTTATCCGTCGATCGGCGCTTGCGTCGAGCGGGAATAATCGCTGTCACTGGAAAGAGGCGCGGTGCCTCGGCCGACTGGAGAGCTTTGTGGCAGAGGACAGCGACCTCGATAAAACCGAAGCCGCCACTCCCCGGCGCCTGCAGAAGGCGCGCGAGGAAGGGCAGATCGTGCGTTCGCGGGAGCTGTCGACATTCGCGCTGCTCGCAGCGGGCTTCTATGGCACCTGGGCGATGTCCGGCCATATCGGCCTGCATTTGCAGGACATGCTGCGCGCGTCGCTGATGTTCAATCACGACAGCACCTTCGATACGAGCCATATGCTGATCGGCGCGGGCGCCGCCGCGCGCGAAGGCCTCTACGCGCTGTTGCCGATTCTCGGCATGCTCGCCCTCGCCGCGCTGCTCGCGCCGCTGGCGCTCGGCGGCTGGCAGGTGTCGTCGAAAGCGCTCGAACCCAAATTCGACCGGCTGAACCCGATCGCCGGGCTGGGCCGCATGTTTTCGATCAACGGGCCGATCCAGCTCGGCATGTCGCTGGCGAAGACGCTGGTGGTCGGGCTGATCGGCGGCCAGGCGGTGTGGAATCGCCACGAAGAGATCCTCGCGCTCGCGACCCAGCCGCTCCATCTCGCGCTCGCCAACTCCGTGCATCTGATCGGCGTGTGCTGCGGCATCACCGTGGGCGGCATGTTCTTGGTGGCCGGGCTCGACGTGCCGTACCAGATCTGGTCATTCCACAAGAAGCTGCGCATGACCAAGGAAGAAGTGAAGCGCGAGCATCGCGAGAGCGAAGGCGATCCGCATATCAAGGGCAAGATTCGCCAGCAGCAGCGCGCGATCGCGCGGCGCCGCATGATGGCGCAGGTGCCGAAGGCCGACGTGGTGGTCACGAACCCGACGCACTTCGCGGTCGCGCTGCAATACACGGACGGCGAGATGCGCGCGCCGAAGGTGATCGCGAAGGGCGTGAACCTCGTCGCCGCGCGGATTCGCGAACTCGCGGTCGAAAACAACGTGCCGCTGCTCGAAGCGCCGCCGCTCGCTCGCGCGCTTTATCACAACGTCGAATTGAATCGAGAGATTCCGGGCGCGCTGTACGGCGCGGTCGCCGAAGTGCTCGCGTGGGTCTATCAGCTGAAGCGCTTCAAGTCCGAAGGCGGCGCGGTGCCGATGGCGCCGACCCATCTCGACGTGCCGCCGGAACTCGACAAGGGCGCGGTATCGGATCAGGACGCCGCCGAGGAAGCCGAGGACGCGTTGAACCCTTCTAACGACGACACGCAAGGAGCCTCCGCATGAACGTTCGCGCCGGTTTCCTCGCCCGACGGCCCGAGGCACTGAGCGGCACCAATCTGCGCGCGCTCGCGGGGCCGCTGCTGATCTGCATGATCCTCGGCATGATGATCCTGCCGTTGCCGCCGTTCCTGCTGGATCTGCTGTTCACGTTCAACATCGCGCTGTCCGTGATGGTGCTGCTCGTCAGCATGTACACGATGAAGCCGCTCGATTTCGCGGCGTTCCCGAGCGTGCTGCTGTTCTCGACACTGCTGCGGTTGTCGCTGAACGTCGCGTCGACCCGGGTCGTGCTACTCGAAGGCCATACCGGCCCGGACGCCGCCGGCCAGGTGATCGAGTCGTTCGGCCACTTCCTCGTGGGCGGCAACTTCGCGGTCGGTATCGTCGTGTTCGTGATTCTGATGGTGATCAACTTCATGGTGATCACCAAGGGCGCGGGGCGGATCGCCGAAGTGTCCGCGCGCTTCACGTTGGACGCGATGCCCGGCAAGCAGATGGCGATCGACGCCGATCTGAACGCCGGCCTCATAAACGAAGAGCACGCCCGCAAGCGCCGCCTCGAAGTCGCGCAGGAAGCCGAGTTCTACGGCTCGATGGACGGCGCGAGCAAGTTCGTGCGCGGCGACGCGATCGCCGGTTTGCTGATCATGGTGATCAACATCATCGGCGGGCTGATCGTCGGGATGATCCAGCACGACATGAGTTTCGCGGCCGCGGGCAAGAACTACACGCTGCTGACGATCGGCGACGGCCTCGTCGCGCAGATTCCGTCGCTGGTGATTTCGACCGCGGCCGGTGTGATCGTGTCACGCGTCGCGACCGACGAAGACATCGGCACGCAGCTCACCGGGCAACTGTTCACGAATCCGCGCGTGCTGATCATCACGGGCTCGATCCTCGTGATGATGGGGCTGATCCCGAACATGCCGCACTTCGCGTTTCTGATTCTCGGCGGCGGGCTGATCCAGCTTGGCCGCACGATGAAGAAGCGCGCCGAAGCGAGCAAGAACGCGCCCGCGCTGGCCGATGTCGCGCCGGACACGATGACGCCGGTCGAAAACGCCGAAGCCAGCTGGGACGACGTGACGATGATCGACACGCTCGGCCTCGAAGTCGGCTACCGGCTGATTCCGCTCGTCGACAAGAACTCGGACGGCGAGCTGCTGAAGCGGATCAAGAGCATCCGCAAGAAGTTCGCGCAGGAAATCGGCTTCCTGCCGCCGGTCATCCATATCCGCGACAACCTCGAATTGCGGCCGAACGGCTACAGCATCGCGCTGAAGGGCGTCGAGGTCGGGTCGGGCGAGGCGTATCCGGGCCAGTGGCTCGCGATCAATCCGGGCCAGGTGTCGGCCGCGCTCCCCGGCACGCCGACCACCGATCCGGCGTTCGGTCTGCCGGCGATCTGGATCGATACGAATCTGCGCGAGCAGGCGCAGGTGTACGGCTATACGGTCGTCGATTCGAGCACGGTGGTCGCGACGCACCTGAATCACCTGGTCGTCACGCATGCGTCGGAACTGCTGGGACGCCGCGAGGTGCAGGCGCTGATCGAGCGGATGCAGAAGGACACGCCGTCGCTCGTCGACGATCTGGTGCCGAAGGTGCTGCCGCTCAACACGCTGCAAAAGGTGCTGCAGAACCTGCTGGAGGAAGGCGTGCCGATCCGCGACATGCGCACGATCCTCGAGTCGCTTGCCGAGCACGCGGCGAAGATCTCCGACCCGCACGAACTGACCGCCGCGGTGCGCCTCGCGCTCGGCCGCGCGATCACGCAGCAGTGGTTCCCCGGCGCCGGCGACATGCAGGTGATGGGGCTCGACGCGAACCTCGAGCGGGTGCTGTCGCAGGCGCTGTCGACCGGGCCGAATCCGGGCCTCGAACCGGGTCTCGCGAACACGCTGCTCGCCGAAACCCAGAAGGCGATGATGCGTCAGCAGAACATCGGCCTCGCGCCGGTGCTGCTGGTCCAGCACGCATTGCGGCCGATGATCGCGCGCTTCCTGCGCCGCAGCCTGCCGCAGCTGAAGGTGCTGTCGTACGCGGAAGTACCCGATACGCGCAATGTCAGGGTCGTCAACGTGATCGGCGCGAACGGCTGACGGGTTTGAGTGCGCATGCGCGTGGATGCGTGCGTATGCGTGGTATGCGCGCTTATGCGTATTGGCGCTTGCAGCAAGGCCGGCCTTGCCAGAGGCCGGCTGCCCCGCGACGCCTCGCGGCTGAAGGACCGGCGCTCCATCGGCGGCCCGGTTTTCGCTTTTGCCGACAGCTTCGCCGCACGCCATTGATGGTCCCGCTCACCCGTCGAGGCCAGGGAAAACACCCGCCACGACCGGCTCAGCCGATATGTCGACGATGTGTCCATCGTGCGAATAGCCTGCCTTTAACGGTCTTTATCAATCGATCGTCACTCGACGCCTTTCGGAATAATTGCTTTCAATGGGAAGCGGTATATCGCCGGTCCGTCAGTCCGTCTACCTCATCGGGGATTCGCCTTGAACATTCGTAAATTTGTCGGTGCCAACAGTCGCGACGCGCTGCGTCTCGTTCGCGAAGCACTGGGCCCCGATGCGGTCGTGTTGTCGAACCGGACGATGGGCGACGGCAGCGTCGAAATCGTCGCGCTCGCCGATAGCGACCTCGCCGCGATCACGCCGAAAGCACGTAGCGGCGCGCGCGCCGCGCTGGCGGCACCGGGCGCCGGCGCCGCTCCGTTCGGCACGCCGCGCGCGTTGCCGGGGGCCATGGCGAATCCGTACGCGAATGGCATGCCGGACGTGTTTTCGTCGGTGTTCGGCGCGAGCCCGGAAGCGGGCGCGGAAGCGCTGCCGTTCAGCGCTCCGATGAGCGCTCCAATGAATATGCCGATGGGCGCGCCGATGAATGCTGGAGCGAACGCTGTCGTCAACGCGTCCGCTGGTGCGATCGCCGGCCCGTCCGTCGGCGCGCCGATGAACGCCGCCGCGAGCGAAACCGCGAATCCGGCCGGCTACCCGGCGCCGTTTTCCGCGACGAACCCGGCGTTTTCTCCGTCGACCGCGCCGTCGATCACCGTGCCGGGCAATCCGCTCGACGCAAGCACCGCCACTGCATCCGCCGCAAGCCAGCCGTCGGCGAGCATGTTCAACACCTTTAACGCACCCGCGGCACCCGCCGCACCGACGGGCTCCAGCGCCCGCGCGGCGGCCAACCGTCTGTCGGAAGACATCCGCGCGGATCTGCTGAAGGCCGCCGGCGTGCCGGTCGCGCCAGTTGCCGCCAACGACATCCCCGCGCCGCGCACGATGGCCGAATCGAATCCGTGGCTGATCGATCACGCGCGCCGCATCGCCGCTGAGCAGCAGCAACAGGGCGAATACAGCGCGCGCCCCGCCGGGATGACGCCCGCCGTCGCGAGCGCCAAGGGCCTCGGCATCGCGGTCGACGCGAGCGAGCCCGCGATGCGCTCGACGCTGGTGCCGCCGATCATCGACACGCCCGACTGGGCGCGCGAAGCCGCCGAAGTCGCCGCGCGCCGCACCGTGCAGAGGCTCGCTCCCGAGCAGGCCGACGACGGCCGCACACCGGCCGCCGTCGCCGAAGCGATCAAGGCTCGCATGGAGCAGGTCGTCAAGGACACCGTGATGAACGAGCTGTCGTCGATGCGCGGGATGATGGAAGAACACTTCACGGGGCTGCTGTGGGGCGAGCGCCAGCGCCGCAACCCGGCGCGCGCCGCGCTCACCAAGCATCTGTTCGCCGCGGGTTTTTCCGCGCAGCTCGTGCAGATGATGGTCGACAACCTGCCCGCGGACGTCGAGACGATGGATGGCGGCATGGACTGGGTTCGCACGGTGCTCGAATCGAACCTGCCGGTGATGGAAAACGAAGACGCGCTGATGGAGCGCGGCGGCGTGTTCGCGCTGATGGGCCCGACCGGCGTCGGCAAGACCACGACCACCGCGAAGCTTGCGGCGCGCTGCGTGATGCGCTTCGGTGCGAGCAAGGTCGCGCTGCTGACGACCGACAGCTACCGGATCGGCGGTCACGAACAACTGCGCATCTTCGGCAAGATTCTCGGCGTGTCGGTGCACGCGGTGAAGGACAGCGCCGATCTGCAACTCGCGCTCTCCGAACTACGCAACAAACACATCGTGCTGATCGACACGATCGGCATGAGCCAGCGCGACCGCCTCGTGTCCGAGCAGATCGCGATGCTGTGCCGCGCCGGCCAGCCGGTGCAACGTTTGCTGCTGCTCAACGCGACCGGCCACGGCGATACGCTCAACGAAGTCGTGCAGGCCTACCAGCGCGCGCCGGATCAACAGCCGCTCGCGGGCTGCATCCTGACCAAGCTCGACGAAGCGACCAACCTGGGCGGCGTGCTCGATGCGGTGATCCGCTACAAGCTGCCGATTCACTACGTGTCGACCGGTCAGAAGGTGCCGGAAAACCTGTACGTCGCGACGAAGAAATTCCTGATCAAGAGTACGTTCTGCATACCGCGCGACCATTCGCCGTTCGTGCCGCAGGACGATGACATGCCTGCGCTGCTGTCCTCGCTGTCCGCACGTTCGACGGCCGAGCTGCACGAGGTTCGCTTTGGATAAGCTCGTCTCGGATCAGGCGGAGGGACTGCGGCGGATGCTTGCGCGCGGCGGCGCGCGCGTGATCGCAGTGACGGGCGCATCGTTGGGCACGGGCAGCACGACGGTCGTCGTCAATCTTGCCGCGGCGCTCGCGCAGCAGGGCAAGGACGTGCTGGTCGTCGACGAATGCGTCGGCGAGAAGTCGGTGAGCGCGATGCTCGGCGGCTTGCGCGGCGCGGGCAATTTCGCGGCGGTGATGCGCGGCGAGATGCCGGTCGATTTCGCGGCGGCGCGGCACGCGCTCGGCTTTTCGGTGCTGGCGGCGTCGCGCAACAACCGCGAAGGCCACACGGCCGCCGAGTTCGGCGTGCTGCTCGGCGGTTCAGCCGACATCGTACTGATCGACGCGCAACTGGACGCGCAAGGACACCTGTCGGAGTTCGCCAAGCAGGCGCACGACGTGATGGTCGTCACGCGCGTGTCGGCGCAGGCGATTACCGACGCGTATGCGTGCATTAAACGTTTGCACTACGCGCATGCGATCGCGCAGTTCCGCGTGCTGATGAGTCACGTGCACAGCCCGAACGATGCGCATGCCGCATTCGCGAATCTGGCCGGCGTGGCCGGCCGTTATCTGACGGTGGCGCTCGAGGACGCCGGCTGCATCGCGGCCGATATGCGCATCGCGCGAGCGGAGGAGTTGTCGCGCTGTGTCGTCGACGCGTTCCCGTCGACGCCGGCTGCGCGCGACCTGCGCCATCTCGCCGCCGAATTGCAGTACTGGCCGATCCGGCCAGCGATGTCGCCGCAAACGCCCTGGCGGGCGAGCGCGGCAGTTACAGCGGCGCACCACGCCGACCAACCGTCCGCGCAGCACGCTTAACAGGCGCACGGGGACAAGGGGAGCACGATGTATAACGCTCAGGGAAAGATTTCTCAGGCTGAAGTTCTGACGAAGTACGCACCGCTCGTGCGTCGACTCGGCTTGCAGCTTGTCGCGAAAATGCCGGCGAGCGTCGATCTCGACGATCTGATCCAGGCCGGCATGATCGGCTTGCTGGATGCGGCCGGCCGCTACAAGGAAGACCAGGGCGCGCAGTTCGAGACCTATGCCAGCCAGCGCATTCGCGGCGCGATGCTCGACGAGCTGCGCAGCAACGACTGGTTGCCGCGCAGCTTGCGCCGCACGTCGCGCGAAGTGGAAACGGCCGTGCACAAGGTCGAACAGAACCTCGGCCGCTCGGCGAGCGAGGCTGAGATCGCCGAACATCTACAGATGCCGCTCGATGAATATCAGTCGATGCTGCAGGACCTGCACGGCAGCCAGCTGATCTATTACGAAGACTTCGACCGTTCCGCCGACGACGAGCCGTTTCTGGACCGCTACTGCGTGGACCATTCGGACCCGCTCTCCGCGCTGCTCGACGACAGCCTGCGCTCGGCGCTGGTCGAAGCGATCGATCGTTTGCCGGAACGCGAAAAGCTGCTGATGTCGCTGTACTACGAGCGCGGCATGAACCTGCGCGAAATCGGTGCGGTGATGGAAGTCAGCGAATCGCGTGTATGTCAGCTGCACAGCCAGGCAGTGGCGCGGCTGCGCGCTCGGCTGAAGGAAATGGCCTGGGCGAATGCCGAAGCCAACTGACGTGTTGCCTGCGGCGAGCCTGCCGCGTTTTCTCCGATAGTTTCACCCGCCGCTGTCGACGCGCGCTTTTCAAGCCGCGCCTTCAACCCGTCTTCTCACCGCGCGAGCGTTGCCGGCAGACTCGCCGCGCAACCTGCGCACCTGCCGCGCAGCGCCTGTCACACGCGAGCCATCTCGTGTTCGGCGGCCAACGCGAGAAATGCCGAACGCGACAAACCGCGCGCCTGCGCGTACGTGTCGATTTCCTGCACGAGCACTTCGGGCAGCGAGATGTTGATACGGATCGCGCGGCGCAACGCCGGAATGTTGCGCGTCGTGACGAAGCCCCACATAAAACCCGCGAACTCCGGATTGCGCTGATGCTCGCTGAGTGTTGCCGCATCGGGAAGCGGCAGACCTTCGTCGAGCAGCGCTTCGAGATGCGATTCGATGGCTTGCCGCGCGTTTGTATAGGCTTCCTCGATCGTATCGCCCGCGGAGTAGCAGCCCGGGATGTCCGGTACGACCACGCCGAATGCGTGCTTGCTGTCTCCAGGTTCGATAGCGATCGGAAAGATCAGATGCTTCATTTGAGCCCCGCCTGTTTCAATATGCTGTTCAGGGTGCCGGGCGGCAGATCCTTTTTTGGATGCGGAATGGTGACGAGACCTTGTTTTCCCGCGTGCCGAAAATGATGGTGGCTGCCCGCTACGCGGACGAGTCACCAACCGTCGGTCTGGATCAGTTTGATGACCTCGGCGCTGTTCATACATCATTCCTCCCAGCGTACACACGATTACACAACCTATCTAGTAGACAAAATTCCGCCTGTTAGCGCGCGGCAACATCGAAGCTGGAGCGCCGGCGAAAACTCAGGCAGGGTTGTTATTTCAACGTGACACGGCGCGGCGCGCCAGCTAGCCGGATGGCTAACGCTGCTGCTGCGTAGTAGCGGAAGAAGGAAGGAGAGAACAGGGAACGCGGGGAGAGAAGAAAAAATGGCGAAGGCCGTTCCGTTCGGCGCGGAAACGGCCCACGTCCGTCATCGATGACGGACGTTGTCATGGCGTGTCTTGCGGCGGGGGAGCGGAGCCGGCCTGGTGCCGCCGCCCCGGTTAATCGGAAATCAGAGTCCGAGGTGAGCGGGAATGCGACCGTCGGGGCCATACAGGCTGGCCTTGCGCGGCACGTTGACCTGCAGTGCCGCCAGCGCGCGCTGGTTGTAGTCCATCCGCACGCGGATCAGTTCGCCGTTGTTGGTGTTGACGCGCCGCGCGCGGTCGGCGGCCTTTTGCAGCAGTTTCCACTGCGTTGCGATGCGCGTGTCGCCGCTTGCCGCGAGTTCCATGCCGGACCAGCCGGCCGGGAAGCCCAGATCGGCCAGCTGCGCGTCGCGCGCGGCTTCGAGCCTCGCGAGTACGCCGATCAGCTCGGTTTTCTTTTCGACGATGGCGGGCAGCTGCTCGAGCGGCGATACCGCGGTCAGTGCTTTGGTTTCGAGCGTGAGGACCGAGGCGAACGCCTCGACGGTCGAATATTCTTCGATCAGGGTAGCAACCAGGGCGTCTTTCATGTCAGCAACTCGCTACGCGCGCTGGCTCGCGGAGAACGTGCGAGCCGGGTTGGTCGAATGCCGCCCGGCACGTCACCGCACTTCGAAGTGCCGTTCAGTTGCCGGTCGACGAATTTTTGTTCTGCAACAGGTCGCGCGCCGTCTGCAGCACGCCGTCGGCGATCTTGCCCGAGTCGATCTGCAGCGTGCCGTCCTTGATGGCTTGCTTGATCGACTCGACATGCGCCATATCGATATCGGCCGAGCCGGATGCCGCGAGGCTGCGCAGGTGCTGCGACAGACCCGACAGGTTCACGCTCGCGTCGCCCGAATTGCTGCCCGCGGCCGGCGCGGGCGTGTTCGCGCCCTGCGCGGCGTCGGTTGCCGGCGCGGCGTCGCTCTGCTGCGAACGGGACAAGCCGTCTTTCAATGCCGACAGGCTCGAGGAGGTGGTGGAATCGACTTTCACGATTGGCTTCCTGAACGATTTGATCCTGATAACGGCAACCGCTGATCAAAACTTTAGCGCAATCGCTCCACTTCACACCCGGTTTCGCCGAGCCATCCGACCCCTTCAATGCTGCCTGTGCGGCATCCGCCGCGAGCGCCGCCGGTGGCGCCTCTGCTGCCGTCCGGACAACCGCCTCGCGCGCTTCCTTCATCGCCGCGAATTCGCTCACATCTGGATCTCGACCGTGGCGCCGTCCTTGACGATGCCGGAGATGATCTGGCCGTTCGCGGTCTTCACCCGCACCTGCTGACCCGGCGACGCGTTGTTCATCGCGCTGCCTTCGGACGAAATCGAGAAGCCGTCGCCGGCCGCCACGACCCGCACGGTCTGGCCGATCGTCACCGCCGACGCGCTTTTCAGCATGTCGCGCCGCAGTGGCATGCCGCCCGCAATCCGCACCAGCGATACCGAGCCGACCGCCTGTGACGGATCGGTGACGACGGCCTGCGGCAGACCGGTCAGGTCGCCGTCGCGCGCGACGAGATCGGCGGCGCTCAGCACGTCGCCGGGCGCCATCGCGCGCGACGCGAGATAGTAGGTCGCATGCACGCTGACGCGCGCCTGCAGGTAGATCGTCCATGGCCGTTCGCCGGCACAGCGCACGCCGACCGTCATGCGGCCCCACAGGCGCGAGCCGGTCGGCATGAACGGTTCGAGCGATGCGCACGCGGCGAGGCCGCGCGGAAACGCGGGCGCGACGCTGATCTCGACCTTGCCGGGCAGGCCGACCGCCTGCTGCTGCAAAAACGCGAGCGCGGTCGCGTGGATCGCTTCCGGATCCTGCTGGCCGGGCAACGGCGCGGGCGTGGCCGCCGCCGTTTGAGGTTGAGGCTGAGTCGCTCTCGTTGCGCTTGCGAGCGCCGGCTGGCGTATGGACGCCTGGGCTCTCGCGATTGTCGTGGCCGAGGTGCTGGCTGGCTGCGCGCTGGCGATCGGTTTGCCGTTCGCGCCGAATTCAGGCGGCTCACCGCGCGATGCGAGGCTGTCGAAGCCGCCTTGCGGCGCGTTCGCATCGACTGGTCGCGTGGCCATGCCGGCGGCAGCGCTTGCACCGTTCGCCGCTGGTGTGACGACGACAGGAGTAACAGTGCGTGCACCGGCTTCGACATTAACGCGTGCGACGCCCGACGCCCCGGTGCTGGCCGGCGCGGGAATCGTCACGACGCCATTGGCGTCCGGTTTCAGGTTCGTGCGGATCATCGCCGGGGCGGTGGGGGCATCACCCGCCCCCGGAACGACGATCGCGCCTTCCGCGTTCGCGGCACGCGCGAACGGGTCGTTGTCACGTTGGGTAGGCCCGCGGCCGAGCGACTGCGCGGTCGCGACATTGAGCGACGCGGCCGAGGCCGAGCGTTGCGCCGGCGTCTGGATCTTTTGCACGAGGTCGTTCAGCGCGGCGGGATTCTTTTCACCCGGCCCGGGGATCACGATCGGGCCGCCGCCGGTGTCCTGCGCGTGGGTCGTCGCCGGCAGCAGCACGATGCCGCCCGCGACCCACAGTGCGACGTTGACGATCAGGCGCGTGAGAAAACGCGTGATCAACCGTGTGGCAACGCGCGCCAAGAAGCGGCTCACGCGACGAATACCGAGGCGCGCAAAGTCCGCACCCACGCCCACGCGACATTCCGCCGAGCGATCTGCGCGCTGCGGCAAGGCGGAAGTGGGCTGGTCCATCGCGTGTCTCCATCGAATGCATCGGTACGCCTTGCATTCTAGAGAGCACCCTTTTCGCGCAAGCGTTGAATAGAAGCCCCCTTTCCCGGTTATTCGTCCGATTGCGGCTTGCGCCCGGCCCATAAGATGCACCTCATGCAAAAAGGCCTTTCCGCCGGCCGCGCCGATCGTTCGACGCACGCATGGAAAGGTTTCGGGAACGCTCTCGGGAGATTTCTATGCTGGACAAACTCGATGCCGAATTCGCGTTCGGCCGGCAGGCGATGGATGTGCGCGCGTACCGGCAGGAACTGCTGTCGTCGAATATCGCGAACGCCGACACCCCTGGGTACAAGGCACGCGATGTCGACTTCGCGTCGTCGCTCGCCGGCGCGCTGAAGAAAGCCGGCGGCGGCAGCGCCGGCCACGGCGCGTCGAACAGCTCGACGCTCGCGATGACGCAGCCGGCCGGCGTGACGAGCGGCATGTCGATGTCGGCGACCGAACCCGGCCACATGAGCGGCAAGACCACGCTGACGGCGACGGGCGGCAGCCCCGACGACTACGGCAGCCTGCAATACCGGATTCCGCAGCAGCCCGCGCTCGACGGCAACACGGTCGATATCGACACCGAGCGCGTGCAGTTCGCCGACAACACGCTGCACTTCGAATCGGGCATGACGGTCGTGTCGAACCAGATCAAGACGATGCTGTCGGCGATCACGTCGGGCAGCTAACGGCGCAGCCGACAGCGGACACAGGCAGGTACAAGACACACCAACACATCTATAAACCGGGCACGTAAAGCACACGTAAAGCGCACGCAGTACACGGCGCGGCGCGATGACCCGGACGGAGAAGCAGCTCGCGCAACGCAACCCGCGCGACCCACACTCAAAGACGCAAGCAACACGCAAACAACGCACACGCAGCAGCGGACAACAACAGAAGCGCTACGGGATTAACGTAAAGCCGGTGCGAACCGGCAGGAGAGGTCAGGAAACATGCCATCCCTGATGAATATTTTTGGAGTCGCGGGCTCCGCGATGTCGGCGCAGTCGCAGCGGCTGAACGTGACGGCGTCGAACCTCGCCAACGCGGACAGCACGACCGGCCCGGACGGCCAGCCGTACAAGGCCAAGCAGGTCGTGTTCGCGGTCGATCCGCTCGGCGGCGCGCGCACGGCCTCCGGCCAGCAGGTCGGCGGCGTGCAGGTCACCGGCGTGATCGACGATCCGTCGCCGATGAAGACCGCGTACGAACCCGGCAACCCGGCCGCCAACGCCGACGGCTACGTGACGCTGCCCAACGTCGACCCGGTGCAGGAAATGGTCAACATGATCTCGGCTTCGCGCTCGTATCAGGCCAACGTCGAAACGCTGAACACCGCTAAAGCCCTGATGCTGAAAACGCTCACGATCGGAACCTGAGGAGAACCGTCTTGACCACCAACACCACGATCGGCAGCAACGGCACGGGCGTGTCGCAAACGCTGCTCGACACGATGAACGGCACGAACAGCGCATCGGGCGCGACCGGGTCGACGGGCAGCACCGCGGGCACTTCACCCGCCGCTTTGCAGCAGACGTTTCTGCAACTGCTGGTCACGCAGCTGCAGAACCAGGATCCGACCAATCCGATGGACAGCTCGCAGATGACCTCGCAGCTCGCGCAGATCAGCACGGTGCAGGGCATCGGCCAGCTCAACGCGTCGCTCAGCTCGTTGTCGGCGCAGCTGACGGCCGGCCAGACGTCGCAGTCGGCGCTGCTGATCGGTTCGACCGTGCTCGCGCCGGGCGACTCGATCGCGGTGGCGAGCGGCAAGGCGGGCGCGTTCGGCGTCACGCTGGCCAACGACGTCAGCGACCTGCAGGTGGTCGTCAAGAACTCGGCCGGCACGATCGTCAACACGATCGATCTCGGCAAGCAGTCGGCAGGCACGATTCCGGTGGGCTGGACGCCGACCGACACGTCGGGCAACACGCTGCCCGACGGCACTTACACGATTACCGCGACCGGCACGATCAACGGCCAGCCGGCGACCGCCACCACGCTCACCGGCCAGACCGTCGAGAGCGTCGTCACGCAGCCGGACGGTAGCGCCGGGCTCGTGCTGTCGAACGGTTCGACCGTTGGCCTGACGAGCGTCGCCGCCATCCTCTAAGCCAGATCAGTCCGATCAATTCAATAACGATTTTGCAGATACGGAGCACCTCATGGGTTACCAACAAGGTTTGAGCGGTCTGGCGGCGTCGTCGAGCGATCTCGACGTGATCGGCAACAACATTGCCAACGCCAACACCGTCGGCTTCAAGAGCGGCACCGCCGAATTCGCCGACCTGTACGCGAATTCCGTCGCGACGGCGGTGAGCCAGCAGATCGGCATCGGCACGCAGATGTCCGAAGTGCAGCAGCAGTTCTCGCAAGGCACGCTGACGACGACCAACCAGGCGTTGAACATCGCGATCAACGGCAACGGCTTCTTCCAGATGTCGAACAATGGCACGTTGACCTATTCGCGTAACGGCGTGTTCCAGCTCGACAAGAACGGCTTCATCACGAACGCGCAGGGTCTGGATCTGATGGGCTACGCCGCCGACAGCTCGGGCGTCATCAACACCGCGCAGACCGTACCGCTGAAGGTGCCGACCGCGAACATCGCACCGACGCCGTCCACCACGATCACCGCCGGCCTGAACCTGGGCGCGCAGGACGACCTGATGCTCGGCGCACCGACCGTGACGGCGAGCGCGGGTAACACCGGCACGCTGAGCACGACCGGCGCATCGATCACGAACGGCGCCGCCGGTACCAATACCGACAACTACACGATCAACTTCACGAGCGCGACGACCTACACGGTCACCGACAACACGCTCGGCACGACGTCGGCATCGCAGACTTTCACCGCCGGCAGCCCGATCACGCTCGGCAACGGCGAAAGCATCACGTTCAGTGGCGCGCCGGCCAACGGCGACTCGTACACCGTGACGCCGAACGCAACCGCGTTCAACCAGAACAGCTCGAAGACCTATAACTACTCGACCAGCACGACGGTCTACGATTCGCTCGGCGGCTCGTCGACGGTCAACATGTATTTCGCCAAGACGTCGGCCGGCACGTGGAACGTCTATGCGGGCACGTCGACCGGTACCGCGTCGCTGATCGGCCAGATGAACTTCGACTCGTCGGGCAATCTGGTCAGCACGAGCCAGGCCGATCTGCCGCTGGCGAGCCCGCCGACCTTCACGGCCACCACGACGGTCGGCCAGTTCGCACTGTCGATCCCGACCAGCGACGGTTCGTCGACGCCGCAGAACCTGACGCTCGACCTGTCCGACACCACGCAGTACGGCGGCAAGGACGGCGTGAACAGCCTGTCGACCGACGGCTTCGCCGCTGGCGAGTTGACCAGCTTCACGGTCGGCGCCGACGGCACGCTGACCGGCAACTACTCGAACGGCCAGACCGCCGCGCTTGGTCAGGTCGTGCTCGCGAACTTCTCGAATGAGAACGGCCTCGTCGATCTGGGCAACAACGAATACGGGCAGACCTCGGCATCGGGCGTCGCGCAGATCTCCGCGCCGGGCTCGACCAACCACGGCGTGCTGCAAGGCGGCGCGGTCGAAAACTCGAACGTCGATCTGACGAGCGAGCTGGTCAACCTGATCACCGCGCAGCGCAACTATCAGGCGAACGCGCAGACGATCAAGACCCAGCAGACCGTCGACCAGACGCTGATCAACCTGTAAGCAAACGGGGCCTCCTCATGGATCGGCTGATCTACACCGCGATGTCGGGCAGTGCCCAGGCGCTCGAACAGCAGGCGATCGTCGCGAACAATCTCGCGAACGCATCGACCACCGGCTTTCGCGCGCAGCTCGAGACGTTCCGCGCCGTGCCGCTCGGCTTCGGCGACGGCAGTTCGATCAACGACGACACCACCCGCACCTTCGTGCTGTCGTCGGTGCCCGGCGCGGATTACACGCCGGGGCCGATCCAGCAGACCGGCAACCCGCTCGACGTCGCCGTCGAGGGCCCGGGCTGGCTGACGGTGCAGACCGCCGACGGCAACGAGGCGTACACGCGCGCCGGCAATCTGCACATCGACGAAAACGGCCAGCTCGTCAACGCCACCAACCAGGTGGTGCTCGGCAACGGCGGGCCGGTGTCGGTGCCGCCGGGCGCGGAGATCACGATCGGCAAGGACGGCACGGTGTCCGCGTTGACGCCGGGCGATCCGCCGACCGCGGTCGTCACCGTCGATCAGCTGAAGCTCGTGAACCCCGATCCGCAGACGTTGACGCGCGGCGATGACGGTCTCTTTCGTACCACCGACGGCAACCCCGCCGACGCCGATCCGACCGTCACGGTCGTGCCGGCGTCGCTCGAAGGCAGCAACGTCAATCCGGTCAGCGCGATGGTCTCGATGATCACCAACGCGCGCCAGTTCCAGATGCAGACGCAGATGCTGGAAAACGCCGACAAGAACGATCAGTCCGCCAATCAGATACTCAGCTTCAGCTAATGGATGGCCATGGGGCGTGCCTCGCCGGCGCGCCTCGCCTCTCGGAGAACAATAGTGAATCGCTCGCTCTACATCGCCGCTACCGGCATGAATGCGCAACAGTCGCAGATGGACGTGATTTCGAACAACCTCGCGAACGTCAGCACCAACGGCTTCAAGGGCTCGCGCGCGGTGTTCGAGGATCTGCTGTACCAGACCATCCGTCAGCCGGGCGCGAACTCGACGCAGCAAACCGAACTGCCGTCCGGCATCCAGCTCGGCACCGGCGTGCAACAGGTCGCCAACGAACGCCTGTACACGCAGGGCAACCTGCAGCAGACCGGTAACTCGAAGGACGTCGCGATCAACGGCGCCGGCTTCTTCCAGGTGCAGATGCCCGACGGCACGACCGCCTACACGCGTGACGGTTCGTTCCAGACCAACGCGCAGGGCCAGCTCGTCACCTCGAGCGGCTATCAGGTGATTCCGGCGATCACGATCCCGACCAATGCGACCTCGTTGACGATCGGCAGCGACGGCGTCGTGTCGATCACCACCTCCGGTTCGACCAACAGCCAGCAGATCGGCTCGATGCAGCTCGCGACGTTCATCAACCCGGCCGGCCTCGATGCGAAGGGCGAAAACCTGTTCTCGGAAACGTCGTCGTCGGGCGCGCCGAACGTCGCGCAACCGGGGCTGAACGGTGCCGGCTCGCTCAATCAGGGCTATGTGGAAGCGTCGAACGTGAACGTCGTGCAGGAACTGGTCAACATGATCCAGACCCAACGCGCGTACGAAATCAACAGCAAGGCCGTGACGACTTCCGACCAGATGCTGCAGACCTTGAGCCAGATGCAGGTTTGAGGACCGGAATGAAAGGCGGTAATTGATGATGTCGCACTCCACTCGCAAGCCGGTTCACTCGCGCACCGGCGAACTGCTCGTGCAGCTCGCGCTCGTCGCGGCGCTCGGCGGTTGCGCGCTCGTGCCCAAGCAGCCGATCACGCAGCAGCCGATGACCGCGATGCCGCCGATGCCGCCGCAGGCGCAGGCGCCGGGTTCGATCTTCAATCCGGGCTATGCGGGCCGGCCGCTGTTCGAAGATCAGCGCCCGCGCAACGTCGGCGACATCATCACGATCGTGATTGCCGAAAACATCAACGCGACGAAATCGTCGGGCGCGAATGCGGGCCGCAACGGCACCACCAACTTCGACGTGCCGACCGCGGGCTTTCTCGGCGGCCTGTTCGCGAAGACCAATCTGAATGCGAGCGGCGCCAACGTGTTTAACGGCAGCGGCGGCGCGAACGCGTCGAACACCTTCAACGGCACGATCACCGTAACGGTGACGGGGGTGGAGGCGAACGGCAACCTGGTGGTGAGCGGCCAGAAGCAGATGCTGATCAATCAGGGCAATGAGTTCGTGCGCTTTTCCGGTGTCGTCAATCCGAACACGATTTCGAATTTGAACGCTGTCTATTCGACCCAGGTGGCGGACGCGAAAATCGAGTACTCCGCGAAGGGCTACATCGACGAGGCCCAGACGATGGGCTGGTTGCAGCGGTTCTTCCTCAACGTGGCGCCGTGGTGATCATGGGTAACGTTTTCAACACGCTCAACACGCTGACTCGGGCCCGCCGCTCGCTGGTGGCCTTCGCCTCATCGGTCGCGCTCGCCTGCGTCGCGCTGGCACCCGCCGCGCCCGCGCACGCCGAGCGCCTGAAGGACCTCGCGCAGATCCAGGGCGTGCGCGACAACCCCCTGATCGGCTACGGCCTCGTGGTCGGCCTCGACGGCACCGGCGACCAGACCACGCAGACGCCGTTCACCACGCAGACGCTCGCCAACATGCTGGCGAACCTCGGCATCTCGATTAACAACCAGGCGGCGGGCTTGAGCAACCAGCAGTCGTCGCTGTCGAACATCCAGCTGAAGAACGTCGCCGCGGTGATGGTGACGGCGGTGCTGCCGCCGTTCGCGCGTCCGGGCGAACAGATCGACATCACCGTATCGTCGCTCGGTAACGCCAAGAGCCTGCGCGGCGGCACGCTGCTGCTGACGCCGCTGAAGGGCGCCGACGGCCAGGTGTACGCACTCGGGCAGGGCAACGTCGCGGTCGGCGGCGCGGGCGCGAGCGCCAACGGCAGCCGCGTGCAGGTCAACCAGCTGGCGGCAGGTCGCATCACGGCCGGCGCGATCGTCGAGCGCACGGTGCCGACCACGGTGTCGCAGGCGGGCACGATGCAGCTCGACCTGAACGATATGGATTACGACACCGCGCAGCGCGTCGTCGCGGCGATCGACAACGCGTTCGGCAGCGGCACCGCGAGCGCGCTCGACGGCCGCACGATTCAATTGCGCGCGCCGGCCGATCCGGCCCAGCAGGTGCAGTTCATGGCGCAGTTGCAGAACCTCGACGTACGGCCCGGGCAGGCGGCAGCGAAGGTGATCCTGAATGCGCGCACCGGCTCGATCGTGATGAACCAGATGGTCACGCTGCAGAGTTGCGCGGTCGCGCACGGCAATCTGTCGGTGGTGATCAACACGCAGCCGGTGGTGAGCCAGCCGGGCGCGTTCTCGAACGGCCGCACCGTGGTCGCGCAGCAGTCGCAGATCCAGATGAAGCAGGACAACGGTTCGCTGAAGCTGGTGAGCGCCGGCGCGAATCTCGCGGATGTCGTGAAGGCGCTCAACGCCCTCGGTGCGACGCCCGCGGATCTGATGTCGATCCTGCAGGCCATGAAAGCGGCGGGCGCGTTGCGCGCCGACCTGGAAATCATCTAAGGAACACACCAGATGAATTCGAACCCGACCAATACCGCCAATCTGTCGAACGATCTGACCGATCGCTTCGCGCTCGACGTGCAAGGCTTCGGCGCTTTGAGCGCGCAGGCGAAGGCCTCGCCGCAAGCCGGCATGAAGATGGCCGCGCAGCAGTTCGACGCGGTGTTCACGCAGATGATGCTGAAGAGCATGCGCGATGCGACGCCGCACGACGGCCCGTTCGATTCGCACGACAGCGAGACCTTCACGTCGATGATGGATCAGCAGTTGTCGCAGCAGTTGTCGAAGAAGGGCATCGGCGTCGCCGACGCGATGCTCAAGCAGTTGATGCGCAATCAGGGCATGCAGGTGGGCGGCGGCAGCGAAGGCGCCGGCGGTCTTGCCGGCATGGCCAACGCATTCGGCGGCGGCGGTGGCGGCGACGAAGGACAAAGCGCGGCGCTCAACGCACTGGCGCGCGCCTACGGCAATGCGCAGGCGAACGGCCAGCTCGCGCTCGGCCGGCCGTATTCGGCCAACAGCGCGTTCACGCCGCCGCTGCGCGGCGACGGCAGCTCGCCGAAGATCGATGCCTTCGTCGACAAGCTGGCCGGGCCGGCTCAGGCCGCGAGCGCCGCGACCGGCATTCCGGCGCGCTTCATCATCGGCCAGGCCGCGCTCGAATCGGGCTGGGGCAAGAGCGAGATCAAGAAAGCCGACGGCTCGACCAGTCACAACGTGTTCGGTATCAAGGCGGGCAACGACTGGACCGGCAAGACGGTGTCGACGGTCACGACCGAATACGTGAACGGCAAGCCGCATCGCACGGTCGAGAAATTCCGCTCGTACGACTCGTATCAGGAAGCGATGGCCGACTACACGAGCATGCTGAAGAGCAATCCGCGCTACGCGCAGGTGATTCATTCGTCGCGCGACGTGAATGGCTTTGCCAACGGCATGCAGCGCGCCGGCTATGCGACCGATCCGCATTACGCGAAAAAGCTGCTGTCGATCATGCAGAAAATGGGCTGATCGCGCGGCGACGGGCGCGTAAAAATAACCGGTCGAATAATGGTGTGGGGCAAAACCGGCAATAAAATGCCGGTGCGGCCATTGAAGTTAAGATGCTGGGTTCCGTTTTAACGTTTGCGGCGAATGTGACGCAAATATTTAACAAAAAACCCTAAATTTTGGACAAATGCTGCCGCTAACGAGTTAGACCGATACCGGAAAAAATACCCGTTATTTCTCCGGTCGAATGCGCGTGCCACGGCTTCGCGAAAGACTGTGCAAGTCCCGGCGAAGCCAGGCACGCGCCCGCAAGAACATGCATACCGGCAAGCTCATGGATATGAACCAGTCGAACGGCCACACCGAGACACTCGGCCAGTCGCACGTCCCGGACAACGAAAGCGCTCCCGATTTTGGCCGCCGCAACACGCTGGAAATCGGCGTGCAGTTGCGCAATCTCGTCAATCGCGGTGACTTTCTCACCGTCGAATATGCGGGCGGACAGCTCGTCACGCGTCTGCTCGACGTCGACGTGCGCGAGCGCACCTTTACGTTCGATTGGGGCGCGCTGTCCGAACAGAACAAAGGTTTGCTGGCGGCGCCGCGCTGTCAGTTTCACGCGTCGCCGGAAGGTGTGCGCGTCGATTTTTCGACGAGTACGCCGCGCGAGACTCGCTACGAAGGATTGCCCGCGTTCGAGGCCAACTTCCCCGAGGTGCTGTTCTACGTACAGCGCCGCGAATACTTCCGCGTCGCGACGCCGATTCTCGATCCGTATGTCTGCACCGGCCGATTCGCCGAAGGCGATTCGTTCCGCTTCGAAGTGCACGACCTGTCGCTGGGCGGCCTCGGCATGCATACGAACGACGAGCGCGTCGCGGAACTGCCGATGGGCACGCGTCTGATGGACTGCCAGCTCGCGCTCGGCGCGTTCGGGCGTCTGTCGCTCGATCTGCAGCTCGTGTCGCATCGTTCGCTCGCTTTGCCGAACGGCACGCAGCGCTATCAGCTCGGTTTCCGTTTCCTCGCGCTGCCGGGCAACGCGGAAAACACGCTGCAGCGGGTGATCACCCAGCTCGAAATGAAGCGTCGTCAGCTCGCCTCGAAATAAAGCGCCGCTAGCCGCAAACGTAGTGGGACGGCCCTCAATTTTTCGTACCGCGGGCCGTTAAAGAGGATGTTCCAGTAACGCGCGGCGGCATCTCCGCGGCGCCGCCCTTCAGGATGACGCATGTCCAGCAATCTCTTGACTATCGGCCTTAGCGGACTCAACGCCGCGCAATGGGGCTTGACGACGACTGGCGAAAACATCAGTAACGCGTCGACACCAGGCTATTCGATCGAAACTCCGGTGTATTCGGAGACGGGCGGCACCTATACCGGCTCCGGCTTTCTGCCGATGGGCGTCTCCACGGATACCGTGCAGCGCCAGTACAGCCAGTATCTGTCGACCCAACTGAATACCGCGCAGTCGTCGAGCAGTTCGCTGTCCACGTACGGTTCGCTGATCGCCGAATTGAACAACCTCGTCGGCAGCCCGACCGGCGGTATCGCGACGGCGATCAACGGCTTTTTCACCGGCTTGCAAGGCGTGGCCAATACCGCGTCGAGCGTCCCGGCGCGGCAGACCGCGATGAGCGACGCGCAGTTGCTCGCGAACCAGATCAACGCGGCAGGCCAGCAATACGACTCGATGCGCGCGAGCGTCAACACGCAGATGAGCGACGCGGTCACGCAGATCAACAGCTACACCGCGCAAATCGCGTCGCTGAACGACCAGATCACCCAGGCGAGCAGCCAGGGCCAGCCGCCCAACCAGCTGCTCGACGAGCGCGACGAGGCGGTGGCGAACCTGTCGACGATGATCGGCGCGTCGGTCGTGCAGAACAACGGCAGCTACAGCGTGTTCATGTCGAACGGCCAGCCGCTCGTGCTGGGCGGCAACAGCTTCAACCTCGGCACCGCGACGTCGACGACCGATCCGAGCGAACTGTCGGTGCAATATCTCGGCCAGGCCGGTGCGAACGCCGGCCAGACCCCGCAGACGCTGTCCGACTCGGACGTCTCCGGCGGCACGCTCGGCGGCCTGCTGCAATTCCGCTCGCAAACGCTCGATCCGGCCGAAGCGCAACTCGGCGCGATCGCGACGAGCTTCGCCGCGCAGGTCAACGCGCAGAACGCGCTTGGCGTCACGCCGAACGGCAGCGCCGGCGGCGCGCTGTTCACCGTCGGCTCGCCGACCGTCTACGCGAATTCGCAGAACACCGGTAACGCGACGCTCGGCGTGTCGTTTGCCGATCCGACCCAGCCGACCACCGGCGACTACACGCTGTCGTACGACGGCAGCGTGTACACGCTGACCGACAACCAGACCGGCAGCATCGTCGGTTCGGCGTCGAATCTGAGCCAGCCGATCGGCGGCCTGCAGTTCTCGACCACCGGCACGATGAACGCCGGCGATTCGTTCTCGGTCGAGCCGACTCGCGGCGCGCTGGACAACTTCGGGCTGACCACGCAGTCGGGCTCGGCGATCGCGGCCGCGGCACCGGTGCTCGCATCGGCCTCGTCGTCGAACACCGGCAGCGCGACGATCACGCAAGGCACGGTCTCGGCCGGCTACGTTGCGCCGACTTTCGCGTCGACGATTACCTATACCGCCGGCACCGGCCTCACCGGCTTCCCGGTGAATTCGGTGGTGACGGTCTCGGGCACGCCGCCGACCTCGTACACGATCAACGCGGCGACCGACGCAGTGCCGTACTCGGCCGGCTCGGGCGCGACGCTGACGATCACGAGCCCGGCCGATCCGACGCAGCCGACCGACGGCTCCAACATGAACAACGTAACGGTGACCATCAGCGGCGCGCCGAACGATGGCGACACGTTCTCGATCGGACCGAACACCGGCGCGGCCAACGACGGCCGTAACGCGCAGTTGCTGTCGAACCTGACCAACGCGACGGTGCTGTCGGGCGGCACCACGACGCTGACCGGCGCGTTCGCGAACTACGTGAACGGTATCGGCAACCAGACCGTGTCGGTCCAGACAGCGGCCTCCGGGCAAGCCGCGCTGGTCTCGCAGATCACGAGCGCGCAGCAGTCGGTGTCGGGCGTCAACATCAATGAGGAAGCAGCGAATCTGCTTCAGTATCAACAGCTCTATCAGGCTAACAGCAAGGTGATTCAGACCGCGCAGAGCCTGTTCCAGACATTGATTGGCATCTTCCAGTAAGGCGTCGAACCATGCGAATTTCCAGCGAGCAGTACTTCAGCATGAACGTCGCGACAATGAGCAACCAGCAGGCTCAGTTGTCGCAGATCTATCAGGAAATCTCGAGCGGCTCGAGCCTGAGCACGCCCGCCGACAATCCGCTCGGCGCGGCTCAGGCCGTGCAGCTGAGCGCGACGGCGTCCGCGTTGTCGCAATACACGACGAACCAGAATTCGGCGCTGTCGACGCTCGGCGTCGAGGACTCGACGCTCGGCAACGTGATCCAGACTCTGCAGAGTATCAACGCGCTTGCCGTGAGCATCGGCAGCGGCACGCTGAACGACACCAACCGCGAGGCCGACGCCAAGGAGCTCGAGGGCTACCGCGATCAGTTGATGACCTACGCGAACGCGACCGACGGCAACGGCAATGCGATCTTCGCGGGGTTCCAGAACACCAGCCAGCCGTTCACGCTCGATGCGAGCGGCAACGTCAGCTATTCGGGCGACACCGGCTCGCGCACCGTGCAGGTTGCCGATAACACGTCGGTCGCGACCGGTGACAACGGCCTTGCGGTGTTCATGAGCCTCGGCTCGACCAATGCGGCCCCGATCGCCGCCGGCAACTCGGCCAACACCGGCACGGCCGTGATCGGCGCGCCGACGGTCAACGATCCGACCGACCCGACGAATGCGGACTCGTATTCGATCCAGTTCAGCGGAAGCGGCTCGTCGACGACCTATACGATCACCGATACGACGACGGGTGTCGCCGGTACGCCGCAGCCGTACACCGACGGCTCGAACATCACGCTGGGCGGTCAGACCGTCTCGATCAGCGGCACGCCGGCCGCTGGCGACACGTTCACGGTGCAGCCGGCCAACCAGGCGGGCACCAATGTGTTCGCGAACATCAACGCGATGATCGCCGCGCTGCAGCAGCCGGTCCAGAACAACCCGACCGCCGCCGCGACGCTGCAGAACGCGATGAACACCGGGATGTCGCAGATCGCCAACACGCTGAACAACGTGACGACGATCCAGGCATCGGTGGGCGGCCGCGAATCCGAAGTGAAGGCGCTGCAGACGGTCACGTCGGCCAACGCGACGCAAACGACGAGCAACCTGCAAGACCTGACCTCGACGGACATGATCTCGGAGATCAGCAAGTACACGCTGACGCAAGCTGCACTGCAGGCTTCGCAGCAGGCGTTCGTGCAGATCCAGAACATGTCGCTGTTCCAGTACATCAACAACTGATGCGGCGCTCGATCGCCGCCTGACTCCGCCGCTTGCGGCGGAAAGTACAAAACCGGCGCAAGCCGGTTTTTTTTCGCCTATTTGAAGCCCGCCGCGACCCGCGCCATTTCGTCGATGCCGGTATCGAACAGCCGCGCGAAGAACGGAATCATGTTCGGCAGCATCAGTTGCACGAGCAGCAGGCCGACCAGCATCGTCAGCGGGAAGCCGATCTGGAACACGCCGATCTGCGGCGCCGCGCGATTCAGAATGCCGAGCGCCAGGTTCGCGATCAGCAGCGCGACGACCACCGGCAGCGCCAGCAGCAGCCCCGCCGAGAAAATCGAGCCGCCCCAGTTGGCGAGCGTCTGCCAGCCGTGCGGCGCGAGCAGGTTCGCCGATATCGGCACCGACTGGAACGTCGTCACGAGCGCGGCGATCATCTGCAGATGACCGTCGACGGCGAGAAACACGAGCGACGCGATCATCGTCATGTAGCGCGAGATCACCTCACCCGAGCCGTTCGACTGCGCATCGAAGAAGGTCGCGAAGCCGAGGCCCATGCCGAGGCCGATGAATTCACCGGTTGCGGCGATTGCCTGGAAGACGATCTGCATCGTGGTGCCGAGGCCGATACCGATCAGGAACTGGTTGACCAGAATCCACACGCCATCGGCGGAGAACACGGTGACCTGCGGCAGTGCGCCGATGGTCGGCGCGACGACGATCGTCGTGAATGCGGTAATGCCGATTTTCACGCGCACCGGCACCGATGCATTGCTGAAAATCGGCGCGGTGGCGATCAGCGCGGCGATGCGCGCGAACGGCCACAGGAACGCGGTCAGCCAGACGTTCAGTTGCGCGTAGGTGACCGAAAACATGGCGGGAAGAGGGAAGCGGTGCCGGTGCGCTCAGTTCACGAGCGTCGGAATCGAACTCAACGTATGGCGCAGGTAGTCGAGCATCGTCGTCAGCATCCACGGGCCGGCGATCACCATCGTCGCGGCGATCGCGAGCAGCTTCGGAATGAACGACAGCGTGGTTTCGTTGATCTGCGTGGCCGCCTGGAACAGGCTCACCAGCAGGCCGACCACCAGCGCAACGAGCAGCAGCGGCGCGGCGAGGCTCAGACCGATGTACATGGCCTCGTGGGCCAGCGTCATGACTGCTTCGGGTGTCATCGTGAGTGCCTGAAGAACGAATAAGCGAACAGAAAAACGCGGCCGGTCAGACGAAGCTCTGCGCGAGCGAGCCGAGCAGCAGCTGCCAGCCGTCCACCAGCACGAACAGCATCAGCTTGAACGGCAACGAGATCGTTGCGGGCGACACCATCATCATGCCCATCGACATCAGCACGCTCGCGACCACCATGTCGATGATCAGGAACGGGATGAAGATCGTGAAGCCGATCGTAAAGCCGGTCTTCAATTCGCTGGTGACGAACGCGGGGACCAGCAGCGACAGCGGCACGTCTTCGGGACCTTGCATCGGCGGCGCGTGCGAGATGCGCGCGAACAGCGCGAGATCGCTTTCGCGGGTCTGACGCAGCATGAAGGTCTTGAACGGCGCGACCCCGCGCTGCAGCGCCTGATCCATCGGCAGCGTGCCTTCGGAGAACGGCTTGTAGCCGTCGTTATACGCCTTGTCGAGCACCGGCGACATCACGAACAGCGTGAGAAACAGCGCGAGACCGACCAGTACCTGGTTCGGCGGCGTGGTGGTCGTGCCGAGCGCCTGGCGCAGCAGCGACAGCACGATGACGATGCGCGTGAAGCTCGTCATCATCAGTATCATCGCGGGCAGGAACGACAGCATCGTGAGCAGCAGCATCGTCTGCACGCTCAGCGAATAGGTCGTGCCGCCGTTCGGGCCGGGGCTCGACGTGAAGGCCGGCAGGCCGGAGGCTTGCGCGAACGATGTGCTCGGCAGCGCGAACAGCAGCGCCGGCAGGGCTAACGGGAGCACCGGCGCGAGGCGACGCAGCAGCGTGACGAGCCGCGCGAAGATGGCGTTGCCGCGGCTTTCGCTGTTGATCGCGCGTTCGGCGGGCAATGCACGCCCGAGCCTGGAATCCGAACAATCCGACTGCATGAAACTGACCTGCATTACCGCTCCCCGCCGCCGCGCGCGTTAAAACGCTTGCCCACTTCGCCCTTCATCGCGTCGCGAAAGCGTTGACCGAAAGTGCCCGAAAGCGGCGCCTGCGAACCGGCGGCAGCTTCGGCCGTGGCGGAACCCGCCGGCATCGTGTGAAGCAGACGCACGTTGCCGGGCGCCGCGCCGAGCACGAGCCACGTATCGCCGATCTCGACTACCGCGACGCGTTCCTTGCCGCCGAGCGATGCGCCGCCGACCGTCCTCACGAGCCCGCCGCGTTGACCCGGTTGCAGGCCGAAGCGGCGTGCGAGCCATGCGCAGCCGAACACGAGACCGATCACGACCGCGAGCCCGACAACGGTTTGCAGCACCGCGCCGAAGCCGAGCGCCGGCACCGCGCTGCCCGCGCCAACCGCCGAGGCGATCTTCGCGGCGTTGTTGACCGCGTTGATGTCGGCGGCGTGCGCGGCGACCGGCGCGTAGAGCGCGGCCGTGGCGCTTACCGTCAGCGCGGCCCGCAGCGCAACGCGCAGGACATCGCGCGACGCTACCAGCGCGTCGCGAACGGCGAGGCGTTTCATCGATTGAGTTTCCGGATGCGCTCGGACGGCGTGATGATGTCGGTCAGGCGAATGCCGAACTTGTCGTTCACGACCACCACTTCGCCCTGCGCGATCAGGCAGCCGTTGACGAGCACGTCCATCGGCTCGCCGGCGAGGCCGTCGAGTTCCACGACCGAGCCCTGCGCGAGCTGCAGCAGGTTGCGGATCGCGATCTTGGTGCGGCCGAGTTCGACCGTCATCTGGACCGGAATGTCCAGAATCATGTCGATGTCGTTGCGCGTCGAGCTCGGCTCGACCTTCGACAGCGGCTGGAACACGGCGCCAGCGGCCGGGTTCACTTCGGGGTTGTTGTTCTGCTCGGCGAGCGCGCTCGCCCAGTCGGCCATCGCGTCGTCTTCCTCGGTGCTGAGCGCGCCGGCGGCCATTTGCTCGGCGGCGGCCAGTTCACCTTCGGGAGTTGCGTTCAGGTCACTCATATCCACTTTCCTTCATCGTGTCGGCTGCGCTGATCATTTTCTGGACCCGCAACGCGTACTGACCATTGAAAATTCCGTAGCCGCATTCCATCACCGGCACGCCATCGACTTTCGCCGTGATGTGCTCGGGGATGTTGATCGGCAGAACATCGCCCTTGCGCATGTTCAGGATCTGTTCGAACGTGACCGGCACCTCCGCGAGGTCGGCGCTCAGTTCCACTTCGGCTGCCTGCACCTGCTGCGACAGCACGCGTACCCAGCGGCGGTCGACGTCCATTGCCTCGCCCTGAATCGGCGAGGACAGCACATCGCGAATCGGCTCGATCATCGAATACGGCATGCAGATATGCAGCGTGCCGCCGGTCGAGCCGAACTCGATCGAAAACTGCGTGACGATGACGATTTCGTTCGGCGTCGCGACGTTGGCGAACTGCGTGTGCATTTCCGAGCGCACGTATTCGAACGCGAGCGGACGCACGCTCTTCCATGACGTCGTGTAGTGCTCGAACACCAGATTGAGCAGCTTCGTGATGATGCGCTGCTCGGTCTGCGTGAAATCGCGGCCTTCGACGCGCGTATGGAACCGGCCGTCGCCGCCGAACAGGTTGTCGACCACGAAGAACACGAGGTTCGGATCGAACACGAACAGCGACGTGCCGCGCAACGGCTTCACGTGGACCAGGTTCAGGTTGGTCGGGATCGGCAGGTTGCGGGTGAATTCGCTGTACTTCTGCACCTTCACCGGACCGACGGAGATTTCCGCCGAACGCCGCATGAAGTTGAAAATGCCGACGCGCAACAGACGCGCGAAGCGATCGTTGATGATTTCGAGGCCCGGCATCCGGCCACGGACGATCCGTTCCTGCGTCGCGATGTTGTACGGGCGTACGCCGGTACGGTCGTTCTGCTCGGATTCAGAGTCGGATTCGCCGGTGACGCCCTTCAGAAGGGCATCGACCTCCTCCTGGGACATGAACTCTTCGTGGCCCATTCCTTATTCCTTGTGCGTCCCGTGGCGGTTGATGATGGCAGCGTTGAACAACGTCACGTCACTGCACGACGAACTCGGTGAACAGCACGTCCTGCACGTGGACCGGCGGAGCACCCTTGTCGGTGGGCTGCTCGATCAGCGTCTGCAGTTCGGTGGCGAGTGCGCGCTTGCCGTCGAGCGGCGCGAGATCGTCAGGATGATGATTCGACAGCGCGAGCAGGATGCGGCTGCGCACTTCCGGCATGTGATCGGTCAGTTCCTGCTGGACTTTCGGGTCGGTGAGCTTCAGCGTCAGGCCGATGCGCAGGAAATGCTGCTGGCCGTCATCCGATTGCAGGTTGACGGTCATCGATTCGAGCGGGAAGAACAGCGGCGCCGCGGGCGGAGGCGGCGCGGCCTCGGCGGTGGCGGCTGGCGCGCGCTTGGACATGAAGAACCACACGCCCGCACCGGCCGCGGCCGCGGCGATCACCGCGATGAGGGCGATCAGGATGATGCGCTTCAAGGGGCCCGGCGAGGCGGGCGCGGCTTGCTGAGGTGCGGTCGTGGTTGCCATGGGGTGTGCTGTGCTGCCTGAGTATGGGTTAGGGTGATTGTTGTTGATTTGGCTGCGCCGCGATGGGTCGAAAAGAAGGGGTATTGCGGGTTATCTCTTGTGTTTGAGCCCTGCGGGCGGCTTGTTGGTTTTTTGTTTTTTTGTTGTTCTGGATTGTTTTTCTGTTGTTCTGGTTTTTTGGCCTTTCCTTGATTTGCTTTTGGTCTATTAGCTCTGCCCCTGTGCGGGGCGGCACCTACTTTCTTTGCGTGCTGTGTACAGACTGGAGACATGATTGACACCCGTACGGGGACATCGTTGACACATGATGGTCAGGGTGCGGGCTGGTTCAGGTCAAGTCTGGCGACACGATGATGGGCAAACCAGAACTCGATCACGCCGTCTTCGTCGTCCGTAGGCCGGGCGGCCACGCGTAGTCCTTTGAGTGCAATCGACAGGCGCAGCGCGCGGCCCCTGAAACGCACCAGGCCATTCGAATTGACCTGCAGGACCTCGTCCGTGGCGCTGTATTGCGGCTCGGACAGCGTTGAGGGCATGCTCCGGGGGCTGGGCCGGTAACGGGAGAGCGGCGTGGCCATGGCCAGCGCTTCGTGGGGCCGCTCGTTGTTGTACACGTGACGCCATCGTTCCAGTTGCTGCTGCACGTGGGCGTGCGTGGTAAATGCATGCCTCTGCAACACCTCGGCCTTCAGCGAGCGATGAAACCGCTCGTCCTTGCCATTGGTCTGCGGGTGGTAGGGCCGGCTGTAGCTCACGTGGATACCCAGCCGGATCAGCCACACGGCCAGTTCGGTGAGTTGTCCCGGTGCGCTGGGCGAGCCCCAGGGCGCGCCGTTGTCGGTATTGATACGCGAAGGCAGCCCGTAGCAGCGGAACGCCCGCTCCAGTTCGCCCTGCACGACCTGCGTGGTGGTTCGCGCGCAGGCCGCCAGCACGACGTTAAAGCGCGAGTGATCGTCGAGCACCGTTAGCGCACTGCAACGGCCTGCCTCCAGGGTGGGGAAGTCGCCCTTGAAGTCCATCTGCCACAACGAGTTCGGGTACTCGTGTTCGAAGCGCTGCCAGTGCTGGCGCTGCGCGCGCTCCTGTTCGTCCAGCAGGCCGTGACGGCGCAGGATCTCGGTGATGGTGGCTGGCGCGGGCACCTGCGCGTGACCCAGATCGCGCAGGCGCCGCTGGATCTTGCGCCCGCCCCAGCCGTGCTCGCGGCGCAGCTCGAGCACGAGTGCGACGATCGCATCCGGTGAGCGCGTGGGGCTCTCATGCGGGCGGCGCGAGCGGTCGGACAGGCCCTCGGGGCCATGCGCCGCGTGGCGTTGCAGCCATTTGTAGCCGGTCTGGCGGCTGATGTTGAAACGCCGGCATAGCTCACTGAAGCTCAGGGTCTGTTCGCTGGCCAGACTAACAAATTCCTCTCGGAGGCTCATGGTGTCTTTTACGTTCCAGGGCATGAATGATTCCGGGCGTTCGATTGCCCGAAAGTGTCAACCATGTCCCCGCACACCTGTCAGCGATGTCTCCAGTCTGTACACGTGCTGCAAAGAAAGTAGGCAAAGAAAGCAGCTTTAACCGCTAATTCTTAAGTGGGTCCCCTGGCTTGGAGGGGGCAGTGGTGCATCTGGAATCTGTGTTCCCGCACACTCCGCGCTAGCGACAAAGCCGTCATCCGCACCCACTCCGCACTACGTGCGTCGCGGATGGGTCTGCCTGGGAAACCAGTGGGGGAACGGAACGCGTAGGGGAGCCATCGGCTGCGCCTCGGCGACACGCTTAAACAACCGATGGTTTTTGAATGGGGTTACGGCGCGCGCAGCGCCGCCGGAAGAATGACGGCTTTGTCACGAGTGCGGAATGTGCGGGAACACAGATTCCAGATGTACCACTACCGGTGGTGAACCGAGGTGCCCACTTATGAGCTAGCGGGTTAAAGCTGCTTTCTTTGCCTACTTTCTTTGCAGCCGCAAAGAAAGTAGGTGCCGCCCCGCACAGGGGCAGAGCTAATAGACCAAAAGCAAATCAAGGAAAGGCCAATAAACCAGAACAACAAAAAATCAAGCAAACGTATCCACAAGCCCAACCGAGCGCCGCGAGGCCACATTCACCGTCTGCACCGAATCATCCGCCCCATCAGCGACTGCATCACCCGTCCGGCCAGTGCCAGACCCGCCACGCGAGTGGCCCTCACCGGCCTGCTGCTGGCCGCTCTGCTTCCCAAACCCATCACTCACACTGGTACTTCCCAACCCAATTCCATTCGACTCCATCGCCTCCCGCAACTTCGGCAATGCCGCCTCCACCGCCTCCCGCACCGACTGATGCTGCGACACAAACAACGCATGCGCATGGTTATCCGCGACCTGCAACACGACCTGCAGCGGTCCGAGGTCCTTCGGATTCAATGTCAGTTCGGCGCTCTGCGAATGCGCGTTCGACAGGAACACCACCTTCTGGCTCAGCGCGTCTTCCCAATCGCTCGTGCCGACCTGCGGTGCCAGCGTATTCGTAGCCGCGGCCGCGGCGCTTGCATTGCCGGTGCTCTGCGCCGCCGCTGTCACGCTCGCGGCATTGGCGGCTGCCTGGCTGGCCGCCAGCGCGCTGTTCGTCGCGTCGGCCGCGCTCTGCGCGGTCGCGACGTTGTCCGCCTGTCCGTTCGTCGCCGCGGCGGCGGTCAGTAGGTCGGCCGCTGATTTTGCATTGGCCGGATCGGTCAGCGTGGTCGTCGTGGCCGTGGTTGGGGCCGCGTGCGTGGCGGCCGCGCTCTTGCCGTCGGCGAACAGGCCGTTCGCGGGCGTCTTGCCGTCCGCCGTGCTGTTCATCCCGCTCTTCCCGGTAGCGAGACTGGCCGCCGTCGTCGCGGCCTTGATGGCCGCGCCACCCGCCAGCGCGTTCGCCGGCACCGCGCCCTGGCCGTTCGACAGGGCCGACAGCGCGCTTTGGATCGCGTTCTGCAACGTCTTTGGATCGATCGCGCCTTTCTTGCCCGTTATTTTGTCGAGCATGCTCGTGGCCGTGCCGACCAGCCCGTCCACCGCATCGGCCGCGGATGTCGCCGCGTCGGTCGTGCTGGTGTTCGTGTCGGCGTTGTTGGTGACCGCTTGTGCCTGAGCCTGGGCTTGCGCCTGCGCGGCGGCTGCCGCCGAGGCGAGCGCGCCCGCGTCGGTCTGCGCCTTCGTGTCGTGGTGGTGCGAGTGCCCGCTGGCCGACTTGCTGCCGGTCTGCTGCGCGTGCGTTGACGACGATGTCGTCGTCGTGTTCGCCGCGCTGCTGCTGTTCTGCGCGTTGCTTGCCTGGTGCTGCGCGGGTGCCGGCGTCGGCGTTGGCGTGGACGCGGCCGGCGGCGGTGCGTCATGCACGCTCGACGACGCGCCTTGCGACGCGTTCGACGAATTCGCCTGCTGCTGGCTTGCGTTCTGAGCGGCCGCGTTGTTCTGCTGATCGATGGTTTGCTGCAACGTCTGCGAGAACGGGCTCGCGTCGGCCGCGGCGCTCACGGCAGCGGCCGTCGCCGTGTTGCCGCTCGAACCGAGCAGCGAGCCGATCTGTGAAAGAAGCGACATAGGGAATCCTGTCAATCAGTCAAACAAGGTGTGCGGTGAAGCGAAGCGTTGAAGCGGCGACGAAGCACCGCGCGCATCACACGCCCTCGGTGCGCATGCGCAGAATCCGCGCCGCGTATTCATCGGAGTCGCGCTGATCGCGCCGCGCGGCAATCTTGGCCTCGGCTGCCTCGCCGCGCTGCTGCAGCACTTCGTACGAGCCGAGCTTCTGCTTCTGGCGCCGCCAGTCGGGCTTGGCGGCTTCGACGCGCGCGTCGGCCTGCGCCAGCAGATTGCGCTGCTGTTCGATCGCGGCGTCGAGCGTGTCGATAAAAGCCTGGAAGTTGCGCATGTTGCCGGCGGGCATGCCCAACTGCGCGCTTTCGGTGAAGCGCGCGTGGTATTCGTTGCGATACTGCACCAGCGCGTCGAGCTGCGCGGCCACGTCGTTGCGCTCACGCTGCGCGCGGCCGAGGCGTTGCGCGGCGGCGTCCACGTCGTCCTGCGCGAGACCGATCAGCGTCTTGATCGGGAAGTGTTTCGCCATCGTCAGCCTCCTCGGGCCAGTTCACGCCAATAACGGGCTTGCGAGCGTGCCATTGCGCCCGCGCTGCAACGAAGGGGGCGCCCTCAGGCCGTCGCGGACAAGCGCCGGCCGGCGCCGCAATGGGAATGAAAGGCTCGTTCCCGGAACAATCTGTCACGCGGAGTCAGCCGCCAGAAAGGCTGTGCCCCGCGTCATGCTGAGCGAATACATGGAGTATCCGCTTCGTTTCCATGCTTTGCCGGCCCTTCTGGCGACCGGTGCAATCCACGTACCCGCGCGAACGGGCACTAGCCAAACAGCGCGTTCAACATCTGCAGGCTCGGTTCGAAGTTCGCGCACTCGCGAAACCCCTGCTGCAGAAACTGTTCCATGCGCGGGTACAGCGCGATCGCGCGATCGAGCACCGCGTCGCGTCCGCTCGAATACGCGCCGACGTTGATCAGATCGCGGTTGCGCTGGTAGCGCGACAGCATCTGCTTGAACATACGCGTTTTATTCAAATGGTTATCGTCGATAAGCGCGGTCATTGCCCGGCTAATCGACGCTTCGATATCGATCGCCGGGTAGTGGCCGGCCTCGGCGAGCGTACGCGACAGCACGATATGGCCGTCCAGAATCGCGCGCGCCGAGTCGGCGATCGGGTCCTGCTGGTCGTCGCCCTCGGTGAGCACCGTGTAGAACGCGGTGATCGAACCGCCGCCCGCCGGACCGTTGCCGGTGCGCTCGACGAGCGCCGGCAGCTTCGCGAACACCGACGGCGGATAGCCCTTGGTCGCGGGCGGCTCGCCGACGGCCAGCGCGATTTCGCGCTGCGCCATCGCGTAGCGGGTCAGCGAATCCATCAGCAACAGCACGTGCTTGCCCTGATCGCGGAAATATTCGGCGAGCGATGTCGAATACGCGGCGGCCTGCATCCGCAACAGCGGCGATACGTCGGCGGGCGCCGCGATCACGACCGAGCGCGCGAGACCTTCCTCGCCGAGAATCTGCTCGATGAATTCCTTCACTTCGCGGCCGCGTTCGCCGATCAGACCGATCACGATCACCTCGGCGCTCGTATAGCGCGCCATCGTGCCGAGCAGCACCGATTTACCGACGCCGGAGCCGGCGAACAGGCCCATCCGCTGACCGCGGCCGACCGTCAGCAGCGCGTTGATCGCGCGCACGCCGACGTCGAGCACCTTGTGGATCGGTTCGCGATTGAGCGGATTGATGACCGGCGCGGACAACGGCGCGTCATTCTGCGTGCCGAGCGGACCGAGCCCGTCGAGCGGCCGGCCCGACGCGTCGAGCACGCGGCCGAGCAGTTCCCAGCCGACCGGCAGACGCTTCGCGCCCGCCATCGGATCGGCGATCGGCGCGCTTTCGAGCGGAAACACGCGTGCGCCGGGCAGCAGGCCGATCACCTCGGTGGTCGGCATCAGAAAGAGTTTGTCGCCGGAGAAGCCGACCACTTCGGCTTCGGCCATCGGTAGCGAACTGCCGGGCGGCAGCTCGATCATCACTTCGGCGCCGACCGACAGACGCAGGCCGACGGCTTCCAGCACCAGACCGGCTGCACGCGTCAGTCGTCCGCATGCGCGCAACGGCTTGGCGATTGCACTGCGCGCGCGCACCGCGTCAAGCTGGCCGCGCCAGGCCTGCATATACGGATTGGCGTCGAGAGCGGGATCGTACGGCGGCAGACGGGGAGCGGGGGGCGTGATGAGCGGATGTTCGATGGCGGCGTCGAGCGGCGGGGGCGCGCCGATATCGCCGAAGCCATGCGCGTCGGCGGGCGGGCTCGCCTGATCGGCGTCCGCTTCGGCCAGCGCGGTTCCGAACGATGCGAGCGCAAGCTCGCGTTCGAGCGGCGTCAGATCGCTGGAATGGATTTCCTCGACGGTTACCATGTGCTCACCTTGCCGAGCGCGGCGGCGACACGCTGCCAGCGCGTGTCGATGCCGGCGTCGACTTCACCGGTGGCGGCCTGCGCGCGGCAGCCGCCGCGCTCCACCGCTGCATCGGTGCGCACGGTCCAGCCGCGCGTTTGCAATTCTTCGAGCAGATACGCCTCGACGACCGGCAGATCGGCTGGACTGACGATCAAGGTCGGCGCGCCGAGCAGCGCGGGTTCGGTCGCGAGCACCTCGCGCGCCGCGGCGATCAGCGCGGTCGGGTCGTGCTGTACGTGCTGACGCACGACCTGCTGCGCGATATCGAGCGCAAGCGTGACCAGCGGTTCAGCCATCGCGAACTGCGCCCCATCGAGCGCGGTCTTGAAAGTTTGCGCGAGCGCGACGAGCCGCATCGCTTCCTCGCGCGCCTCGGCGCGGCCCTGCTCGAAGCCCTGTGCATGCCCCTGCGCGTAGCCGGCCTGATAGCCGAGCGCCTGGCCCGCCACATGGCCGGCCTGGATCCCCTGGCCGCGCGCGGCTTCGCGCAGGCCTTCGAGTTCCGCTTCGAACGCGCGCTGGTCGAATTCGGGTTCGGGCGGCGGCGGTTCGGGCGGCCTCGGGTCGAACGACGCCATCTCCCAGCGCTGGTAGGCCGAGAGGCTTTCCTTCGCTGGCGAGTTCGTGTCAGACATATGCGTCTTCCGCCTTGCCGCCGATCACGATCTGGCCGCTCTCGGCCAGGTTGCGCACGATCTGCAGGATGCGGCGCTGCTGCGTTTCGACTTCGGACACGCGCACCGGACCGCGCGCGTCGAGGTCTTCGGCGAGCAGTTCGGCCGCGCGCTGCGACATGTTCGACAGGAACTTCTGGCGCAGCGCGGGCGGCGCGCCCTTCAGCGAGATGATCAGCGCTTCCGACTCGACTTCCTTCAGCAGCAGCTGGATCGCGCGGTCTTCCAGGTCGAGCAGGTTCTCGAACACGAACATCTGGTCGACGATCTTCTGCGCGAGTTCCGCGTCGTACTGGCGGACGTTTTCGAGTACGCCTTCCTCGTGGTTGCTCGACATGAAGTTGAGGATTTCGGCCGCGGTGCGAATCCCGCCCATCGGGCTGCGCTTCAGGTTGTCGCTGCCGGACAGCAGGCCCGTGAGCACGTCGTCGAGTTCGCGCAGCGCGGCCGGCTGGATGCCGTCGAGCGTCGCGATCCGCAGCAGCACGTCGTTACGCAGACGCTCGGTGAAGCACGCGGAGATTTCCGAGGCCTGGTCGCGGTCCAGGTGCACGAGGATCGTCGCGATGATCTGCGGATGCTCGTTCTTGATGAGTTCGGCGACGGCCGCCGAATCCATCCACTTGAGCCCTTCGATACCGCTGGTGTCGCTGCCTTGCAGAATCCGGTCGATGATCACGCCGGCCTTGTCGTCGCCGAGCGCCTTGGTCAGCACCGAGCGGATGTACTCGTTCGAATCGAGCGACATGCCGGTGTGCTGTTCGGCTTCCTTGACGAACTCCTGCAGCACTTCGTCGACCTGTTCGCGGGTCACGTTCTTCAGCGCGGCCATCGCGACGCCGATCTTCTGGACCTCGCGCGGGCCCAGGAACTTGAACACCTGCGCCGCTTCTTCCTCGCCGATCGACATCAGCAGCAGCGCGCTTTTCACTACGCCTTCAGCGCTCATCGGACACCCAGCTCTTTACGACGGTTGCGACGATCTTCGGATCCTGGCGCGCGATGCTGCGCGCGAATTCGAGATTCTTCTCGTACTTGTGCTTCGCGTTTTCGAGCGCGAGCGTTTCGGGATCCGCCTCGATCTCGACGATCGCACCGTCGCGCTCTTCGGCCGGAATGCCGTCGAGCAGAATCGGCTCGTCGGCACCCACGAGCGCGGCGACCGGCTCGGGCGGCGGCGGGAACGCGCGGCGCAGCGCCGGGCGCACCATCACGAAGTACAGGAACAGGGCCACCGCGCCGATGCCGAGGTAGGTCGCGATCTGCTTGTACAGCGCGATCATGTCCGGCGTGCGCCACCACGGCAGGTTCGCGTACGGATCGATTTCGGCGGTGAACGCGCTGTTGACCACGTTGACCGAGTCGCCGCGCTGCGCGTCGAAGCCCATCGCGTCCTTCACGAGCTGCGTGATCTGCGCGAGCTTGTCGGCGCTGACCGGCTGCATCGTTACGTTGCCCTTCGCGTCGGCCACCTTCATATAGTTGACGACCACCGCGACCGACAGCCGGCGGATGCCGCCCATCGGCTGGTCGACGTGACGCACGGTCTTGTCGAGTTCGTAGTTGGTGGTCGAGTCCTTGCGGTCGCTGACCGGCGTCGTGCTCACGCCGCTCGCGCCGTTGCCGGCGACGATCGGCGCGGACGCCGGCTGCGGCGGCTGGTTCGACAGCGCGCCCGGTACGCCCGAGGCGCCGCTCTGCGTCATTTCGGTGTCGCTGCTGGACTGCTGGCTGCGGATCGCCGCCTTCTGTGGGGTGCCGTTCGGGCCGTAGTTTTCCGAGGTCTGCTCGCTGTGCGAGAAATCGATGTCGGCGCTGACCTGCGAGTGTGCGTTGCCGGCGCCGAACAGCGGCGCGAGGATCGCGTCGATGCGCTGCTGCGTGTTGCGCTCGATCTGCTGGCGGTACTTCAGCTGCGACGCGTCGAGGCCGCTGCCGGTGCTCGGCTGGGTCAGCAGGTTGCCGTCCTGGTCGAGCACAGTCACGCCCTTGACCGGCATTTCCGGTACTGCCGAAGCAATCATGTGCGTGATCGCGACGACCTGGCCTTCATCGAGCACGCGGCCCGGATATAGCTGCACGAGCACGGACGCCGACGGCGGTTCCTTGTCGCGCACGAATACGGTGGGCTTCGGGATCGCCAGATGCACGCGCGCCGACTTCACCGACGAGATCGATTCGATCGTGCGTTCGAGTTCGCCTTCGAGCGCGCGCTGATAGTTGATCTGCTCGTCGAACTGGCTGATGCCGAATTTCTGGTTGTCCATCAACTCGAAGCCGACCGAACCGCTTTTCGGCAGCCCCTGCGAGGCCAGACGCAAACGCGTTTCGTGCACCTGCTCGGCCGGCACGAGAATCGCGCTGCCGCTGTCGGACAGCTTGTACGGGATGTTGGCCTGTTGCAGCGCGGTGATGATCGAGCCGCCGTCGCGATCGGACAGGTTGCTGTACAGCACCTTGTAGTTCGGCGCGCGCGACCACAGGAACAGGCCCGCGACGACCGCGATCAGCAATGCGACTGCAAATATCAGCGGCGCGCGCGGGTTGCCGCGCATCTGCGCGAGTCCGGACAGACGCTGACCGAAGTTGCCGCCGACGCCTCCGAGGCCGCCTAAGCCGCCAAGGTCGGCGCCGCCGGCCTGGCCGGCAGCGGGCTGTCCGGCGGCGGGCTGCGCGCCGGCGAGCCCCATGCGGGCGTCGGGGTTGATCAACGAGTTGGCTGACGAATCCATGCGTCGGGTTTCTCCGGGGGATGCCTTGGCGTTCTGCCGTGATGCGACGCCGGGGCTCGGCGGGCGGACGGACAGACACTTTCACCCTTGAAATTATCCGCAGCGCGGCGCCTGGCGATTGCTTGAATAGAGCGGGGTTTCCCCCCTAGTTTCAGGACTTTCCCTGAGGGGGCGCTGCTATGCTTTCATCCACGCCGGGAGGTCCGATGACAGGCCGGCCGTTCATTCAACGGAGAAAACATGACGATGCCCGTGAACGCGCTTTCGTCGGCGTTGCAGCAGATGCAGGCCATGGCGGCGCAGGCGGCCGGCGATGCGAGCCCGCTGGAGCAGCAATCCGGCGCGGCCACCCCGACGAGTTTCGCGGCGGCGATGAAAGCCTCGCTCGACAAGATCAGCGACGACCAGCAGAAAGCGGTCGGTGAATCGCAGGCGTTCGAACTCGGGTCGCCGAACGTGTCGCTGAACGACGTGATGGTCGACATGCAGAAGGCCAACGTCGGCTTCCAGTTCGGTCTGCAAGTACGCAACAAGCTTGTCGCCGCCTACAACGAAATCGCGCAGATGTCGATCTGAACGGAGCCGCCAGGCCCCGCGCGAAGACCCAGCAAGCGAGGCCGGCGCGAGCGCCGGCCGGTTCGCCATTGCGTGCCCGCCGTGCGTCCCCGCCGTACATCCCGTTTACGCGCCGGAATCCTCCTTACATTGGTCTAAACATTGCGCTAAAGCTTTGTCGCGACCTATCCGATAACCAGGATACGGGTCTGTCGACGCGGAGACGCGCGGCACGGCCAATGCCACGACTTAACCGCAGTCAGTCAGTTTCACAGGAGGAGCGCCGATGTTTTCCCCGGGACACGCTGGAGCCAGCGCCTACGCGCGCGTCGGTGTCGACACGGCCGTGACGGGCGCGAGTCCGCACCGTCTCATCGTGTTGTTGTACCAGGGCGCGAGGCAGGCGATCGCCCAGGCTCGCATGCATTTCCAGCAAGGCAATGTGGCCGAGCGCGGCATGGCGATCAGCAAGGCGATCCGGATCGTCGAAAGCGGTTTGCAGTCGTCGCTGAACCTGGAGGTCGGCGGCGAAATCGCCGGGCGGCTGAACGCGCTGTACAGCTACATGACGCGCCGGATGCTCGAAGCCAACATTCTGCAAAGCGAAGCAATGCTGGTCGAAGTCGACGGACTGCTCGCCACGCTCGAAGAGGCATGGGTCGGGATTGCCCCGGAGGTCGCGCGGATGGCTCAGCCAGCCGCGGAAAGCCAGAGATGACATCGAACGCAGAATATTTTGCCCGCTACGAGGCGATCGCAGCGGTGTCCTGTCGCATGCTGACGGCGGCGCGCCGCGCGCTGTGGAACGATCTGATCGCGTTGCAGGACGAGTACCGGCATCTGGTCGAAGCGCTGAAGGAAGCCGACGACGGCGTCAAACTCGACGAGGCGGAGCGGCTGCGCAAGTACGCGCTGATCCGCCAGATTCTCGCCGACGACGCCGCGATCCGCGACCTCGCGAATCCGCGCATGGCGAATCTGTCGGCGCTGTTCGCCGGCCGGCCGACGCGCGTGCTGAAGGAGCTGTACGGAGCGCGCTGAACGCGAGCCCTGGCGTGCCGCCCGGGAGCGTATCAGCCGCCGCCGCGCCGCGCGCCGTCACCTGTCACAGCGACCAGAGCAATTAGTGCGTTGAGCGCAGAGCCGCCAACGCGACCAAGGAACCGGCATGAACGGAATCGATTCGGCCCTCGCTTCGGTGCTTTCGAGCCGGATCGACAGTCTGCTCAGCATTGCGCCGGGCAGCGCGACCACGGCGCAGACCGGGGCGGCCGGCGTCGGGACCGCGCCGGCTCCCGCAACACCCAACACCACACCGGCGCCCCCGCCCGCGTCCGCGCAGACCGCGTTGTCGGCGGTCGCGCTGACGCTCGACGCGATCGCGCGCTCGGGCGGCGAAGCGACGCCGGCCGTGCTCGGCCAGGCGCCGATCTGGGCCGCCGCGCCGGCACTCGATGTCGCCGTGGCCGGCGCGCCGCAGCCCGATGCGGCTGCCAATGCCAATAGCGCCGCAAATTCCACCACTAATACGACCGCCAACGCCGGCGCTGCCGCGAATGCGACCGCGACGACCGCTGCCGCCAGCGTGGCCGCCGCCGAGCTGCCGGTCGCCGCGCTCGCGGCCGCGCTCGAACAGACGGTCAGCGACAGCGGCCTGTTCTACGAGTCGCATCTCGCGGCATGGCTTGTCGGTCAGCGCCCGCTGGACACGCTCTCGGACGAGGCGCAGAACCGCCTGATCGCGGGCGCGCAAGTGCCGCCCGACTGGGTCGACCCGGACGACGGCGCGAACGCGCAGGGCAGCGGCGCGTGGTCCGGCTCGGCGGGCAGCGCGTCCGACGGGATGCCCGGCGCGATGCCCCGCGGCATGCAAGGCGGCGCCGCGAATGGCCCGCAAGGCGGCGCGCCAAACGCCGCGGCCGACGGCAACCCGACGCACTCGATGGCATCGATCCTGACCGCGCAAGCCGCGCGTCTGGTCGCCGGCGAAGTGTTGGCGAATTCTTTATCCGATCTGAGCGGGCAGCCCACGCACGCGGGGCTGCACAGTGGCGCGTCGCCGACGGCCGATACCGGCTCGTCGCAGAATGCGCAATCGATGGCGGCGGCGGTCCATCCGGCGACGGTGCCGCTGGTGCGGCAGCAGCTCGACCTGCTCGCGACGGGCCAGTTTCGCTGGACCGGCGAAGCGTGGCCGGGCGCGCGGCTCGACTGGACCATCGAGCAGGACGGCGACGAATGGGATCGCAGCGGCGGCGGTCTGGCGAGCGAGGACGGTCAGCCGTGGCGCACGCGCTTGACGCTGTCGCTGCCGACGCTCGGCACCGTCGACGCCGAACTGACGCTGACCGGCATGCAACTGATCGTGCGCGTGCAGGCGAACCCCGACGGCGCGGCGCGGCTCGCGAGCCAGGGCGACAGCTTCCGTCAGCGCCTCGCGGCGGCGGGTATCGAGTTGCAGGGGCTGACGATTCGCGAGATCGGCGGCGGCGCGCCGGGTACCGGCGCGGCTGGCGCGACGGGCACGCAGGCGGCGTCCGCGTATGCGCGCTCGGCTGCCGCGGCAGCGGCCGGATCGGGGGCTGCGGCTGCGGGCCGCTCCGCCGGCCGTGGCACGGCGAACGCGCGCGGCGCGGCGGCGCGGCCGCGCGAAGATTTCGACTGGGACATCTGATGAGCCGCAGGAATCGGCGCAGCGCGGCCGCGCTCGTCTACGACAGCCAGGGTGGCGACGCGGCACCGCGCGTGGTCGCGAAAGGGTACGGGCTGCTCGCCGAGATGATCGTGCAGCGCGCGAAGGAAGCCGGGCTGTATGTGCACGAGGCGCCCGAAATGGTGTCGCTGCTGATGCAGGTCGATCTCGACGCGAGAATTCCGCCGCAGCTTTATCAGGCGGTGGCGGAGTTGCTGGCGTGGCTGCATCGGCTGGAGAGCGGGGCCGATGTTGAGACCGCGCACGAGGGAAGCAGCGCTGCGCAGGATGTGGTCGATGTAGAAGCCGTCGATGTCAGAACGGGCGGTGCGTAATACCGAGGGAGGTATTGCGTTAGTCATGCCTGCACGCGCCGGCGCGCCTTTGCCCCGGGCGTCGGCTGAATCAGCCTCAGCCAGCAGCCAGGCGCGCGCGTAACTCCGCATTTTCACTTTCCAGCTCGGCCAGGCGTTCCTGCAGCGGGCGAACTGCCTCGTTCACCTGCTGCTCGGAAAAGCGCCGTGTGATGTGCTGTGAGCAATTCCAGTCGAAGTTCTCGAGATGCAGCCGAAAGATCCGCTCCGGATTGGCTTTGTAGGTCGGCTCGGAGACCAGCTCCGTCAACGCCGGGTCGGCGTCGAGCGCCAGCATTTCCGCATGCGCATAAATCTTGAGCCGGCCGCGGCGGGGATAGTCCATCAGGAATAGACAAACCCGATCGTTGGCCGCGAGATTGCCGGCACTGATGTATTGCAGGTTGCCGCGATAGTCGGCAAAAGCCAGCGTGCGGTCGTCGATCAGTTTAAGAAAGCCGGTCGGGCCGCCCCGATGCTGCACGTAAGGCCAACCGGTTTCCGAAACCGTCGCGAGATAGAAACTGTCACGCCGAGCGATGAAGGCCGCTTCGCTGCGGGTGAATCGATCGAATTCGCGATGTCCGTTGAAGTCCTGCCATAGATCTTCGACACCCATGCTGGCCTGCATGGCTCGCACACTGGGTGTCACGGCGATATCCAGAAAACCGTACGACATGGCACGCCTCCGCTAATGGGGAGAACGGGCCGGCGCTTCGAGCGCGCCGACCCGGCTCGCGTTACGCGGCGTCGGCCGCGCGCACGACAGGGAAGTCGATTTCCGTCTTCGCGACTTCGTTCAGGTAGTTCGTGAAACTGTTTTCCGCGACGAGGCTGACAATTTCCACGATCTGCGCGTCCGTGAAGCCTGCGTCGCGGACCGCCTTGAGATCGGCATCGCTAACGTGGCCGCGCTCTTTCGCCACCCTTGCGGCGAACTGGACGGCGGCGTTCGCCTTGGGATCCCCCGAAGCGCCTTTGCGGTTCAACGCGATTTCTTCCGCGTCGATCTTCGCGAGATTCAGGCCCAGATAAGTGTGCGCCGACAGGCAATAGTCGCAACCGTTGACCTGCGCGACGGCCAGCGCGATCCGCTCGCGGGTCTTCGCGTCGAAGGTCCCGGAGAGCGCGCCATGAAATCCCGTATAGGCGGTAAGCGCGACAGGGCTATTGCCGATCAGGCGAAACAGGTTGGGGACGACGCCCAACTGCTTGTGGACGGCATCGAGCGTGGCCTTGGAGCCTTCCGGGGCGGCATCGACGGCAGGAATCGAAAGACGGGACATCGTGACATCTCCTGGATTACGCAGACTGGAATAGTCCGGATGACTGAAATGATGCGCTCTTTCGAATGCTGGGATAATCCGGCAATATCGGAAATCAATTCACCGGAAACCGGGAGAATAAGTGGATCGTTTCGAAGCCATGTCGATGCTGGTGACGGTGAGCGACGCGGGAAGCCTGACAGCCGCAAGCCGTGCTTTAAAGGTGCCGCTGACGACGCTGAGCCGAAAAATCTCGGACCTCGAAGCGCTGCTGGGCACGAAGCTGCTGATGCGAACGACGCGCAAGCTCACGCTGACGGACGCCGGCGTGACCTACGTCGAGGCGGCGCGCCGCATCCTCGAACAGGTCGAAGACGCGGAAAGGGAAGTGACCGGCGAGTTGACCGCGCCGAAAGGGGACCTGGTTATCACCGCGCCGATCCTGTTCGGCCGGCTACATGTGCTACCCGTGATCGCCGACTTTCTGGCGCTGTTCCCGGAAATCAACGTTCGCCTCGTGATGACCGATCGCAATATCGATCTGCTCGATGCTCACATCGATATGGCCGTGCGGATCGGCAAATTGCCCGACAGTTCGATGGTGGCGACCCAGGTCGGTCTGCTGCGCACGGTGGTTTGCGCGAGCCCTTCGCTCGTGGCCAGGTATGGCGTGCCGCAAATGCCCGACGATCTGCTGACACTCCCGTGCGTCACGTTCGACACGCCGTTGCCCTCTCCCGGCTGGCGTTTCAAGGCACCCGGATCGACGACGACGTTCGAGCTTCCGGTGGTGCCGCGTTTATCGGTGACGACGGCGGAGGCCGCGGCGCAGGCGGCGATCCGCGGTGTCGGCGCTACACGGTTGCTTCACTACCAGGTCTTCGATGCGCTGGAGGCCGGCGCGCTGCGTATCGTGCTCGCCGAGTTCGAGCCGGAGATGGCGCCGGTGCATCTCGTCCATGCGTCGCGCGGGCAGATGCCGCTGAAGATGCGCCGATTTCTGGATTTCGCCGCGCCGCGCTTGCGCGAGATGCTGGTGAAGGTTGGGGCTTGTGCCGGTCGGCCGTAGAGATAAGCCCCGCCCAGCACAGCGCAGTCAAAACTTCATCATTAATTTCAACAGCGCATTGACCCGTTTTCCATACGGCGGCGCGATCAATCCGCGCGCATTCAGCCGCGCCTGCCGCAACACCGGCTTCATCTTCGAAAACGTCACGAATCCCTCGTATCCGTGATACGCGCCCATCCCGCTCGCGCCGACGCCGCCGAACGGCAAACTCTCGCACGCGAGATGCATCAGCGTTTCGTTGATCGCCATGCCGCCGGCGATCGTCTCGTGCGTAACACGCTCGATCGTCCGGGTATCGTCGGCGTACAGGTACAACGCGAGCGGCCGCGGCCTCGCGTTGATCCACGCGATCGCGTCGTCGAGCGTGTCGTACGGCACCAGCGGCAGCAGCGGCCCGAAAATCTCCTCCTGCATTAGCGCGCATTCGTCCGGCGCGCCGGTCACGGCGATCAGCGGAAAACGCCGGCTCTCAGCGTCCGGCTGCGCATCGGTCAGCGCGTGTAGTTGCGCGCCGGCGGCCCGCGCTTCGTCGGCGAGGCGTTCGAGCCGCTCGAAGTGACGCGCCGAAATGATCGACGTGTAATCCGGATTCCGTGCGAACTCGGGATACATCTTCGCCATCCGCGAACGCGCCCGCTCGATGAATGCCTGCTCCTTGCCGCGCGGTACCAGCACGTAGTCGGGCGCGATACAGGTCTGTCCGGCGTTGAGCGTCTTGCCGGCGATCAGGTTGTCGACCGCGTTGTCGAAGCGCGCATGCGCACCGATCAGCGCCGGCGATTTGCCGCCGAGTTCGAGCGTGACTGGCGTCAGATGTTCGGCTGCCGCGCGCATCACCTCGTGACCGACTTTCGTCGAGCCGGTGAACAGCAGATGGTCGAACGGCTGCGCGCTGAACGCGGCGGCGAGCGCGGCGTCGCCGTTGACGACCGCGATGTGATTGCGCGCAAAGGTCTGGCCGATCAGCAGCTCGAATAGCGCGGACGTGCGCGGCGTCAGCTCGGACATCTTGATGATCGCGCGGTTGCCGGCCGTCAGCGCGCTGACGAGCGGGCCAACCGCCAGCAGCACCGGATAATTCCACGGCACGATGATGCCGACCACCCCGAGCGGCTGCGGCACGACTTTCGCGCGCGCGGGCAGCAGCCATTTATTGGTGCGGCGGCGCTGCGGTTTCATCCAGCGTTTGCCGTGGCGCAGCGCGGCGTCGATCTCTTCCTTCACGAGCAGGAATTCGGCGAGCAGCACTTCCTGTTTCGCGCGGTTGCCGAAGTCGGCGTGCATCGCCGCGGCGAGCGCGTCGCGATTGTCGAGCATCAGCTTGCGCAGCGCTCGCAGGTGTGTCGCGCGCGTGTCCCACGACGGATACGGCGCGCGCAGATACGCATGACGTTGGTCGCGCAGCAGCGATTCGAGCGCGGCGATCCCCGGCAGATCGTGCTTCATCTGAGTCCACTCCCTGATCGATGACGGTGCGCGTGGCGCGCGATGGGTTGTTGGTTTGTTATTGGGTTGTGGTGGTGATGCGTTGGTGTCGTGTTGGGTTTGCGGAGTGAGACTTGTCGCTTGCCTTTGGGGGCGTATGACAGACCGGTTGTGCTAGATGTCTGCGCGTAGCGCTTGGGCCGACAGCTCAGGCTGCAAAATCAGGCCTCGAATTCGCCTGCAGATTCAGCCGAAGATTCACGCCGGAAGATTCACACGACCGATTCGCGCAGCAAATTCACCCCGGAAACGCCCGCTCGACAATCGCCGCATGATCGAACGTCGCGGGCAGCGTGCCGTACACCCGCCCACTCTCGCCACAGCCATCGCCAAGACGCGTCGCGATGAACGCATCGGCGACATCAGTCGGCGCGTATTGCGCGAGCAGCGTCGCCTGCGCGATCAGCACGATCTGCTGCGCGATGCGCCGCGCCGATGCTTCGCGTTGTTCCGCCGGTCCGCTCAACGTCGCCGCAAGTCTCGCGAGCGCCGCGGCGAGTGCCGGATGCGCGTGCGCCACTTCCTGCCACGCGGCGAACAGCGCCTGCGCGGCTTGCGGTTCGCGTTCCATCGCGCGCAACACGTCGAGGCACATCACATTGCCGGAGCCTTCCCAGATCGAATTGACCGGCGCTTCGCGATAGAAGCGCGCCATCGGCCCGGTTTCGACGTAGCCGTTGCCGCCCCAGACCTCCATCGCCTCGCCGGTGAATTCGAGTGCGCGCTTGCACACCCAGTACTTCGCGGCCGGCGTCACGATGCGCCGCCACGCGCGCTCGGCGGGCGAAGCGGCCGCGTCTGACGATTCCTCGAATGCGCGCGCGAGCCGCATGAACAGCACGGTCGCCGCTTCCGATTCGAGCGCGAGATCGGCGAGCACGTTGCGCATCAGCGGCTGCTCGGCGAGATGGCGGCCGAAAGCATTGCGATGCCGCGCGTGATGGATCGCCTGCACGAGCGCCGCGCGCATCAGCGCGGCGCTGCCGATCACGCAATCGAGCCGCGTGTAGTTCGCCATTTCGATGATGGTCGGCACGCCGCGTCCTTCGTCGCCGATCAGCACGCCGTACGCGTCGAGAAATTCGACTTCGCTGCTCGCGTTCGAGCGATTGCCGAGCTTGTCCTTCAGACGCTGGATCTGCACCGCGTTCTTGCTGCCGTCCGGCGCGAAACGCGGCACGAAAAAGCACGACAGTCCCTCGTGCGCATCGGTGCGCGCGAGCACCAGATGCGCGTCGCACTGCGGCGCCGAGAAAAACCACTTGTGACCGATGAGCCGGTAGGCGCCGCCACGGCCGCCGGCATCGATCGCGTGGGCGCGCGTCTGGTTGCTGCGCACGTCCGAGCCGCCCTGCTTTTCGGTCATGCCCATGCCGATCATCGCTGAGCGTTTGCGCGCGAGCGGCACATCGCGCGGATCGTGTTCGCGCGAATACAACTGGGCGCACAGCGTCTCGAACAGCGCCGGCTCGCGTTGCAACACAGGGATGCTCGCGAAGGTCATCGTCAGCGGACACAGCGAGCCGGATTCGATCTGCGCGTGCAGAAAATAGCCGGCGCAGCGCGCGACCATCGCGCCGCGCTGTGGATCGGAAAACGGCAGCGCGTGCAGACCTTCGCGGCGCAGCAGCGCGAGCAGTTCGTGCCACGCGGGATGAAACTCGAGCGCATCGATACGCTCGCCGCGCGGGCTATGCGTGATCAGCTCGGGCGTGTGACGGTTCGCGAGTTCGGCGAGTGCGAGCGTTTCCGGTGTCGTCAGCGCGGCGCCCTGCTGTAGCAGCGCATCGCGGCGCCACAACGCGCCATCGCGTTCGAGCGCGGCGCACAACGCGGTGTCGCTTGCGAACAGGTTGTAGTCCGCGAGCGGCGACGCCTGATTCGTCACCTCGTGAGTCTGTCCGAAGCCGTGCTGTTCCATCTGCTGTCTCCGTTGCTTTGTCATTGTGCGCCGGTTTGACGAGGCGATCGACGCTGCGTTTTTCGATTCTGTTTGGCTGCTGTACCGAGTGCCGCGAGTCGAAAAGACGACGCGTGTCGCACGATGTTCGAATGCGGGGCGCGGGATGCCGGGGCCGCTTGCACGCGTCTTTCATCATAGGGGGGCGGCGGCGCCGGCGTTTAGAGGATTCGCTCTCGGCCGAAGCCTCCGCAACCCCGCGGCGCTTGCCGCAATGCGCTGAAAACGCGCGTTGACGAGTGGGTACGAGACGGATGCGCGGACGATGATGATTGGCGAGCGTGCGGTGGAACTGAGCGCGGCTGCCAGCGCGCCGGCTAGTGCGGCTGCCAGCGCGCCGGCTAGTGCGGCTGCCAGCGCGCCGGCGCGGCCGGAAGGGGCGGCCGCATTGAGAATGGTGGAGCGGGATACGAGCGTGCGTGATGGTGAGATAGCGGCGAGGGCCAGTACGTGGACCCGATAACCTAACTAACCGCCGGGTTTCACCCGTCCGACGACGTGTGCGTTTGCGCGCCCCCCGGCTCCGCGATCCCATTAAGACCGATCCCCGGCCCGAGCATGAAATCGTCGCTAGTCTGGGTCGGCAGCGTCTCGCGCGCGACGTCGAGCCACGCGCGCGCCGCATGCGACAGATAGCCGTTGCGGCGCCAGCCGATCGCCATTTCCCACGAGATCTCCGGCTCGACGACCGGCAGGCAGGTGAACTTCGCGGGATCGAGCCGGCGGCAATAGGGCGCGGGCAACAGCGCGATGCCGACCCCGGCCAGCACCAGCGCCGCCATGAAATCCCAATGCCCGCTGCGCCCGACGATCGCCGGCGCGAAACCCGCCTCCCGGCACGCATTCAGCACCACATCGTTCAGCGCGAGACTTTCGCCATAGAACACGAACGGCTCGTTCGCGAGCTGCGCGAGCGGCACTTCGCGCAACGCGTCCCAGCGCGAACCGGTGCGCGCGACCAGCCACAACAAGTGGCGGCTGATCGGCAGCACGTCGATATCCGCCGGATCGACCGGTTGCAGCACGCCACCGAGTTCCAGCTCGCCGTTGATCAGCGCGGCTTCGATCGCGCGTGAACCCTGCTCGAACAGTTTCAGCTCGATCTTCGGATAGCGTTGGCGGAATGCTGCGATCGCAGGCGTGAACAACGCGCCGCCCATCGGCGGGATGCCGATCGTCAGTTCGCCGCGCCCGAGCGTGTCGAGATCGTTCAGTTCGGCCTGCAACCGCGCGTGCGCGGCAAGCACATCCTGGCCGCGCTGATAGACGATCCGGCCGGCGTCGGTGAGCACCATCTGCCGGCCGTCGCGCAACAGCAGCGGCGAGCCGATTTCGTCTTCGAGCGACTTGACCATCTTGCTGATGGTCGGCTGCGTGACGAACATCTGCTCGGCGGCGACGGTGAAGCTCTGTTGCCGGACCACTTCGACGAAATAACGCAGTGCTCGGAGTTCCATGATCCCGGTCTCGAGAATTCCAGATTGGAATGAATCGGATGATTGTAAGTCACTCCGTTTATGGCGTAGCGCCTGATGAACGGCATTCGAAATCAATCAGAAAGGTCGAGGCCGCGCCGGCTGTCTCACCCGCCGCGCGCGTTTGCCTTGGCACGCCACCGTCATGCTGATTTGCTACAATCGCCGTTCGTCTTCGAGGAGCGTTGCGACGGGTACCGCGAATTTTCATTCGCCGGCCGCCCGCCAGGCTCGAAGGCTTCAATCGGAGGGCAAGGCTGCCAAAGCGCGCCGATCCCCCGCATCGAACCGCGCTCACGTCACATTTCTAGTCACTACTTAGAAAGGAGGGCGTGATGAACGCCGCAGTTATCGATTCCCAGAACCAGGATTACGTCGTTGCCGATATGTCGCTCGCTTCGTGGGGCCGCAAGGAACTCACGATCGCCGAGACCGAAATGCCCGGCCTCATGCAAACGCGCGAAGAGTACAAGGCGCAGCAGCCGCTGAAGGGCGCGCGCGTCGCCGGCTCGCTGCACATGACGATCCAGACCGGCGTGCTGATCGAAACGCTGACCGCGCTCGGCGCGGACGTGCGCTGGGCTTCGTGCAACATCTTCTCGACCCAGGACCATGCCGCCGCCGCGATCGCGCAAGCCGGCACGCCGGTGTTCGCATTCAAGGGCGAATCGCTCGACGAATACTGGGAGTTCTCGCACCGCATCTTCGAATGGCCGAACGGCGAGTTCGCCAACATGATCCTCGACGACGGCGGCGACGCAACGCTGTTGCTGATCCTCGGCTCGAAGGCCGAGAAGGACCGTTCGGTGATCGCCAAGCCGACCAACGAGGAAGAAGTCGCGCTGTACAAGTCGATCGCGAAGCACCTTGACGCGGATCCGGTGTGGTACTCGACGCGTCTCGCGCACATCAAGGGCGTCACCGAAGAAACCACGACCGGCGTGCACCGTCTGTACCAGATGGAAAAGGAAGGCCGTCTGCCGTTCCCGGCGATCAACGTCAACGATTCGGTCACGAAGTCGAAGTTCGACAACCTGTATGGCTGCCGCGAGTCGCTGGTCGACGGCATCAAGCGCGCGACCGACGTGATGATCGCGGGCAAGATCGCGGTCGTCGCCGGTTACGGCGACGTGGGCAAGGGCTGCGCGCAATCGCTGCGCGGTCTGGGCGCGACCGTGTGGGTCACCGAAATCGATCCGATCTGCGCACTGCAGGCAGCGATGGAAGGCTACCGCGTCGTGACGATGGAATACGCGGCCGATAAGGCCGACATCTTCGTGACGGCGACCGGCAACTACCACGTGATCAACCACGATCACATGAAGGCGATGCGTCATAACGCGATCGTCTGCAACATCGGCCACTTCGACTCGGAAATCGACGTCGCGTCGACCCGCCAGTACACGTGGGAAAACATCAAGCCGCAAGTCGACCACATCATTTTCCCGGACGGCAAGCGCGTGATCCTGCTGGCTGAAGGGCGTCTGGTGAACCTCGGCTGCGCGACCGGCCACCCGTCGTTCGTGATGTCGAACTCGTTCACGAACCAGACGCTCGCGCAGATCGAACTGTTCACGCAAGGCGCGAAGTACGAGAACAAGGTGTACGTGCTGCCGAAGCATCTGGACGAGAAGGTCGCGCGTCTGCATCTGGCGCGCATCGGCGCGAACCTGACCGTGCTGTCCGACGCGCAGGCCGGCTATATCGGCGTCGAAAAGAACGGTCCGTTCAAGCCGAACCACTACCGCTACTAAGTCCACGCCCCGGCGAGCCTGATTCGCGCACTGGCGCGCTCAGGCTCACGGGCGGGCGGCGGTAAAAAACCATGACGGTCTGATCACGGGGCGGCGCGTAATGCGCCGCTTTGTTCGCCAGCGCCGCCTTTCTTTTAATGGACATCCTGCCCGCACAGGTGCTTACAAGGAGCTCTACATGACCGTGCTGCTGACCTGGCTGATCAACGCGCTCGCGCTGTTGATCATCACCTACCTCGTTCCGTCGATTCACATCCGCAGCTTCGGCACCGCGCTGATCGTCGCGATCGTGCTCGGCCTCATCAATACGGTGTTGCGTCCGGTGCTGATTCTGCTGACGCTGCCCGTCACGATTCTGACGCTGGGGCTTTTCATTCTCGTCGTCAATGCGCTGTGCTTCTGGCTGTGCGCGTCGCTGCTGAAGGGCTTCGAGGTGTCGGGTTTCTGGTCGGCGTTCTTCGGCTCGATCCTGTACAGCATCGTGTCGTGGCTGCTGTCCGCGCTTATTTTCGGCAACCGCAGCTTAGGTTGACCTCACTGATATGAATCCGATCGAACTTTCATTCGAATTCTTCCCGCCGAAAACGCAGGAAGGCGTCGACAAGCTGCGCGCGACGCGCGCGCAACTCCTGTCGCTCAAACCGAAATTCGTGTCCGTCACGTTCGGCGCGGGCGGCTCGACGCAGCAAGGCACGCTCGATACCGTCGTCGCGATCGCGAAGGACGGGCTCGAAGCGGCGCCGCATCTGTCGTGCGTCGGCTCGTCGAAGGAGAGCCTGCGCGCGATCCTGAACGAATACCGCTCGCATGGCATCCGCCATATCGTTGCGCTGCGCGGCGATCTGCCGTCCGGCATGGGCGCGGTCGGCGAACTGCGCTACGCGTCGGAACTCGTCAGCTTCATCCGTGCCGAGTTCGGCGACTGGTTCTGGATCGAGGTGGCCGGCTACCCGGAATACCATCCGCAGGCGCGCTCGCCGCGTCACGATCTGGAGAACTTCGCGCGCAAGGTGAAGGCCGGCGCGAATTCGGCGATCACGCAGTACTTCTTCAACGCGGACGCGTATTTCCGTTTCGTCGACGACGCGCGCCAGCTCGGCGTCGACGTGCCGATCGTGCCCGGCATCATGCCGATCACGAATTTCTCGCAACTGATGCGTTTCTCCGAAATGTGCGGCGCCGAAGTGCCGCGCTGGATCGCGCGCCGGCTGGAGAGCTTCGGCGACGATCGCGAGTCGATCCGCGAGTTCGGGCTCGATGTGGTGACGAACCTGTGCCAGCGGCTCGTCGACGCGAAGGTGCCGGGGCTGCATTTTTATACGCTGAATGCGGCCGCGGCGACCAAGGCGATTTGCGAGCGGCTTGGGGTGTAACGCAGCACTTGATCTGTCGCACGAGGGAGTGATCTGGCCACGGGTGGAGAACCCACCCGTGGCCAGAAAGCGCAACGCCCGATCGGCATGGTTGGCATCATTATCGGCATCATTCAATGCTAAAATGTGTGCCTATCAGTCGATAGGCACTTGCCAGGAGTGACCATGCGAACCACGATCGCCCTCGATGACGATTTGCTGTCCAAGGCCCAAGCCTATACGGGCGTCGAAGAAAAATCGGCGCTCGTGCGCGAGGCGCTCAAAGCCCTGATTGAGCGCGAAGCAGCCAAACGGCTGATCAATCTTGGCGGGAGCGAGCCCGGTATCAAAGCCGCTCCGCGTCGTCGGCAGGATGCGGAATGATCCTGGTCGATACGTCCGTCTGGATCGACCATATCAACGCATCCGATCCAGTGCTGGTCGGTCTGCTGGCAAATGGCCAGGTGCTCGTTCACCCGTTCGTGATTGCCGAGATCTCTCTCGGCAGCCTGCGAAATCGTCAAGCCGTGCTTGGCGCATTGCAGGATTTGCCGAGCGCGCTCGTCGCAACGCCCGAGGAGACGCTGTTCCTGATCGAGCGCGAAGGACTGTTCAACCGTGGCATCGGCTACGTGGATACGTCGTTGCTGGCCTCTGCGCGCTTGCAGCCTGGAACGACGGTTTGGACGCGGGACAAGCGTCTCGCGAAAGCGGCCGATGACCTGGGGCTGACGCCAAACTTGCTGCACTAGTCCATTCAGCAGCCCGGCGCGGCTGATGATCCCAAGCCCGAACCCGCGTCAAATAACGTGGTAACCCCTGTTGAAGCCCATTTTTGTGCTGTCTATCATCGAAACGCAGCTAACCCGGCTGCTGTGCGGAGGACGATATGACAGTGACAAGAAAGACTGCGGCACAACGCCTACTCGCGCTTCACCAGTTCTGCCTTCCCGCTCTCGCCGCGTTCGCGGTGGCCGCGAGCGGCTTAGCTCCCGCCGCGTCGCAGGCGGCCACGCTGCCGGACAAGACGCTGGTGTTCTGCTCGGAAGGCAGTCCGGCCGGCTTCGATACCGCGCAATACACGACCAGCGTCGAATTTACCGCCGGCTCGTACACGGTCTATAACCGGCTGGTCGAATTCGTGCAGGGCGGCACCGACATCGAACCGGGCCTCGCCGAGAAATGGGACGTGTCGCCGGACGGTCTCACCTATACGTTCCACCTGCGCCGCGGCGTCAAATTCCAGACCACGTCGTTCTTCAAGCCGACCCGCGAATTCAACGCGGACGACGTCGTGTTCACCTACCAGCGGATGCTCGATCCCGACAATGCGTTCCGCAAGGCGTATCCGGTCAATTTCCCGTACTTCAACGACCTCGGTCTCGCGAAAAACATCACGAAGATCGAGAAGGTCGATCCGTACACGGTGCGCTTCACACTGAAGGAAGTCGACGCGCCGTTCCTGCAGCAGATTGCGATGCCGTTCGCGTCGATCCTGTCGGCCGAATATGCGGACCAGTTGCTCAAAGCGGGCAAGGCCTCCGATATCAACCAGTATCCGGTCGGCACCGGTCCGTTTATTTTCCGCAGCTATACGAAGGACGACACGATCCGCTTCGACGGCAATCCCGATTACTGGAAGCCGGGCATCGTAAAGGTCGGCAAGTTGATCTTCTCGATCACCGTCGATCCGGCGGTGCGTCTGCAAAAGCTGAAGCGCGGCGAGTGCCAGGTAATGGCGTATCCGCGTCCGGCCGATATCGCGACGGTGAAGGCCGATTCGTCGCTCGCGATGCCGAGCGAAGTGGGCTTCAACCTCGGCTATATCGCGTACAACACGACCAAAAAGCCGCTCGACAACGTGCTGGTGCGCCGCGCGCTCGATATGTCGGTGAACAAGAAGGCGATCATCGAAGCGGTCTATCAGGGCGCGGGCCAGACGGCGACCAATCCGATGCCGCCAACACAGTGGGGCTACGACAAGAACCTGAAAGACGCACCGTATGACATCGACAAGGCCAAAGCGCTGCTGAAGGAGGCGGGCTATCCGGACGGCTTCGACCTGACGCTGTGGGCGATGCCGGTGCAGCGGCCGTACAACCCGAACGCGCGTCTGATGGCGGAAATGTTGCAATCGGACTGGGCGAAGATCGGCGTCAAGGTGAAGATCGGCACGTACGAGTGGGGCGAGTACATCCGCCGCGCGCATGCGGGTGAACACGAAGCGATGCTGATTGGATGGACCGGCGATTACGGCGATCCGGATAACTGGCTCGGCGTGTTGCTCGGCTGCGACGCGGTCAACGGCAGCAACTTTTCAAAGTGGTGCTACAAACCTTACGACGACCTGATCAGGCAGGGCCGCAGCACCACCAACATGGCCGATCGCACCAAGGCGTACACGCAGGCACAGGAGATCTTCAAGGACCAGGTGCCGTTCACGCCGATTGCTCACTCCACCGTGTATCAGCCGATCAGCAAGGACGTGGTGGGTTTCAAGATCGATCCGTTCGGTCCGACGCAATTCATGGGAGTTGGACTCAAATAAGCGCAGGCGCCGCTTTTTTGCGGCGCTTGCGCTTCCCGTCGACGCGAACCGCCCGTGCGGGCCGCGCCGGCGGGCGCTTCGGCGCTTGCCGAAAATGTTTCCGATAGTCAACCGAGGGATTTTCCTCCGCTTGGAGGTGTGAGCCAAGCTCAAGTAATATCCGGCTACGCTGGCGCAAGCCGGCCTTGAACCTGGAGGAAACATGAAGCAAAACAACCTGTTGCGCGTCGCGCGTAAGACCACGCTCGTCGCTGCCGCAGCGGCATCCCTGATCGGCATGACTAGCGCTCATGCGGACGGGATTCCGAACAAGACACTCGTCTACTGCTCAGAAGGCAGCCCCGCGGGTTTCGATCCGGCCCAGTACACGACGGGCGTCGACTTCACGGCCAACACGTTCACCGTCTACAACCGCCTCGTCGAATTCGAACGCGGCGGCACGAAAGTCGAACCCGGCCTCGCGGAGAAGTGGGATGTGTCGCCCGACGGCAAGACCTACACGTTCCATCTGCGTCATGGCGTGAAGTTCCAGACTACGTCGTTCTTCAAACCGACCCGCGAATTCAACGCGGATGACGTCGTCTTCACGTTCCAGCGCATGCTGGATCCGAACCAGCCGTTCCGCAAGGCGTACCCGGTGCAGTTCCCGTACTTCACCGACATGGGCCTCGACAAGCTGATCACGAGCGTCGAGAAAGTCGACCCGTACACGGTCAAGTTCACGCTGAAGGAAGTCAACGCGCCGTTCATTCAGAATCTGGCGATGGAATATGCGTCGATCCTGTCGGCCGAATATACGGATCAGTTGCTGAAGGCGGGCAAGGCCGCCGACATCAACCAGTTCCCGGTCGGCACCGGTCCGTTCATCTTCCGCAGCTACACGAAGGACGCGACGATCCGCTTCGACGGCAATCCGGATTACTGGAAGCCGAACACGGTGAAGATCTCGAAGCTGATCTTCTCGATCACGCCGGACGCCGGCGTGCGCGTGCAGAAGATCAAGCGCGACGAATGCCAGGTGATGACCTATCCGCGCCCGGCCGATATCGCGCCGCTGAAGGCCGAAGCGAACATCGACATGCCGTCGCAGCCGGGCTTCAACCTCGGCTACCTCGCGTACAACGTGACGCACAAGCCGCTCGACAAGGTCGAAGTGCGCGAAGCGCTCGACATGGCGATCAACAAGAAGGCGATCATCGACTCGGTCTACCAGGGCGCGGGCCAACTGGCGACGAACCCGATGCCGCCGACGCAATGGTCGTTCTTCAAGGGCCTGAAGGCCGCGCCGTACGATTCGGCGAAGGCCAAGGATCTGCTCGCGAAGGCTGGCTTTCCGAACGGTTTCGAGATCACGCTGTGGGCGATGCCGGTGCAGCGCGCCTATAACCCGAACGCACGTCTGATGGCGGAAATGATTCAGGCCGACTGGGCGAAGATCGGCGTGAAGGCGAAGATCGTCACGTACGAGTGGGGCGAGTACATCAAGCGCGCACACGCGGGCGAAGACGACTCGATGCTGATCGGCTGGACTGGCGACAACGGCGATCCGGACAACTGGCTCGGCACGCTGCTCGGCTGCGAGGCGATCAACGGCAACAACTTCTCGAAGTGGTGCTACAAGCCGTTCGACGATCTGATCCAGAAGGGCCGCACGACCTCCGACGTCGCCGCGCGCACGAAGATCTACGGCGACGCGCAGCAGATCTTCGCGCAGCAACTGCCGTTCTCGCCGATCGCTCACTCGACCGTCTATCAGCCGGTCAGCAAGAAGGTGGTCGATATGCGCATCGAACCGCTCGGCTATGTGCGCTTCGACGGCGTCAGCGTGAAGTAACGCCGTCAAGCAATCGTAAAGTTCGCACAGTACGTCGCAATACCGTACGCCGCAGTACAGTACGTTTCGCACGGTTAGAAAACTGGTCGAAGTGTCCGGCGACCGGGGTCACGAGCCCTCGTCGCCGGTTGCGTTTTTTTCCCCCGGTACTATAGGAGCGAACCATGTTCCGCTTCGTTTTGCGACGCATCGGCATGGTGATCCCGACATTCATCGGCATCACGATCCTCGCGTTCGCGCTGATTCACCTGATTCCGGGCGACCCCATCGAAGTGATGATGGGCGAGCGCGGCGTCGATCCGGCGATGCATGCCGCCGCAATGCACCGCCTCGGTCTCGATGAGCCGCTACCGATGCAGTATGTCCACTACATCGGCCGCGCGATGCACGGTGATCTCGGCACCTCGATCATCACCAATACCAGCGTGATGGGCGAATTCCTCGCACGCTTTCCCGCCACCGTCGAACTGTCGATCTGCGCGATGCTGTTCGCGCTGATCGTCGGCCTGCCCGCGGGCGTGTTCGCTGCGCTGAGGCGCGGCACGGTCATCGACCACGGCGTGATGGGTACCGCGCTGACCGGCTACTCGATGCCGATCTTCTGGTGGGGCTTGATCCTGATCATGTTCTTCTCGGTCGATCTCGGCTGGACGCCGGTGTCGGGCCGCATCGCGGTCGAATACGACATTCCGCACGTGACCGGCTTCATGCTGATCGACTCGCTGATGTCCACCGACGAAGGCGCGTTCAAATCGGCGCTGAGCCATCTGATCCTGCCGGCGATCGTGCTCGGCACGATTCCGCTCGCGGTGGTCGCGCGGATGACCCGCTCGTCGATGCTCGAAGTGCTGCGCGAGGATTACATCCGCACCGCGCGCGCGAAGGGTTTGTCGCCGGGTCGCGTGATCGTCGTGCATGCGCTGCGTAACGCGCTGATTCCGGTCGTCACCGTGATCGGCCTGCAGGTCGGCACGCTGCTTGCGGGCGCGGTGCTGACCGAAACACTGTTTTCCTGGCCGGGCATCGGCAAATGGCTGATCGATGCGATCGGCCGGCGCGATTATCCGGTCGTGCAGGGCGGTATCCTGCTGATCGCGACTCTCGTGATCGTCGTGAACCTCGTCGTCGATTTGCTGTACGGCGTGTTGAACCCACGCATCCGCCATACGAGGTAAATCACATGTACGACCCCCACGTTCACTTACGTTCTCTGCCCCCCGAGGGGGCGCATGCCTCCCTTGAGGCGGCTCGGCGGGAGGCATGATGGCAGACATCCAAAATACAGTCCCCCAGTCAGTCACGCCCCCCAGCGGCCGTGCACTCGCGGCGCGCGAATTCTGGGCCAACTTCTCGCGCAATCGCGGCGCGGTCGGCGCGGGCATCATCGTGCTGGTGCTGGTCTTCATCGCGATCTTCGCGCCGTTGATCGCGCCGCATAGCCCGATCGAGCAGTATCGCGATTCGGTGAAGATTCCGCCCGCATGGCTCGACGGCGGCAACTGGAAGTTCATTCTCGGCACCGACGAAGCGGGCCGCGACATCCTCTCGCGTCTGATGTACGGCGCGCGGCTGTCGTTCTGGATCGGCTTCGTATCGGTCGTGCTCGCGCTGATTCCGGGCATCGTGCTCGGCCTGATCGCCGCGTTCTTCGAGAAGTGGGCCGACACGCCGATCATGCGCATCATGGACGTGCTGCTCGCGTTGCCGTCGCTGCTGCTCGCGGTCGCGGTGGTCGCGATCATCGGCCCCGGTCTCGTCAATACGATGCTGGCGATCGCGATCGTCGCGTTGCCAGGCTATGTGCGTTTGACGCGCGCGTCCGCGCAAGGCGAATTGCAGAAGGAATACGTGACGGCTTCGCGCGTCGCGGGTGCGGGCACGCTGCGATTGATGTTCTCGCAGGTGCTGCCGAACTGCACGGCGCCGCTGATCGTGCAGGCAACCCTGGGTTTTTCGTCGGCGATTCTCGATGCCGCCGCGCTCGGCTTTCTCGGCCTCGGCGTGCAACCGCCGTCGGCGGAGTGGGGCGCGATGTTGGCATCCGCGCGCGATTACATCGACAGCGCATGGTGGATCGTCACGATGCCTGGCCTGTCCATCCTGATTTCGGTGCTCGCGATCAACCTGCTCGGCGACGGGCTGCGCGACGCGCTCGATCCCAAACTGAAACGGATGGCCTGATCATGAGCAACTTACTCACCATCCGTAACCTGGCGGTCAACTTCGGCGGCCTGCCCGCCGTCGACCGCATCAATCTCGACATCGCGCCCGGCGAAGTGCTCGGCGTGGTCGGCGAATCGGGCTCCGGCAAAAGCGTGACGATGATGGCGCTGATGGGCCTGATCGACGCGCCCGGCAAGGTCAGCGCCGACGAAGTCACGTTCGACGGCAAGAACCTGCTGAAAGCCTCCGCGAAGGAACGTCGCCGGATCATCGGCAAGGACATCGCGATGGTGTTCCAGGACGCGCTGACGAGCCTGAACCCGAGCTACACGGTCGGCTATCAGATCAAGGAAGTGCTGAAGCTGCACGAAGGTCTGCGCGGCAGCGCGCTCGATAAACGCGCGCTCGAACTGCTCGACCAGGTCGGCATTCCGGATGCGAAAAATCGCATCGGTTCGTTTCCGCATCAGATGTCGGGCGGCATGAACCAGCGCGTGATGATCGCGATGGCGATCGCCTGCAATCCGAAGCTGCTGATCGCCGACGAGCCGACCACCGCGCTCGACGTGACGATCCAGGCGCAGATCATGGAACTGCTGATGCGCCTGCAGAAGGAACGCGGCATGGCGCTGGTGCTGATTTCGCACGATCTCGCCGTGGTGTCCGAAGTCGCGCAGCGCGTGGCGGTCATGTACGCGGGCGAGGTGATCGAGACGAACAAGGTGCCGGATATCTTCGCCGCGCCTCATCATCCGTACACGGAAGCGCTGCTCGCCGCGATTCCCGAGCACAACGTGGGCGCGGTGCGGCTCGCGGCGTTGCCGGGCATGGTGCCGGGGCGCGATGACCGGCCGAAGGGGTGCCTGTTCGCGCCGCGCTGCAAGTACGTCGTCGACGACTGCATGAAGGCGCGGCCGGCGCTTGCGCCGCTGCAAGGTCATGCGGAGGTCACGCGTGTACGCTGTATCAAGCCGTTGAATGTCGAGAAGGACGCCAACGTTCACACGCAAGGAGGCGCCCGATGAACGCAGTACCCGAAACCCCGCGCCGCTCGGATCACGCGGGCGATCACGTGCTGGTCGCCGAGCAGTTGGCGCGCTATTACTCGGTCAAGCGCGGCATGTTCGCGCACGGCACGGTGAAGGCGCTGAACGGCGTGTCGTTCGCGCTCGAACGCGGCAAGACGCTCGCGGTGGTCGGCGAGTCCGGCTGCGGCAAGTCGACGCTCGCGCGTCAGCTGACGATGATCGAAACGCCTAGCGCAGGGCGGCTGTTGATCGACGGCGAGGATGTGGCCGGCGCAAGTCACGAGAAGATCGCGGCGCTGCGGCGGCGCGTGCAGATGGTGTTTCAGAACCCGTTCGCATCGCTCAATCCGCGCAAGACCGTCGAACAGACGCTTGGCGAACCGCTCGCGATCAACACGCAGATGAGCGCGACCGAACGCGCGGAACGCATCGCGCAGATGATGCGCACGGTCGGCCTGCGCCCCGAGCATGCGAAGCGCTATCCGCATATGTTCTCGGGCGGCCAGCGTCAGCGTGTCGCGATCGCGCGCGCGATGATCCTCGATCCGCAGATCGTCGTCGCCGACGAACCGGTGTCCGCACTCGACGTGTCGATCCAGGCGCAGATTCTGAATCTGTTCATGGATCTGCAGGATCAGTTCAAGACGAGTTATGTGTTCATCTCGCACAACCTGTCGGTGGTCGAGCATATCGCCGACGACGTGATGGTCATGTACTTCGGCGGCGTCGCGGAGCTCGGCGACAAGCAGCGCATCTTCTCGAAGCCGCGTCATCCGTACACGCGCGCGCTGATGTCGGCGACACCGTCGATCTTCGAGGCGGACCGCACGATCAAGATCAAGCTGCAAGGCGAAATGCCGTCGCCGCTGAATCCGCCGTCAGGCTGCACGTTCCATCAGCGCTGCCCGTACGTGATCGATCGTTGCCGCAGCGAAGAGCCGAAGCTGCGTGAAGTGGATGGCCGTCAGGTCTCGTGTCACCGCGCCGAAGAGGTGGGGGACGTGGATGCCTGATGCAGTGGCGGCGCGTCGTCTTGCGCGCCGCTTGCGTGAGGGCGGCCGCATGGCTGCTTTCGCGCGGCGCTGGAGGGGGTGTGTGCTGGCGAGTGCGACGCTTTGCGGTGCTTTCGTCGGCGTGGCTGGCGCGCTTGTTCGTGTTGTTCTCGGCATAAGTGTATTCAGCGTAGTCAGCGCCTTTATCGGCACCCTCGCCAGCGCGTTTTCCCGCACTTCGTTGCGTGCGTTGTTCGCCCTGTTGTTCCGTTCAGGTTGCGTGCTGTATCTCGGCGCAGCCCTACCCAATCTCGCCTACGCGGCCGGCGCGGCAGCGAATGCGCCTGGCCAGGCGGGCCGACCCGCGGTCGCAGTTCCAGGCACACCAGGTACACCAGGCGCAGCGCCGCCATCGGTCGCACCGCCGGCGACGCCCGGCACCACCGCCAGCGGCCCGGTGCGTCAACAGCCGGCGCGCATGCCGTTCTATGTCGCGACACGCGGCAACATCACCATCTACGTGCTCGGCACGCTGCATGTCGGCGACCCGGTCGACTATCCGGCGCGGCAGCCGTTCCGGCCGCCGATCCTCGCCGCGCTGGCCGCGTCACCGACGCTCGCGCTCGAACTCTCGCCCGACGAACTGCTGGTGTCGCAGGACGACGTGTCGAAGTACGGCGTCTGCAAGCGCGACTGCCTGCCGGGTCTGTTGCCCGAACCGCTTTGGCACAAGCTCGAACTGCGCTTGCGCGGCAATCCGGCCGCGCTCGACGCGATCAAGAAGATGCGGCCGTGGCTCGCGTCGCTGGTGGTCGAAACCTACGATTCGCTGTCCGCCGGTCTGCAGACCGAATACGGCACCGAAGCGCAATTGCAGAACGTCTATCTGAAGACGCGCGGCAAAATCGTCGGGCTCGAAACGCTCGCGCAGCAGATGCGCGCGTTCACCGGACTGTCGCTCGCGCAGCAACGCGAGATGCTCGCGCAGGATCTGGTGCAGACGCCCGCGCAGAACGTCGAGGACGTGCGCGCGCTGCATCGGCTGTGGCGCGTCGGCGATGCCGATGCGATCGCCGCATGGCAGGCCGCGAAGTCGGAGAAGCTCGCGCGCGACGAGCGCATCTCCGAGTCGATCGACAATCGCATCGTCTACGAACGCAATCGCCGCTTCGTCACGCGGATGCTGCAACTCGCCGCCCCGAACAAGCCGTTATTCGTGGCGATCGGCGCGTTGCATCTGGGGGGACCGAAAGGCGTGCTGCGGCTATTGCGGCAGCACGGTTTCGTGGTCGAGCCGAGTTGAGGCTGAGACTGAGCTTCAGACTAAGGCTCGAGCGGCGCGTTTAGAAGGTCTGCCAGTCGGCCTCGGCCGTGGTGGCGAGCGCCGGTTCGGGCTTTGGAGCTGGCGCCGCTTTGGCGGACGCGTGTTTGTCGGCGGATGGTGCCGGTTGTGCCGCGGCCGTCGTTGCGGGCTTCGGTTGCGCATCTTCACGCGGCGCGCTGCGCGCGGTATGTGTCGCAGGCTGCGCGGCAGCACGCTTCTTCGGCATCGACGACGCAACCGCACGCGGCGCGGACGACTCCACGCCGCGCACCTTGAACATCGACACCACACCGGTGAGCTTGCCCGCCTGTTCTTCGAGCGACTGCGCGGCGGCCGCCGCCTGTTCGACGAGCGCGGCGTTCTGCTGCGTGACTTCGTCCATCTGATTGACGGCCTGATTGACCTGCTCGATGCCGCGGCTCTGTTCTTCGGAGGCCGCCGCGATCTCGCCGACGATATCCGATACCTGACGGATCACGGTCGTGACCTGGCCCATCACGGTGCTCACTTCGACCGCCTGCGTCGAGCCGTCCTGAATCATCGCGACGGACGAGCCGATCAGCTCCTTGATTTCCTTCGCCGCGGCAGCCGAACGTTGCGCGAGGCTGCGCACCTCGCTCGCGACCACCGCGAAGCCGCGGCCCTGCTCGCCGGCGCGCGCGGCTTCGACCGCCGCGTTCAGCGCGAGGATGTTGGTCTGAAACGCGATGCCTTCGATCACGCCGGTGATCTCCGAAATCTTGCTCGAACTGCCGCTGATCCGGCCGATCGTCGCGGCCATCGCCTGCACCGCGTCGTTGCCGGTCGCGGCTTTGCTCGCGGCGCTGCTGGCGAGCGTATTCGCCTGGCGCGCGTTGTCGGCGTTCTGCTTCACCGTTTCGGTGAGCTGCGTCATGCTCGCCGCGGTCTGCTCGAGCGACGCGGCCTGCTGCTCGGTGCGCGCGGACAGATCGAGATTGCCGGCGGCGATTTCACGCGTCGCGGTGCTGACCGAATCGGTCGAGCTGCGCACGACCACGATGTTTTCTTCGATGCGGCGCATCAGCGCATCGAATGCGACGCCGCCGCGGCCGAACTCGTCCATGCGCGGGCTTGCCGCGCGCCGCGACACGTCGAGTGTCTGGGCGATTTCCTCGAATTTCTTGCGTTGCCGGTTCAGGCCGCCGCACACGACACGATGCAGATGAAGACCGCCGCCGACGGCAATGGCAGTGCCGAGCCAGGCCACGACGACCAGCGTGATGAACAGCGGGCGAGCCGCCACGTCATCCGCGCTCAACTCCGATAAACCGATGATGCCCGCGAGACCAGTGACAAAGGTCAGCGTGGCGCAACTGCCGAATATCAGCAGCAGCTTGATCCTGATCGTGAGATGGAATTTCTGCACTTCGTCTCCTTGTTATTGGTTATGCGCGACCCGCGTCCTAAATATTGGAATATCCACGGGTTCATCAATCGGAGTACGGCAGATCGACGGCTTTCTGAAGGGCGACGGTGGCTAAGAAATCAAACGATCGCCGTAGTTATCGGAATAGTCCGGTTCTTTTCCCTTTGCGGCGCTGCTAGGTTTGTCCGGCCTATTAGGCAATCAATTAATAAGGAGGACATTCAAGGATGGCGCAGGATATTTTTATCAAGATAGTGAACCGGTATTACGGCGCGATAGAGGTGCAATGAAAAAAGCACTGATTTGTTTCGTGACCGCGCTGGTAATGACATTGCCAGTCTCAATAGGGATCGCGCGCATTCCGGGTTCACTTGAATGGACTGCGAGCGAGCAAGGCCATAAGTTCTTTGACCCGCTTTATAAAGCATTCGACGCGTATGGTTGTGAGAGCGGTTCCGACGTCGTTTTTGGAACACTGCTCCTGTTCAGCTTCTTCATATCGCTGGTGTTAGCCGTCGCAGGATGGACGGCTGTTACCCGTCTGCGCAATACCAACCACCACTGAATCACCGCCGGCCGCGCCTCAGGCACTAAACCACCCGAGACCGACCGGCGCCTCCCGATCCGACAACGACAACAACCGGACCAAAGAAAACCACTACAAGAACATCAGGAAATTCAACAAAAAGATATTGATCACCAGCAGCGTCAGCGCGGTCGGAATCTGCACCTTGATCACCGCGTTCTTATCCGGCAACTCAAGCAGCGCGGCCGGCACCATATTGAAGTTCGCGGCCATCGGCGTCATCAGCGTGCCGCAGTAGCCCGAGAACATGCCGATCGCCACCATCACCGCCGGATTGCCGTGAAACACGCCGACGAGGATCGGTACGCCGACGCCGCCGGTCATCACCGGAAACGCGGCGAAGCCGTTGCCCATCACCATCGTGAACAGCGCCATGCCGATGCAGTACACGGCCACCGCGACGAAGCGGTAATCGAGGCTGATATACGCGGTCGTCACGTGCGCGACCGCCTTGCCGACGCCCGCATCGGAGAACACGAGCCCGAGCATGCCGAGCATCTGCGGCAGCACGGCGGCCCACGACAGCGCATCGATGAGGCGGCGCGCTTCCTTCATCGACTGGCCGACCGTGTCGCGCGTCATCACGCAGGCAATCGCCAGCGCGATCACGCAGCCGATGCCGAAGCCTATCAGGGTGACGTTGGCCTTCTCGATCAGCGGTGTGCCGCCGAACACGAGATAGCTCGCCGTCAGCGTGATCAGCACGGTGACGACCGGAATCGTCAGCGCGGGGACGAACAGCTTGTTGCGCAGACGCTCGGCGCTCGCCTTGCGCGCTTCCAGCGACAGCGTCTTCGACTTGCCCGCCGTCACGCCGCCGAAGCCCGCAATCAACGCCATCACGATCACCGCGAGGCCGACCACGGCGGGCGGCAGACGGTCGCCAACCAGGAAAATCAGCGCATAGAGAATCCAGAAGCCGCCCGCGGTCAGCCGGCGCGGATGCTCGCGATCGGTGACGATCATGCCGCCTACGATCAGCAGCACCAGGCCGACCAGCCAGAACAGATAGTTGATCGTGAAGGTCATGCTTCGTCTCCGGTGGCGCGTTGCGCTTGTGACTGGGTGGGCGGAGGCGTCTGCACGGACGCGGACGCCGCCGCATGGCCGCGCAGTTCGCGTTCGAGCTTGCGATCGAGCAGCCACAACCGGAAGCCATGCACGATGAACGCGCTGACCGCGGTCGGAATGCCCCACACCGCGACGTGAATCGGTTCGACGACGATGCCGGCTTCCTTCAGGAAGGTCGTCATCAGTACGATCGCGCCGAACGCGACGAAGACGTCCTCGCCGAAGAACAGGCCGACGTTGTCGGTCGCCGCCGAGAATGCGCGCAGCCGGAAGCGCACCGCATCGCTGATCTTGCCGAAGCGGTTTTCGGCCGCGCCTTCGGCCATCGGCGCGATCAGCGGACGCACCATCTGCGGATGGCCGCCGAGTCCGGTCAGGCCGACTGCGGCGGTCAGCTCGCGCACCAGCAGATAGACGATCAGCAGGCGCCCGGCGGTGGCCGCCTTGATGCCGCTGATCCACGCCTGCGCGCGCTCGCGCAGACCGTGCCGCTCCAGCAGACCGATCACGGCGAGCGGCAGCAGAATGATCAGCGGGATGTTGCGCGTCTTGATAAAGCCGGTGCCGATCAGCGCAAGGATTTTTTCAGGCGGGAAGTGCGCGGCGAAACCGGTGACGATCGCGGCGACGGCCACGATCAGCATCGGATTGAACCGTAATAGAAAGCCAGCAATGATGACGGCCACGCCAATGAGCGGCCATAAACTGACGGTTGTCTGCATCAAAGATCTCCAAACGGGGCTGTCGCCCGAGGTTTTAACTTCGCCGCGGATGGCGGCTGACATAAACCGGCGTACACCGTTTGCACACCGGCTTGTTGCCACGGCTCTTCGGCCGCGTTGGCTACTACCTGCTGCTACTTGTTGCTACCTGCTTCTATCGGCTCCTGCAAAGCGCGGTGTTCGGTCGGCAACGCGAGGGGCGTTGCTGGTGGATCCGCGTTTGACTCGCCTTCTTTCTGATTCTGCTTCTGGCTCGCCACCGGGCTCGCATGGACGAGCGCCCCGTATGGGAGCGGGGCGCCGGATCAATCACGCGTTCGGTCGGGGCGGCGCGCACGGTCCCTTGAGCGCCAGGTGCTCAAGGAATATCGCGCGGGCGATGCTCATACTCCACGCTCAAAATTCATCGCTCAAGTTCGGTGCTGAAATTCACCGCGCGGATGCAACGCTCGAGCGCACCGGTCAAGCGCATCGGTCAAACTCACGCTCGACCGCGCGCCGAACTCATCACGTCAAACTCGCGCCGAACTCGCCGCGTGCACGTCGATGCCGGCCGCCTCCAGCGCGCCGCGAATCCGTCGCGCGAACGCGAGCGCATGCGGGCCGTCGCCGTGCAGGCAGATGGTCTGCGCGTTGATCGGCACCCACTGGCCATCGATCGCGCGCACGCGCTGCTCGCGGATCATCGCGAGCGTGCGTTCGAGCACTTCGTCTTCGTTGTCGAGCAGCGCGCCCGGCTCATTGCGCGGCACGAGCGAACCGTCGGCGCGATAGCCGCGATCGGCGAACACTTCTTCGATCGCGGTCAGGCCCACTTTGCGCGCGGCGCTGACGAGCCCGCTGTTGGCGAGCGCGAACACCGCCACCGACGGATCGAAGTCGTGCACCGCCGACACGATCGCATCCGCGATCGTGCTGTCGCGCGAGGCCTGGTTGTACAGCGCGCCGTGCGGTTTCACATGCGCGATGCGGCCGCCCTCGGCCTGCGCGATCGCCGACAGTGCGCCGAGCTGATACAGCACGCCCGCGTAGATGTCGGCGGCCGGCAGGTCCATCTCCTTGCGGCCGAAATTGTCCGGATCGTTGAAGCTCGGATGCGCGCCGATCGCGACGCCTTTCTGTACCGCCCAGCGCACGCAGTCGCGCATCGCGTTGGGGCCGCCCGCGTGCCAGCCGCACGCGATATTGGCCGAGCTGACGAGGTCGAGCAGCGCTTCGTCGGAGCCGCAGCCTTCGCCGAGGTCGGCGTTCAGATCGATTTCCATGGAGATTCCTCTATCTACTTGGTGTTACGGCGCCGCGAGCGCCGACCGGCGCGCGCAGCGCTCTTCATGCATCGCGATCGCGGCATCGATCTGCCGCAGATACACGCGTTCTTCCAGCAAAGCCTGGCGCGCCTCGTAGGGCGTCGTCGGGATGAAACGCACGGCCGCGTTCAGGCGCACCTGCGCGAGCTTCCACAGATCGGCCTGGATCACCGCGCCGATCTTCGGATAGCCGCCGGTGGTCTGCGCGTCGCTCATCAGCACGATCGGCTGGCCGTTCGGCGGCACCTGGATCGTGCCCGACAATACAGCGTGCGACAGCAGATCGGCTTTGAGTGTGCGCTTTAGCTCAGTACCGGCCAGCCGGTAGCCCATCCGGTTGCTATTCGGCGTGACCAACCACTCGTCGGACCAGAACGACTGCTGGGCGGCTTCGGTGAAGCTGTCGTATTCGGGGCCGCGCAGCACGCGGATCGGCACCGCCCACGGCACACCGGACGGATGACGGCCACGCCGCAGCGGCTCGTGCACCAGCACGAACTTGCACCACGCGGGCGCTTTGACGCCGAATTCGGGCGCCTCGGGCGTGAAGCCCAGTTGGCCGCGCTGCGGCGGCGCGCCGACCGGCAGGCGGTCGCCATCGACCAGCGCGCGGCCGCCGAGTCCGCCGAAGTGGCCGGCGAGATCGGTGCTGCGCGAGCCGAGCATCGGCAGCACGTCGATGCCGCCCGCGACGCACACGTAGCCGCGCATGCCGCGCTTCGCCGCGTTCAGCACGAGTTCCTGGCCGGCCAGCACCGGCAGGCTCCACCATGAATAGACCGGCTTGCCGTCGAGCGTCGCGCCGAATTCGGTGCCGGTGATCGCGACCCGCGTCGCGCGCAGAAAGCGCAGCACAGTCGGGCCGAAGGTGATTTCGAGGCCGGCCGCGTCGGGCCGGTTGCCGACCAGCCGGTTGCCGACTTCGAGCGACAGCCTGTCCAGCGCTCCGCCCATCGCGACGCCGAGATGCCGGTAGCCGTGGCGGCCGAGGTCCTGGATCGTGGTCAGAAGACCCGCGCGGATCACGTCGATCATGCGTGCATCCCCGCAATCGTGAAGCGCACCCGGTCGCCCGGTTGCAGCAAGGTGGGTGGCCGGCGCGCCGGGTCGAACAGCGGCACTTCGGCGCGGCCGATCAGTTGCCAGCCGCCCGGCGACACCGCCGGATAAATGCCGGTCTGCTCGCCGCCGATGCCGACCGAACCGGCCGGCACTTCCAGCCGCGGCGAAGCGCGACGCGGCGTGTGCAACGTGGCCGCGAGCCCGCCCATATACGCGAAGCCCGGCTGGAAGCCGAGGAAGAACACCACGTAGTCGCCGCCTGCGTGACGCTCGACGACCTCGCGCGCGCTGAGCCCCGTGTGTTCGGCGACCGCCTGCAGATCGGGGCCGAACTCGCCGCCGTACTGCACCGGAATCTCGACCTCGCGACTGGGCACATCCACGCTGCCCGCCGCGTTCCACGCCGCGAGCAGTTGCGCGGCGAGCGCGTCGGTGTCGGCTTCGAGCGGATCGAGCACCAGCGTCAGATTGTTCATGCCGGGCACGACTTCGAGCACATGCGGCCAGTCGCGCGCGGCCTGGGCGGCGGCCCATACACGGCGCTGGCATTCGAGCGTGGCGGGTGGCGGCGCTTCACAGACGAGTGCGGCATCGCCGAGCAGAAAAATGCGCGGTTGATTCATGGCTGGACGGTTCTCGCCGAGTCGAAAAGAGAGGTGCGCAGCGCGACGGATTGGCCCATGGACGGTACAGGATCAGCAACGATGGAAGCGTGCATTATCAATAAAATATCGACAATTTATCAATAAGAGTTTTTCCGTAACTCGCCGGCAGTGACGGCTCGTCGTACACTTTCGACACTTTTCACCCCTCTTTCTGGAACCCTGTATGGCGCGCCACCCCACCAAGATCGTTTCGTCCGAACATCTCGTCTCCGAGACCAGCGCGGAACTGTCCGAGCTCGAGTACGCGCTGATCATGGCGGGCAATGCGTTCAACCGCTGGATGGTCCGCTGCATGTCGGCGGCCGGCGACAAGGACATGACCGCCATCGAGGTGTCGCTGCTGCACCACGTGAGCCACCGCGAGCGCCGCAAGAAGCTGGCCGATATCTGCTTCGTGCTGAATATCGAGGACACGCACGTGGCGACCTACGCGCTGAAGAAGCTCGTAGCTAGAGGGTATGTAAAAAGCGAAAAGACCGGCAAGGAAGTGTTCTTCTCGGCGACCGACGCGGGGCGCCAGCTGTGTCTGAAGTATCGCGAGGTGCGTGAGAGCTGTCTGATTACGACGCTCAAGGAAAGCGGGCTCACCAATGAGCAGATCGGCGAGGCCGCGCAGCTGATGCGCAACGCGTCCGGTTTGTACGACACGGCGGCGCGGGCGGCGGCCTCGCTGTGATGCGCGCTTACGATGGCGCGATAACACTATCCATGAATAGCAACGCGCGGCGCTGGTGATTCACGCCGCGCGCGTCGCGTTCAGCTCGACGGCAACGCGGGGTGAAACCCTGCCTCGGTGATGATCAGATCGAGCGGAATATCGTGCGCCTCGCGCTCCAGCGTCTGCAGGCGGCACGCTTCATACGCGATGCCGACCGTGACTGGCTTTTTTTCCGCCGGCCACGCAGCCAGCGTGCGGTCGTAGTAGCCGCCGCCGTAGCCGAGGCGATAGCCGTCGGTGTCGAAACCGACGCAGGGCACGAACAGCAGTTCGGGAAACACGACGCGCCCGGAAGTCGGCTCGGCAATCTTGTGATGACCGATCTTCATCGACGTTTCGGGCGTCCACGCATGAAACTCGAGCGGCGTGCCGCGCTCCTTGATGATCGGCAGACTCGCTTCGTGACGCGCATTGGCTGCGAGCCAGATTGCGACCGCGCCGCGCGCGTCGTACTCGCCCGCGAGCGGCCAGTAGAACCCCACGCTAGCGACGTTGTAACGCTTCAGTGCATCGAGTACGCGGCGCCCGAGCGCGGCATTCTTCGCCGGCTCGGAAGCCGCTTGCAGCCTCACTTCCAGTAGCCTCTGACGCAACGCCTTTTTCGTTATTGGGACAGGGTTGCATGCTATGCTTGGGTCCAATTCGCGCTCCAGAAACAACGATGTCAAAACGCCTCTTTCGAGTATATCGCGCGGTCGGTATGGCGCTGGCCGCAGCGGCGCTCGTCGCATGCAGCACTGCCTCGGCCATCAAGCCTCTCCCCATCTCGCAACTCACGAACGACGATCAGATTTTCGTTCAGCTTCGCGAAGCGTCGCGTAATAACGACGCGGCGCGCGCGGCTCAACTCGCGAGCATGATCCCGAACTATCCGGCGCCGTCGTATCTGGAGTATTTCCAGATCAAGCCGCAACTGTTCGACTCGGGCGGCCATGCGCGCGTCGACGCGCCGGATGCACCGGTGCTCGCGTTCCTGCAGAAGTACGACGGCCAGGCGATCGCCGATCGTCTGCGCAACGATTATCTGACCGTGCTCGGTACGCGCCACGACTGGCGCAACTTCGACCAGCAGTACGCGAAGTTCGTGCTCAACGACGACACTCAAGTGAAGTGCTATGCGCTCGAATCGCGCGCGTCGCGCGGCGAGAACGTCACGGATGCGGCGCGCGCGCTGCTCGTCGATCCGAAATGGTATGGCGATGGCTGCGTCGATCTGATCACCGTGCTCGGCGTGAACCACCAGTTCAGCAACGACGACATCTGGCAGCAGATCCGTCTCGCGTACGAGCAGAACTACACCAGCACCGGCAGCAAGCTCGTCGACGCGCTCGGAGACCAGCCGCCCGATCCGGTGCTGTTCGGCCAGGCGGTCAACACACCGCCGCTGCTGCTCGCGCGCGGCGTCGGCCCGGATCCGCTATCGCATCAACTGGCGCTGCTCGCGATCACGCGAATGGCGCGCAACGATCCGGCGATGGCAGCGGCCACGTTCGCGTCGGTCGCGCCGTCGCTGAATTCGCCCGAGCGCGCCATCGGCTGGGGCACGATCGGCTATCAGGCGGCGCTGAAGCAGTTGCCCGGCGCGGTCGACTGGTACCGACTGTCGGCGAACGCGCCGCTGTCGAATCCCGCGTATGAATGGCGCACCCGCAGCGCGCTGCTCGCCGGCGACTGGAACATGGTGCGCTGGTCGATCGAGCAGATGCCCGAAGCGCTGCGCAAGCAGCCGTCGTGGGTGTACTGGCATGCGCGCGCGCTGAAGCAGGCGGGCGATACCGCGGTGGCCAGCCAGGAATTCACCTCGATCGCGCAGAACTTCGATTTCTACGGCCAGCTCGCGGCGGAAGAACTCGGCCAGAAGATCAGCGTCCCGCCGAAAACCACGGTGAGCGACGCCGAGATCCAGCAGGCCGCCAACACACCGGGCTTCGAACTCGCGCAGCGTTTCTACGCGCTGAATCTGCGACTCGAAGGCAATCGCGAATGGAACTGGCCGCTGCGCAATATGACCGACCGGCAACTGCTCGCCGCCGCCGAATACGCGCGCCGTATCCAGCTGTACGACCGCACGGTCAATACCGCGGATCGCACGAAGACCGAGCATGACTTTTCGTTGCGCTATCTGTCGCCGTTCCGCGATATCGTCGAGCGCGACGCGCAGTCGAGCGGGCTCGACGTCGAATGGGCGTACGGGCTGATTCGTCAGGAGTCGCGCTTCATCATCAACGCGCGCTCGGAAGTCGGCGCCGGTGGGTTGATGCAATTGATGCCCGCCACCGCGCAACTGGTGGCGAAAAAGATCGGTCTCGGGCCGGTGTCGCGTGAGCAGATGAACGACATCAACACCAATATCCTGCTCGGTACCAACTACCTGGCGATGATCTACAATCAGTTCGATGGGTCCGCCGTGCTGGCCACCGCCGGCTACAACGCCGGTCCGGGCCGTCCGCGCAACTGGCGGCAGTCGCTGCAACGCCCGGTCGAAGGTGCGATCTTCGCCGAGTCGATTCCGTTCCAGGAAACCCGCGACTACGTCAAGAACGTACTGTCCAACACGGTCTACTACGCGGCATTGTTCGAAGGCCGTCCGCAATCGCTGAAGGCGCGTCTGGGTTATATCGCACCGTAAGCGCCGTGCCGCCGTGATCGCCGGGCCATCGAGCCCGCGAGCACGGCGCGCCACGCCAGCCGTTGCCACGGCTTCCATCAGGGGAGTCGAAAATGCGACATCAAGCCATTGCGATCATCGGCGGCTCCGGCTTTATCGGCAGCTATCTGGTCAACGCACTCGTCGAAATGGGCAAGGACGTGCGCATCGCCACCCGGCGGCGCTACAACGCGCGCCATCTGACGATGCTGCCGATCGACGTGGTCGAAGCCGATGTGTTCGATCCGGTTCAGCTCGCGCGCTTCGTCGAAAACGCCGATTGCGTGATCAACCTCGTGGGCGTCTTGCACAGCAAACGCGGCAAGCCGTACGGCGAGGCGTTCGCGCATGCGCATGTCGAGTTGCCCACGCGCATCGTCGCCGCGTGTGAGGGCAAGGGCGTGCATCGGCTGATTCATCTGAGCGCGCTCGGCGCGGCGCCGAATGGTCCGAGCATGTACTTGCGCTCGAAGGCCGACGGCGAGAAAGCCGTGCATGCGGCGAACGTCGCGTGGACGATCTTCCGCCCGTCCGTCGTGTTCGGTCCCGCCGACGAATTCCTCAACAAGTTTGCGTTCCTGCAGCGCGTGTTTCCGGCCATTCCGCTTGCGATGCCGGATGCGCAGTTCCAGCCGGTTTATGTCGGCGATGTCGCGAAGGCGATCGTCAACGTGCTGGATCTCGATGCTGCCGGCGGGCGCACCTATGAGCTTGGCGGCCCGACCGTCTATACGCTCGAAGACCTCGTCACGTATTGCGGCGATGTGATCGGCCGGCATGCGCGCATCATCCGTCTTCCCGAACCGCTGGCGCGCCTGCAGGCCTTCAGCTTCGAAATGGCGCCGGGCGAACCGGTGATTTCGCGCGACAATCTCGACTCGATGAAAGTGCCCAACGTGCTGAGCGGGCCGCTCGCGCCAGAACTTGGCCTGGAGCCGACCAGCATCGAAACGATCGCGCCGACGTATCTGACTGGAGCGTCGAAGGGTTCGAGACTCGACACGTTCCGCGCAAGCGCCGGGCGCTGATTTTTTCTTCTCCCTCTTCTTTCATACAACGCATGAAGCTGCTTATTGGTGACAAGAACTATTCGTCGTGGTCGATGCGCCCATGGGTGTTGCTCACGCATTTCGGCATCCCGTTCGAAGAGGTGCTGATCTGGCTGAACGAGCCGGACACCAATGCATCGATACGCGCGCATGCGCCGCAGGGGCCCGGCAAGGTGCCCTGTCTGATCGATGATGCAGGGCAGGCGATCTGGGATTCGCTCGCGATCGCGGAAACCCTCGCCGAGCGCTTTCCGCAACACGCGCTATGGCCGCGCGACGCGGCGGCGCGTGCGCACGCGCGCTGCGTCAGCGCGGAGATGCATTCGGGCTTCGGCGAACTGCGCTCGAATATGTGGATGAATATCCGCGCGTCATTCCCCGGCAAAAACGCGACGCCGGGCGTGCTGGCCGATATCGCGCGGATCGAGGCGATCTGGGGCGATTGTTTGGCCAACCATGGTGGCCCGTTCCTGTTCGGCGAGTTCGGCATTGCCGACGCGATGTACGCGCCGGTCGCGATGCGCTTCAACACCTGGAAGCCGGCGTTGTCGGCGGCGTCCGCCGCGTATGTCGAACGGTTGACCGCGTTGCCCGCGGTCAACGCATGGATCGACGCGGCGCGCGAGGAAACCCACGCGATCGCGTATCAAGACGAATGCCCATGAATATCTATGCCGTAGGCGGCGCGATTCGCGACGAATTGCTCGGCGTGCCGGTGCAGGACCGCGACTACGTGGTGGTCGGCGCGACGCCGGAGCAGATGGTCGCGCAGGGCTACAAGCCGGTGGGCAAAGACTTCCCGGTGTTCCTGCATCCACAGACGCACGAGGAATACGCGCTCGCGCGCACCGAGCGCAAGACGGCGGCCGGCTATCACGGCTTCCAGTTTTTCTACGCGCCCGACGTGACGCTCGAAGAAGACCTCGCGCGCCGCGATCTGACGATCAACGCGATGGCGCGCGAAGTGCGCCCGGACGGCGAGTTGACCGGCCCTGTCATCGATCCGTTCAATGGCCAGGCCGATCTGCAAGCGCGGCTGTTTCGTCATGTCAGCGATGCGTTTCTCGAAGACCCGGTGCGGATTCTGCGCATCGCGCGCTTCGCGGCGCGCTTCGTCGATTTCACGGTCGCGCCGGAAACGATGGCGCTGATGCGCACGATGGTTGCCGACGGCGAAGTCGATGCGCTGGTCGCGGAACGCGTGTGGCAGGAGATATCGCGCGGCTTGATGGAAAAGAAGCCGTCGCGGATGTTCGAGGTGCTGCGCGAATGCGGCGCGCTCGCGCGGATTCTGCCGGAGATCGATGCGTTGTTCGGCGTACCGCAACGCGCCGACTATCACCCCGAGGTCGATACGGGCGTCCACGTGATGATGGTGCTCGACCACGCGGCGCAGCAGGGCTACGCGCTGACGGTGCGTTTCGCGGCGCTGACGCACGATCTCGGCAAGGCGACCACGCCCGAAGACATCCTGCCGCGCCATCTCGGTCACGAGGGCCGCAGTGTCGATCTGCTGAAACCGCTATGCGAGCGGCTGCGCGTGCCGAACGAGTGCCGCGACCTCGCGGTGCTGGTCGCGCGCGAGCACGGCAATATTCATCGCGTGATGGAGTTTGGCGCGGCCGCGCTGGTGCGGCTGCTGGAGCGCAGCGACGCGCTCAGGAAGCCCGCGCGATTTGCCGAGGCGTTGCAGGCGTGCGAGTCCGATGCGCGTGGGCGGCTTGGATTCGAGGCACGCGAGTATCCGCAGGCGGAGCGCTTGAGGGTTGCGCTGGTGGCCGCACGCGGTGTCGATGCGGGAGCGGTGGCGAAGCGGCTTGCCGATGCGCCGGCCGGCATCAAGGATGCCGTGCATGAAGAGCGGGTGCGCGCGGTGGAGGCGGCGCTCGGTTAGCGGTGTGGGCGGTGTTGTGGCAGGGTGAAGACGCGCTGCCTACAACACCCGCACCAGCAACGACAACAACATCGACAGCACCAGCGTCGACATGAACGGAAACGGATACTCGCGTCCGAACAGCCGCAGCGTCACGTCGCCGGGCATCCGTCCGATGCCGATTTTCCTGAGCCACGGCCAGCAGGACGACAGCACCGCGACGGCAACGAAGGTGGTCAAAAGCCAGCGGATCATCGCGAGTTCCCAGGCCGAGCCGAAGTAAAAGTCAGAATAAACGTTACAGCGTATGCGAGCGGTCGCCGCTCGAAAACGCCTGCAACGTATCGTCGAGTCCGCGCGAAAACGCGATCACCTTGAAGAGTTCGCCCATTTCCGCTTCGGACAGCAGCTTTTGCACCGCATTCGCCGCGGGCAGGAAGCGCGCGGTGTCGGCGGGATCGATTTCGCCGAGCGCGTCGGTGATGCCCGCGTTCATCAGGAAGCGCGCTTGCGACGTGAAGCCGAGCAGGTCCGCGCCGGTCTCGACGCCAGCCTCGGCGATACCGGTGAATTCGACATGCGCGGTGATGTCCTGCAGACCGGGGTACAGAAACGGATCGCCGTGCGCGCGGTGCCGGTAGTGGCACATCAGCGTGCCTTGCGCGCGTTGTCCGTGGTAGTACTCGCCAGCCGGAAAGCCGTAATCGATCAGAAGAATCGCGCCGCGCGCGAGCATCGCGCAGATGGTGCGCGTGAAGGCGCGCGCGGCTTCGTGCGTTTCGGTCACGTAGTCTTCGCCGGCAGCTTCGCGGGTCGCGTCGATTTCCGACAGCAGCGCGAGGTCCGTAGCGGCCGAGACCGGCCGGTCGTCGAACGCGAACGCACCGTCGTCGCGCCACACCACGCCGCGTTCATGCCAGACGCCGTCGTTGTGCGCGAACAGCCGCACCGGCATTGCATCGAGCACTTCGTTGCCGATCACCACGCCTTCGAAACGCTCGGGCAGCGCGTCGAGCCAACGCACTTTCGCAAGCAGCGCGGGCGCGGCGGCCGCAATCGTTTCGCGCTGACGCTCGCGCAGTTCGCCCGACAGATCGACGATCGAATAACTATCGAATGCCGCGCCGAGCGCATCGAGTGCGTTGATGATGCCGGCCGCGAGCTTGCCGGTGCCGGCGCCGAACTCCATCACGTCGCGCGTGCCGCTCGCGTCCAGTGCTTCGGCGACCGGACGGGCGAGCGCCGCGGCGAACAGCGGTGACAGTTCCGGCGCGGTGACGAAGTCGCTGCCGTCGTCGCCGCGCAGGCCGAATTTGCGCGCACCGCCGCTGTAATAGCCGAGCCCCGGCGCGTACAGCGCGCGCTCCATATAGCGGTCGAACGGCAGCCAGCCGCCGGCCGCTTCCAGTTGCGCGCGGATATGCGCGACCAGCGCATCGGACTGTTCGAGCGCGCTCGCACCGGGAGCAGGTAAACTATCGGGTTGGTGAGCTTTCGGATTCATCCCCGCATTGTAAATGACCGTTTCCCCGGACATCGCCGCCCGGCCGGCCGAAGCGCCGCCCGACGTGCCAATTGGCGCGCCCTCCGACGCGCCCCGCACCGTGCTGGTCACCGGCGGCGCGCGCCGCATCGGCCGTGCGCTGTCGCTCGGCTTCGCCGCGCGCGGCTGGGACGTGGCGGTGCACTACGGCGCGTCGCGCGACGAAGCCGACGAAGTGGTCGCGCAAATCACCGCGATGGGCCGTCGAGCGGTCGCGCTGCACGCCGAACTCGGCGACGAGGCGCAGGTCGCGCGGCTGCTGCCGGATTGCACGGCGGCGCTGGGCCGGCCGGCGTGCATCGTCAACAACGCGTCGCGCTTCGAGGAAGACACCGCGCGCGATATCGGCTACGAACTGCTGCTGAAGCTGACCGCGATGAACCTCGGCGCGCCGCTGGTGCTCGCGCGCATGCTGTTCGAAGCGACGCCGGACGCGGCGTTGAACGACGAAACCCAGCGCGGCGTCGTCATCAACGTGCTGGACCAGAAGCTGTACAACATGAACCCGGACTATCTGTCGTACACGCTGTCGAAGGCGGCGCTGCAGACCGCGACGGTCGCGCTCGCCCAGGCGCTCGCGCCGAAGCTCCGGGTGGTCGGGCTCGCGCCTGGCCTCACGATGCAATCGGGCGACCAGAGCCAGCAAGGGTTCGAGGCCGCTCACCGTATGACGCCTCTGGGCCGTGCGTCGCGGCCCGAGGATATCGTCGCCGCCGCGCTGTATCTCGCGGATGCAGCCGGCGTGACCGGAACGACGCTGGTGGTCGACGGCGGGCAGCATCTGGTGCCGCTGCCGCGCGACGTGATGTTTTTGACGGGCGCCTGATACGCGCGGTTTGCCTTTTTCAGGCGATCGCCGCGGGTGGTAAAGCCCCTTTGCGTGCCCCGCACGCTTTTTATGACTGGAACGAACATGTTTGCCGCTCTTTCGCATCCCCGGCTCGCCGATTGCCGCCGGCTCTTTCTGCGCAATTACGAAGTGCACATCAACATCGGCGTGCACGACTTCGAAAAGCGCGGCGAACAGCGCGTCGTGATCAACGTCGAACTGTTCGTGCCGCTCGCGATGTCCACGCCGCAGCACGACAAGCTGAACGAAGTCGTCGATTACGACTTCATGCGCTCGACGATCGCGCAGCGCGTGTCGCAAGGCCATATTCATCTGCAGGAAACGCTGTGCGACGACCTCGTGCGCACGATGCTCGCGCATCCGCAGGTGCGCGCCGCGCGCGTGTCGACCGAGAAGCCGGATGTGTATCCGGACTGCGACGCGGTCGGTGTCGAAGTCTTCCGCATCAAGGAGGATTGAGCGATGAACGCACCGGACATACTCAACCAGCAGATGCACGACACGGACGCTCAAGCGGCGCAGGCAGCGCAGGCCGGCGAGACCGGACAAGCCGCTGAAGCCGCGAACGCCACCGCCCCTCGCGCCTCGAAGTCCCCGCTCACGCGCCGCGAGCAGAAAGAAGCATACGAGAACAACAAGCTGTTCAAGCGCCTCGCGCGCCAGGTCGGCCAGGCGATCGGCGACTACAACATGATCGAGGACGGCGACAAGGTGATGGTCTGCCTGTCGGGCGGCAAGGATAGTTACGCGATGCTCGAGATTCTGATGCGGCTGCGCGAGCGCGCGCCGATCAACTTCGACATCGTCGCGGTGAACCTCGACCAGAAGCAGCCGGGCTTCCCCGAGCACGTGCTGCCCGAATACCTGAAGCAGCTCGACATCCCGTTCCATATCGAGAACCAGGACACTTACAGCATCGTCAAGCGGCTCGTGCCGGAAGGCAAGACCACCTGCTCGCTGTGCTCGCGGCTGCGGCGCGGCATCCTGTATCGCGTCGCCGGCGAACTGGGCGCGACCAAGATCGCGCTCGGCCATCATCGCGACGACATCCTGCAGACGCTGCTGCTGAACCTGTTCTACGGCGGCAAACTGAAGGGCATGCCGCCGAAGCTGCAATCGGACGACGGCAAGAACATCGTGATCCGACCGCTTGCGTACGTGAAGGAAACCGATCTGGAGAAATACGCGGAATTGCGCGAATTCCCGATCATTCCGTGCAACCTGTGCGGCAGCCAGCCGAATCTGAAGCGCGCGGAAATGAAGGCGCTGATCCGCGACTGGGAAAAGCGCTTCCCGGGGCGCATCGAGAACATGTTCAACGCGTTGTCGAATGTGGTGCCGTCACATCTGATGGATCATCAGCTGTTCCCGTTTGCGGCGCTGCGCGCGAGCGGCGAGGCGGATCCGAACGGCGATATCGCGTTCGACGAGGAACCGTGCTCGACGGGAGCCGACGACGGCGCGCCGCTGAACGGCGCAAAGACCATTTCGCTGGTCCAGTTCGACGATCTCTAACGAAAAGGCCCTGTTTTACGGGCCTTGCGACGGTTTTTCGCTGTCGCAAAACGGAGTCGAGGCCGCACCCGCGGCCTTTTTCGTTCGATGCCGCATGATAAAATCGCCGGCTCCGAACTCGTCCTATTGCCGACGCCATGAATATCGTGATTTTGGCGGCAGGTACCGGCAAGCGCATGCGGTCAGCGCTTCCCAAGGTGCTCCATCCTCTGGCCGGCCGGCCGCTCCTCGCTCATGTCATCGACACCGCTCGCGCGCTGAATCCCGCGCGCCTGATCGTCGTGATCGGCCATGGCGCCGAAGCGGTGCGTGAAGCCGTCGCGGCCCCCGACATTCAATTCGCGGTGCAGGAGCAGCAGCTCGGCACCGGTCACGCGGTCCAGCAGGCGCTGCCGCTGCTCGATTCCTCGCTCCCCACGCTGGTGCTATACGGCGACGTGCCGCTCACGCGCGCGGCCACGCTGCATGCGCTGACCGAACGCGCGGGCCGGGACGGCTACGGTGTGCTGACCGTCACGCTTGACGATCCGACCGGTTACGGCCGCATCGTGCGCGACAGCCAAGGCCGCGTGCAGCGCATCGTCGAACAGAAAGACGCGAGCCCCGAGCAACTGAAGATCGCCGAGATCAATACCGGCATCATCGTCGCGCCGACCGCGCGTCTCGCGGGCTGGCTCGCGGCGCTGAAGAACGACAACGCGCAGGGCGAGTTCTATCTGACCGACGCGGTCGAGATGGCGATCGAAGCCGGCCTTGAAGTCGTCACCACGCAGCCCGACGACGAATGGGAAACGCTCGGCGTGAACAGCAAGCAGCAGCTTGCCGAGCTCGAGCGCATCCATCAAGGCAACGTGGCCGACGCGCTGCTGGTGGCCGGCGTGACGCTCGCCGACCCGGCGCGCGTCGACGTGCGCGGCACGCTCGAATGTGGCCGCGATGTGTCGATCGACGTGAACTGCGTGTTCGAAGGCCGCGTGACGCTTGGCGATAACGTGACCATCGGGCCGAACTGCGTGATCCGCAATGCGAACATCGGCGCGGGTACGCGCGTCGATGCGTTCACGCATATCGAAGGCGCCGAGGTCGGCGCGAACGTCGTGCTGGGTCCCTATGCGCGGCTGCGCCCGGGCGCGTCGCTGCACGACGAATCGCATGTCGGCAACTTCGTCGAAGTGAAGAACGCGGTGCTCGGCCACGGCTCGAAGGCCAATCACCTCACGTATATCGGCGACGCGGATATCGGCGCGCGCGTGAATATCGGCGCGGGTACTATCACCTGCAACTACGACGGCGCGAACAAATTCCGCACCGTGATCGAAGACGACGTGTTCGTCGGCTCCGATACCCAACTGATCGCGCCGGTGCGCGTACGGCGCGGCGCGACGATCGCGGCGGGCACGACCGTCTGGAAGGACGTCGACGCCGATACGCTGGTGTTGAACGACAAGACGCAGACGGGCAAGACCGGCTACGTGCGCCCGGTCAAGAAGAAGAGCTGATCGCGAGCTGATCGATATGGCGCGCGCACGACGCGCGCATCCTGAATCCGGCACTGAAGAGGAATAAACCATGTGCGGTATTGTCGGCGCAGTTGCGCAACGTAACATCGTCTCCATCCTGATCGAAGGACTGCGTCGCCTCGAATATCGTGGCTACGATTCGTGCGGCGTCGCCGTGCTCGGCGCGAACGGACCGAGCCGCGCGCGCAGCGTCGCGCGCGTCGCCGACCTCGACGACCAGGTGCGCGACAGCGACCTTGGCGGCGTGACAGGCATCGCACACACGCGCTGGGCGACGCACGGCGCGCCGGTCACCGACAACGCGCATCCGATCTTCTCGCAGAACGCGCTCGCGTTGGTACACAACGGCATCATCGAGAATTACGAGGTGCTGCGCGAAATGCTGCGGGGCAAGGGTTACACGTTCGTCTCGCAGACCGACACCGAGGTTATCGCGCACCTGATTCACAGCCTGTATCACGGCGATCTGTTCGCGGCGGTGCGCGAGGCGACCGCGCAATTGCACGGCGCGTATGCGATCGCGGTGCTGCATAAGGACCAGCCGCATACGGTGGTCGGCGCGCGCGAAGGTTCGCCGCTCGTGGTCGGGCTCGGCAACGGCGAGAACTTCCTCGCTTCGGATGCGCTCGCGCTCGCGGGCAGCACCGAGCGCTTTATCTTCCTCGAAGAAGGCGATGTCTGCGAACTGTCGCTCGACGGCGTGCGTATCGCCGATCGCCACGGCAACGACGTGCAACGCGAGGTGCGTCAGGTGGCGGCATACGGCGGCGCGGTCGAACTCGGCCCGTATCGCCACTTCATGCAGAAGGAAATCTTCGAGCAGCCGCGCGCGATCACCGACACGATCCCGCAAACCGATGCATTCGATCCGTGGATTTTCGGCGACGGCGCGGAGAAGGTGTTCGCCGGGATCGACAGCCTGCTGATTCTCGCGTGCGGCACCAGCTATTACTCGGGGCTCACCGCGAAGTACTGGCTCGAATCGGTCGCGAAGATCCCGACCCAGGTGGAGATTGCGAGCGAATATCGCTATCGCGAGTCGGTGCCGAATCCGAAGTCGCTGGTCGTGGTGATTTCGCAGTCGGGCGAAACCGCGGATACGCTCGCGGCGCTGAAGCACGCGCAGGGGCTCGGCCATACGCACACGCTGGCGATCTGCAACGTCGGCACCAGCGCGATGGTGCGGCAGACCGAGTTGGCGTTCCTCACGCATGCGGGCCGCGAAATCGGCGTTGCGTCGACGAAGGCGTTCACCACGCAACTGGTCGCGCTGTTCACGCTGGCGGCGACGCTTGCCAAGCTGCGCGGACGCTTGAGCGCGGAGCAGGAAGCGGATTATCTGAAGCAGCTGCGCCATCTGCCGGCTGCGTTGAATAGCGTGCTGGCGCTGGAGCCGCAGATCATCGCGTGGTCGGAGGAGTTTTCGCGCAAGGAACACGCGCTGTTCCTGGGACGCGGGATGCACTATCCGATCGCGCTCGAAGGCGCGCTGAAGCTGAAGGAAATTTCGTATATCCACGCGGAGGCTTATCCGGCTGGCGAACTGAAGCACGGGCCGCTCGCGCTGGTGACCGAAGCGATGCCGGTGGTGACCGTCGCGCCGAACGATGCGCTGCTGGAGAAGCTGAAGTCGAATATCCAGGAAGTGCGCGCGCGCGGCGGCCAGCTTTATGTGTTCGCGGATGCGGATACGAAGATCGTCAACGACGAAGGCCTGCATGTGATCCGGATGCCGGAGCACTACGGCGTGCTGTCGCCGATTCTGCATGTGGTGCCGTTGCAGTTGCTCGCGTATCACACGGCGTGTGCGCGTGGCACGGATGTGGATAAGCCGCGGAATCTGGCGAAGTCGGTGACGGTGGAGTAAGGGGCGGGGCGGCGCGCCGTTTCTGCCGAGTTGCATTAATTTCGGTCAGCGGGGCCATCAGTTTCGGTTAGCAGCGGCTCCCCACTGTTAACCGCTGCTTCCAACTCCTTGTCAGCAAGGATTAACTGGAACTAATGGTCGCGCGCCGTAGCCGGCTCCATTGCCGCACGTCGCGCGCGAGCGGGTTGTATCAAGAGCCACTCAACCGCACCTTCCGGGTACTCCTGTGGCCAATGCTCTTCGAGCAACCGCATCGGGTCTGCGGACCGGTCACCATTGTTCTGTGCCGCTGACTCCAGGCTAGCTCCCTCCCATTGCGTCCAGAATCGTCTGCGCGCAACCCAGCCTGTCTACCGCGCGCTGAAGGCGCTCAACCATCTGTTCGCTGAGGCCGAGTTCGCGGCGGCCGACTTCTACGCCGGTGACCGCATCGGCTAACAAGTCGTCGACGATGATGCATGCCGGCCATGATATCCCGGCGCTAACTCAATACAATGAAGCGAAAGCGGAACAAGCCGTTAACCGCAAAGTGGCGTGGTTGAAAAGGAAAGGACAAGGCCACTGGGATGGATGATTTTTCGACTTTCCGGCGCCAGCGCTTTATCAGTGAACCGTACTTTGCGTGGCTCTCCAACTTTCACGTTAGCTCAAAGCTGTGCAGCGAAAGAAAGTCCGGCTGCAATAGTCTGTGTACGAAGGGAAAACGCGAATGGCAGATTTCGACAGCAAAAGACGTCAACGCTTTTTGAGCGAAGAGTATTTCACCTGGCTCTCGTCCATCAACAGGAAAGAGATTGAGCACTGGAAGCAACATGTCCCACCTACCGGAAATGGGGAGGACGCCCGGAAAGCGATGGGCGCACGATACGTCGCAGATGACACGTACCGACAATTTCTCCTGCAATACACGGCCGGTAAGGATCTGCGCCTGTTGCGCATCGAATTGGACGCCGTGGTCATGAGTCTCGAGGTGTATACCGTTGCGCGGCGAAAAGCAGAAAAGAACGACTCTTATCCGCCGTTTATGTTCGGTGAAATTGAAGATTACGAGTCTGCGGTTCAGCTTATCGGCCTGTGCCATTTGCTTCATAGGCGTGAACTGCTTCCGAGGGTGACGGCCATGCTCGATCCGTTCTATCGAGCGAGGGACACGCTTTATGAAGATTTACTGGCTTACGGGATGGATGGCCAGGTTGATGTCGACGTGTGGTTTCACGAATCTTATCGCGACCTTATCAACAGCATGTACAGCGACACGGACGAGCTTGGTATCTCGCTGATCCGTTCGTTTCTGGGTAAATGGTATCAGGCCATGAATGCTGCTTCGTGGCACGACAGTCACTTGAAAGCCAATGTCGCGGATGGCGGGGCCTACGTCGGCTATTGGGCCATCGAAGCGGCCGCCGCAGCATATCTCCTCGAACTCGACGACACGTCTTTTCGTGACCATCTTCTGTATCCGAAGGATTTGGTGGAATTCGCGCGCAAGTTCGACACGCGCGACGAGCACGCTCAGGCACGTAACCAGGCCCGCGTGTTGTGCGGTCAAACGAAAAGCAACGACGGCTAGCAGGAAAATTTTGTGAATTCGGTCATGGACGATTTTGCTGCAAATCGACGACAGCGTTTTCTGACAGAGGATTATTTTTGCTGGCTGAAAGGCGTCCTCGAGAAATCGGTTGTTTTTTGGGGCCATACACTTCCGGCCAACGGAACCGAAGCGGAGCGGCGCAAGGGCGCGGCATGGTCTCGTGCTACGAACGCGTTCAGATTATTGCTGCTTCGATACACCGGTGGCGAAGACATTCAGCCAATGCAAAGAGACATAGAAGGTGTTGTGAGCTTCTACGAGGAGTACATGGCACTGCGCCGCATCGCGGATAAAGATTCGACGTCTCCTCCCTTTATTTTCGGTGAAATCGGAGACTATGAAGCGGCCATGCAACTAATTAGCCTATGTCATCTGCTCCATAGACGAGACTTGCTGCACAGAGTTGCCGGGATGTTAGACCCATGGTATTGCGCGCAAGACACGCTGTACGAAGATCTGCTCGCTTATGGCATCGATGGACGATTCGACGTTGATAAATGGTTTCAGGATAGGCCGTATCGAGTTCTTATCAATAGCTTTTATCGCGAGTCGGACGACGAAAGCATCGCCGATATCTCTGCGTACCTTGACGAGTGGTATCCGGCGCTCGAGGACGCGCCTGGATACCGGGACGGTCATTTGAACCAGTCACGAAGTGGCGGCAGCTATGTCGGCTATTGGGCCATAGAAGCTGCTGCCGCAGCATATCTGCTTGAACTCGACGACACTTCTTTTCGTGGAAATGTGGTCTATCCGGGAGGCCTTGTCGATTTTGCGCGTGCGTTCGCAGCACGAGAGCAGTCGGCGCCGGCGGCGAAGGGATAGTAGTCGTGCGATTCGCACGGGTCGGCAGGAGCGCTTCGTAGCCGCTTCCCGCAATAAGAGCCGCTAACACAAGTCATCAACGAAGCGCGAACAGATAACAGCAGCAGCAAGGGAGAGCAAGGCAGCATGAATGTCGAGACGCCGCTCGAAGCGAATGCGCAGTTTGCCGAAACCGGCAAACCCGGCATGCGTGCGCTCACGCCCCAGCGATGCCGGCCCAGCCGTTCTTTGCTCTCGACGTCACGCCGGGCAATGCGCGCGGTGATTCCGCGCTGTTTCAGGTACTGCCTGCAGCGGGCGAAGTCGTAGCCCTTGTCCGCATGCAGCTTGTCCGGACGTTTGCGGGGCTGGCCACTCAGGCCCGGCACTGCGTACGGGTATCGCATCAACCGTGCGCTCGAACGCCATCGAATCGTACCGGTTCGCACCCGTCACCGTGATCACCAAGGGAAGGCCTCTGGCATCTACGACGAGGTGTCGTTTCGTCCCGAGCTTGCCCCTGTCCGTGTGGTTGGGGCCGGTTTCCTGCCCCCGGGGGCTGGCAACGCTGGCCGCATCCACGCTTGCCCGTCCCCAGTCAATCTGGTCATGCTCGCGCAACCGGCGAAGCATCGCCAGATGCAGTTTGTCCCACACGCCCGGGGCCTGCCAGTTCCGCAAGCGTTGCCAGCAAGTCATGCCGCTACCGAAACCCAGTTCCTGCGGCAGGTCTTCCCAGGCAATACCTGTTTGCAGGACATACAGGATGCCGTTCAATGCAGTCCACTCATCAACCGTGCGTCTGCGACCGCCTTTGGGCGATGGGGTAAACGCCGGAATCAACGGTTCCAGAGATGCCCATAACTCGGTACTGATTTTTCGTCTTGGAGAGACGAGCGCTAATGACGAAATTACTCACCACCGTTTTCCTGAGACGCCAGTGAGATGCATCATCAAAGGAGTCGCTGGCGACCATTTTTCAACGAGGACCGATACCGCCGGTGTACCGCTGTGCGGCTCAACTCAACTGCTTGCGCAATATCAAAATGAGAATGCCAGGACGGTTGAGGGCCGCCGGTCAAAGCGTGGCGCCCAAACTGAATGCGACGGTCATAACGCTTTCATCAGGGAATGTTAAGCGTTGAGATTTTCAACCCGTCAGAATTGTCGAGTCGAAAAGATCCCCTTATTATTTCGGTCGACTTTAAGGGATGTCACGACAAGGAAAATCTAAATGGGAGTGCAGGACCTTATCTCATTTATGCAGTCTGCGTTATTTCAGACTGACCGGCTCGTAAAACTCGATTCCCCTGCTGGGGTGAATGCGCTATTGCCGCAAACCGTGATGGGTACATCACGCCTTGGCCGTAACTTCGAGTACGCCATCGATGTCGTCTCGACGAATAGTTCACTTGAGCTGAAGTCTCTTATTGCCCAGCCGGTCACTCTCTGGCTTCAGCGCGCCGACAAGTCCTATCGGCCGCAGCATGGTTATGTCCATACCGCGCGGCGTCTCGGAGCCGACGGCCAACTGACGAGCTATCAACTGGTCTACTCGTCGTGGCTGCATTTCCTGAAGTTCCGCAAGGACGCGCAGATTTTCCAGGACAAGTCAGTAGACACTATCCTCAAATCTGTTTTTCAGATGCATCCGCAGGCGACCGGGGCATTCCGGTTTGACATTCAAAACGCATCACCAGTCCGGTCATTCTGCGTTCAGTACGAGGATGACTGGACTTTTGTGCACCGGTTGCTCGAGTCCGAAGGCTGGTTCTATTACTTCGAGCATGCCGATGACGGAAAGTCGCACACGCTTGTCGTGACCGATGACCTTTATTCGCTCGAGGCCATGTCGCCCCAGGAGGTCGACTTCTACCGTGCCGGCACCTCCAGCCAGACGGAAGCGCTTGTGCAGTGGTCTGGCACACGCACGCTTCAAAGCACGGCTTTCAGCACTCGAACCTTCGACTACAAGAAGCCCGGCACAACCAGGGAGACTTCGTTTCCAACCGTCGGGAATCAAGGTGACCTGCCGCAACAGGCGGAGGTCTACGAATACACCGGTGCCTATACCTGGCAGGAAAACGACCGTGGCGACAAGCTCACCAAGCTCAAGCTGGAAGAGTGGGAGTCGCGCGCAAAGCGCTTTTTTGGAGTCGGAGGCCTGCGCAGCATCGACGTCGGCCGCTGGTTCTCGCTGGACAACCATCCCGCCCACGCGCAGGACGATGGCGAGGACCGGAAGTTCGCGGTCATCGAAGCCTCGTGGTATATCCGGAACAATATCCCGGTAAGCGATACCCACCCGTTCCCGCATAGCCTGTCTGAACGTCTGGCGGCGGTTCGCACCACCTATGAGCAGTCCGCAGCTGCGTTCTCGGTCGAGGATTCCGTCGGTGATGGCAGCGATGGTTTCTTTCTCGTCGAGATCGAGGCGCAGCGACTGAAGGTTCCGTTTCGCAGCCCGTTCGAACACCACAAGCCGGTCATGCATCTTCAGACGGCGACGGTGACGGGTCCTGAGAACGAAGAGGTCTATACCGATTCCCTTAACCGCATCCTCGTGCGCATGCATTGGGACCGCCGCGAGGCGTCCGCTTCGACATGCTGGGTGCGCGCCGCATTCTCGGACACCGGAAGCGGCTACGGCAGCGTCCACACGCCTCGCATCGGCGAAGAAGTGATCATCGACTGGGTCGGAGGGGATTGCGACCGGCCCGTCGCGACAGGGCGCGTGTACAACGGCGCCACGCAGCCGCATTGGCACTCGAATGGCATCCTCTCCGGCTTTCGGTCGCGCGAATACGGTGGCGCGGGCGGCTACAACCAGCTGGTGATGGACGACGCAACAGCCCAGAACCGGCTGCAACTACTGTCGTCCCAAGGCAGCTCCATGCTGCACATGGGTTACCTCATTGCCCAGGACGGCAACACGCGCGGCAGCTATCTCGGCAGCGGCTTCGAACTACGCACCGATGCCTATGGCGCGCTGCGCGCGAACCGCGGGCTGCTCATCTCGACTCACGCGCCCGCGGGCTCGAACGCGCAGCAACTCGACGTAAGCGCCGCGCGAGGGCAGTTGTCAGGCGCGGGCAACCTCCTCGAATCGCTCGACAGCGCGAGCACGACGCATCAGGCCGAAAGCCTGCAAGCCGGTGAGGACGCACTCAAAGCATTCACCGCGGCGTCGACCAATAGCGCCCAAGGCCAGGCGAGCAGCGGGAGCACGGCAGGCGGTGGCACTGGCTCCGCCAATGCGTTCAAGGAGCCCATCCTGCTGGCGGCAAGCCCGGCGGGAATCGGCGTTTCGACGCAGCAGTCAGTGCAGTTGAGCTCGGACGAACAGCTCACGCTGGTCAGCGGCCAAAGCACGTACATTGCGGCCGGCAAGTCGCTGCTTGCGAGTGTCACCGACAGGATCAGCCTGTTCGTCCAGAACGCGGGGATGAAGCTCTTCGCTGCAAAAGGCAAGGTCGAGATTCGCGCGCACTCGGACAACATCGAACTGACCGCGCAAAAGACAGTGAAGGTGCTGTCGGCCTCCGAGAACGTGGAAGTGGCTGCTAGCCAGGGCGTCCTGCTGACCGCTGGGGGCGCGTACATTCGCATCCACGATGGCAACATTGAGATTCATGCTCCCGGGCAGATAGACATCAAGGGTGCGCAGCATGCGTTCAAGGGCCCCACGAGCAGTCCCTACGACCTGCCCGCATTGCCGAAGGGCGACCTGCACAACCAGCTTGAGCTGAACCTCACCGACAGCAACCTGAAGCCTGTACCCGGCGCGCCGTACAAGGTCGTGTTCGACAACGGGACTACGTTGGCCGGCAAGCTGGATGCGAACGGCCACGCGGTGTTGCGTGATGTTCCCGAAGGCACAGCCAAGGCATTTTTTGGCGAGGACGCACGCCCATTCACGCAACCGGCGCTGCCCGCTGCGAAGACGCTTGACCAGGCTGACGTGCTGAAGGAGCTTGGCGCCGGTGGTCACGAAGGCATCAACCAGGAAAACCTCGCGAGCCTCTTCAATCAATTCTCTGGCCGCCCGGACGTCCAATGAACGACAACGACCAACAGGCCGTCGAAGACGCGGTCGAGCAGATTGGCATCTCGATGGCGGCCAACGCGTTCCCGCTTTTCTATGTCGCGCAGAACGTCTACGACACGTCGGAAAGCGTCTGGAACGTATGGAATGCACGCAGCGCCACCGACGAGATGACGAAGATCGAGACGGGCATCGACCTGGTGTTCGCGGTCGTGGGCTGGGTGCCCGTGGTCGGTGCCGGGGTCAAGCGTACGTTTCGGCTCGTCAATCACAAGTCGGACATCTACGGGCCGCTGCTCTTCGATATTCTGCGACTGGTGCTTCAACGCGCGCACTGCCCGACGAGCCCGGAAGAACTGGTCGACAAGCTCTTCGATGCGTCGGGGCTGAAGACGCTGCTGACCGAATCCCGCGAGCACATCGAGAAGTCGTGGCTCTATCGTGAGATGCCGTCCGCGGCGCAGACCACGTTCAGCGAGGCGCTCGGCTTTGTTGAGACGAACCTGCCGTACTGGTTGACCCAGTTCGTCGAGCGCAAGCTCATGCACTGGAAGAAGAAGCAGCCCAACTCTTCGGCCGAAGGCTCGGTCGCGCTGCGTAAGGAGACCGAGAAGCCCGGGAAGGTGGGTGTTGAGGCCGAGGAGGGGCACAACCGCTCGAACTCTGCGCCGTCCACCGGGGTTGTGAATGCCAAGCTGGCGGTCAAGGACATCACGAACAAAATCACCGGGCTTCTCGGTGAGCACATCGCCGACTATTACTGCTATGAGCACCTGAAGTGGGGTTCTGGGTGGGCGGCTCACGACCAGGGCGCGCTCGGCCATTGGCCGAAGCCGCCAAGCGACACGGTCCTCGGCAAGCTAAACGACGATAGTCAGCTCAACAAGCTCTTCGCACCCAGGGCGCGAGGTCAGGGCATCGACGGCGTCTGGCGCGCGACGCCTGCAAACAACAACGGGAGGCCTTTTGCGATTGTTGAAGCTAAGTCGTCAAGGGTCGCATCGAAGCCGAAGGGTGACGGAAAACCCAACGTGTCCTCCAAGCTTGGGGTGGCGAATCGAATCGCTGAAGAGGTGCTTCCACGGCCTGACGAACTACTAGAACCACCGATAGAGGATGATGGCGGATCGCAAGCATCCTCGCAAGCGGTGGCCGGCGGCAAGAAGGGCGGTGGCAAGAAGGGAGGACGGCGCCAAACGTCAGGCGCTCCAACCACGCCCGACGCGTCAACGCCCACGCCCGCTCCAGGCCCGATAGCGCCAGCAGGCGGGAAGATTGCACAAATGACAGACGCTTGGGTTTTTCAAAATCTACCCGCCGCCGTTGGACCAGTCATGGCTAAGGCCATTCGCAAAGCAGGATACGCCCGGCACATTCTGTACATTCCGTTCTATCTGCCCAGTGCAGTTCAGCACGAGGCCGCCTTGATGGAAGGTCGGGAGCATGACCACGGCAACCATGACGTACCCCTTCACTATACGGAGGCGGAAGTAGCTAAGGCAGCTGACGATAAGCAGGCGCGTTTAAACAAGACACATGGAAGGGCTTAAAGATGGACGATTTTTCGAGTCGACGACGGCAGCGCTTCATCAGTGAACCTTATTTCAAATGGCTTTCTGGGTTTCATGCTGAGGCAGTCGAAGAATGGTCTCGCATCTTGCCAGCGAACGGAACGGACGCGCAGAAGCGTGCCGGCGCAGCGTCGTTTCGCGCCGAGAGCCGCTTTGAGCGACTACTGCTTCAATACACTGCAGGAGAACCCATTGGGCAAATGCGCGATGAGTTGGACGGAATCGTTGCCGACTATGAACAGTTTGCGAAATGGCAGGGCGTGGCGTTTGAGCGGCCCGACTGGCCCGCTTTTCGGCTAAGTGAACTTGGCGAGTACGAGCGCGCGATGCAACTCATCGGACTGTGCTTTTTGCTGCACCGTCAGGACTTGCTTCCGCGTATCGCAGCGCTTCAGGACCCTCTTTATCGAGGCCGAGACGCGCTGTACGAGGACCTGTTGGACTACGGCTTGGACGGTCGCCTGGATGTTGACACCTGGTTTCATGAGTCGTATCGGGACTGCATCAACAGCATGTACGGTGACTCGGACGACGAAAGCCTGGCGGACCTGAATTCGTATCTTGAGAAGTGGTATGCATCCGTGAGCGGCGTCGCCTGGCATGACAGCCATCTTGACCTGTCGGAAAGAAAAGGCCTCTATTTTGGCTACTGGGCCATCGAAGCGGCCGCACTTGCCTATCTGCTTGAGCTGGATGACACCTCGCTGCGCGAGCACATTGTCTACCCCAAAGACCTCGTCGACTTCGCGCGCAGCTTCCGGGAGAACGCTCCGCGACAAACGCCTCCTGCCGGCCCCGTCACGGTACGAACTGGCCAGGTTTGCCCCGAGACGGGTATCTGGAAAGCACAAGGTCACAACGTTCCTGGCGTGCTAATAAAGCAGGGCGACGCAATGCCGGACGTCTTTGCACCCGACCGAAGCGGCGCGCACCGGCCGCAACCTGCGGTGTGGGAGTTCGAACGTAAAGCCTGACGGCCAGTTGAGTTCGCAATGCAAGGGCAGGCTGTTGTATACAGCAAGTGAATTTATGAGGATGTCGCTTGCAAAGTAAACGGAAGATGATTCGGCATCCAATACGGACGGAATAGGAAACGTCTAGGCATGCTGGGCCGTTTCTAAACCTAGGCAAACGCAGAACTTGTCGACATCCCCGATGTGCCCGTCCGGGGTAAACAACGATAGTTGAGCACCAAAGACCAAACCGTCAGGTCGACAACGTCCCCGTCGACTGCGATGCAACCAGCTTCGGCAGCGGTTGGCATTTGCACTGGCACAAGTCGCCTTCCAATGCGACCTGTTTGTCCATGACCGACAGCGTGTGAGGTGAGCCGTCCGTGATGATGATCCCCATGCTATTGCATGCGGGACACTGAACAGGCGCGCCGAGATACGCGAGCGGAGGGCCCGCGAACGACGAGCCGGCGATGCCATCAAGCACTACGCCACCGTGGTCGGTCTTGTCGTCTTTCAGGATAAATCTGCGGCTCATTTGCGAGACTCCGTTGGGTTAGAGACAGCCGTACTCGGCCGATGCGAGCGGCACCGCGAAGGCACGACGGATCGCCCCATCTCAAAGGCAGGGAATGGCGTGATCAAGATTTGCCTGCGAGCTTTACCAGACGCCATGTGGCCCAATGAACGCGGTGTTCTCCCGAACCCGGCGACGGCGCGAGAACATCGGGCATGACTTGTCCCCTCGTGACTTCAACCGGCTTCACTTCGAAGCCCTTGGCTTCCCAGGTTCCGGATACAGGGCAAATATCGCCGGTCCTGACCTCGACACCTATCGCGGACTCAGACGGCAATACATCTTCGCCACGGCAGGTTTCGAGGAAGTATTCCGACTCGTCAGGAATAACACCGTCCTTGTACCGCGTGTCTTCCCACAACAGGCGCCAATGGGTGCCCACACGTTCAGTGCGAGACTCAACCTCGTTCCATTGGCCCCTGACATTGGGCGCCTTTGTCTCCTTTAGCAGATAGTTGAAGCAACCATTGTTCTCGACACTCTTCACGCCCAAAGGCACCAGGCCGAAGGCCCTTTCTCGCTCGACGTTGACTGGCTCCCATATCCCGTCCACCGGAACTTGCTGCCCTGAACTGATGATGAGGTCTGTCGCTGCAGGCACGTCCGGCATTTCCGCTGGAAAGACAGGATAAGCCAATTGGAAGAACCGGTACCTATAACGTTCGGGGTCTAGCAGCGCTCCCGGGCTCGAGTACCGGGCAGACATGCGAGGCACAAATGGCACCTCGATAGGTGCGTAATCGCCCTCGTACCTGGAAGCAAGTAGCAGTCGATTCAGTGCTTCGACCTTGTCCGGGTAGGGCGCAGTCTGTGCACCTCGCTCCCAGTAATCAGGATGGGTGTATAGATAGTTTTGGACGGTTCCGCTTTTGTCCATCGCGGCCTCGAGGGGTTGACCTGTCCGCCATACAAATCGACGCCCCTTTCCGAGTTCTTCGAGCCCCTTGTTGTACAGACTTAGCGTTTCGAAGATTCGGGGGAGCAAATTCGCGTCCATCCGCTCGGGGTCGCTTTTGGGCCAGGTTCTGACGGCATTCTCGTGTGCTCTGGCAAACACCTCCCATGCGTCTCGCTTTTTTGCCCACAGCGAATAACTGGTCAAGCGCTTCAGCAACCAAAACACGCGCTTACGTGTCTCGGAATCCCGCATGTCATATTCTCTTGTGACGTACCCCATCAAATCTACTCCTGACCGCTCGCGGCCGTACGAGACGCCACGACTGTTTTACTGTTCGCTACCTTGGTTTGTATTTCGTCGCTAGCAAGCCGGCGCGTGCGAGCCGAACCGGATATGTCCTCTGAGAATTTGCTGTACCCGTATACATCCTCGACGTTCGTCCAGTTAGTTGGATAAAAATCGACTCGAACCCCGTTGATCGTTTGGGAGAGAGCTGTACCGCTTGCCTTCACGTTCTCTCCAATCCGCGTGATTTCCGTGGCGAGTGCGCCCAGATCGACGACCAACTGACGGCCACCACCTTCCAGATATTGTGCTGGAATTGTGTCGCCGAACTGCTCCGCAATCTGACCGGCCCAAGCCTTTGCGGTCGGCACTTGTGTTCCGAAATCGCTGGGAAGATGTACGACGGCGAGAAATCCGTTACCGTTCCACTCATCCAACACCGCCGATCGGACTCTCCATTCTTCCGCATTTTTGGGCGGACTGCCAATTCCCCAAAACGCTGGCTGGCGGCCGCCGGCGGCCTTGCTACCCCAAGGCGCGTGCTTCGAAGGATTGCCGAATGCACGATAGAGCGTCTGACCCGCAAGCTGTTCGGCGTCGAGTGCGGTAACTTCACCGTGAAACGTCGCGAGTGTGCGATAGACCTGCTCGCCTTTAAAGGCGGGTACATTCGCGCTTACGTCCGAGAGGATGTCTGGCCAGCCGGCATCAATTTTGGATTGGTACCTGGCTTTAATCCGCGCGTCGTCCACCAGACAATCCGTCGAAGCATACTTGCCCTGCCGTATCTCTCTCGCAAGCTTGCTTTCCTCCAGATACGCTTCAGCCTCGCGATTCACCCGTGGCATACCCCCCGTCGCAATCTCATGAATTTCGCCACGGTAGACCATGTTCTGGAGGGTCTTCAGCTTCGCATCGAGTTCTTTGATGGCTTTCGGCACCATCTGGTCCGCGAGCTCCTGAAGCGCCCGAAAACCATCACCAACGCGTTCGATCTGCGAGCGCCACGCGTCGGGAAGCAGTTGACCGACACGGGCCTTGAGCGAGCGCTCGATGGCAAGCCGGACAGTCGCGCAAAAGTCCTTGAGTTTCGACAGGAGCTGGGACTGGTACGCAGCGATGTCGAGTGCCTTCAACCACTTGGGAGCATCACCATGCCCCATGCGGTTCAGGAACTGTATAACTTCGCTGAGGAGTTCGGCGTCTTTCGCGGCATCCTCGGCTACCCGCAGGGCAAGGCGACCAACCCCCTTGATAACGCCACCCACGACTGGAATCAGCGCGAATACAAGGACGATGAGCAAAACCCATTGCATGACCTCCTGCCGCTTTTTCGGATCCTTGCTCATATCGATGCCGACGGCCAGAAGGTCGCGCACGGCTGTCACGTCCCCGACGAGCGGAATCATGCCGACGGCGGCATCGACGATGACCTGGCTAATAGTCTGCTTCTCGTTGAATGCCCCTTCGAGGGTGCCCCAGCACCATTGGCCGACCTCCATGGAGGTGGCGGTGAAATCGTCAATCGACCAGCTCACCGTCAGGCTCCCCCGTGTTTGTTGATGAGCGAATCGATATCCGCTTCGGAGAGTTGTTCACCCTTGAAATCCGGATTGCTCGTCTGGTCCTTGCGTGCGTAGGTTCGCGCGTCCGGTCCAAGTGCCACCTGGACGGGACCAGCTGGAACATCCGTCAGGTTCATTCGTCCCTGGCTATCCAGCACGCCTTCGCGCGTGCTGCCGTCAGTCAGCGTAGCGACATACCTGGCGCCTTGAACGGGCTCGTTGTCGTGATAGAGATACTGCATGGCGGCGTCGTATTTCGACGTCGGCAACGGCGGAAGGGGATAGTCCTGCTGGGCAGGTCCATTGAATGAATGCTGCGAGCCCTTCACGTCAATTGACCCGGGGGCATGAATCTCGATGTTGCCATTCGCGATACGGATGTACGCACCGCCTGAAGTCAGCAGAATTTCGTTGTGAGCAGCGGCTTCGACTTTCTCGGTAGCCGACAGTATCTTGACAGTCTTTTGCGCGGTGAGCTCAATGTTGTCCGAGTGCGCCTGAACTTCTATTTTTCCCTTTGCGGCGAAGAGCTTCATGCCCGCGTTCTGCACAAACAGGCTGATGCGTTGCCCCACACTCGCAATCAAGGATTTGCCCGTTGCGAGATGCGTGCTTTGTCCGCTGACAAGGTTGAGGTGCTGGTCGGCCGCAATGTGCGTGGAATTCGGCGTCGACAGCGCAATGCCGGACGGACTGGCGAACACCATGACGGGGTCTTTGAAGACGTTCGCGCTGCCCGTGCCTCCGCCGCCCGTGTTGCCACCCGACGCAGAACCCGACGCGCTGCTCTTCGTTGCATCGGTAAGCGCCTTGAGCGCGTCTTGCCCGTCCTTGAGGCTTTCGGCCTGATGCGTCGTGCTCGCATCCGACATTGCCCCCATCATCTGTTCGGAATTGCCCAGTTGCTCCCGCGCGGCACTAGCGTCGAGCGGCTGGCTCGACTGCCCCGTCGTGGGGTGAGTCGACACATACAGGCCCTGTCCGGCACGGACAGCACCATAGGCATCGGATTTCAAATCGAAGCCGCTGCCAAGGTATGCACCGCGACTGTTGCCGTTCTGGTCAATCAGATAACCCAGCTGCAGGTGAGCGTTCGTGCTCGTCGAATACAACTGCGCGCGGTTCTGGCCGGTCGAGTCATCGAGTACCAACTGGTTGTATCCGCTGCCGCCGTACTCTTTCGATTTGTAGCCCGACAGCAGGCCATTGGTGTGCCAATGAGGTGTCTTGTCGCCGTTAAAGAGGCGCCCGGTCACGAGCGGACGATCGCAATCGCCGTCCATCCAGTTGATGACGACTTCCTCGCCGACCCTTGGCACATGTACGCTGCCATATCCCGAGCCTGTGTCGGAATAGACGGCCCGGACCCAGCAGGACGCATTCTCGTCACCGGCGTTAACGCGGTCCCAATGCATCTGGACTTTGATGCGGTTTAAGTTGTCCGTGTAGACCTCTTCGCCGGCCGGACCCACGACCGTGGCGGTCTGCATCTGCATGTCCGGCTTCGTGTGCTCAAACGGACTGCGAAAAGGCACGGATCTGCGTTGGGCCTCGACCTCTGCGAGAAAAAAGCCGTCGCTCCCGGCGCTTGTCCTGACGGGTTGTGTGGTCGTACCGCCTGCGTGGGTCGTGCGCACCTTCGTCAGCACGTTTTGCAGACTGTGCGGAAACGGCTGGCTGTCTCCCACCGGGATGTTATTTTCGATGTACCACGTCACGGCGATAGCTGCGAACTCCTGGTCCTGAGCTTTGTCCTGATCGTGTTCGGGATGCCCATCCAGTTGGAACCACCGTCCAGCATCGATTCGCCGTACGCTGCCAACGCCGTGGAACCGCTTCGCGCGCGATTCCCATTCCTCCAGCCTCAGCCTGACCAGATGGTCGCCACGGTCGCTGTCCTGGTAGGTGTACGGGCCGGTATATTCGTAGACTTCCGTCTGCTGCGGCAGGTTGCCTTGATTGCCAACTGTCGGAGACGCTTTCGACTTGTCTTCTGCTGGCGACTTGTAGTCGAAGGTTGCCGTTGCGTAGGACGCGCTTTGCAACGTCCGTGTTCCTGACCACTGCACGAACGCATCGGCTTCGCTGCTCACACCTGCGCGATAAAACTCGACCTGCTGCGGCTCTACTGGCTCGCACGTGTACAGGTCGTCGGTGATGACGAGCGTGTGGGATTTGCCATCGCTCGCCTGTTCAACTATGCCGAAGAGCCCCTCCGACTCCATCAGGCGATGAGCGAAATTCCAGTCGTCCTCGTACTGGACGCAAAACGAGCGTGACGGCGTGGGTTTTTGCAGCGCGAATCGATACGCGCCGCGTGCCTGTGGATGCCCGGCAAACACCGCTTCCAGGATGGACTCGACTGTTTCGTCCTGGAAGATTCGCGCGTCCTTGCGGAACTTCAGAAAATGCAGCCAGGATGAAAAGGTGAGCTGGTAGTTCGTTAGCTGCCCATCGGCACCTAGTCTCCGCACGGTGTGCACATAGCCGTGGTGCGGGAGGTAAGACTTGTCCGTTTGCTGAATCCACAAGGTGACGGGTTGCGCGACCAGCGTCTTCAGCTCGATTTCACCGCTTAGCGATGCGACATCGACGGTAAATTCGAAATTCCGGCCGATGCGGGATTCCCCAATCGCACGCTGCGGTAGCAGTACGTCAGAACCAAGAGGCGTGTCCAGCTTGAGGAGGCGGTCCGTCTGGTAAATACCAGACGTCATTATTGAACTAAGGTCTTGCGCTCCCATAACCCCCGGCCCCGACATTTTTTTGGGTACTGAAATCCACCGAAATACTGCTCGTCGGACTCTTCATCCGCCGTTATGCGCCGGCTGCGCACACGCCGGATCCTTGCCCCAGTGCCCATCGCATACGCGCCACCGGCACAGCTGGCCCTGGAAAAAGTTCTGCTCGCCGCATGCCTTGATCTGCTGCGCGAGCGACGCGCTGGCCACGTCGACTTTCTTCTCCGCTGGCTTTGCGTTCTTCACGGGTGTCCGGCCAGCGGGCTTCGTCCTTGCCACGAGCACGGCGAGTAGATCCGCATCCTGATCGTCCGTGTTCGCTTCATGCCGCTCGGCATGCGCTTTTTTGGCTTGCGCCACGCTCGTCGCGCTGCCGGAATGCTCGGCATGCCGTTCGGCCAAAGCCTTGCGCTTCTCCTCGGCCTTCGATTCATGTTGTCGGTGCGTCACCGACGCGACCGCGTTTGCCTGATGTTCGTGCGGGACATCCGCGGCGGCCGGTTTCCCGTCGGCCGCCGTCGCGCCGTTTTCGAGGGCTCGCGACAGGCGACTGGCAGGCGCCGCGACACCGTCGCTCGCCGGCGCGGAGTCGGCGGCATGAGTGGCATTGGCGGCATTGCTATCGTCCGCGACGATCGTCGCGACCTGTGGAGCGGAAGCGATCGCAGGCGCACTGGCCGGCACATTGGCCGCGACCACTGCGCCGGAGGCTGCCGCCTGAGTGATTCGCGCGCTAGTGGTCGCCGTCGCTATCGCAGCCGGCGCGGACGACGAGCGCCCATGCATGGACCACACCCCGACCGCGCCCGCGGCCAGCACGAACAGCGCGACCACACCGGCGATCGCGCCACGCCTGGCGGACCCGCCGGACGGCGCGGCGGGCGACACGACCCGGCCCTCCAGATCGGCGAGAATGCGCGAGCCCTCCGGCTGCGAAGGCGGCTTGCTGCCGGCATTGCCCGCCAGCAGACTGGGTGGAGCTTTCGGGTTGGTTGGATTGGAGTTGTCCGGCGCATTCATTCTTCACCGCCTATTCGAATCACGCTGATTGAAACAGCGCCTGTTTCGCCGCGATAATACGGTCCTGCCGCATGGGCGGGCGCGGACCGATTCTAAAATCAGGCATTACAAAACACAATTGTTTCCGGCTTTCGGGGGCTCTTTTGCTGTTCCTTACACTTGCCTTTTACTTCTGCATTACTGTACTTATTGCCGGAGTATTGCTTTTGCCTGAGCTTCGCAAAGTATTTTATTCCGCAATATCTCATGCGCATAATTGGATGACGCGCTATGCGGCAGCCGGGACATCGCACACGCGAGCGAAATTGTTAAATTCCGCGAAGGTGTCACGAAAAACCGCAACCAATTTGCAGAGTGTGCTGACCAGACAGCGCTTGCCGATTTTAATCGCCACGAGTATTCTTGCCGCGCCGCCTTTGATTGCCATTGCATTACGTGGCCATCAGTTATTTCAGTTTGATGAAACGGCGCGTGGACCGGACGAAAAAATCGATGCGCTGCTGGATGGCGAGCAACTGGTTCCGCCGCCACCGCTGCCGCCCGACGTGTTTACGACGAAGGAAGTGGAGCAGGTGCGGCCGGCGTTGCAGGATGCGAGCCGCGACTGGAATCTGCTCGATGCCGACTTTCGTACCCGGCTGCTGCTCGTCTACAAAATCATGAACGAGAAGTACGGATATCAGATGGCATTACTCGAAGGATATCGAAGTCCCGAGCGGCAAAATCGCCTTGCGCAATTGGGCGGCAGTGTGACCAATGCGGTGGCGTTCCAGAGCTATCACCAATACGGACTCGCAGCCGATAATGCATTTCTGCGCGACGGCAAGCTGGTCATTTCCGAAAAAGATCCATGGGCAATGCGGGGCTATCAGCTATACGGCCAGGTTGCCGAGCAGGTCGGTCTGACTTGGGGTGGTCGATGGAAATTAATGGACCTCGGGCACGTCGAGTATCACAAGCCCGGATTTGTTCCAGGCCGAAATCCCTCGATTGTTAAATGACATCAAAATGACGCCAATCTGGCCGACCGCCAGACAATACTAAATCGCTTTAGCAGAGCAGCATGCCTGGCACCGGAATATAAAACGGCTTATGCGACGCATCCTAAACGGGCTGACCCACCCGCGCACGCTTTCCCTCCTCGGCGCAATCGCGCTGGCCGCCGCGCTGTTCATCGCGGCCGCTGTGTTCGAGATCTCGCCTGTCTGGCCCGCCGCGATCTTCGGCGCGCTCGTGTTGCTATGGCTGCTGGTGTGGGCCGTGCGCCGCCTGCGCCTGCGCCGTGCGAACAGCAAGCTCGGCGACATGCTCGAAGAGCAGGCGCAAACCGCCACCGCCGCCGCGACACCGCACCAGCCCGCGGACCTCGAAGCGTTGCGCAAGCATCTCGTGAATGCGGTTCAGACCATCAAGACGTCGAAGATCGGCCAGTTGTCCGGCGGTTCGGCGCTCTACGAGTTGCCGTGGTACATCGTGATCGGCAATCCGGCCGCCGGCAAGAGCAGCGCGGTCCTGAACTCCGGGCTGCAATTCCCGTTCGCGAACCGTAACGATGCGGTCGTTCACGGCATCGGCGGCACGCGCAATTGCGACTGGTTCTTCACCACCGAGGGCATCCTGCTCGACACGGCCGGGCGCTACGCGGTGCACGAAGAAGACCGCAGCGAATGGCTCGGCTTTCTCGGACTGCTCAAGCGCTACAGGCCGAAGGCGCCGATCAACGGCGTCATCGTCGCGGTCAGCATCGCCGAGGTGACCGGCAACCGGCCCGAGTTCGCCATCGAACTCGCGAAGAGCCTGCGTCAGCGGGTGCAGGAACTGGCCGAAAAACTCGAGGTATTCGCGCCGGTCTACGTGATGTTCACGAAGGCCGACCTGATCCCCGGCTTCACCGAATTCTTCAGCGGCAGCGATCGTCGCGAATTCGATCGCGTGTGGGGCGCCACGCTCACCTACGCCCCCGACGAAAAACGCGACATCGTCGGGCTTTTCGACGAGCGCTTCGAGGAGCTGTACGAGGGGCTCAAGGAAATCAGCATCGCGCAGATGTCGATCAGCCGCGGCCAGCAGCTGTCGCCGGGGCAGCTCAGCTTCCCGCTCGAATTCTCGACCATCAAGCCCGCGCTGCGCGCGTTCGTCGCGACGCTGTTCGAGGACAACCCGTTCCAGTACAAACCGGTCTTCCGCGGCTTCTATTTCACGAGCGCGCTGCAGGAAGGCGAGACGAGCAGCGCCGCCGCGGAGCGTATCGCGAACCGCTTCGCGCTCGCCGACGGCAAGCTGCCCAAGCCGGCCAGCGCGTTCTCGAAGAACGGCTTTTTCCTGCACGATCTGTTCTCGAAGGTGATCTTCGCCGACCGGCAAACCGTTCGCCAGTTCACTAGTCCGGCGAAAACGCGACTGCGCTACGCGACGTTCTTCGGCTTCGTCGCCGCGCTCGCACTCGCGCTCGGCGGCTGGACGTGGTCGGCGCTGGGCAACCAGCAGCTCGTCGCGCACGCGCAGGCGGACCTCGACCACGTCGTGCGTCTGCAGCAGAACCGCAACGATCTGCAATCGCGGCTGCAGGCGATGGACATCCTCGAGGACCGCATCGAGCAGCTCGAACAGTTGCACCGTGACAGCCCGCTCTCGGTCTCGCTCGGCCTGTATCAGGGCGACCGTGTCGAGCAGCGTCTGCTCGAACAGTATTACGGCGGCGTGCGGCAGATCATGCTCGCGCCGGTGTCGCAGAACCTCGTCGCGTTCCTGAAGGAGGTCGACGCGCATCCCGACCAGCTCGCGCCGATGTCGCGCACGCCGGAATCCGGCGCGACTCCGGTCTCCGCGCAGACGGCGATGACGGCGTCGAGCCAGAACGGCGGCCTCTATAGCGAGGCATCGCCGACCAACGTGCAGGACGCCTACAACGCACTGAAGACCTATCTGATGCTGTCCGACAAGCGGCATGTCGAGACCGCGCATCTGACCGATCAGATCGCACGCTTCTGGCGCGGCTGGCTGGAGACGAATCGCGGCAACATGCCTCGCGACGAAATGATCAGGAGCGCGGAGCGCATGATCACGTTCTACCTATCGCGGGTGTCGGACGACGACTGGCCGATGGTCGACGCGAATCTCGCGCTCGTCGACCAGACCCAGCAAAATCTGCGGCACGTGGTGCGGGGCATGCCGGCCCGCCAGCGCGTCTATGAAGAAATCAAGGCGCGCGCATCCACGCGCTTTGCACCGATGACGGTCGCACGGATCGTCGGCGACGCGAACACGTCGCTGATCGCGGGCAGCTACGCGATACCCGGCACCTTCACGCGCGAGGCCTGGCTGCAGTATGTCCAGCCGGCCATCCGCGATGCCGCGACCAAGGAACTGCAGGCGAAGGACTGGGTGCTCAACGCATCGGCGCAGGACGATCTGACGCTCGACGGCAGCCCCGAGCAGATTCAGAAGGCGCTGGTGACGATGTACAAGACCGAGTACGTGCAGCACTGGCAGAAGTTCATGCAGGGCATCGCGGTGCAGGATTTCGGCAGCTTCGCTCAGGCCGTGAATTCGATGAACCGCCTCGGCGACCCGCAGGACTCGCCGATCCGCAAGATCCTCGAAACCGCGTACGACCAGACTTCGTTCGACAACCCGGCGCTCGCCAACGCCACGCTCAAACAGGCGCAGACCGGTGTCGTGGGCTGGATTCGCGGATGGTTCTCGCGTCGGCCGATCACGGCTCCGGCCGCGAACCTCGACCTCGGCGGCGATCTCGGGACCTCGATGGGCCCCGTCAGCCGGGCTTTCGAGGGACTCGGCCGGATCGTCTCGCACACTGCCAACAGCTCGCTGCTTACCGGCTACATGGACTCGCTGTCGAAGGTTCGCACGCGCTTTAACCTGCTGAAGAACCAGGGCGATCCGGGACCGGGCGCCCGTCAGCTGATGCAGCAGACACTCGACGGCAACGGTTCCGAACTCGCCGACTCGTTGAAGTTCGTCGACGAGCAGATGCTGACCGGCCTCTCCGACGATCAGCGCAAGGCGCTGCGTCCGCTGCTGGTGCGGCCGCTGATCGAGGCGTATGCGGTCGTGATCCAGCCGGCCACCGTCGAGGTGAACAAGGTGTGGAACGCGCAGGTGTACCAGCCGTTCGAGAACTCGCTGGCGAACAAATATCCGTTCGCGACGAACGCGAAGGTCGAGGCCGGCGCGAGCGAAATCGCGCAGGTGTTCGGGCCGGACGGCTCGGTGTCGAAGTTCGTCAGCACCACGCTCGGACCGCTCGCGGTACGCCGTGGCGACGCACTCACCGCCCGCACCTGGGGTGACATGGGCCTCACGCTGTCGCCCGATTTCACGAACGGCTTCTCGCACTGGGTCGCGCCGCTGTCGGGCGGCGCGGCGGGTGCGGGCCAGGGCTCGTCGGAGCCGCAGACGGTGTTCCAGATCCTGCCGCAACCGTCGACCGGCACGACCGAGTACACGCTCGCGATCGATGGCCAGCAGATGCGTTACCGCAACACGCCGCCGCAGTGGACCAACTTCGTCTGGCCGAATCCGCAGGGCTCGCCGGGTGCGACGCTGTCGGCCGTCACGTTCGATGGCCGCACGATCCAGCTCGTCAACGAGCCGGGCCGCTACGGCCTCGAAAAGCTGATCAACTCCGCGCAGCGCACCCGCCATCCGGACGGCACCTTCGATCTTTCATGGACTCAGGGAAGTGTGACGGTGTCGGTGAGCATGCGCATCATCAGTACCTCGCAGGCTTCCGGCGGCAACGGCGATGCACCGCAGCAGCAGAGCCTGCGCGGCCTGCAACTGCCGGCGTCGATCGCCAGCGTCGGGCCGGCGGCGCCTCCAGCGCCCTCAGCGGCCCCAACGCAAACCCAGACGCAGGCACCGCAGACAACCGCGACGCTGCAGGCAGCGGCCCCTGCGGCAACCGTGAAACCCGGAGATGCGCAATGACCCAGTCCGTGCAGGCGCAGGTCGCCTACTTCGGCAAGATTCCGTCGCGCGGCGACTTCGTGAAGAGCGCGCACAACCCGCAATTGCTGCATACGCTCGATCACTGGATCGCCCAGGCGATGGAACTGCTCGCCGACGACCCGCGTTGGAAGATCACCTACGAAGACGCGAAGCCGATGCACTTCGCGTTCCTCGGCTCGCAGAGCCGGCTGGCGATCGCCGGCCACATGATCGCGAGCCGCGACCAGTCGTCGCGCCGCTTTCCGTTCGTCGCCGCGGCCGCGATCGAAGTCGAGCAGCCGCTCGCATTCCTCGCGCGCAGCCCGCTCGCGTTCGCGCGGCTGTGGTCGCGCGTGGCCGCGCAAATGCAACCGCTCGTCACGACCGATGATCCTTCGGGCGCGCTGCAGACGCTGGGCGAAACCCAGGTGCCGGTGGATATCGCGGGGCATGGCAATCCGCACGACGGCACGTTCAGCGACTTCATCGAGCATCAGACGCTTGCCGGCCTCGAACAGATGCTGCTGGCGAACGGCCATCCGGTGCGGATGCGCGGCGCGATGCTCGCGCTCGGCTCGTTGCTGCGGCCGGTGATGACGAGCGGTTCGTCGCATCTCGAACGCGGCTTGACGCTGCCACTGCCGACCGATCCGCTGTATCGCAGTCTCGTGGCCGCGTTCTGGCTCGAACTGATCGCGCCGTTCGTCGCGAAGGCGGACTTCGAACTGGCGATCTTCATCGGCACGATCGCGCAGCGCGAACGGCTCGTCGTCGGCTTTAACGGCGCGTCCGCCAAAACGCTGCACAGCGTGGTCGATCCGCAGACGTACGCTGCCCACAACATCGACATTGACGATCCGGAGTGGATCGACGAACAGGCACACAGCGATCATGGCATCAGCAAACTCGTCAGCTATCTGGACCAGCGACAACTGTCGCTGCGCGTCAGCATCGACACGTTTCGCGAAGCCTTCGCCGGGGCGTGACGTGATGCGCGGCGATGCCTTTGCCCGTACACGGGCGCTGACCGGGTCCTGGTCCCGTTTTGCGGTCGCGGCGGTGTACGTCACGCTGGCCGCGGTTCTGTTGACCGGCGCCGATGCTGCGTTCGCGGACAACGGCGGCGCCAGCGCGCCTGTCGTCCAGGCCAACGCGGCACCGGGGCAGGTAGTGGCGGGCGGCAAGGTGCCTGACGAAGCCACGCACGCCGCGGTGCTCGCCCGCTTGCGCGACACGTATGGTGCCGCGAACGTCGTCGACCAGATCGAGGTGGGTGACGTGGCGACGCCGCCGAACTGGTCCGCGAACGTGCAAAAGCTGATCGGCCCGCAACTGAAGCAGATCAGTAAAGGTGAGCTGAAGATCGACGGCACGCAGATCGACGTGCGCGGCGAAGTGGGCAACGAAGCGACGCGTCAGCAGGTCGCGAGCGACATGGCCACCGCGCTGAACCCGACTTACACGATCCGCAACGGACTGCGCGTGCGCGCGTCCGAACAGGGCCTGCTCGACCAGACGTTGGCCAACCGCACGATCGAATTCGAAACCGGCAGCGCGACGCTCGCGCCGCAGGGCCGCGCGATTCTCGACCAGATGGCCGCCGTGCTCGTCAAGATGAATACACGCGTGGTCGAGATCATCGGCCACACCGACAACGCGGGCAATCGCGCATCGAACATCGCGCTGAGCCAGGCGCGCGCGGATGCAGTGAAGGGTTACCTGGTGTCGAAAGGCATCTCGCCGCAACAGTTGACGACGACCGGCGTCGGACCGGACCAGCCGGTGGCGTCGAACGATACGAGCGACGGGCGGGCGCGTAACCGGCGCATCGAGTTTCGGGCAGGGTTGTAGGCAGCGTGATTCCTGACTGATGGAGGCGAAGCCTCGTGCTTGAATTTTCAGAACAGCAGGCGGCGGCGCTCGCGCAGATCGATGCGCGCGGCTATGTCGAGCAGATCCGGCAAGACCTCGTGCAGGAAAATCCCGCGTTTGCGGACGACGGGACGCTGTCCGTGCGGCTATGGCATGCCTATGAGGCTGCGCGCGAGATGGGTATCTCCACGGATGAAAACATGGCGGCATTCCTGCGCCTCGAAGCGTTCTCGCCAGGGTTCTACGAAAAACCCGCGACGCGCAACTGGCTGACCCGGCCTGGGCGTCCAGCCGATGCGAGATTCCACGACTATCTGCGTGTGATCCGGTGGCACATCGAGCATCCGGACTGGAAGGGAGGGCTGGAGCATGGCGGGACTGGCAGTGCCGGTGGTCGAGGGAGCGGCAACGGAGCTTGGGCCGCTCTTGGCGCGAGTTGGAGCCGCCTTGTTGGGCGGGACGGCGGCGGCGGGAACGGCTAGCCTGTCGGGCGATACGGCAAAGGACAGCAGCAAGGCAACGCCTGCTGTTCGCGCGGTGCCGCGCAGTGACGAACGCTGCAAAAAATGTCCGCCGGAAGCGGGGGCGAAGCTGCGACGGAATCACGGCGTAAACTGGAATTCATACCGCTATCAAGCCCGTATTACCGGCTTTGCATTCGATGAAGAAAGCTGCCGCTGGAGTGACGAGTGGGCGTGGGAGGGCATCGATTTCGATGGCTTTCGTGCGGGCGAGTGTCTGTTGCAGGAAGCCAAAGGCAACTATGACCAGTTCATCGGCACGGACGGACGGCCCAAGCCATTCTTTATGGGATTCACTGATATGAGCGAGCAGATTCTGAATCAGTCCATCGCGGTCAACTCGAATCCGCCGGCCCGTCTGATGTGGTATTTCGCAACGCCCAAAGCCCACACCTACATGCTGCCGACGCTCACGCGCGCTCGCGTGCCGTCGGTCTATCAACCGTGATCAATAGCATGCAAATCGTCGCGCAATTTCACGATGCTTCTGACTTTGCTGCGCCAGCGGATTTCGCGGCGCATCTGAAACGGCTATGGCCGGTGATCGAACTGCTGGCAAGCAAAGATAGCCGTCTTGGCCGGTGGAACCTGACCGGATATACGGAAGAGGAAGCCCGGTTGTATCCCGCTTTCGAGAGTCCCGGTGTGCCGTCGACGGCATTGCTGGCCGTGCTGGAAACCAAATATCACAACAAGAAAAATCGGGCGAAGGTTCTTGGTCTGTGGAATGCACAAAACGATGCCGACGATGGCGCGACACTGTCGCTGTCGATCGATACGGGGCCGTTACCGTCCGAGATCGCTATCGATCTGCCGGGTGCGAACAGCGACAGCGCGGGATTGGCCGACTTCCCGGCAATGCGGGATGTTGTTTCGCTGTTGGCGGTCACCTATCTGCCGGTAGCAGTGACGGTTGCTCCGCTGGACTACTTCGAGAAGAGAGTGTTCGACGATAAGCCCGGTGTCGGCTGGATGCTGTATTTGCCGAAGGTCATCACCGAACAGCAGGTTCCTGAAGCGCGCGCGCTGATTCCGGTGCCCGCCGCGGGTAAGCAGCAGACCGGCACGATCATCGTCAGCGTCATCGATGCGATGTTCTCGGCAGACAAGCCGGAGCACGTCGAGATCGCCAATCGTATCGAGATCCGTCTGGTGGACCAGGATCTGCTGCCTGCGTATTCGGAGCTTTAGCGCGCGGGCCTGGCCGTTCGGCGGAAAATTCAGACACGCTGGCTTGTCCAGACTTCGGTCAGTTGACCGTTCACCTGCACCAGCCAGTCATGGGTCGGCGCAAAGAACGTCTGCCGTTGCTGTTCCGTCATCACGCCGACGATCCCGGGTAATAGCCGCGCGTCGTACCAGCGCAGCAGCGACACCGTTCCGTCCGGCATGCGCACATCGAGACGTTGCGTCAGCGCGTCGGCAAGCGGTCGCAAGTCGAGGCGGCTGATAAGCCAGCTCACGCCGGCCGGTGACTTTGCAAGCGCGGTTGCAATCGCCAGGTTCGAAGGCGCGCCCTTCGCGGCATCCATGAGCCAGGGGCCGGCCGGGGACAGCGTGTCGTCCGCCGTCAACGAAAAGAGTCCCCACGACCCCGCGCCGGGTTCGGGGTATCCCAGCCCTTGCATCTGCGCGAGCGTGCCGTCCACCAGCGCATACAGTCGGGCAAGCGGGCCGAACTGCAGAATCGCGCGGTCGAGTTCTTCATCGAGCGTCAAGGCCATCCGCTAGCCTCGCGGCACGGTGGTCGCGCCGCTTGCGGCAGCGGCCTGCAAACATTCGAGGCACAAGGTCGAAGACGGTGCCGGCGTGTCGGCCGCCGCGACGGCAGCAGCGGAACCGGAACCGCTTCCTGTTTGCTGCGTCGTTGGACTGCTCGACAGCAACTGACCGCTCGCTTCGATGATCGCGCCGCATGCGAGCTTGTCGCCGTGATAGGCCAGCGGCCGTCCATGAACGATGGTCTGCGGCGCATGGCTCGTCACGATGGGAAAGGAGCCGCCGCACTTCGGACACGGCACCAGATCGCCAAGCTGCGCGGCGGCCTTGCCTTGTACCTGGTAGGCGTCGCATCCGGTTTCGATCGTTCCGCCGTGAGAGGTTTTGTCTCCGACGCGGGCGACATTGCTGGCCATACTGGGTTCCTCTTTTGATCAGAACATGTTCGGTTATGCGCTTGGGAGTGGCATTGGATTCGCGTCGGTATCAGCGAAGCGTGGCGCAGGACAACGTGAATGCCACGCATGCGAAATTGTCAGAGGCTTCCGGGTTCACTGGGACAAATCGCTTGAGTAGATGTTGCGATCTGGATTGTGGAACCAGTTGCCTTTGTCCCAATAGACTTGCTTCTTTTCCGCATTGAATCCCAGCACGCCCAGATAGCCCGGGATGGCGAGCTTTTTCCAGTGATTGCCTTTGTCGTTCGAGAAGAAGACCCCGTTGCCTTCGATCTTTGCCCGTTTGCTTCCGAGAAAAGACGGTTGAACGGTCTCGTACTCACTGGTGATGGTCGCGAGGATGAGCGGACCACTGACGTAGAAATTGGTTTGCTGATTGGACCGGATGCTGGACGAAGCCGGAAGTGGCCAGAATGGATTCGGCAGATCGCCGAGCTTGCTCCACGAATGGCCGTCTTGCCCCAATTCGGCCAGTTCATCCTCGGCGTGGATGCTGCGACTCAGCTCCGCGATCACGTGGCCTGCACCATCGTCCTTGACCTCGTCTAAGTAGAGCCCCTGTGTCGTGCGGATGGCACCGGCTTCCCAATGTCCGTCATGAAGCGTCAATTGCGTTTCACGCGTGAAAGTCTGCCGCTTGCGGTCAGTATCCCAATAGCTCTGGCTGACCCAGGCCGTTGCCTGCTGATCATTGAACTGGATGACATGCGCCGCGATGTCGACAGGGTCTCCCGGTGTGTAAGACAGCGTGCCTTGCGGAGCTTGCCACAACTGATCAGTGGATTCGATGGCCTGTGCGTGTGCGCCCTGGTCGGACGAATAGAAAAGCTTTCCTTGCCCCGCGGCCCAGACTTCGTTGCTGCCGTGAAAGTAAGGATTCAGGCCCCATGCGAGCCATCCCGCGTCGGCCATGAAACCACCTTGGAGTACGCGCCAGTTTTTTCCCTGGTCGTCTGCCTGGAAAACTGCCGTCTGAGTTTGCAGGCCTGCTTTTTTCTCTGGGGGTTGCGCGCCGGTCAGCAGAAGCATGCTTGCTTTATCCGCGGAAGGCAGCGCGCACGCTTCGCCATTGATATAGGCCACCGTGTGAAACGCGCCATCGCTACCCAAACGGGAGATCTCCGAGACTTCGTGAGAGTCAGTGTCTGGCGTGGAACCGGCGGGCAGCAGGGAGTCCAGATTGATCGCACCCTGCGGGGGATTCTGGCCATCTTCAGTCTCGATGCGGCCGACCAGCCAGACGCTTTGCTTCGTGGTGACGACCCCCGTGCAGGCCTGGTCCATGGCACGCTGCCCGTCGGTAAGCGCCCGGCCCAGAATCTGCTGATTCGGCTGGCTTCCGCCAAGTTCCAGATGCGCTCGCGCCAATACCCACACAAAAGCAATCAATAGCAGCGCGATCGGCACGATGACGCAAAGCTTGACGATCGATAGACGACTTTTTTTCATGACGGTCTGTAAAGGGGGAAATCTGGATAGCGCGCTACGGCAAACGCGTGTGCCTCAGCGCGACCGGCAAGGGAGGTCGAAAAATTCTCCAGGTGCCTATCGGCCTTATTCACTTTCTTGAAGGACACGCATCTTTACCTGCTGCTTACGCCTCCGCTAGTGATACGGGACTCGCGTCGATATCCACAGGCCAAACCGGCTCGCGACTCGTGCGCATGCCGATGTAGTGCAGAACTGCCGTCAATATTTCGAATGGCTTCAGCAACCAGACGACAGATGTAGCGACGACGTTACCCTCGGCAAGTAGCGCCTTGTCGTCGCGGGCAAGCAGTTTCAGGCTGTTGCTCAGCGATACCTCAAGTGGCACCAAAGGAGGGGCGGCGACGGCGGACGGGCCGCCTTCCATGTATCGGCGAATGAGCTCGAATTGATCGTTTAGCGTATGGACAATCGAGCGGCCGTTTTCGGTCGTCTCGTCGTCGATGGTGAATACCCGCCGCCCCACTGAGAACGACTGCATCACGCGCCCCTGATCGTCGAGTACATGGCAACGCAGTCCGTATGGTGTTCCCCTCGAAATTGGATCCTTCGGGCGTTTCTCGATAAAAAAGAACGCCTTGTCCCACGGAACGGAAATAACGCCGTTCGAGCCGGCCCCACGAAAGGCATGCACCATGCGCGTCTGGCGATTGAAGCGGATCGGGATTCTGGTCCACGTGAAGTTTTCCTGGTGCAGTCCCCATAACGACGCGAGTACGATGAAGAATCCGAATAACATGAAACACACGATGAATGCCTCGGCCAGGGTTAGCTCAGTACCGGAAACATTAGAAGGTGGATTCAACAGGCACAATATTGCTAGCGAGACGGCGAACACGCCCCCAGCGAGAACGAAAAGGCAGCCATAGGTCAGCATGCCTCGCTGCGCGTACGCAGCATTGGTCATTTCCAGCCACGTGTCATTCATCGTGAAAACGAGATAGTCATCCTGAGTCTCGTTGCTGCTAGCGGACCGGTCAACACGCAGTTGCCGCGTCTTTTCTTCGTCGGTCAGCTGTCGGTGCAGCTTGATCCAGAATGTGCCGTCCCATGCCATTCCTGCTCTCTCCGTTTGCCTGCGCGTTATTGATGTCCTTTCTCGAAAGACACGCATCTGTACCTGCTGCTCACGCCCTCGCCATCGACACCGGACTCGCGTCGATATCCACAGGCCAAACCGGCTCGCGACTCGTGCGCATGCCGATGTAGTGCAGAACTGCCGTCAATATTTCGAATGGCTTCAGCAACCAGACGACAGATGTAGCGACGACGTTACCCTCGGCAAGTAGCGCCTTGTCGTCGCGGGCAAGCAGTTTCAGGCTGTTGCTCAGCGATACCTCAAGTGGCACCAAAGGAGGGGCGGCGACGGCGGACGGGCCGCCTTCCATGTATCGGCGAATGAGCTCGAATTGATCGTTTAGCGTATGGACAATCGAGCGGCCGTTTTCGGTCGTCTCGTCGTCGATGGTGAATACCCGCCGCCCCACTGAGAACGACTGCATCACACGCCCCTGGTCGTCGAGTACATGGCAACGCAGTCCGTACGGTGTTCCCCTCGAAATCGGATCCTTCGGGCGTTTCTCGATAAAAAAGAACGCCTTGTCCCACGGAACGGAAATAACGCCGTTCGAGCCGGCCCCACGAAAGGCATGCACCATGCGCGTCTGGCGATTAAAGCGAATCGGGACTCTGGTCCAGGTGAAGTTTTCCTGGTGAAGTCCCCATAACGACGCGAGTACGATGAAGAATCCGAATAACATGCCACACGCCATGAATGCGTCGGCTAGCATCAACTCAGTGCCGAAGGTATTGGGAGGTGGATTCAACAGGCACCATATTGCGACGTAAGCAGCGACCACCCCTCCCACAAGAAGGAAAAGGCAGCCATAGGTCAGCATCCCCCGCTGCACGTACGCAGCATTGGTCATTTCCAGCCACGTGTCGTTCATCGCGAAAACGAGATAGTCATCTTGGGTCACGTTGCTGCTAGCGGACCGGTCGACACGCAGTTGCCGCGTCGTTTCTTCGTCGGTCAATTGCCGGCGCAGCTTGACCCAGAATGTGCCGTCCCATGCCATTCCTGTTCTCTCCGTCCGCCGACGTGCGTTATTGATGCCGTTTCTCGAAAGACACGCGCTGTACCTGCTGCTCACGCCCTCGCCATCGACACCGGACTTGCGTCGATATCCGCGGGCCAGACCGGTTCGCGGCTCGTGCGCATACCGATGTAGTGCAGAAGCGCTATCAGCATCAGGAAGGGTTTCAATACCCAGACGAGAGCTGTCGCGACCACGTTGCCCTCTGCAAGTAACGCCTTATCGTTGCGGAAAGCCAGCTTGCAGCTATTGCTCAGCGACACCTCGATCGGCACCAGATCGGGTGCGGGAACGGCGCTCGGTCCGCCCTCCATGTATCGACGAATGAACTCGAACTGGTCGTTCAGTTCGTGGACAATCGAGCGACCGTTTTCGGTCGTCTCGTCGTCGATGGTGTACACACGCCGGCCGACCGTGAACGACTGGCTCACACGCCCCTGGTCGTCGAGCACGTGGCAACGCAGACCGTACGGCGTTCCCCTCGAAATCGGGTCCTTCGGGCGCTTCTCGATAAAAAAGAACGCCTTGTCCCAAGGAACGGAAATGACGCCTTTCGCACCTGCCCCACGAAAGGCATGCACCATGCGCGTGCGATGGTTGAATCGAATCGGAATCCGCGTCCAGGTAAAGTTTTCCTGGTGGAGTCCCCAGAGACACACCAACACCATACAGCACCCGAAAAGCATGAAGCAGACCATGAAAGCCATTGCGAACGTCAACTCGGCACCGTGCGTGTTGGGTGGCGGGTTGCGCATCGCCCATATCGCTCCGCATACAAACATAATGCTGACGGGCAGAAGCATGAGGAAACCATACGTCAATATGCCTCGTTGCACGTAGGCGTTATTCGTCAATTCGAGCCACGCGTCGTTCATCGCGAAGGCGGAATAGTCGGTCTTCACCCTCGTGCTCGCAGATCGATCGACTCGCAGTTGCCGCGTCTTCTCTTCATCGGTCAGTTGACGGCGCAGCTTGACCCAGTACGTGCCATCCCATGCCATTCTTATGCTCCCAAGCCGTTATAGGCCTTCTGCTCTTCCGCAAAAGATAGGTATTTGCCGTCCTCGTGTTTACCGAAATAGCTCCGACCAAGAAACTCCTTTATCTCTCTCTCCTTGAACCACATGATGACAAGGCCGATGGCAATTAACAGAAGAGTGAGTGGCAATAGCCATGACGCCATTATGTCAAGCAGAAGGCATACGGCAAGCACGAAGCCGAGAATTCCCGACATAAAGTACGCGATGGCCAGTCCGACGTGCCCCGCCTTCCATTGCTCCGTGAAGTTGATGAAGTCATATACGGCACCGACAATAGCAGCAGGCGCTCCTAGTATGCGTCCCGCCACGCCCAGGTTTTCTGCCAGATCCTTCGACAAAAATTTCGGCAGCGTCAGCTTCGCGCTGTGCATCGACTCGATCAGATTGCCGGAAAAACCCGCAGCGCCGCCGGCCAGTGTGGTCAGCGACGTACCGAACTTGAGCATCGTTTCGCGGCTGTTGAAGTGCGTCGATTTGCTGAACTCTTTCCACGCGAACATCACGTTGATCGCGGTGAATACCGCGCCGATCGCCGAGCCCGCAACTTCGCCGCCTGTCACCTTACGGAACGTCGGCACGAATTCGGCTTCGATGGTCTCGTCGGTCAGCATCAGCTTGTTCGCCGGATTGACGACCTGCTGCGCCGTGGCCTTTCCGGCTGCGCCCTTGTTGACGTCGGCGAGCCCGTCCTTGTCCAGGATGATGTATTGCGGCACCGACGTTGTCCGGCCGTTGGCGTCCTTGGTCGTGAACTGCGCGCGGATTTGTGACTTCAGCGTGCGCATGCTCGGGCGCTTGTCCGCCGGCATCATCTCGTACATCTGACGGGCAAAATACGTGATCCATTGAGACTGCGAGCCCTGCACGGGACGGTAGACCACCACCTTACCCGTGCGTGCGGCGGCAAGGAGAACCGCGGTCTTCGCGGCCACACTCTCGGCGCCGCCCGCCACCACCTTCGCAATCGGCGCGCCGGCTTCATAAACAAGACGCGCGCCACGTAGATAAAAAGTCGTGAAGTCTTTAGGCGCTTTGCCCTGCACCGCCTTGGCGGCTTGAAACCAGCTCTCGATAGCCTTCGCGCTGGTCTCGCGCAATTCGGCCACCGGAAATCCCGCCGCCGAATTCAGGTTGTTGACGTTCACAGTCAGGTTCAGACAAAGGGCGCGCAGCAACAGATTCGTTTGATCGTCCGGCTTGCCCTGCAACCATTTCGTGAGCTGGTCGAACGTCTCCTTGCGAGCGCTCGCCCCTGCGATGCAATCGGTAAATGTGCTTTCGTAGTGCATCCCGCTCAGCGCATCAGTCGCGTCATGGTCGTACTGAAACACATGCGCAAGGTTCGGCGACGTGAGCCACTTCGTGTAATCCTGCGACAACGGCAGCCAGGTGACATTCTGTTCGTTGGCAAAATCCTTCTGCATTGCCTTGAGATACTGGCCCGCCGCGTTTACGCTTACGCAGTCGTTATAAGGCTCCCACGAGTCGTCGCGAACCTGCTTCAACCCCGCCTGATCGCTCGCACGCGCCTGCGCAAGCTGGCTATTCATCGCTTTGCCGCCGTCGAAGAGCGAGAGGATCGCATTGTTCTCCATGATCTGGCCTTCCAGCATCTGCTCGGCGCTGCTGTCGTCCTTGACCGCGCCGTCCTCGACCACCGCCTGCCAGTTCATGACCATCGATGCCGACCATGCCCCCCACTGATACTTAGCTTGCACCACACCATACGCAAAGCGATTCTCAACGTTCAGTTCCTGCGTAATACCAACCGGGTCCCACAGCGCAAAAACCGCCCCTTTCTTCGGCGCAAGATGATCCATCGCGGCATTCAGCGCGGCCGCTTCCTGACTGCGATCGCGCCACGGAAACGGCGACGTCATGAACGGCACAGTCCCCCCTCCCTTGTATTCGGAAACGACCTGCTGCACGTGCGTTGCCGACGCGGCGTGAGTCGCATTGCCCGGACTCGCGAACCACGCCGACGCGTTGAACGCCTGCATCCGCTTCGTGCGGCATCCATCCTTGTCCGCCGCGTACGCGTCCCGCACGGCCTTGGTCCACTGCACGTCGCTGAATGCGAGAAAGACCGTGCCTACCGTATCGGCATGGTCGATCGTGATGCACTGCGCGAGTTCCGGATGTCCGGTCTGGGTACACGAGAAGGGCTTTTCGAGCGAGCGGTCCAGCACCGTGTCGAGCGGGCAGTCGTAGCAGTTTCCTTCGTTCGTCACCGCATAGCATTGCCACTTCGACGTCTTCGGATAGTAGACGTACACGAACCCGGATCGCAGCGAGCGCAGTGTGTATTTCGCCTTCGCATTGGCCACGTCCTGCACGTGCATGCCGAAATTGCCGCTGACGAGCGGCACGCCGTCGATGCCATGCGCGCGTGTCGCCGCCAGCGCGGCATAACGCACCGGAAGGATGGGCAATCCCTTCTTCTGGCACATCTTGCATGAAGTCGACGGAGCACCCGCCGCAGCGGCGGACTTCGTCATGGCGGATACGCTAGGTGTGCCGGATTGCGCAGGCATTGTTGTTCTCCAGAAAACCGGTTCTGTGTCAGCGCAACGGATAGTCGGCGCTTTCGCGGCCGATACGTTGCCAGTCGTTATCGTCGAAGGCCGCTACTGCTTCGGCGTACGGCTTCGCGCGTGCACCGGCAATCACCGCCTGAATCTGCGGATGCCGGTCGAAATTCGATGCCACGAGCACGCCGTGTAGCGCGAACGGGATCTGATCTTCCGCTTCGAGACCGTAGGCCTCGGCCTTGCGAATCTGCGCGTCGATCTGGCGGGGCAGTTCAGGCGTGATGTCCACGCCTCCGTCCTGCAGCAGCGTCAGCACCTGGCGGACCAGCGCGAGCCGCGCGATCTGCTGATACTGCTCGTCGCGCACGGCGAGCGGCGCGCTGGGCTGTCCGTCGAAACGCGCGTTCTTCCATTGGCCCGACACATCCAGCCAGCTCCAGCGCACGACCGGTCCCATCAGCGTGGCCAGTTGCGACGGTTCGAGTATCCAGCCCAGATGCGAGTACACGCGCGGATCGTAGTAACGGAACACGGCTGTGCCGGCCACGGGTTTGGACAGAAGCAGCGCTTGCGCGAGATGCTCGCGTACTTCATCGATCCCGGCCTCGGTCTCCAGAGTCGCGCACACGATCGGCGCGCGCTGCTGTTCGTGATCGTTCGAGGCCATCGCATGGATGTGCGAAAGTTGCCGTTCACCGTGATCGAGCAGGTATAGCACCGGCGCCACGCCGGCGAGTTCGGGACGCTTTTCCGGCACGAGTTCGCCCACCTCGTAGGCTCTCGGTCCGTCGCCCATGTCGAACTCGCCGTTGTTAGGCTCGACGATCAGATAGGTGTCCGTGGTCATGGTTATCGCGGGCAGGGGAGCGGGATCAAACGAGCGCGGCGCCGCTCGATGCGGCGGAGGCGAACTGGGATGCACAGGAGCCGGAAGCCGGCACCGATGCCGATGCATTCTCGCCTTGCGGGCCGTCGAAAACGTGGGATGCCCCCTTGAAGTCGAGCTTGCCCGGCGCATGCACCTGAATGTCGCCGTTGGCGATGCGGATCACCGCGCCGCCGGCCGACAGCGTGATTTCCTTCTGCGCGCTCACCGCAACCGCATCGGCGGTCGACACGACTTTCAGCGTCTTGTCGGCGGTCAGTTCCAGGTTGTCCGCCAGCGCCATCACCTGCACCTTGCCCTTGCCGGCGAACAGCTTCATGCCGGCGCCCTGCGCGAACAGGCTGATTTTCTGTCCGACGCTCGTAATGAAGGACTGAGTCGCGGCAACGTAGGTGTTGCCGCCGCTGACCATGTTGACGTGATCGGTCGCGGCCACGTGGGCCGACTTCATCGTCGTCAAGCCGATGCCGTTCGGGCTTCCGAGCACCATCACGGGTTCCGAGAATCCGTTGGCGGAACCCGAACCGCCGCCAGCGCTACCGCCGCTGCTACCGCCACTACCAGCGCCGCCGGACTGATTGCTCTGCGTTGCGGTGACGAACGCGGCGAGTTCGTCATGCCCTTCGGTCAATCCTTCCGCCTGCACGGCCGTTGCCGAGTCCGAGCGGGTCTGCATGATGTTCGCCGAATCGGACAGATGGCTGTTGGCCTCTTTCACATCGAGCGGCTGGCTGGCGGTGCCTCCGCGCGAGAAGGTTGACAGGTACAGGCCCTGCGAAGCCCTCACCGCGCCGAACGATTCCGTCTTCAGATCGAAGCCCGTACCGAGGAACGAACCGCGATTGTTGTCCTGCTGGTCCACCAGATAGCCCAGTTGCAGGTACGACGATGCGCTCGAACTGAAGATCTGCGTCCTGTTCTGTCCGGTGGTGTCGTCGAATACCAGTTGGTTGAAGCCCGAGCCTTTGTATTCCTTCGACTTGTATCCGGACATCACGCCCTGCGTGTGCCATTGCGGTGTCTGCGCGCCATTGAAAACCGCGCCCGAGACGAGCGGCCGATCGCAATCGCCATCGAGAAAGGTGACGACCACTTCCTGACCGATACGCGGCACGTAGACACCGCCGAAGTTACTGCCGGCGTGCGTGCTCATCACCCGCATCCAGCACGACGAGCTTTCCGTATTGCCGGAGCGGTCCCAGTTCATCAGGACCTTCACGCGGTTCAGGCTGTCGGTGTACACCTCTTCGCCCGACGGTCCGACGACGGTTGCCGTCTGTGTCGACAGCACGGGCTTTTTGTGTTCGAACGGGCTTCGATACGGAACGGTACGCCGCTGTGCTTCGATTTCGACGAGGAAGAATCCGGCGCTGCCCGATGCGTCGGGCACCTGAAACGGATCGCTCGTGCCCTGGTGATTGGCGCGGACCGCAGCCAGTTCGTTCTGCAGGCTATAGGGAAACGGTTGGCTATCGCCGACCGACAGATTGTTCTCGACGTACCAGCGCGTTTCGATAACGACGAACTGACGGTCCTGAGCGGAGTCATTCGCGTATTCCGGATAGTCGACGAACTCGAACCAGTGCCCCGCATCCATGCGCCGCACGCTGCCCGTACCGTGGAAGCGTTTCGCGCGCGACTCCCACTCTTCCATGTGGAAGCGGCTGATATCTGAGCCCCGGCCGCTCGCGTTATACGTATAGGCGCCGCCGTATTCATACACTTCCGCCTGATCCGGCAGACTGCCCTGGTCCGCTTTGGTCGGAATGCTCTGAGCCTTCGGCGTTTGAGGCGTTTTGTAGTCGACGGTGGTGAACGAATACGTGGTGCTCTGTAGCGCGCGCGAGCCGACCCATTGCACGAGCGCATCGGTTTCGCTCGTCACGCTCGAACGATAGAACTCGACCTGTTGAGGCGAAAGCGGCTTCAACGAATAGATATCGTCGGTGATGACGAGCGTGTGCGACTTGCCGTCGGACCCCTGTTCGACGGTGTAAAACCAGCCTTCCGATTCCAGCAGCCGATGCACGAAGTTGTGGTCGTCCTCGTACTGCATGCAGAAAGACCGTACAGGTGCCGGCTTGGCGATTTCGAACCGGTAAGCGCCGGCCGCCTGCGGATGCTTCGCGAAGATCGCCTCGATAATCGCGTCGGTCGTTTGTTCCTGAAAGATCTGCGCGTCTTTCCTGAAACGCAGGAAATGCATCCAGCTCGACATCACCAACTGATAGCTCGTCAACTGTCCGTCCGAACCGAGCCGTCTCGCCGTATGTACATACGCGTTGATCGGTACATACGTGCTGCTGTCGGTTTGCTGTAGCCAGAGCGTCGCTGTCGTCGCAATCAACGACTTCAACTCGACGGTGCCGTTGAGCGACACCACGTCGATGGTGAAGCTGAGTTCTCTGCCAATCCGCGAATGGCCGATGATTCGTTGCGGCAGCAACACGTCCGAGCCCAGCACCGTGTCGAGCTTAAGGAGCCGGCCTGACTGGCTGGCGGTCGATTGCAAAATCGACGTGATGTCCTGAGCGCCCATGTTCTTTTTCCTCCGCCCGTCAGCCTTCCTTCACCCCAAGCAACTCGCGCAGATGGGCCAGCGACCCATCGTCCTTGACGACCGCCGACAGCCACTGATGCAACGGCATATCCGCCCATTCCGCTGCCTTGTCCGCCAGATACGCCGCCGGACTATGCGGCTCCGTCCTGCGAAAGAACACGGCCACCGCGCGCAGTTGCGCGACGGCGTCCTCCCGGCTCCGGATTCCAGCCGGGCCAACCGGCTGGGCAGACTGCGCAGACTGGAAACGCGAAACGGTCACGTCGGGCTCCTGATCGGACAGCAACGGTAACGGTGCGATAAAACGCGGCTCGCTTCGCTCGGGCGGCGAAGACACCGCTGGCCGCGCCTCGGGGGGATTCGGCACGGCATGCGTGTTCGCTCCCACATCGCGCGCGAAACGTTCGGCGAGCCGATACACGGTGTCGTAGGTGTCGCGCGTGCGGCGAAAACTCGGCGCCGCGTCGCCCGCGCGTTGATCGAGCTGCGTGTCGAGCGCGTTCATCGCCGCTTCGAACGCGCGCAACTGATCGAGCAGCGCCGGATAGAACGCCACCGCGGTCGCACGCTTCGACGCGTCGATCTGTTCGATCGACGGCTTGCCGCGCAGGATGTCGTCCGCGTGATCGGGATCGCGCTTCGCGGCCTGCGCGGCGTTGGTCGCCACCTCCCAGTCGAGCGCGCTGAACGCCATGCCCGATTGCGTCAGCGGTACCACGCGCAGCAGTTCGGCGCTACGCCCCGCGAGCCAGCCGACATTGGCGAGCCGATACCCGGCATCGTCGGCATCGTCGCCATCCGCGAGCGGATGGATCTGCTCCCAGTAACGTTCGACCAGACCCGTCAGCACCCGATAACCCGCCGTGAGTCCCGCCAACCCGTCGCGTATCGCGAGCGCTTCGGTCAGCCACACGGCGAGCCGCAGGTCCTTGGTTCGCGTGCTCAACAGCGTCGTGCAATGCGTGATCACGAACGGCCAGTCCGCTTCCTTGATATCGGTGACCCATTCGCCCTGGTCGAGCGACGGGTCGTCGAAGCGGCGCGCCTGCTGGATCGCGTCGAAGTCCGTCGACAGCAGCAGATCGTCGCCGCACGGCGAGGTTTCGCTGATTGGTTCGAGCAGCGCGGCGTGATCGGTGTGCATGTCGGTCTGCATGTCGTTTGATGAAAGATCGCGAGTGCCCATTCAGCTCACCGTGTAGTCGAAATCGCCGGCGTCGTTGGCGCGCACGGCAATGCGTTCGATCGCGACGCCGTCCGCCAGACGCGTGAGCACGTGCTGCGCGAGTTCGGGCAGCAGCGTGCCGTTCAGAATGTGGTCGACGTTGCGCGCGCCGGAATCCACCTCGGTACAGCGGGCCAGCACCGCATCGACCAGCGACTCGTCCCAGTCGAATTGCGCTCCGTGGTTCGCCGCAATGCGAGTCGCTATCCGGTCGAGTTTGAGTTCGATGATGCCGGCCAGCACGTCGTCGGGAATCGGGTAGTACGGCACGACTTTCATGCGGCCGAGGAAGGCCGGCTTGAACGCCTTGTAGAGCGCCGGGCGCAGCAGTTCCGTGAGCGCGTCCGCGTCGGGCAGTTCGTCGGCGGGCTGGTTCAGGCAGGCCTGCATCACCGTGGTGGAGCCGATATTCGACGTCAACACAATCAACGTATTGCGGAAATCGATCGCGCGCCCCTCGGCATCGTCCATCGTGCCTTTGTCGAACACCTGGAAAAACATTTCGAGCACGTCGGGATGCGCTTTCTCGATCTCATCGAGCAACACGACCGAGTACGGATTGCGACGTACCGCCTCGGTCAGCACACCGCCTTCGCCATAGCCGACGTATCCTGGCGGCGAGCCCTTCAGCCCCGATACGCTGTGCGCTTCCTGGTACTCGCTCATGTTGACCGTCACGAGCTTGCGTTCGCCGCCATATAGAAGGTCCGCGAGCGCCAGCGCGGTCTCCGTCTTGCCGACGCCTGACGGCCCCACGAACATGAACACGCCGCGCGGCTTGTCCGGATCTTCGAGGTTCGCGCCGGCTGTCCGCACGCGTTGCGCGATCGCATCGAGCGCATGATCCTGGCCGAGCACGCGAGCGGCGAGCAGTTCGCGCAGATTCAGCACGGTCTGGATTTCGCTCTTCATCATGCGGCCGAGCGGGATGCCGGTCCACGACGCGACGATTTCGGCGACTCCATGCGCATCCACCTGCAACGGCACCATCGGTCCTTGCGCCTGCAACGTATGCAGTTTTTCGATCAGAGCGGGGAGGGCGTCGCGCGCGGCATCGGCGTCGCGCAGCCGCTCGCCCGACGTGCCGTCGGCGCGCGCGGCATCGATCCGCTCGCGCAATGCGCTGATTTGCGTGACGAGTTCGCGCTCTTCGTCGTAGCGCGCCTCGCTCGCGGCAAGACGCTGCGATTCGGCGTCACGAGTGGCGCGCAACGCGTCGAGACGCTCAGCGTGATCGATCCCGCTCGCGTCTTCGCGTTCGAGCGCGGCGATTTCCGCGTCGATCCGCTCGATGTATTTCCTGCTGTCGTCGATCAGGCCTGGCGTCGAGCCATGCGCGAGCGCCACTTTCGCGCAGGCGGTGTCGAGCACGCTGATCGCCTTGTCCGGCAACTGACGCCCGACGATATAGCGATGCGACAGGCGCACGGCCTCGGTGATCGCCTCATCGAGAATGCGCACGCCGAAGTGACGTTCCATCAGCGCGCTCATGCCGCGCAACATCGCGGCGGCGAGCGGCTCGTCGGGCTCCTCGATTTTCACGACCTGGAAACGGCGCGCCAACGCCGCGTCCTTTTCGAAGTACTTCTTGTATTCGCTCCAGGTGGTGGCGGCGATCGTGCGCAGCTCGCCGCGCGCGAGCGCCGGCTTCAGCAGATTCGCCGCGTCGTTCTGGCCGGCCTGACCGCCCGCGCCGATGATCGTGTGCGCCTCGTCGATAAACAGAATGACCGGATGCGGGCTCTTCTTGACCTCGTCGATCACGCTCTTCAGGCGATTCTCGAACTCGCCCTTTACGCTCGCGCCCGCTTGCAGCAGGCCCATGTCGAGCACGTGCAGCGCTACGCCGCGCAACGGCTGCGGCACATCGCCGGCGGCAATGCGCAATGCCAATCCTTCGACGACCGCGGTTTTGCCGACACCCGCCTCCCCGGTCAGGATCGGGTTGTTCTGCCGGCGCCGCATCAGGATGTCGATCGCCTGGCGGATCTCCGCCTCGCGGCCGATCACTGGGTCCACATGTCCGTCGCGCGCGCGGCGCGTCAGATCGGTCGTGTAGGTATCGAGCGCGGGTGTTGGTGACGCGCCGGTTTGCATCTGGATCGGCTCGTCGCCTTGCGTCGCCGTCGGCTGCGGCGCGGCTTCCGACGAGCCCTCGGTCAGCTCGTCGAAACGATGCTTGAGTTCGGCCACGCGCACGTCGCCGAAGCGCGGCGACATCCGCTGCGCGAACTGCGCGAGGTCCGGCGCGCTCAACAGCGCGAGCAGCAGATGACCCGAGCGGATACGGCCGATCTGCGAATCGAGCGATGCAATCAGCCAACCCTGCTCGAACAGCGCGATCAGATGCGGAGAAAACACCGGCGTGCGGGTATTGCCTGTTTTCAGGCGTTCGAGTTCGCGCTCCAGATCCGCGCGCAACGCATGCGGATCGATGCGCGATGCCCGCAGCACGGCAATGACGTCGCCCTCTGGCTGGTCGAGAAACGCGAGCATCAAATGCTCGAGATCGACTTCGTAGTGCCCGCGCGCGAGGCACAAGCTCGCCGCCCGTTCGGCGGCGAGGCGGCAAGCCGCGTTGAGTTTTTCGATCAGCGTTTTAAGGGGCGTGCTCATGTCGTGGGGGTGGGCTCGTTCGTCTTCGAGGTCAGTGAATTACATGCAGTTCGTAGCGCGCGTCCGAGCGGTCGTGCTCGGACTCGCGTGTGCACAGGAAGGCGTCCCAGCCGAGCCGCGAACCTTTGCCGAGATAGCTCGGTGCCACGTCCTCGCGCCTGAGCACCAGCGTGACTTCGTATTCGAAGGTCACGCCGGCCAGCAAGGTCAGCATCCGTTCGAGCGCGCGCGAATGTTCCGCGCCCGGCAGGAACGCCTCGTAGTCACGCAGCGTTAGTGGGCCGATCACGAGCCGGACGCGCATGTCGCGCTGCCAGACGCGCTCGCCGGCAAACGCGGTCGCGCCGAGTACGGCGTTGCGTTGACCGAGCATCGACAACTGCTCGGGCGGCACGTCGTACCACCTGCCGACGAACTGCTCGACGCCGATCGGTACGTTGAAGTATTCGGACAGCGTGTGCCGCAGCCACGCCGCCGATACCGGCCGATGCCTTGCGGCCACCGCATGGCCGGCTACCGCTTCGTCGAGTAGCGCGCCATCGCCTTCGTGCAGCGCGCCGCGGGCATCGTCGCTGACGACACCCGCGAGCGCCAGCAGCAGCGGCAGATAGCGTTCGTCGCGATCGAGTTCGTAGTGAAGCGGCAGACGGTATTTCTTCCATGCCGCGTAGAAGAGCGCCGTCGCTCGATTGGAAAACACGTCGAAGAATTCGCGCGCCGCGCCGTCGCGCCACAGATGCTCGCGCGCGGCGATCTGTTCGGTGTAGTGCAGCGGCAGCGCGCCCTGGCCGCCGAGCAGACCGAAGAATGCCGGCGTCAGATCGACGCGCGAGATCGTGCCGGCATCGAGCGCCGCGGTCCGTGCTCCGTCCGCGCCCAACGCATTGCCCGCGTCGTCGTACGGCATGATCCGCTCGATCTCGCTCGGCGGAAACGCGAGCGACAGCGTGTTGCGAAAGCCGATCCGGTAGGGCAGCACGTCGCTTTTTGCGGTGGGCGATGAATCGCTGAACCATTTCTCGATCAGCCGCACAGCCTGGAAAAATTCGAAGCTGTGCGGCTCTTCGAGCAGGCGCTCGATTACGCGAGGATCGATTCGCCGCTGCGGGGTTTGCATCGGATGATCTCCTCGCCGGTGCGTGCCGAAATGGCCACCAGCTGCACGAAACTGTTGAGATGCACATAGAGCCCGAAGAACCGGTCGAGCACCCGCACGAAGGTGCCGAGGCTCGTGCCGACGAAAAATTCCTCGTCGAGCGTCACGCGAACTTCGAGGCCGCGCACGAACGTGGCGAATGGTTTGCCGGGCAGCCACTGCACCGAGCCGGATTGCGCGACGTCGACGATGCCTTCGATATGCCGCGCGGACACGGCGGTGCGGCGCAGATCGTAGAGCGCGAGCATCTCCCGCAGCACCGTCGCACCGCCGTTCACCAGCGACACATGGTTCAGCGCGAGATGCGACAACAGTCGCCAGTGAGCGGCCTGACGGCGCTCGAAACGCGCGGTCGGGGTAGGGCGCCGCAGCATCGCCATGTCGCCGGCTTGCGACACGCCTTCGGCGAACAGGTCGCCGCCGCCGAGGCCCATCGCGAGTCCGGCCGGCAGATCGCCGTTCGTGCAGGTCAGTTCGAGGCTCAACGTGTCGGTCTGCTGCGCGGACGGATCGAAGTCGATATCGACGATCGAGATTTCCGTTTCGTAGCCGGGGCTTTTCTGCGCGACCCATTCGTTGCGGCGCGAAAACCAGTAGTGACCGGCGCGCGCGCTTTCGCCGTGACGCAGCGAATAGAACGGACGGAATTCGACGACGCGTTCGTCATGCTGACGCTGCCGCACGAGTTGCACCGAATCGATCGAATACACCTCGTACGCGAACGCATGTCGCCCTTCAGCGACGACCGGATAAGAAACAGCTTCATGCGTGAGCCGGATCGGGTCGCCGTGCTGCCGGAACAGGTTCACCACTGGCGTGCAGAAGAGGCGCAGATGATCGGCCGACAGCGCATCGAGCAGCCGCGCCGCATGCGAATCGCCGCGTACGTCTTTCAACACGACGTGCAGCGTCAGCTGATTGCATCGACCGACGGGCGCGGCCGTCATCGCCGCGAGATCGAAATCGACGAAGTCGAATTTCGCCGGGAACGCGAAGTACTCGGTCAACAAGCGGTAGGCGGGATGCGAACGCGCCGGGTAGTCGATCAGCGCATCGTCTTCGGCAAAGCCGGCCTGCGAGAACGGCAGCGACGTTAGCGCATGCCAGCGCCCGTTACGCTCCGGTTCGACGTAGGCCTGCAACGCATGCACGAACAGGCAATCGCCGAGCGCCGCGATCAGCGACTGCTCGCCGTGCAGGTAGGTGCGCAGTTGATCGACGCCCAGCCCCGCGAGATCGCGCTGCGGAGCCGTCGATTCGAACGTGATCGACACGATGCCGCTCGCGTTGCCCGGCAGCACGATCGCGCCGGGCGCCATCGCGACCGGCATGTAGCGCGCCTGCGCAACGCGCAGCGGTGCGAGCACGACATCGAACGCGGTACGGAAGCGGCACTGCACGCCGCGTATCGGTCGCGATTTCAGTTCGGTGCCCCGTTTCACCAGAGCGGGCGCGGTGAGCTGCGCGAGCGACGCACCGCCGCCCATCTGCGCGATCGAGCACGACGGAAACGGACGCAGATAGTGCGGATACAGGACTTCGAGCAACGCCTCGGTGAATTCGGGGTAGTCGTCGTCCAGCTTCTTGTTGATGCGCGCGCCGAGCAGCGCGAACGACTCGATCATGCGCTCGACGTGCGGGTCCTCGCCATGCTCGCCCACCATCGTCAGGCGCGCGGCGATCTTCGGGTAACGCTGGGCGAAGTCGCGCGAGTACCGCCGCAGGAACGACAGCTCGCGCTCGTAATACGGCAACAGCTCTTCCATCGGTATTTCCAGCCCCTGAAACTCAGTGTGCTCCGCGCGCTCACGCCGGCAACGGCCGTGTAGGCGTGACTTACGCCTTTGCGCGAGCGCGCGTGACCGAATACTGCAAGGTCGACGGCTGGAGCGTCGCGTCGAAATTCACGGGCTCCTGCGTCGGGTGCACGACCAGCACCGCCTGAATCGCGAAACACAATGCGTTCGCGGACTGCCTCGCCAGTTCCAGCGTGACCGCCACTCGCTGCAAGCGCGGCTCGTGACGCTCGATTGCCTGCTGGATGGAGCGGCAGATGAAGGTCCGGTCGTAATGGCTCGCGAGACTCAGGCCGGAGAAATCGTTCAGCCCGTAGGTGAGCACCGAACGCTGGCACTCCGGCAACGCCGCCAGTTCGTGCTCGCTGAACGCGATGCGCGTATTCAGGATCGACTCGAGATCACGCGCAACCGTGGCCTTCAGCTCGTCGATCGACAACTGCCGCATCACGGCAGGCGCCGACGCGTGCGGCTGGTCGTCGAACAGCTTGTCGAGCAGGCTTGGTTCGAAACGCTTCATAAGACGCGGCGCCCTCGCCAGGTCGCCGTGCCGGCAAACCTACGTGCCGGCACGCCGCCTCGCCTGCGCACGACCATCAGACCGCGTAGGTCTTGTCGTTCTTCGTGAGGCTCCATGCACCTTGCGCGTTGCCGCCCTGGTTGCCGCCGATTTTCTGCTGCGTGTACTTCCACTGCACCGCCGCGTACTTCAGCGAGAACTGTTCGGTCGGCAGTCCCACGCCGGCGACTGCCGGCGTGACGCTCGAAATGATCACGTACTTCAGCTTGATTTCGAGGTACTTGATGCGGTTGCCTTCACCGTCCGAGCGCATGAAGTCGATCGACACTTCGTCGAACGTCGTGCCGCCCGACGCATGCTGGTACAGCAGCGGGCTCACCACGTCGATGTCTTTCGTGAACTGCATGTCGCCATGCTCGCAACGCTCGGCGGTATGGCCACCGGCCGTGGAGGCCGTCGCGGAACGCGGCTGAACGATGGAATGAGTCCACGCGTCGATCTCGATCCAGCCCGCGTGATCCTTATCCTGCGATTCGCCTTTGATCGCGGGATTGCCAAATTTAAGGTAAATGTCTTTCATTGCTCACGACTCCCCGAAGGATGGTTTGTACCGTGTGTCAAGAATTTGCCGGCTTCGGCAGATCGGCGACGAGCCGTAGCGAAATCGACAGTTCGTCCAGCTGAAAATGCGGGCGCAGGAATGCGACCGATCGATAAGAACCCGGCTTGCCCGGAATCTCGGCGACCTGGATCGATGCCTCGCGCAACGGAAACTGCGCTTTCTGTTCCTGGGTCGCGTTGTCGTCGAGCAGCACGTATTGCGAGATCCAGCGATTCAGGAACACTTCGACGTTCTGCGCGGATGCGAAACTGCCGATCTTGTCGCGCATCATTGCCTTCAGATAATGGGCAACGCGAGAAACGGAGAAGATGTATTGCAGTTGCGCGGACAGCACCGCGTTCGCATTTGCGCTGTCCGTGCTGTACTTCTTCGGTTTCTGCACCGACTGCGCCGCGAAGAACGCCGCGTAGTCCGAGTTCTTGCAGTGCACGAGCGGAATGAAGCCGAGGTCGCTCAGTTCTTTTTCGCGCCGATCGGTAATCGCGATCTCGGTCGGACACTTGAGCGCGATCTCGCCGTCGTCGGTCTTGAACGTGTGGGTCGGCAGATCTTCGACGAGGCCGCCGCCTTCCACGCCGCGAATCGCCGCGCACCAGCCGAAGTCGTCGAATGCGGCGGTCAGACGAGCAGCGAATGCCCATGAAGCGTTGCACCACAGATACTTGCTGTGATCGGTGCCGTCCACGTCCTCGACGAAATTGAAGCTATCCGCCGTCTGGCCATCTTTCGGATTGAACGGCAGGCGGCCGAGAAAACGCGGCAGCGTGAGCCCGACGTAGCGCGAATCCTCGGCGTCGCGAAACGACTTCCACTTCGTATATTCGACGGTGTCGAACACCTTGCCGAGATCGCGCGGCTTGCCGAGTTCGGCGAACGATTCGAGGCCGAGCAGTTGCGGCGAAGCGGACGTCACGAACGGCGCGTGCGCGGCGGCCGCCACATGCGACATCTGCTCGATGAAGTACATGTCTTCCGGCTGACGCGTGATTTCATAGTCGCCGATCAGCGCGCCGAACGGCGCACCGCCGAACGTGCCGAATTCCTCTTCGTACACTTTCTTGAAGAGCGCGCTCTGATCGAATTCGACGGCACCCTTGAAGTCGCGCACGATGTCGCGCATCGGCGCATGCAGGGCCTTGATCTTGATCGTCGACCCCGTGTTGCTTTCCTTGCACAGATAGTCGAGGCCGCGCCACGTGCTTTCGAGGCGCTGAAATGCCGGCGCGTGCATCACCGCGCTCAGCTGCGCGGAGATCAGCCGGTCGAGTTCGGCGACCCGCGCGTCGATCGTCGCGGACAGATTGTTCGAGACGACCACCGTGCCGTCGAGCACCTGGTGCACCAGCTCGCCGATCAGATCTTTTGCGCGCGCATGTTCGAGTTCGGACTTCGCGACCTTGCTTTTCTCGACGATTTCATCGAGCAGCGAGGGCGCGCCGACGGTCGCTTCTTCTTCGGCGGCAACGGCGCCGCGGGCTGCTTCGGTCTGCTGGTTCATCACGATCTCCCGTCTTCGGAATCGTCCGGCGTATTCTTTTCGCCATCGCCCGGCGTGCCGGTAACGTTTGCCAGTGCCTGCAATTGCTGGGTATTGGTCAGCACTTCGCTCAGCAGATCTTCGAGACGGTCGTTGCCCGCCAGCTTGTTGCGCAGATCCGCGAGTTTCGAACGCGCTTCGAGCAGGCGCCGCAGCGGTTCGATCTGCGAGACGACTTCATCGGGATTGAAGTCGGCGATCGAGCGGAACCGCAGGTCCACCGCGAACGTGCCGCCCGCATCGCTCAGCTTGTTGGGCACCTGGAACGCCGCGCGCGGCTCGATGCCCTTCATCACGTCGTCGAAGTTGTCCCGATCGATGCTGACGAAACGGCGATCGCGCAGCCTCGGCTGTTCGACTTCGGACTGGCCGGCCAGGTCGCCCATCACGCCGACGACGAACGGCAACTCCTTCACTTCGATCGCATCGCCGAGTTCGACCTCATAGGTCAACTGAACCCGCGGCGGCCGCACTTTCTGCAAGCGCTTCTGAATGCTTTCCTTCTTTGCCATCGACGATTCCCCCTGCTGGCGCCAGAACCGGTTCGGGCACAGCGCGCCGAACCGCATGCCGCCTGTGAAATGGCCCGCCTAGCGCAGCGCGCTGAACGGATCCGCCGCCTGCCCACCCGACGCGCTCTTCGCGGCTGCGCTCACCGCCGGTGTTGCGACCGGGGTCGCTACCGGCGTGGTGACGGCGCCGCTGCCCGCCGCGTCCGCGGGCTTTTGCGCGACCGCCGGGACATGCTTGACGATGTGCCGGCGCTTGGGCGGGGCCTTGGCTGCCTGCGGCTGCTGCTCGGGCGGGAACAACGCGTCCTCGCCCAAGGTGTCGCGCAGCTGCTGCGCCAGTGCCTGCGCGTCCGACTTCGCGTCTCCCGCGAGCGACGCATCCTGACGCAATTGACCGAGCGACGCAGTCGCGATGCGCAAGCCTGCCACCGCGAGCACGCTCTTCGCGCCGCGATCGGACTGGTCACGCTGCAGCGCTTCCTGCGCGGCAACGATCGCCTGGCCATAGTGCTGTTGCTGAAACTGAATCTGCGCGATGCGGGACCAGGGTTCCTCACGCGTCGGGTCGGCGGCGGCCAGCTTTTGATAGAGGCCAATCGCGCGATCCTGATCACCGGCCTTCGATGCGGCATCCGCTTCGGCGAGCCCCTTATCGAATGCGCCCGGCGTCGACGCGATGTCGTTTTTTTGCGTGGCGCAGCCGGAAATCAGACCGCACACTAACAAGCCCCCGCAAATTACTGAAAAGAATTGCTTTTTCATCGTTTTATCACAGCGTGTAATTTCGGACGTGAACGAAGAAACTGGTTTTACACCTGGCGCCAATGCGCGGGTATAGTACAGGCCAAATTTGATTAGTTCAACATTCGTCAGAAGGAAGTCAGGGTATATCAAGGTTGTGATTACAAATAGCCTTCTTATGCGAAAACGATTTCAAGTCTTGAATTGTTAAATCCAGTTCCGTATTCAAAGTCGCACTGATTCTATAAGACGGTTAATGGTGAAAAAATTGCAATGCATATTGATTACGGCGAAGCTGAAACTAACAAATTTACCGATCACGCGTGCATTGCACGTCGCTATTCATTGATGGACGCACGCCTGATTCGCTACCTATGTGCACTCGGCGCCATTGCGGTGCTTGGCGGCTGCGCGGCTGCCGTACCGGCGCTCGGCAGCGCCGCGTCCGCCGCGCTGCAGCTTGCTGGAGTTGGCAAGCCGCCGGTGCCCGACGCGCAGAAACCCCCACGAAATATAGGGGTAAAACTATACGCGGCGCCGAATCTGAATGCGGCGAACGACAATCGGCCGCTCGCTTTAGTGGTTCGCCTCTACATATTGAAAGATCCGACTTCGTTCGAGCAGGCACCTTTCGATGCGTTTACGGATCCGGCAAAAGAGAAAAGCGCATTGGGTGATGATCTGCTTGGCGTCCGGGAAGTGACACTCACGCCGGGCCAGCATTACAGCGCGACTGAAAAGGTTTCGTACGAGGCGCAGGCCGTCGGAATCGTCGCGCTATTTCGCGCGCCAGCAATGCAGCGCTGGAAATTCGCATTCGATCCGGCGAAATCCGAAAAATCCGGCATAATCGTCGGCCTGCATAATTGTGCAATGACGGTCACCGGCGGCTCGGTGATCCCCACTGAACAAGGATTGCCCACCGAGTCGCTAAACCTTCTGTCATCGGTGAATTGCGGGTAAGAGCGGGGAGTAAAGCGGCGGGTGAAGTAGCGAGTGAAGTGGATCGGACCGACCTATTTAACAATTCGCCAGTCTGTATTAATGGACGATATGGCGACATTTCATTGATTTGTCATGAGCTATTCGGCAAAGGTGCTTTGGGGAGAGGGCCTTTTCTTAAGGCCGCAGCATTTCCAGCGTCAGGACGCGTATCACGAGGCGCGCCTGTTCGAATCGGTCCAGGCGATCCAGCCGTACAACTGGGGAGTGCGTTCGGTCCGGATTGATCAGGACGCGCTCGGCAGCAATATCTTGCGCGTGGGCGCGCTGTCGCTCGTATTTCCGGACGGCACGCTGTATTCCGCGCCGCACGCGGACGATCTGCCGCCCCCCATCGCGCTCGATACCTTGCCCGAAGGCATCGCCGAATTCACCTTCTATCTCGCGTTGCACCAGATCCGCGAGACCGGCTCGAACCACGTGCCCGACCGCAACGCGGGCTTCGTCGCGCGCTTCGTAGCCGAGCAGACGAGCGTGGCCGATCAGTACACCGACGCCGCGCTCGCGGACATCATGTTCCTGAAGCACAACGTCAAGCTGATCGCCCACAGCGAGCCGCGCGACCAGCTGCTGTCGTTACCGCTCGTGCGCGTGCGGCGCACCGCGACCTCCGGCTTCGAACTCGATGAGAGCTTCGTGCCGCCGGGTCTCGCCATCGAGGCGTCGCCGCTGCTGTTGCAAAAGTTGCGGCAACTGATCGACGCGCTGCAGGCGAAGGTCAACGCGCTGTACGGCTTTCATCGCGAGCCGACCAAGAACATCATCGAATTCCGTTCCGGCGATATCGCATCGTTCTGGCTGCTGCACACCGCGAGCGGCGCGTTTGCCACGCTCGCGCATCTGTACCAGCATTCGGCATTGCATCCCGAACGGCTGTTTCAGGAGTTGCTGCGCCTCGCGGGGCAACTGATGACCTTCTCGAAGGGCTACGCACTCGCCGATCTGCCGGCTTACCGGCATGACGATCCGGGCCCCGGCTTCGCCCGGCTCGACACGATCATCCGCGAACTGCTCGAAACGGTGATCTCGACGCAGTACTTCGCGATCGCGCTCGAAGAAGTGCGGCCGTCGTTTCATATCGGCCGGCTCGATTCCGGCAAGATCGACGAGAAGACCACGTTCTATCTCGCGGTGTCGGCCAACATGCCGGCGGTCGAACTCTTCGAGGCCGTGCCGGCCCGCTTCAAGGTAGGCGCACCCGACGACGTCGACAAACTGGTTCTTTCGGCGATGCCGGGCGTGCGGCTTCTTTATACGCCGCAGGTTCCGCCGGCCATTCCGGTACGCCCGGGCGCCTGCTACTTCTCCATCGAACCACGCGGCGCGTTGTACGAACGCATGGTTCAGTCGCGGTCCGCGATGGTGTATGTGCCCGCGGGCATCAATGATCTGAAGCTCGAACTGATCGCGGTGACGTCATGAGCAACGCGCCTTCCCTGTTTGCCGGCGTTACGCCGCCGCCCGTCAATGCCAATGTACCCGCTCACGAACCGGCCTACCAGGTGCGTTCGTTACTGGATCTGCTGTATGACGGCTTTTTCATGCTGTTCCTGCTGAAGAACGGCCGGGAACCGGAGGATGCCGGCGAATTCGGTGCGCGCGTACGGCAGTTCCTCGGCGATTTCGAACGCGGTGCGAAGAAACTCGGTGCCGCCGCCGAAGATGTGTTCGCCGCCAAATTCGCGTTCTGTGCCGCGCTTGATGAGGCGGTGTTGTCGTCGTCGTTTCGCATCCGCGATGCGTGGGAGCAGCGGCCGTTGCAACTCGCGCTATTCGGCGAGCAACTGGCCGGCGAGAAATTTTTCCAGCACCTCGAAGAGAGCAGGGCACAGGGCGTGGCCCGCCTGCATTCGCTGGAGGTGTTTCATATGTGCCTGCTGCTCGGATTTCAGGGCAAGTACATGCTCGAAGGGCCGGAAAAGCTGGCCTATCTGACCGCGCGTCTCGGTGACGAAATCGCGAACATGAAAGGCAAACGCGCGCAGTTCGCACCGCACTGGCCGTTGCCCGATCAGATCGCGAACCGGCTGCGGCGCGAGGTGCCGTTGTGGTCGATCGGCGCGATCTTTTCTCTGGTCGCGCTGCTCGCGTATCTGGGACTCAACACTTGGCTGCGGGACAACACGCTGCATGCGCTCGCGCCGTATTCGCAGGTCATCAAGCTCGGGCCGGAGTCGGCGAATCTGACGATTTCGCTGCCTTGAGTTGCGTAGTTGTGTGAGGGTGCTGCGTGTGGGCGCTACGCCCCTTGCGCACCACCCTCGGCCTCGGCCGACGCATTCATGTGCTGAACCAGATTCTCTCGTGCGAACTCCGTGTGCCGCATGCTGAGTTCAGCGGCGAGCGCTTCATTACCGTTCGCAATGGCTTCGGCAATCGCCGCATGCTCATCCCAAACCGTCTTGCGCTGCCCCACGACCTGGTGCACGGCCCCCATCACACGTCGCAGATGAATCCAGTGAAGTCGCGCGTTCTCAACGATCAACGGATTCCCGGACGCCGCATAGATCGCAGCATGAAAAGCCATATCGGCCTCGATCATGGCCTTGATGTCGCCACCCTTCGATAGCTTGCGGCCGGTCGCAATCAGCGACTTATCCAACTTCACGCGCTGCTTCGCGGCGAGACGGGCAGCGAGGCTGTCCAGCGCGCCTCTCAGTTCGTACAGGTGACCGACTCGTCGCGCGTCGAGCGGCGCAACTTGCAGCCCGCGGCCAGGCGCATCCTCGACCAGACCGTCTTTCTTCAACAGCCGGAACGCCTGCAGCACGGGAGAGCGGGATACGGCGAGTTGTTCGGCGATCTCCTCCTGAACAATGCGCGTTCCGGGAGCGAGCGAACCTTCGCTAATGGCGTCGAGCAGCACCCGGTAGACCTCGTCCACGTAGTCGGGGCGCGACTGCAACTTCAAAAGTTTTGCTGACATGATGACAAGCGCTGTGAATACAGAATACTGTCAGCTTACCAGCATTGCCGGGCGTGAGAAACGGCGCGAAATCAAGGGGGACAGGCAGATTTACCGTCCCATCGAGATCAACGGACAACCGCGGACAAGCACGCAAACCACAGCGGGATGGCCGCATCGAAGCCGGCTTCGTAAAGCACGTCGACCCGCACGTCGACCCGCACGTCCGCTCGCACATCGCTCGCGATGAACGCGTTACCAAGCGCGGCCCGTGCTTTGCGGCCGCCGTTCGAGTCGCTTTGCTGAACGAGAATGACAGCGGAGGTCGCGCAATATCGCCCGGCTTGCGTGACAGCGAAGCTCGCATCGTCGAGCAAGCCTTCGGCGCTGCAGTGATGGTCATCGCGCACGACGATCGACGTGAGCCCATACGCCGTTCGACCCAGAATCCATCCGGCTCGACAGCGGCCAAAGGTGTCGGCCTCGGTCGGCACGCGTAGCAGCCCCGTCAGTCCTTCAAATTGCCCGTTCGTTTGCAGAACCGCGCGCGCCGTCGGCGGAATCGTGCCGGCATGCATCCACGGAGTTAGCGCGGAGCCGGGCCGATCGCGGTCCTTGAACGAAAAGCCGGTCTCACCAATCAGCGGCGCCAGCCGTGTAGATGTCGCCTGCTCGGACACCATCAGGTAATCAGGGATCTGCACTGCATTTCTCCGTTGGTTCCAGATGGGAGTAGTCGAGGGTTCGATAAACCCGGCCGATTAAAAAGAATTCCGACTACTGTCTACTGTATCCAAACAGCGTAAAGTCTCGGACGATAGCGAGCCTATCCGTACAAACACCAAGCATCCGGCGCCTGCCCTTCTCTAGTCGAAAAATCCACCAGTAAGCGTTTACCCATAGAGACATCGCCGCATCACGCATCTAATCTCTGTATACAGAGTTCAGAACACAGTCTCCGGTAGACGGTTCTGGCAACAACACCTGGATAGGGTCCCTATCAATCATTGGAGGCACGAAGTCATGAGCGTCAAATCGGACAAGATGGATGAGCAAAAGCGCACCGGAGCAGGGTCGGCCCCGGTCGCGAAAAAGCTGATTCCTTTCGGCGGTTACTACGCGAACCGGACGCCGGAGCACGATCCCGAGCTGACGGAAACGGGTCCGGGCACACCGACGGGCGAGTTCATGCGGCGGTTCTGGCATCCCGTCTGCATGTCGATGGAACTGACCGACACGCCGCGCTTCCTCAAAATCCTGAACGAAGAACTCGTCGCGTTTCGCGACAAGAGCGGCCGCGTCGGCGTGCTGCACGCGCATTGCGTGCACCGTGGCGCGTCGCTCGAATACGGCGCGATCCAGGAGCGCGGCATCATGTGCTGCTACCACGGCATGGTGTTCGACGTGGATGGCGCGTGTCTTCACGTGCCGTTCCCGAAAGGCGAGGAGAAGGAAGCCGAGAAGTACGCGTGCTCGATTCGCCAGGGCGCGTACAAAGCCGTCGAGCGCAACGGCCTCGTGTTTGCCTACATGGGGCCGCCGGAAGAAGAGCCGCCGTTCCCGGAATGGGAAGGCGATTACACGGTGATGCCCGGCGACGAACTGGTCCCGTACAGCAACTTCCAGCACTGCAACTGGCTGCAAGTGCAGGACAACGCGGCGGACAACTATCACCCGACGGCGCTGCACGCGGGCAAGAACGTCGTCGACGGCAACTATCAGGGCACGACGTTCGATGAAGTCGGCGCCGCGTCGATGGAAGTGGCGCCCGACATGAACTTCGTGCCGGTGCAAGGCGGCCGCAGCCTCGCGTGCGCCGGTGCACGCCGTGTCAACAAGGACCGGCTCTTCGTGCGCGTCCAGCATCAGGTGCTGCCGAATCTGAGCCTGCATGCGTACACATCGGAAGACGGTTCGAAGAAAAAGTACTTCAGCCGCTTCCATATCATCCGCTGGACGGTCCCTGTCGATGACGAAAACAGCAAGATGATCGGCTGGCGCGTGATGGGCCCGGGCATCGATACCCGTGGCATCGGCAACAAGGATATGGTTGGCTACGAAACCATCGACTTCCTCGAAGGCCAGGTCGCCATGCGCCGTCCGGAGCGTTTCGGCAAGTACAAGCTCGAAGATCTGCCGCCGATTCCGACCAACCATCGTGAGCGCGCGATCTACAAGCAGGCGCAATACGCGCCGGGCGATTACGAAGCCATCATCAGCCAGCGTCCGATCGCGGTCCACGCGCTGGAAAACCCGACCAAGTTCGACGCGGGTCTTTATCAGTTCCGCAAGATGCTGCGCGACGCGGTGCGCGGCACGAACGCCGCCGCATCGGCGCAAGGTTTCGCCGAATGGTTCCGTGCTTTGGGCGGCGCGCCCAACAGCTTCTGCTCGGGCAACGTCTTCGAAATCGCCGAGGGAGAGACGGTTGAAGAAGAAGTCGCACGTCGTCGCAAGGTACTGAAGACGGTCGTCCAGATCCTGACCGAAAGCGACGGCATGAAAGGCGAAGCGCGCGGCGAATTCGTGCGCGACAGGTTCGAAGAACTCGAGCAGTCGTTGAAGCGCTAATCAGCCGCGCGCGCCATCGCCGGCGACAAGGTACGCGCCGGCACCCGCCGTCCGATGCGGCGGCGGGTTGCTCGCCAGCAAGGAAGAGATCATGGACACGGTATTGGAAAGAGAAGAAGCGCTCGAAGAAGACATCGAAGCCGGCACGCTCGATGTCCGGGTCAAGCAGATCCGTTACGAAGGCAAAGGTATCAACTCATACGAACTCACGAGCCCGAGCGGCGCGACGTTACCGCGCTTCGAGGCCGGTGCGCACATCGACATTCATTTGAAGAACGGCGTCATCAGGCAGTACTCGCTGTGCAATTCGCCTGCCGAGCGTAATCGTTATGTGATCGCGGTGCTGAAGGACGAAGGCGGCCGCGGTGGCTCGCGCGCCGTTCACGAGAGCATCGCCGCGGGGGACATCGTCACGATCAGCACGCCGCGTAATCACTTCGCGCTCGCCGGCGATGCGAGCAAGGTGATCCTGATTGCGGGCGGTATCGGCGTCACGCCGTTAAAGGCAATGGCGCATGAACTGGAACAGCGCGGCGTCGACTTCGACATGCACTACTGCGCACGCAGCCTCGAAGCTGCGGCCTTTGGCCCCGAACTGGAACGCATGCAGCGCGCGGGAAAGCTGCGCTATCACTTCGACGATGGCGAAGAGGCGAATCGTCTGGACTTGCGTGCGTTGTTGAATCAGCCGAAGCCCGGTACGCACGTCTATTACTGCGGGCCGGGCGGATTCATGGCGGCCTGCGCCGACGCCGCAAGTCATTGGCCGAAAGGCACCGTGCACTTCGAGCATTTCAAGGCGCCGGAGCAGCCGAAGCGGGCGCCCGCCGACACGGAAAACCAGCGCGGCTGCGACGTCACGATTGCCAGGACCGGTCAGGTCATACACGTCGAACCCGACCAGAACTTTAGCGAGGCACTGAACGAGGCCGGCATTGAAGTTCCGACCTCATGCTGCGCCGGGTTATGCGCGACTTGCAAGGTTCGCTACCTCGACGGTGAAGTCGAACACAACGACTTCATCCTCGATGACGACGAGCGCAAGGAATTCCTCACGGTCTGCGTGTCGCGGCCAGTGAGCCGGACTCTGGTGCTGGACCTGTAACCACCAACCATCGATGCGGGACTGCATGTTCCAACGCAGCCCCACGCAGTCCCGCGCGGCGGCGCCCCGTGTGATCGCCGCAGTCAAAGTCTTCGCTTGTCTATCTGTTTCCCACTCGATATGAGGAGTATCTGATGTCTACAGTCGCCGAACGGCAATCGGAAACCAGTCAGCAGTCGATTCTGAAGCCCGGCAAGATTTCGATTTACGAGCCGGACCAGCCAGGGCTGATTTTCCCGACGATGCCCAAATTCTCGAACGTCGCCGAGCATCGCAGGTATCTGAAGGAGCGTCTGGTCGGCGCATGTCGCGCGTTTGCTCTGCAGGGGTTCGACTACGGCTTCGCCGGTCACCTGACGGTACGCGATCCAGAGAACCCGAGCCTGTACTGGACGAACCCGATGGCCGTTCACTTCTCACAAGTGAAGATGTCCAACCTGATCTGCGCGGACCATCAAGGCCTTGTCGTCGAGGGCGAATACGCGATCAATCGCGCGGGCTTCGTGTTGCACGCGGCCGTGCACGAGCAGCATCAGGACATCGTCGCGATGTGCCACGCGCACACCACTTACGGCACCGCATTCGCTGCGCTCGGCCGGCCGCTCGCGCCGATTTCGCAAGACGCGGCCGCGTTCTATGAAGACCATGTCGTGATCGGCGACGAGGCCGGCAAGGTTGCAGTGGAAGTGAAGGGCGGCAACAAGGTAGCCAATGCCTTCGCCGGTGTGAAGGCTGCCATTCACCAGAATCACGGGCTGCTCACGGCGAGCCGTCACAGCATCGACTCCGCCGCGTTCTGGTTCATCGCGCTCGAACGCTGCTGTCAGCAGCAATTGATGATCGAAGCCGCCGGCATCACGCCGAAGGAAGTCACGCCGGAGCGCGCGCGCTACAGCCGCGAGCACGTGGGCAGCGACTACATCGGCTGGCTGCACTTCCAGACCATCTGGAGCGAGTTGGTCAATACGCAGCCGGACATGTTCGACTAGACATCGCGCTTACGTAGTCCCCGATCGTGCGCGCTGTCTCTGAGGCGCGCATGCATCAAACGTCGGCGGAGAAGAGTCGGAAGGTCACCCGCCGTTTACAAGAAGGTCCTCAGGAGACATACCGTGAGTTCCCACAGTCCTGCCACCTACGTGGCAAGCGCTGACACGTCTGCCTTTACGAAAGCAACGTGGCGCCTGCTACCGTTCCTGTTTGTTTGCTACCTGTTTGCTTATCTCGACCGTATCAATGTCGCTTTTGCCAAGTTGCAGATGCTCAGCGATCTCGGCTTCAGCGAGGCGGTTTATGGATTCGGTGCAAGCGTGTTTTTCATCGGTTATCTGCTGTTCGAAATTCCAAGCAATCTGTTGCTGTTGCGTGTGGGTCCGCGGCGCTGGATTGCGCGAATCATGGTCACGTGGGGCCTTGTGTCGGCCGCGATGATGTTCGTCAGAACGCCGACGACGTTCTACGTGATGCGCTTTCTGCTGGGCGTCGCGGAAGCCGGCTTCTTCCCCGCGATCGTGCTTTATCTGACCTACTGGTTCCCCGCATCGCGACGCTCGAAAGTGACTGCGCTGTTTCTCACGGGCATTCCGATGTCGGGTGTGCTGGGCGGTCCGCTGTCGGGCTGGATCATGACGGCGTTCAATGGCGCGCATGGTTTTGCCGGCTGGCAATGGCTGTTCCTGGCCGAGGGCGTGCCGACCGCGCTGCTGGGTGTCGCCGCGTTTTTCTATCTCGACGACAAGGTGCGCGACGCAACGTGGCTCAGCGAGGAGCAGAAGGATCTGATCGAGCAGAAGCTGAAGGAAGAAGCACCCGCGAGCGCGTTGCATTCACTGAGGGATGGTTTGCTCAGCTCGAAGGTGCTGCTGGTCAGCGCGATCTACTTCTTCTACACGATGGGTTTGTATGGCGTCAGTTTCTGGCTGCCTACCTTGATCAAATCGAGTGGCGTGGCCGACCCGTTCGAGGTCGGGTTGCTGTCCGCGATTCCGTACGCTGCCGGCGCGGCTGCGATGGTGCTCGTCAGTCACAACTCGGATCGCACCGGCGAACGTCGCTGGCATCTGATTGTGCCGGGACTCGTCGGTGCATTCGGCCTTGCGATGAGCGTGTGTTTCTCGGGCTCGACTCTGGCGGCGATGATTGCGTTGACGGTGGGCACGATGGGTGTGATGACCACCATCTCGCAGTTCTGGGTCATTCCGCCGGCGTTCCTCGGCGGTGCCGCGGCAGCCGCCGGGTTGGCACTCGCGAATTCGGTGGGCAGCATTTCCGGCGTGGTCAGTCCGTCGCTGATCGGTGTCATCAAGCAGGCTTCCGGCTCGGCGGGGGCCGGGGTGCTCGCGCTTGCGGTGAGCCTCGTGATCGGCGGACTGCTGGTTTTGTTTGTTCCGGCTACGCTCGTGAACAATCGGCGGCGATAGCAGGGCGGTTGTGCGGAAGTCGAAAGCCGGCCGGAGTCGAAAGATCTGACGATTTCGCTGCCTTGAGTCAGTGTGCGGTTTAGCGCGTGTCAGCTCGTCTAGTGATGTAAGGGATTCTTTTCCTTTTCATCTGGATATCGCAGGTTTCGGGCAAAGTCCCCCAGCCGAAACCGATCACGCACCGACATGAAACCGCGCAGCAAAACGAATCGAAAAGGGTACGCGCTGGCGCTGTGTCTCGCCGTCTTGACCAGCATCGCCGTACCCGCATCTCCGGCCATCGCGCAAACGCCCGCGATACCGCAGCCGTGGATCACCTATGCCCAGCTCGTCGGCCACCAGTTCCAGGCATGGCTGGAGGGCGACGACGACGCGGCGAATCAGCTGCATCAGTATCTGGAAGAGCGGATCCTGAACGCGAAAGGCGATGCGCCGCCGCCGGCTGTCGTCATCCGGGCGTGGATTGGCGCCGATGGCGGCGTGACGCGGATCGCTTTCGATTCGCTCGGCGATCCGAAGGCCGATGCACTTCTGCGGCAACTGCTTACCAGCCATCCGATGACGGAGCCGCCGCCGCCCGACATGTTGCAGCCGTTGCGCGTGCGCCTGCGTCTGGAAGCGAATCCGGATGCGCCGCCGGACACACCACCGGCGAGTTCCGCCAGGACGCCGTGACCACCTCTTCGACGACGGGCGCCGGCGCGTGGTGGCGCCTGGCCGCGGCGGCGATCTTCGCCGTGATGGCGCCCGTCGGCGCCACGCTGGCGCAGACGACGACGACCCGCGAAGAGCCGATGATGATCCCGCCGTCGAAGCCGATCGATGCGTTCGCACTCGAATCGAACGCGACAGGCTTTTTCGTCAACGACAACGGCGACGTGTTGACGGCCCGTCACGTTGTCGAAGCCTGCCAGTCACTCTTTCTGATCAAGGACGCGCAGGTCGCGCGGGCCACCGTCAAGGCCGTGAGCAAGGACCACGACCTTGCGGTGATCACCAGCCGGATCAAGCCGTTCCTCAACGCAAGCTTCGCGAAAACGGACAACGTGGGCGGCGCGCAGCCCGTGTTCACGGCCGGCTATGAGGTGCTGCGGCACATGCCGGATCGCGCGACGACGATGTACAACGCGGTCACGCTGGGCAAGCCGACGGCGCAGACCGGTGAGTTCTCGATGATGTCGTCGGCGACGAATGGCGCGAGTGGAAGTGCCGTGCTGGATCAGGGCGGCCTTGTCGTGGGCCTGGTCACGGATCGCTCCGAGGCATCCAACGCCGACCCGCGCGCCTATGTGACCCGGGCTGGCGCGGCCGACTACGTGGTCGCCGTGTCCGCGGACTCGATCAAGGCATTCCTCGCGGCAAACGGCATTCCGTTTACAGAAACCGATACGGTACAGCTCGAACTGATGCAGGCGCATGCACCGCGTGCCGCGACGCTGGAGGCCGGGGTGTTGTGTGGCGGTTAGTGATCGGGCAAGCTTGACCATCACCGAATTGACATCAAGCCCGACTAGTTTCAAATGACACGACTTACAAGGCTTTCAAGGAGCGTCGTATGAAAAATCTATCGATCGCGCTTGCCGCAACCATCATCGGGTTTTTCGTCGTACCGGCTCATGCGGCCGACGTCACTGGTGCGGGCAGTACGTTCGCCGCGCCCATTTACAACAAGTGGGCCGCAGCGTACGTGAAGACAGGCGGAGCCCGCGTCAACTATCAAGGCATCGGGTCGTCCGGCGGAATTAAACAGGTTCTTGCGAAAACGGTCGACTTCGCCGGTTCCGACGCGCCGATGAAAGACGATGAACTTGAAAAGAATGGTCTGTTCCAGTTCCCGACGGTGGTCGGCGGCGTGGTGGCGGCCGTCAATCTTCCGGGCGTCAAGCCGGGCGACTTGACGCTGTCCGGTCCGGTGCTTGCCGACATCTATCTCGGCAAACTCAAGAAGTGGAACGCGCCTGAGATTGCGGCGCTCAATCCGAACCTGAAGTTGCCGGACACGGACATCGCGGTCGTGCGGCGCGCGGATGGCTCAGGCACGAGTTTCATCTGGACGCACTACCTGTCGCAAGTGAGCTCGGAATGGAAAACAAAGGTCAGTGAAGGCACGACGGTGAATTGGCCGACCGGCACCGGCGGCAAGGGCAATGACGGCGTGGCGGCATTCGTACAGCGTATTCCGGGCGCCATCGGCTATGTGGAATGGGCGTACGTGAAGCAGAACAAGATGGCCTACACCGCGATGAAGAACCAGTCAGGCACTGTCGTGCAGCCGAGCATCGAAACATTCAAGGCGGCAGCGGCTGGCGCGGACTGGACCAAAAGTTTTTACCAGATTCTGACCAATGAGCCTGGGGCTAACGCATGGCCTGTCGTCGGCGCGACGTTCGTGATGCTGCACGCGGTGCAGGCAAAGCCGGAGCAAGGCAGGGAAACGCTGAAGTTCTTCGACTGGGCATTCAAGAGCGGCGGCCAGGCCGCGCAGGACCTCGACTACATCACGCTGCCCGACTCCGTGGTCGATGAAATTCGCACGCAATGGCGCGCGAAGGTGAAGGACTCGGGCGGGAAACCGGTTTTCCAATAGCGCGTTTCAAGCGACAGGGCCAGTGTTCCTGCGCCGTGCCCACAACTGCCTATTGAAATGCTGCTCGCCGATCAAGGCGCCCCACGCGGTAGCCCAGCGTTCGGCTTGTTCTGTGTCCGCCTCGTCGCACGTGGCGAGGCGTGCCATCGCGCGACGCAGGCGCTCGCGCATGTATCGTCTGCGAATCTCGGCGACTGACTGCAACGGCGTTCCGATTGCATCGCCTGACATGGCGGCAATACGGTTCATCACCAGACCGCCGTCTGACATGGCGTCACTTTCGGACGCGAACCCTCTCTCGTTGTAAGCGACTATCTGAAATCCGTATCCGCGTCCACGAGGGACACTGATACCCCAATGCCAGGCACCATCCTGTGCGAAGACGTGAAGTGCGACGGGTTTCCCGTCCATGGCGCACTGGAGCGTGGACACGGTTGACAACCTCAGGGACTGCGGGTGTGGAAGCTTCAGCTTAGTCACTGGAGTGCTGCGAAAGCAAGACGCGTGACCAGACGCGATTCGCTAACGAAAACGTCTGTCAAAAGCCTGCCACTTCGATCCAGTCCGCGGATCATCACGCGGGCGGAGGCGTTCTCGCGCAAGGAACGTGCGCGGTGGATAGGACCAAAGGCCAATACCGTTCCAGACCTATGCCCCATAAGCTGACAGGCGAATGTGTTTGCTTTAAGAAAATCAATAACTAATCGAATCACTGACGAGCTGATGTATCCCGAATCGGATCTTCACAACGTAGTCATTGGGATAGGCATTGGCGATCGGTTCAAAGGCGAACGGATGCTGGCGAGCCTGCTCTCGTAATACGAATGGAGGTAACCATGTCCGACCCGAAAGATCCGGCGGAAAACGGAACCCGCAGAGCCTTCCTGAAAAACGTCGCGGTGGCTGGCGTGGCAACGGGACTATCGGGCGTGGTCGGCGAGACATTGGCGCAAACAGGTGCGATGGCCAAATCAACGAGTCCGGCGTCGAAGCCCGCCACGCCCGCTACCATCGCGCTGAACAAACAGTACGCAGAGTTCCTTTCGTTCGCGGATGCCCAGGATTTCGAAGACGCCAAACGCGGACTGATCGCCACACTTCCCGAACCGGTGATCATCAAGGGACAAGGCGATATTCCCGCGTGGAATCTGCAGCAGTTCGAGTTCGTCAGCGGTGGCCCGGAAAACAATGCGCCACCGACGGTCAATCCGAGTCTTTGGCGCAATGCCAAGCTCAACATGAACCACGGGCTGTTCAAGGTCGTCGATGGCATCTGGCAGGTTCGCGGCTACGACCTCTCTGTGATGAGCATCATTCAGGGCGATCAGGGTTTTATCGTCGTGGACCCGTTCATCACGACCGAGGTGGCCTCGACGGTCTGGAAGCAGCTCGTTGTCCCGCACCTCGGCGATAAGCCCATTACTCATGTGATCTATACGCACAGCCACGTGGACCACTATGGCGGCGTGCGCGGACTCGCCAGTGACGACGATCTGAAATCCGGCAAGGTGAAAATCGTGGCGCCAACCGGCTTTACTGAAGCCGCCGTCGGTGAAAACGTCATTGCCGGCAATGCGATGGGGCGCCGCGCCAGCTACATGTACGGTTCGCTGCTGCCTCGTAGCCCTGAGGGGATTGTCGACGGCGGTTTGGGCAAGACCACTTCGGTGGGCACCATCACGCTTGCCGTGCCGTCCATTTTTGCCGAGAAGACCGGGCAGAAAATGACACTCGACGGCGTCGAGATGGTGGTGCTGATGGCGCCGGAATCGGAGGCACCGTCGGAGTACATGTTCTACCTGCCGAAGTTCAAGGCGTTCTGCGCCGCGGAAGACGCTACCCACACGCTTCACAATCTGTACACGCTGCGCGGCGCCAAGGTCCGCGACGCGCTGCTGTGGTCGAAATACCTGCAGTCGTCGCTCGAGATGTTCGGCGATGATGTGCAGGTCGTGTTCGCCTCGCACTATTGGCCGACGTGGGGCAACGATCGCGTCGTCGCGTTCCTTGGTGCGCAACGTGACATGTATCGCTACATGCATGATCAGGTTCTGCGCATGGCCAACAAGGGCATGACGCCACTCGAAATCGGCGAAGCGATCCGTCTGCCCGATAGCCTGGCGAAGCATTGGTTCTGCCGAAGCTACTACGGCACCGTCTACCACGATGCCGTTGCGCAATACAACCTGCGCCTCGGGTTTTTCGACGGCGTTCCGGCGAACCTGCACCGCTTGCAGCCAACCGATGCAGGCAAGCGATACGTCGAGTTCATGGGCGGCTCGGCCGCCGTTCTCAGCAAGGCACACGCGTACTACAACAAAGGCGAGTACCGATGGGTGGCTGAAGTCGTGAATCACGTCGTCTTTGCCGAGCCGCAAAACATGGCGGCCAAGCAGTTGCTGGCGGACGCTTATGAGCAGTTGGGTTATCAGTCGGAATCGGCGTCGTGGCGCAATTTCTATCTGACCGGTGCGATGGAATTGCGTAATGGCATCCAGCAGCTACCCGCGCCTCAGCCGCAGAGCCCCGACACGATCCAGGCGATGCCGCTCGACATGTTCCTCGATTACCTCGGTATCCGGCTCAACGGCGATCGCGCGGCCGGAAAAACGGCCTCGTTCAATCTGGTGTTGACCGATACCAAAGAGAACTACGTGCTGGGCGTCGAGAACAGCGCACTGCACTATTCGAGGAATAAAAGTTCGAAGACGTCTGATGCAACGGTCACGATGGCACGCGCGGACCTGAACGACATCATGATGGGGAAAACGAATATGCAGAAGCTCGTGATGGCCGGCAACGTCAAGATCGACGGCGATAACCAGAAACTGGGCGAGTTCGTATCGTGGCTCGACAACTTCGACTTCTGGTTCCCTATCGTTACGCCTTGAGGTGCGGTCATGTGCGCAATCTGCAACTTCAAGCTTGATTTCAGTGTTGGCCATCCATTGGCGCTGAGCGTTGCCGTGGCGGCGCGGCGCGCGATCGAAGCGGGTCTCATCGAGCCCGTCGATGCAGCGGGTGCAGGAGCGCTCTCGGCCGCGCGGATGAGAATGTCCGCCGTCGAAGCGTTGAATCTGCTACAGGCACGCATCGAAGACGCTCACAGCGAGCAAGCGTTGCTGGCTATCCCGGACTTCTACGTGCTGCTGATCGAGAACGACACCTGGGGCTTTTTCCACGCCACGACAGAAGGCTTCGATCCGGATATCGTTCCCGACATGCCCGATGTCGCAACGACCGACGAAGCGAAGCGCAGCAATATCATCGTCACATCGGAAGCGGGCTTGCGTGCATGGCTGGATGGGCGGCTGGACATCGGATACGCGTTGCGCGAATCGCTGCTCGTTGTCGACGCGCCGGTAACGTTCAGTGCGTTGCTGACGCAGATGCTGACGGCAGCCGGATCAGCAACCATCGGCGCTCATTGAATCCGATACGCGTCAGGTGCCATGTTGCCGCCGCGCTCGGAGTGACGACCGCTATAACGGAGACCTTGCATGGCAGCGTTCGTCGCTCATCCGGCTGTCCTGTTCGTGGTGCTGCTTGTGCTCTTCATCGGAGCCGTCGCGTTCGGCGCTCGCGTACTACGGCGCATAGTCGTCCTTCCGGAGGACGACCGCGAGGATTTCAACATTGTCCAGACCGCGACGTTGACGTTGCTGGCGCTGCTCGTCGGCTTCAGCCTTTCGATGGCGGTCGGCCGCTATGACCAGCGCAAGAATCTCGAAGAAGGCGAAGCCAACGCGATAGGAACGGAATACGCGCGCGCCGATCTCGCCGATGCGGCCATCGCCGCGAAGATCAAGGCCGGCCTGATTCGCTATACGGAGCTGAGACTGGCCGACTTCCGGACACGAGACCCGCAGGAACTCGAACGCATCGGCCGCGAGACGGCGGCGCTTCAATCCGAGTTGTGGCAACTCGCGACGCAGGTCGCGCATGAGCAACCGACACCGATCGGCGCGCTGGTCGTCGCAGGGATGAACGACGTGCTGAACTCACAGGATTATTCCGAGGCTGCGCGGATCAATCACATACCGCTCGGCGCGTGGTTTCTGATGATCCTCATCGCGCTCTTTGCTTGTGTCGTGCAGGGCTATGGCACCAGGGGGACGCTGCGCAAAGGCCTGCTGATTGCGATCCTCCCCGTGACGGTTGCGCTGTCGCTCGCGCTGATCTCGGACATCGATAGTCCACGCGGTGGAATCATCCACGTGCAGCCGCAGGATCTGGCCAGACTGCAGCGGTCTCTGGCGAAATGACGCATGCGCTTTTTTTCAACATGCTTCCTTGCCGCGATAGTGCCGCCATAGCTTCATGATCGATCCGTAAGCAAGTGCAGCGATGATCAGCGGAATCGCCACGTTATACGGAACGAAAACATCACTGACTTCGCGCGAGCCAATGCCTTGGGCAATGCTCGCCTGTGCAAACGCTTCACTATCTGGTATCAGGCCAGATTCGCGAGTACAGCGCATGGCCAGAACGAAAAGGCCGATAAAGAGAGTGACCTTGAACAGCGTGCAGGTGAGCGTTGCGCTAAGTGATGACCTTTCTCGCGGGACATCCTGCTGCGCCGCATTTCTGCCCTGATACCACTGCCATAGCTTCATGATCGCAACATAAGCCGCTACAGCTACGATCAACCAGATCGACACGAATACCGGCAGGGAGATAGCATCGGCTTCGCGCAAGCCAAGGCCGTTGGCGACGCTCAACCATCTAAGCTCCGCGCTCTTTGGCAATGGGTCATCTTCGCCAACAAAGCGCCCCGACAGAACCAGCAGGCCGACAAAGAGCGCGACTTTGAACAGCGCGCGGGCGAGTTCTGCCATATATGATGACCTTTCTATTAGGCCATCCTGCTGCGCGGCTTTTCTGCCCTGATATTGCCGCCATAGCCTCATGATCGTCACATAGGCGATCACCGTCACGATCAGATCGATAGACACGCAAACCCAAAAATACAGGTCCTCAGGGTCGCGGATGCCGAGCCAGTCCGAAGCAGAAATCCATGCTCGCGTTTCGGCTGGTGTCCATTCATGGGACAGTGGGATATAACGAACTGAAAGAAGGAATAACCCGATAAACAGCGCGACTTCGAATAGCCTACGGACAACAGTTCTCATGCGTGACGACTCCTTTCATGGGGTACCTCTCTGCGCGGTCCTTCTGTCGAGATACCGGCCCCATTGCTTCACGATCCATCTATGAGCAAACACAGCGATGATTAGCGAAATCGCCAGGTAAAGCGGAATGCAAACATCACTGGGTTCGCGCAAGCCAAGGCTTTGGGCAATGCTCAACGATCCGAGCGCCTCACTATCCGGTGTCAGGCCAGACTCGCGAGTACAGCGCTCGACCAGAAGGAAAAGGCCGATAAAGAGAGCGACCTTGAATAGCCTACGGGCGAGTACTGCAATACGTGATGATCTTTCTAACGGGCTATCCTGCTGCGCGGCTTTTCTGCCCTGATACCACCGCCACAGCTTCATGATCGATCTATAAGCGAATGCAGCGATAGTCAGCGATATCGTCACGTAAACCGGAACGTAGACATCGCTGGCTTCGCGCAAGCCAAGGCCTCGGGCAATGCTCAACCATCTAAGCGCCTCACTATCTGGCATCGGCAGATTGCGGCCGATAAAACGCACGAATAAAAGGAACAGGCCGATAAAGAGCGCGACCTTGAATAGCCTACGGACAAGTGTTGCCATAGGTGATGACCTCAATTGTTCCGTATGCGTTGATACTCGAATTACCGGCGGGGATCGTCGTTGTGCGCAGCAGCGCGTTGCGGATTCTAAGAAAATCTGTGCGGCTCGGCAGAGTAATGCAGCCGTAGGAAACTCCGTCGCCACCGGCCGGATGTAGACGGAACTGGCCGCGCTGGACACCATTGATCCAGGTAAAGTCGTCGACCTGTCCGTCATCCCGATACAGCGCGAACCATTCCGAATGGTAAGACGGCTTGCCTCTGAGTACGTTGTAAGTATCTTTAAAGTTGGCAATACGCTGTGAGGCCCAACCACCCGTAGGTCGATCGACAATCCAGTAACGGCCCGCCGGAAGTGGCCCATTATCGGGAACCATTGTGCAGCCGCCCCGATTCCGATAGATGCCGTCACCGGAAAATGCATCGAATGTACCGAGGCCATCAATCGTGAGTGGTGACACGAATTTGTTCTCGACCAGAAATTTGCCCCTAACAGCCATCGTCACCCCCGCTCACCCACGCTCATTCCACGAATCCGTGTACTTGATATTCCCATCAAGGTAATGCCACGTGATCCGTTCATACATCATGGACACAGACTCAACGTGATTAAGCTGGGATGCCTGCGCGAGTTTCGTATTAGTCATGCCGGAATTGATGCCGCACACCTTTACGCCTTCGAGCAGCATCACGAAGTACATCTCCTCTTTTCCCGCATCGTTGATGCGATACCACTTGATCTCGGCCGATTGCAGCGTTTGACCCTTCGCCACGGCTTTGTAGAGATAAGGCGTCGCCGCATCAAAGTCCTTTTCGAACGCAATTGGCGAGTGCGTACGCGCGCCGGTGATCTTGCCGGTCGCACCATCAACCGGAAGATTCACACCGTGGCTGAAGCTGATAACTTCAATGCTTCCTTCGCGATCCTGCACGGTCGACGAGCCTTTGATGTCTGCGCCGCCATCGTCTTTAAGCCACATATGTGCGGGTATCGGCATATCGACAACGCCTCCTTGGCAAGCTTGATGTAAGACAGGCGATCCTATCCGAGGTTATTCGGATTCGCAATTATTGAGATTGCACTATCCGGCAGTCATCCTGAGTACATGAGTTCCTTGCGAACTCTGATGAGCAATTAGCTTCGGCACCTAACGGCCCATTTCAAAGTGGTGTACTCCAACGAGCACTCACACTCGGTTGTCCGACCTTTGGGACTTCGCCCAAAATGTACAAGTACTAAATACGAGATGACTTTTGCCATATAGAATCATCTGGTCGTTGGGAAACATCCAACGGCCAGGTTTAGCAGCCTGCATCTGTACCCGTACTCCCACTCAGGTGGGAGTACGTCTGTCGCTGCACGTCTATACTTCCACGGGCGGGCTATGGCAGGGGAGCCGCAAGGCTCGCCGGTTTGGTACAGATCCGGTCTGCTAACCCTGTCATGTGCCCGCCCACCCCTTTCCCAAAAAAAGCGAGTGAGCAGGCGATTCATGAAGCAACAGGGAGAAGATCGCACCATGACCAAGTCCGTCAAAAAGCAAACGGCTTCACGCCCCCCCGTCGACGCAGTCCAGTACGAAAAGCTTGCGCTTTCCGCATTCGACTTATGCGATCGGGAAGTGAATCAACTGGATACGCTGATCACACTGATGTCGGCGATATGCCGCAACCCCGCGATCACTCGCGACGAAAGACACAATCAGAAAAAGCTCACCGAATTGCTGCTGGACACTGCGGAGCAATACCGGCGGGATCTCGAATGCGACCGTGAGCTATACCAGGTCATCGCGCTCGACGCGAAGGGCATCGCACAGACCCGACTCACAGCCAGCCACGCGGCCAAGCTGCTCGCCGAAGCATCACAAGAGGCCGCGGCAGCAAGGCAAGCAAAAACGCGCGTCGCTAGCACGAACACTGTGCAGTAACCAGCGACGGCATTGCACCAGGCAAGCAGGCAAACAGATCAGCACGTTGGCCAAGTCGTTCCAGTAGAAGGAACTGTCCGCGGTTTCGTAGATTGGCGGCGCGCTTGCGATGGTGTTTCGTCCGTCACAATTCGCCGATAGCATCACGGTCGCTCTGAAGACAAAAGCCGGCACGAGCTAATACTCGTGTCGGCTTTTGTCGTTGTCGAGCGTGCGACGCGCGGCTTCATTCACGCGTCACTGTTCACGATTTGTAATAAAAACGCGATGTCGTTTAACATTTTCATTCGAAAATTTAACAATCAGACTCGCCAATTACAAACCAATATGTTTTGGTTCATACAAAAAACCCGCTTTCTAAATTTTTTCTGAATTTGTCAACTTTTTGTGTAGACAATTGTTACATACCTATGCGACAGTGCAGGCGCAATGTCAATGATGAATTGCGCCATTTACATGGGGACTCGCCGAAGCCGTTTCGGCATCTACTCGTAGTGGCTTACGAACAAGAACTTGGCCCGCCCCGGAAGATAGCCGAATACCTGCGGGGTGATACTGCATACCCGCCTTGGGACCCTACACGCAAGGCGCTCTGGCTTACCGGGAACGGCACGCATGAACATTTTCCAGCGAGAAGGCGCGGTACACCCGCCCACTGAAAGAGTGTTTGTGGCATCCACTCAGCATAAAACGCCGAACGGCAACGACGCTTGTCTACATCATGGTCCTTCGTGAATAACGGCGTCCGATCGTTCTAATCAGAACGATCGTTCCTTTCAGAAAAATTTTCCGATTTAATTCGGGCGATTATTCGCCGGAAAATGGAATTGTCTGTTAATTCCATTTTCGTATTCCATTGCTATCAGCATTTGGGATTGGAATAACTCGCCCGCTGTTTTATCGGCTAATTGCACTCATCGTGCACTCATCGATTAATCAACGAACGGAGCAACGTCCGGGGATCGGCTCGTCCGTACGCAGCAGTTCGCGTCGACGAAGCCGCGGGGGCCTAAGGCGTTTCTCCTAACAAATTCAGCGGAAGGCAAAGCATGAACAGGTCATTCAGGACGGTGTGGAACGAGGCGCTCGGGGCGTGGGTGGCGGCATCGGAGATCGATCGCGCGCGGGGTAAGCGGGTGTCGTCGGTAAGTGCAGCGAATGGTGCGGACGTGGCAGGCACGGCGAAAACGGACACACGGCACGGCAATCATGTTTCGGCGAGTGCGATCGCAGCGGCGGCCGTGCTGGTTTTCGGCGCGGCGCTGTTGCCGGGTTACGCGCACGCGCAGATCGCCAACGGCGATCCGGGCGGTGCGGCAGCGACCGCAACTGCGCCGGGGGATACGGCGGTCGGATCGGGTGCCGCAGCAACCGGCGCCACGTCGACCGCGATCGGCAATGCAACGGTCGCGACGGGGGACAACTCGACCGCACTCGGCAGCAATTCGACCGCGAGCGGCCTCGATTCGACGGCGATCGGCAAGTTGGCGACGGCGGTGGGCTCGGGGTCCGTCGCGCTTGGCAATCAGGCCGAAGTGACATCGGGTGGGGCAGGCGGCCTTGCGCTCGGCAGCGGCACACTGTCCGGCGGTGGCTCCGCGGTCGCCATCGGTACGAACAGTGGCGCAACAGGCACCCAGTCGATTGCCATCGGCGCGGGCGGGGGTGTTGGCGGTGTGCCGGGTTCGGGTGCAAGTGCTTCAGGCAATAACTCGATTGCGATCGGCGCGGGCGCGGTGGGCACCGTCAATGGCACCGTGTCATCCGCCGCGAACTCCATCGCGATCGGCCTGGCCACCACTGCGGCGGCGGCGAGTGCGGTCGCTTTCGGTCCGAATTCCCAGGCGCTCGCCGCGTCGACGCTTGCCTTCGGCGACACCAACGTCGTTCAGGCTGCGGCCGGCGCCGGCTCGATGGCGGGCGGCCAAAACTCGCAGGTGATCAGCGGCACGGGCGCGGTCGCGCTCGGCCAGGGGCAGGTCGCGGCCGGCAACGGCGCGGTGGCGATCGGCGATCCGAACACCGCGATCGGCACCGGCGCGGTCGCGATGGGCGCGAACAACATCGCTTCCGGCGACGGCACCACGAACACCGCCGCGGCTAACGCAGCCAACGGCGCGATCGCGATCGGCAACTCGAACACGGCGGTGGGTCAGGGGTCGGTTGCGCTCGGCAATGCATCGACGGCGGGCACTGCGGGCGCGGTCGCGATCGGCAATACGGCGGCCGTGCAGGCTGCCGGCACGAATTCGATTGCGATTGGGTCGGGGGCGTTGTCGGCTCAGGCCACTAGCGTCGCAATCGGCAGTAGCGCGTCGAATCAGGGTTCCGTTAACAATCCAAATCAGGTCGCAATCGGTACGTCGGCCGCTACCGGCGGAGCCGGTGCGATTGCCATCGGTGCGAACGCTTCAGCGCTCTTTTCGAACTCGATTGTGGTCGGCTCGTCGGCTTCGGTGACCAACTCGTACGCGGTGGCCATCGGGACGGGGTTCATCGGCGGGGGCGCGACTGCCGGGGCCGACTCCGTCGCCATCGGCAGCGGCGGCGGCGGCCCGGGAGGCAACGCGGCGCAAGCAACTGGAACCCGGGCGGTCGCTATCGGGGCAAGCACGATTGCCAGCAGCCAGAACTCGACTGCCATCGGCTTCGGTGCCACCGCTGCTGGTGGCTTCGGTTCGGTCGCAGTCGGCGATAACACGAAGACCGGCACAATTGGTGCAAACGTGTCAGTGGGCCTCTCGAACTTGACCAACGCTGCCACCAGCGCCAGTACCGCAGTCGCAATCGGAGGCAGCAACACCGTGACTGGCGACGGCGCACTTGCGGTAGGCAAGTCGAACACCGCCTTCGGCAACGGCGCGGTCGCGCTCGGCGATCCGAGCTTCGCGAGCGGTACGGGCGCGTTCACCGGCGGCGCGAACAACATCGCCAACAGCGACGGCACGCAGACGGCCGTCCTTGGGAACGAGGCCAATGGCGCAGTCGCGATCGGTAACGGCAATACAGCGGTCGGCCAGGGCTCGGTCGCGCTCGGCAACGCGTCAACCGCAGGCAACGCGGGCTCGGTTGCGCTCGGCGACACGGCGGTCGTGGCGACCGCCGCGACCCAAGGCGTCGCGCTTGGCTCGGGCGCGCAGGCCACCGTGGCCAACGGCGTGGCGCTGGGCGCGAACTCGGTGACGAGAGCAGCGGACACTGGCACCTTCGTGATTACCGGCAGCGCGACGACGGCAGCAGGCACCACTCCCACGGGCGTGGTGTCGGTGGGCGGCGTGGGCACCGAGCGGCAGATCCAGAACGTCGCCGCGGGTGTCTTGTCGGCCACGTCGACGGACGCGGTGAACGGCTCGCAACTCTTCGCGACGAACTCAGCGGTGACGACCCTCAGCAATACGGTCGCGGCCGATGCGATTCACTATCTGAGCGTGAACGACGGCGGCACGCAGGCCGCCAACTTCACTAACAACGGCGCTGGTTTCGCGGGCTCGATTGCACTGGGGCCCGCGGCGTCGTCGGCCGGTCCCAACAGCGTGGCGATCGGCAATGGTGCACAGAATCAAGGCGCCGGTCTTTTTTCGAATCAGATCGCAATCGGCACGTCGGCCATATCCAACAATCCCGGTGCGATTGCCATCGGCGGGAGCGCTTCGTCGCCGTTTATCGGCGCCATCGCGGTCGGGCAGGCGGCATCTGCGGGCAACGGGTATGCAGTCGCGATCGGCGGGGGCGCTACGGCTTTCGGCGGAGCGCTTGCGGCAACCAGCAACTCCATCGCGATCGGTGGTGGCGGTGGCAACGTTGCGACTGGCACCCCGGCGCATGCCACCGCAGTCCGGGCGATCGCCATCGGCACAAACACAGTCGCAGCCCAGCAGAGCGCGGTCGCCCTCGGCTACGGCGCGACCACCGCCGATGCCGGCGATGTCGCACTCGGCTCGGCATCGGTGACGGCGGCGCCGCACACCGGCACCTTCGTGATCGCCGGCAGCACGACGGCGGCCGGTACAGCTGGCACAAGCGTGGTGTCGGTGGGCGGCGTGGGCACCGAGCGGCAAATCCAGAACGTCGGCGCAGGCGTGTTGTCGGCCACGTCGACCGATGCCGTCAACGGTTCGCAGCTATTCGCGACGAACTCGGCGGTGACGACGCTCAGCAGCACGATCGCCGCCGATGCGATGCACTACCTGAGCATCAACGACGGTGGCACGCAGGGCACCAACTTCGCGAACAACGGCGCGACCGGTGTGAATGCGATTGCGATCGGGGTGGGCGCGTCTTCGGCTACGACGAGCAGCGTGGCAATCGGCAATAGCGCCGTTAGCAACGGTGCTGGGGGAACGGGTGAGGTTTCCATCGGCGCTTCAGCCCAAACCACCATTGCGCTGGCCACCGCCATTGGTTCGAATGCGTCGGCGACGGGCTCGAGCGCCACGGCGCTCGGCAGCAAGGCGGCGGCGACCAACCAGTATGCGGTCGCAATCGGGGGCGGTCCGACGACCGCGAGTGGCGCGAGCGCGTCGGGCATCGGCGCTATCGCCATCGGTGGCGGAGCGGCGGCGAGCATGATCGCCGGGGCGCCGGCCGCCGCTTCCGGCACGCATGCGATCGCGATCGGTCAGGGCGCGACGTCCAATTTCACGCAAGCGCTTGCATTGGGGAACAAGGCGGTAATCGGCAGCGCGTCTTCGACAGCGATCGGCGACACCGCAAGTACGGGCGCGACCGGCGTGAACGTCGCCGTCGGCAACCTCAGTTCGGCCACGGCCGCCACCGGTGCGGGCGGGGCGGTGGCGATCGGACGTTCGAGCACGGCCTTCGGCGACGGCGCGGTCGCGCTCGGCGATCCGAGCTTCGCGAGCGGCACCGGCGCGTTCGTTGGCGGCGCGAACAACATCGCCAATAGCGACGGCACGCAGACCGCCACCATCAACAACGAGGCCAACGGCGCGGTCGCGATTGGTAACGGCAATACGGCAATCGGCCAGGGATCGGTTGCGCTGGGCAATACGTCGCAGGCCAATACGGCGGGCGCCGTCGCGTTGGGCGATACAGCGGTGGTTCAGGCTGCCGCGACGAACGGCGTCGCGCTGGGTTCCGGCTCGGTCGCCAGCGTCGCCAATAGCGTGGCGCTCGGCGCCGGCTCGCAGACGACGGCCGCCGTGCCGAACCCGGGTGTCACGCTGAACAGCGTCAACTACGCGTTTGCAGGCGCGGTGCCCGCGGGTGTCGTCAGCGTCGGCTCGGCAGGTGCGGAACGCCAGATTCAGAACGTCGCGGCGGGCCAACTGGGCGCAGGCAGCACCGATGCCGTCAACGGTTCGCAACTCTTCGCGACTAACCAGGCGGTGACGGCACTCAGCAGCACGATCTCCGGCGATGCGCTGCACTACCTGAGCATCAACGATGGCGGCACTCAAGGCACCAACTTCGCCAACGACGGCGCGACGGGTGCGAATGCGATTGCGTTGGGACCGAACGCATCGTCGGTCGGCGTGAGCAGCGTGGCGATCGGCGATGGCGCGGTCAATCAGGTGGCTGGCGCGGGTCAGGTTGCAATCGGCCAGGCGGCGGTGACGAGTCAAGCCGGCGCGGTGGCCCTCGGTTCGGGCGCACAAGCCACCGTGGCCAACAGCGTCGCGCTGGGCGCGAACTCGGTGACGACAGCGCCGGACACCGGCACCTTCGTGATCGCCGGCGCCGCGACGACGGCAGCGGGTACCGGCGGCACGAGCGTCGTGTCGGTGGGCGCGCCGGGCGCCGAGCGGCAAATCCAGAACGTCGGCGCGGGCGTGCTGTCGGCCACGTCGACGGATGCGGTCAACGGCTCGCAACTGTTCGCGACGAACACCGCTGTGACGAACCTCGGCGCCACGATCAACAACCTCGGCACCACCGTCACGAACTTCGCGCCGCAGATCACCAACAATTCGCTGGAGCTGACGAACATCAACAACGGCGCGGGCATCAAGTACTTCCACGCCGATTCGACGGCCGCCGATAGCGTGGCGAGCGGCGTCGACAGCGTCGCGATCGGACCGCTCGCGGTGGCCTCGGGCGATGACAGCTTCGCGGGCGGCAACGGCGCGCAGGCGAGCGTTGCGAACGCGGTGGCGATCGGCGCGCAGGCGAACGTGTCGGTAGCGGGTGGCATCGCGATTGGCTCCGGGTCGGTCTCGGATCGTCCGATTGCTGGCGGCACCGGCACCGTTGCAGGTAGCGGCAGCCATGCGGTGACGTTCAACACCAGCGATGAAACGCTGGGCGGCGCGGTGTCGTTCGGTATCGCCGGCAGCATGTACCGGCAGTTGACCAACGTTGCCGACGGCACGCAGGCCAACGATGCCGTGACGGTCCGTCAGCTCACCGGCGCGCTGCAGTCGTTCGCGGTCACCGATCAGTTGTATTTCCACGCGAACTCGACGGAGGCCGACTCTCTGGCTGTCGGTGCGAATTCGGTCGCGGTCGGTCCGAACACGGTGGTCAATGGGGATAACGGCGTCGGCATCGGCAATGGCGCGATCGTCGGGCAAACGGCGCCTGGCGGCATTGCTTTAGGTGAGGCCGCGCAGTCGGGGCAGGCCGATGCGATTGCGCTCGGCAGCGGTTCGTCCGCGAGCGGCGCGCAGTCGATCGCGCAGGGCGCCAATGCGAGCGCGACCAATGTCGGCGCGGTCGCGGTCGGCTCGGGCGCGATCAGCGGCGGCGTCGATTCGGTTGCGCTCGGTGCGGGTGCGAACGCGGCCAGCGACGGCGCGATTGCAGTGGGCTCGGCAGCAAGCAGCACGGCCGTCAACGCGCTCGCGTTCGGCCCCGGCGCCACCGCATCGTTCGCGAACAGCATTGCGCTCGGCTCGGGTTCGGCGACGACGGTCGGCGCATTGACTAACTACACCGCGTATGGACTCACTGCGCCGCAGACGTCGGCGGGTGAATTCAACATCGGCAACCGTCAGATCACCGGCGTCGCGGCGGGTAAGGCCGGCACCGATGCGGTCAACGTGTCGCAGCTCGACGCAGTCGCCACCGAGCTGACGACGCTGATCCAGAACAGCACCGGCGGCAGTGGCGGTAGCGGCGGCAGCGGCCCGTTCTCGTCGAATCCGACCGGCAGCACCGGCAGTTCGACGGGGCCGACGACGACCGGCTCGAATTCGTCGGCGGGCGGCACCAACGCGGCGGCGACGGGCGCGGGCAGCTCGGCGGTCGGTAACGATTCGATGGCAAGCGGCACCGGCTCGACGGCGGTCGGCACGGGCGCGACGTCGACCGGCAGCGGCTCGGTCGCGATCGGCAACGGCAGTAACGATGGCGGGCGCAACCAGGTCGTGTCGGTCGGTACGGCGACCGATACGCGTCAGGTCACCAACGTCGCGGCCGGCACCGAGGCGACCGATGCGGTCAACGTCCAGCAGTTGCAGAGCAGCGTGGCCAACACGCTGTCGCAGGCCAACAGCTACACGGACAACCAGATCAACGGCTTGCGCAACGAGGTGCAGTCGGACCGGCGCGACTCGGATGGCGGTGTTGCGACCGCGATGGCGGTGGCCGGTCTGCCGCAGCCGTCGGGACCGGGCAAGAGCATGGTGTCGCTGGCGGGCAGTGTGTATCGCGGACAGTCGGGGCAGGCGCTGGGTATCTCGACGATCTCGGAGAACAACCACTGGGTCTATAAGGCGGCGGTGTCGACCAATACGCGCGGCACGTATGGCGCGGTGGTGGGTGCCGGGTATCAGTGGTAACCGCGAGATAAGCGCGAGTGATAAGCGCGCAGTGACAACTGTGAATGATCGGCGCGAGCACTTATCGCGCAGCGAAAAACGCGCGGCGGTAAGCGCGTGACCGAAGGCCGGACGAACGTGGCGCGACACGCGGCCCGTTCGTTCGCTCCCAACGCAACGACATGATTTTGTGGACCAACTGAATATGAAAATTCAATCGATGGCGGCGCTCGGCGCCGCGCTCATCAGCGTGCTCGCGACGGCGGGCTGCATGATCGGCCCGAGCGATACGGCGTTTCCGTCGCTCGACTACGCAACGACGCCGCAAGGCAGCTATCCGAATCGCGATAATCTGCACACGGTCGCGCAAGGTCAGACGAAGAGCCAGGTGCTCGATCTGATCGGGCCGCCGCATTTCCAGGAGGGCGTGTTCCATGTGCGCGTGTGGAACTACCTGTTCCACTTCGCCGGCTCGCCGAAGGCCTGCCAGTATCAGGTCGTGTTCGACAGCGACGGCAAGGTCACGAAGACGGCGTGGAAAGAGAGTGATTGCGCAGAACTGGCGATGGGGAAATCGCAGAGCATGGGGAGCGCGGAGTAAGGGGGGAGGCGGGCGGTCGTCGGGGCCCGCGCTACAACTCCGGCCGCGCCAGATCGCTCGCGACGATATGTTCGCCGTACACCTCGGCGGCCGCGACCGCTTCGAGGCGTGTCGCGTGCGGGCCGAGTTCCGGCGCGCCGTCGAAGGGAAACAGCACGCGGCCGTCGGTCTTGCGCACGACCTTCAACACGCCATAGAAACGCCGGTAGCCGGCCATCTTGGCGGCCGCTGAAATCTCGAAGTCGTCCTCCGACGTACCGGGGATGCTGGGAATAAACGCAGGCTTGCTCATCGTTGAAAACATCGGCTGTTCATTGAACCGGCGGGCTCGAAAGAGAGCATCGTGGCCGGTTGCTCGCGCAACGCAATCGCGCGGGGGAAACGCGAATTGTCTCAAATCCGCGTGCGATGCGTCGGCACGCTTCGGTTGATGCATGTATCCGCCTGCGCTCTACCGCGATGCTGACCGACGACTGTGACGTCAGCGCGAAAACGTCTAATGATTACGGTAGGTTTCGGTTGCCCTTGATTTAAAAGACAAAAATCGTGACTTGGCGGAGCTTGCCGGTGATCGGGGTCTATAATGCGCGAATCTTCGCTACCCGATCCTTCCGTCATGAGCCGGTTACTTTGCCTGATCGTGCTTTCGCTCGGATTCGCGCAAACCGCCGCGGCCGACGAAACCACCGACCGAATTTCTGCGTATCTGATGCAGAAATTCGGCGTGGCAAAGGACAAAGCTCAAAAGATCTCCGACGCGGTGCAAGCGTCCGCCTCCAAGTACTCGCTGCCGCCCGCGCTGCTGCTGTCCATCATCTCGATCGAATCCCGCTTCAAGGAAAAGGCCCGCGGCCCCAACGGCGCGACCGGGCTGATGCAGGTCGTGCCGCAGGCGCATCGCGGGCTGCTGCGCAACGTCAAGGATCTGACCGATCCGGATGCGAACATCGAAGCGGGCTCGGCGATCCTGTACGGCTACATGCGCTCGGCCAACGGCGATATGAATGCGGCGCTGAAGAGTTACGGCGGGTCGTTTGCGTATGCGCGCAAGGTGAGCCTGCGCGTCGAGGATTTCGCTGGTGTCGCTCCGCCGCAGGACAACGCGCCGCATGCGGATGGGCAGGCCGCATCGTGCGAGGCCGATCGCTGCGCCGGCACGAATCAATGGGCCGATGCGTTCACCGTGCCGGCGGGCGGCGTGCCCGTGGCAAGCGGGGCAGTGGCGGCGTCTTCCGCCGCGGCATCGGGTTCGGGTTTGAGTTCGGCTGTGAACCCGGCTTCGGCCACCAGCGCCGCGCGCACTGCATCGAACTGATTTCGAGCGCGCGCGTCTTTATCACGGACGGTTCGCACGCCACGCTCTCCACTCTGCGCTTCCCGCCGGATCATTTTCGTGTGAGGCACGGTAAGGTGGTGTCGCGCGAAGGCTGCACGCTTTTTACGCGCGTCACGTTGCCCGCTCTACAATGCATTTCCATTCGCGCTGATTCAGCGCTTCTTGCAAGCCATCATGCAGATCCCGTTTTCCAGAACCACCGCCGCGGCCCTGTTCGGCCTGCTGGCGCTCGCCGCATGCAGCAGCACGCCGCAACCGAAGCTCACCCAGGAAATGTTCGAAACCGGCGCGAGCCCGTATGCGCGCAATTTCAATTCGAGCACGACCGATAGCTGCGAAGCCGCGCGCCGCGCATTGCTGAGCCAGGGCTATCTGACGACGATGGCGCGACCCGACACCGTCGACGGCACGAAAAATTTCCAGCCGACTGGCGATACCCATGTGGTCGTCGAATTTCATGTCGTCTGCACGCCGGGCGAAGAGGCGGCCGATACCAGCATCGTCTATGTGAACGCGGTGCAAAACGGCTTCGCGTTGAAGAAAAGCGATACGTCGGCGAGCGTCGGGTTGAGCGTGCTCGGTTCGCTGTCGCTGCCGATCCGCTCGAACAGCGACGCGATGGTGAAGATATCGAGCGAGACGATTCCGTCGGGCAAGTTCTACGACCGGTTCTTCGGACTCGTCGATCACTATTTACAGACGGTGGTGCGTACGCAGCCGGTCACGACTAGCCCGATCGAAACGAGTCTGCTGCCGGTGCCCGTGACAGCGCCGACGCCCGTGGTGGTGCCTGAGCCGGTGCCGATGATTCCACCGCCCGCGGTTCAGAAGATGTCGATGCCCGCGGCGGCGCCGCTGACGCTTACGATTCCAGCGCCGGTTCAGGCGCCGGCTGCTGCGGCTGTTCCGGCTGCGGCGTCTGCCACTGCCGCTGTTCAGCTAACAGCGCCTGCTGCGGTGCAAATACCGACGCCAGCGCTCACGCAGGCATCGTCGCCGGCTCCTGCTCCGGTAGCGACATCCGAGGCAACCGCGTTAACGACGACGCCAACGCCCGCCACACAGATCACGACATCGGCTAAGGCTTCGCTCACGATACCGCTGCCCATTCAGACAACGACTCCTGTCACCGCTCTTCAAGTAGCAACGCCACCCACGGTGGCTCAAGCCACAACGACAACGCCGCCGGTTAACGTGACGACGAACGTGACCACGCCGACTCCCGCACAGATCACCATGTCCGCACCGGCTATTCAACCGGTGGTTGACCCCATCGCCCACGCAGCAGCCACCTCACCCGCGAGCAGCCCAACCCTCGCACCGTAAATACCCACGCAGCGCGTCACCAGATCAAGGCTGATCAATCTCCGATCAGCCTTGAATTCAGGCGCTGGCCGGTATTTATCCTATGGTTTTAAATTCGTCCGTATACATACGTAGTAATAGTTAACAAGGGTTAACCCGTTCTGTGGATAACCTGCAAATGTCCCGCCGCGTCAACGTCATACGGAAACCATAACCCTGCGGACCACGTCTGTAGAAAAACTACATAGGCGGGATAACTGTGTAAGCGGGTTAACCGGCTTCGTGCTTATCAAGATTCCGCGCACAGGCTGTTCGTCGTGCTATCCCGACGTTGTTAAGAGGCCATTGTGGATAACCTGGCCCTCGCAACGCTTTTCCCCATGCGGCCGAGCGCACGATTCGCGCGATGCGAAGCGCTCGTTTTCGCACATACGCTCGCCCGCCGGACGCGCACATTGAGATCGCGGTACGAAGATTGCGAGCTTTCTTTTTGCAAACGCAACTGTTGCTATTTCGTCAAAACCTTTTAGCCAAAGACCAATCAGGCATAGAGTTAAAGTGTTTTATGAGGTTCTTGGTGCAGTGCGGGGGGATGTATGAAACGCAGATCAGCACGACAGCTAGTCCATCTTCTCTCGGACCTTCGGCATGCGCGTGATTGCAGTGCGTTACGCGCGGCCGCGACCAATCGGGCGATAGCGCTGGCCGCCGCCGAAGCCGACGAGGACGCCAGCGCAAGCGAAGATGACAACTCCGAAGCCACGCGCGACCCTCATCAGGACAAGCTGTTCCGGAGCCGGTCATGAGATCCGCGAGCGAACGGTCGTTGCGGTTTCTGGTCGAGAAATGGCTGTCGCCGGCGCCGTGCGAGCCGGTTCACGTGACGGAGTTCAGCCGCACGCGCACGCGCGGCCGGCGTTACGTGCGGGTCGAGACATCATCAGCGGGAGAGGGCGGTCGCGGTCTGTTCTTCTTTCGTCACGACGACGGTTGCTGGTGTGTGTTTCCGCCGACTGGCGATACACCGGATCTGATCGCGCATCCGCGCGCGGCTTAGTTCAGGAAGTCTGGGTCAGGAAGTCTGCGGCACCTGTTCTTCCCGGCTGCGCCGCCAGCCCGGCAGCACCTGACACACGATCAACCCCGCGAGCATCAGCGCGCAACCGAACAGCGCGCGACCCGTCAGCGTTTCACCGAGCACGAGCCAGCCCGCGAACGCCGCGAACACACCCTCCATGCTGAAAATCACGGCCGCGTGCGACGGCGCCGCATAGCGCTGCGCGACCACCTGAATCGTGTACGCGACGCCGACCGATAACGCCCCGCCATACGCGATCGTCGGCGCAGCGCGCGCGATCACCGCCGCGCTCACCGGTTCGATCGCGAGCCCGATCACGACGCACACGAGCCCGCAGGTCACGAACTGCACGAGTGCGAGCATCAGCGTGTCGTGGCGCGCGGCGAAACGTCCGACCAGCATCATCTGCGCGGAAATCACCAGCGCGCCGGCCAGCTGATACCAGTCGCCATACAGCATCGAGAAATGCTCGTCGACGCTCAGAAAATACATGCCGACTGCCGCGAGCAGTGCGCCGAGCCACGTGCCGAGGCCGGTTTTGTGCCGGAACAGCACGCCGAGCAGCGGCACGATCACCACGTACAGCGAACTGATAAAGCCCGCGTTGGCGATCTTCGTGTATTGCAGGCCGATCTGCTGCAACGAAATCGATACGGACAGCACGACGCCAAGCAGCGCGCCGGCACCGAGCAGTTCACGAGCGCCGCCGGGTTCGCGCTTCGTCAGCTCGGCGAGCGCGGAGCGGCGTACGCAGACGATCATCGTCAGCACGACGAGCGCGCCGAGCAGAAAGCGCAAGCCGGTAAACAGAAACGGGCCGATCGCATCGAGACTCAGGCGCTGCGCGACGAACGCGGAGCCCCAGATCATCGCGGCGATCAGCATCAGTACATTGGCGCGCAGGTGTTGGCGGGTATCGGAATTCAAAGCGGGATTCAAAGCTTTTTAACGTTTTATGGTGAGGAAGAGGCCGGCGAGTACGGCCTGTTCGTAGTGAGCTTCGCGGCGACTGAAAAGCGCGCCGCATCGTCTCGTGGGATGCCGCGCGCAGCGCCGCTAGCAAGGCTGAAATCGTTCACACGAATCGTTGACATGATACGCGGGCATCCCCGCACTGGCAGCCAGCCCCCTGACTCGCGCGATAATCGCGCAAAGGCCGCGCGTTGGGCGCCACGTGTCCGCCGTGCATCAACTGAGGCACGAAGCGTCGGACCATGCGCCGCCCCTGCTCACCACGGGCAATCATCATGGAAGACAAAGACTGGATCGCGGGCGCTGCTAAAGCACTGGCGATCATCGAAGCATTCGACGAGGAGCACGCGCGCATGACGCCGACGATGGTCGCCGCGCGCGCCGGTCTGTCGCGCACGGCGGCGCGCCGCTATCTGCTGACGTTGCGCGAACTCGGCTACGTGGATACCGACGGCAAGCTGTTCTGGCTCGCGCCGCGCGTGCTGCGGCTCGGCCAGTCGTACCTCGATTCGGCGCGCCTGCCGCGCACGGTGCAGCCGTTCCTTCAGCGCATCACCGCGACCGTGCAGGAGACCGCGCTGGTCGCGATCCTCGATGAACACGATGTCGTGTATGTGGCGCGCAACGGCGTCAATCGGGCGATGGCGGTGGGCTTCGTGACCGGCTCGCGCGCGCCGGCGCCGTTGTCGTCGGCGGGACTCGTGCTGCTGGCGTTCCAGGCGCCCGACAGCATCGACCAGTGGCTCGCCACCTATCCGATCAAGGTTTTCACGCCGTACACGTATTCGAGCGTCGAGCGCTTGCGCGAAGTGCTCGGCGAAATCCGCCGCGATGGCTACGTTGTGACCGACCAGCAACTGGAGGTGGGCGTGCGCGGCGTCGCGGTGCCGCTGCGCGACCGGCATGGCACGGTGGTCGCGGCGATCAGCGTCAGCATGCCGATCGGCCAGGAGTCGGCGAACGCCGCGCTGCACCGGGTTCTGCCGACGCTGCAGGAGACCGCGAGCCTGCTGCGCAATCTCGTTTGACCGAGCATCGACGCGACGCGCGAGGCGTTTGAATTCGGGCTCCGTAGCGACTCAGTATTGTCCCTGGTATGGGATGCCCGATGCCTGAAAGCACAAAGAAAGCAAGCTGTCTCTCAGAAAATACATATCGGGTTTTACGCATGACAAACCGCCTACGCTTGGGTAATACTCTCCCGCGGGGAGCGCAAGGTGCCTCGAAGTTCTACCTGCTCTACCGAGTAGCGGTTTTTCATCTCACATTGATCAGTCGTCTGGTTTGGGGAACAACACATGAAAAAAGTCATCGTCTCGCTCGCAGCCGCTTCGTTCGCGCTGGTTTCCATTCAGGCTTTCGCACAAGCTTCCGACGCAGCTGCGCCGGCAGCCGCTGCTAGCGCACCGAAGAAGCATCACATCAAGCAACTGAAGACCCACGGCAAGCGCGCTCCGGTTGCCGCGGCAGCTTCGGCAGCCGGCACGAACGACAAGGGCACGACGAACTAAGTTCGTCGCCCGCTAGCCGGGCGCGCCGTACCGGTATCCGGTATCGAGCCGCTAGTCGGCCGATATGGGACGGTGCGGTCAACAGCGTTGCCAGCAAAAAGGCCAGAGCTTGTGCTCTGGCCTTTTTGCGTTTGAGGCGGGTTTTGCGCGCGTTGTTGTGTGCTTCTTTTGCGCGCGCTTGTGTGTAATCGATCAGCCCGCGAGACCTCGCCGGATCACTTCGTCCAGCAGACCATTCAGGCCATCCGGATGCGTGGCGGCGCGCGTCTTCAGTTCTTCGACCAGTTCGCCGTTGAGCTTGCACGCGAAAGCGACCAGCCCTTGCGCCTGATCGAGCTTGCGCTGTTCGCGCCGATCGATTTTCGGCTCGCCCGCGGCACCCTGGCCGCCGCGCGGCACGGACGCCTGCTTCATCGCGTTGTTCAGTTTCAGCGCCTTGTTCTTTTCAAGGTCGGTTTTTTTCATCGCCATATCAGGCCTCTGCTGGATAAATAAGCCCGCATTGTACGCAGCGCGCCGGATACCGCGCGAGCGCCGATGCCCATATCAGCCGCCGGGCTCCGATGTACCGGCGGACACGCTGTCCATCAACGCACGCATTCGCTGCCAGTGCGTGCCCTCCCAGAAGATGCGCTGGCAGACGTCGCAGGTGACGAAGCGGCTATGCCGCTGCAGCACGCCATCCGGCACGCGCGGGCCGGCTTCCTCGCGAGCGATGCGCCGTAGCGGCGCATTGCACATCAGGCATAGACGGAACGGCTGTGCGCTGCCCGCCAGATCCAGCCGATCGAATACTTCGCGCAACTGCTGGTGCGGCCGCAGCGCGCGCACGTAGCAGCCATGCGTGATGTTGCGGCGTTTCAGCAGCTCGCGGTCGCGCGTCAGTACGATGCGCTGTTGCGCGGCGGCGAGCGCTTCGATATCGGCGTCGGGATAGTGGTTGTCGTAGAGCGTGTCGAAGCCGGCTAGCCGCAGCAGCGGCGCGAGGCCGCCGAGATGTGCATCGGCGATGAAGCGCATCACGCGCAGCGGCCGTTCGCGCACGCGCAGCAGCGGCTGGATATCGAGCGCTTCGAACTTCGGATAGACGGCGATGCGCTCGCCGTCCGCGATCGGATGATTGAAGTCGACCGATTCGCCGTTCACGAGGATCAGCTCGACCTCGGTATGCGGCACGCCGAGCACTTCGATCATGTGCTTGGTCGTCGCGCCACGCGCGCACGCACAAGCGAACTCGCGCCGACGCAGCGGCCGGGCGAGAAAGTCGTTCAGCTCCTCGTAGAAGCGGAATGTCGCGGTGACCATGCCGCAGTATCGCACCGGTTTTTGTTGCATGTTGTCCTGCGCATGTCGCATGAGTGTGCTTTACTTCGGGTTCTTTAGAAGACGGAGCGATTGATGGACATCGGTTTTATCGGGCTCGGCGAAATGGGCGCCGCGATGGTTGCAAACATTCTGAAAGCTGGGCACCAGGTGCGGGTGTGGAACCGCTCGCCGGAAAAGGCCCAGCCACTGGCCGAGCTGGGCGCGCAGATCGTCGCGACGCCGGCCGAAGCGTTTGCCGGCGACGCCGTGTTTTCGATGCTCGCCGACGATGCCGCGCTGCGCGAGGTCATCACCGCATCGCTGCTCGAGCATGCGCCGCGCGGGCTGATCCACGCGAACATGGCGACGATCTCGGTGGCGCTCGCCGAGGAACTGGCGACCGCGCATGCGTCGCGCGGCGTTCACTACGTGGCCGCGCCGGTGTTCGGCCGGCCCGACGTCGCGGCCGCCGGTAAGCTGACGATCGTTGCGGGCGGCCCGGCTGAATCGATCGACCGGCTTCAGCCGTTGTTCGACGTGATCGGCCAGAAGACCTGGCGCATCGGCTCGCTGCCGCAGCAGGCGAACGTGATGAAGCTCGCCGGCAATTTCATGATCGGCGCGGCGATCGAGACGCTCGGCGAAGCGGCTGCGCTCGTCACGGGCCACGGTCTCGCGATGCAGGATTTCCTCGACGTGATCACGAGCGGGCTGTTTCCGGGGCCGGTGTATTCGGGCTACGGCAAGCTGATCGCCGATCAGCGTTTCGAACCGGCGCTGTTCAAGGCGCGGCTCGGTCTGAAGGACGTGCGCCTCGCGCTCGCCGCCGCCGATGCGGTGACGACGCCGATGCCGGTTGCGAGCGTCGTGCGTGACAGCCTGATCGAAGCGGTCGCGCATGGCGACGGCGAGAAGGATTTCGCGGTGCTGGGGCAGGTTGCCGCGCGCCGCGCTGGCCGTTGATATCGGCAAGGAAGTCTGCGCGTCGCTGCGACTGTGGCGGCGACGCGTGTTGGCGGTCGCGGTGATGTCGTTCCGCGCCGCACACTGCGGTGGTGAATCGGCAAGGCATAATAGCCGCCCGATTTCTTTTTCCTTTCGATTCCGATGACTCTGCATACCTGGTGGCTGTTCGTTGCCACCGTCTTCGTCGTTTCCGCGATTCCCGGTCCCAACATGCTGCTCGTGATGACGCATGGCGCCCAGCATGGCCTGCGCCGCGCGAGCGCGACCATGGCCGGTTGCCTGTCGGCGCTGGTGCTGATGCTGGCGGTGTCGGCGGCTGGACTCGGCGTTGTTCTCGCCGCATGGCCGACGATGTTCAACGCACTGCGCATGATCGGCGCGGCTTACCTAGTCTACCTGGGCATCAAGGCGTGGCGCGCACCGGTCGATGAGGCCGTCGCGCAAAACGTCGACGAACTCGCGGCCCGGCCCGCACGCTCGCGTTTCGCGCTGTTTCGCAACGGCTTTCTGGTCGCCAGCAGCAATCCGAAGGCGATTTTGTTCGCGGCCGCGCTGCTGCCGCAATTCATCGATGCCACGCAGCCGAAGCTGCCGCAGTTCGGCGTGCTGGTTGCCACTTTCGCGGCGATCGAGGTCAGTTGGTATCTGGTGTACGCGAGCTTCGGCACGCGGATCGGTGCGAAGCTGAAGAGCGGCAGCGTCGCGCGTATGTTCAACCGGCTGACGGGCGGCGTGTTCGTCGGTTTCGGCGCGATGATGGCGCTGGTGCGCCACTAGACGCGTCGCGGTTCAGCGGGGCGGGAAATAGGGCCACGAATGTGACCGTTGTATGTTGACAACATCGAGGGTCAACCCTAATTTGCATGTTGCAACGCACCACCCTCTTTGTTATAGTTCGTTTTGTCTCCTCCATGTCTCCTCCGATATGGATTCAGCCCGCCAACTTAGGCGGGCTTTTTTTTGCCCGCAGTTTGGCCGCGGTGCGAGTCGGTGCCGCCGTCCCTCCAGGCATTAAATTCACGCGCTTCCGAAGCTTCCAAAACAGAAAAGCCGGTCTGCGGAGACCGGCTTTCGATGGATAACGGGCAGAGCTGGCGGCGTGTCGCCGCGTCCGCGGGCTGCTACTGTGTTTAGCGCTTCAAGCCGGTATCTTCGGCCGCGCCGATCGCAAGGTTCATACACTGGATCGCCGCGCCCGATGCACCCTTACCCAGGTTGTCCAGACGCGCGACGGTCACGAAGCGCTCTTCGTTGCCGAACACGAACAGGTCGACGCGATTGGTGTCGTTGTTCGCCTGCACGTCGAAAAAGCCGTTATCGAGATTCGCGTCGGCATTGAACGGTGCGACGTGTACGAACGCTTCGCCCGCGTAGTATTCGGCGAACAGCGCCTGCACATCCTGCGGCGTCGCCTTCTTGGCCAACTGGTCCGGCGAGAAGTACGTGGTGACCGCGAGACCCTTGTAGAAAGCACCGACGATCGGCGTAAAGATAGGCGCCGATTTCAGGCCGGTATGCGCAGCCATTTCCGGCAGATGCTTGTGCGTGAGGCCGAGCGCATACGGACGCGGGCTCTTCAGCTTGTCGTCGCCGCCGGCTTCGTAGTCGGCAATCATTTTCTTGCCGCCGCCGCTGTAGCCGGTGATCGAGTACGCGTGCGCATTGAATTCCGGCGCGACAACGCCGGCTTCGACGAGCGGGCGCATCGCGAGGACGAACGCCGATGCGTGGCAGCCCGGCACGGCGATGCGTTTAGCGGTACGCAGACGCTCGCGTTGCGCGCGCGCCAGTTCGGGCAAGCCGTAGGCCCAGTCGGACGAGGTGCGGAATGCGGTGCTGGCATCGAGCAGCACGGTGTGGTCGTTTTCGACGAGCGATGCGGATTCGCGCGAAGCGACGTCCGGCAGGCACAGGAACGTGACGTCCGATGCGTTGATGAGACGACGGCGCTCGTCGAGGTCCTTGCGCTTGGCTTCTTCGATACGCAGGATTTCCACATCGGCGCGCTGCGACAGGTATTCGAAAATCTTCAGGCCGGTCGTGCCTTCCTGTCCGTCGACAAAAACTTTCGTGCTCATCTCGATCTCACTCGCTGGAAACGGGGGCGCGACGCCGCGCCTGAACCGCGTATTTTAAGACCTCGGGGCCGCCCTCGTGCAAGGCGGGGCGAAAAAACGACGATGCGCGCCGAAAGTGACACGAGCGTGACCCATAGCGGGCAGATGCGTGCCGAAGCCGTATGGTTCAGTGCAGATCGGCGGAACGGGCGGCGCGCATCAAACGTATCGATTGCGTCGACGCTACCAGGCCGACACAACGACAACAACGACAGCCGCTAGCGCCCGTAATTGACGACCAGCCGCGCGCTGCCGATCGCGGCGGTGCCGATCTCATGATCGAACATCAGCGCGGGACGTCCTTGCGCAAGACGCAAGTCGGACGAGTTCAACGCATAGACCGTGATGATGTAGCGATGCGGTTTGCCCGCCGGCGGGCACGGGCCGCCATAGCCGTCGGTATCGAAATCGTTGCGCGCTTCGACCGCGCCGAGCTTCTTCAGAAAGCCGGACGAACTCGCGTTCTCCGGCAGGCCTTGGGTGGTGGCCGGAATGCCAGCGACCGCCCAGTGCCACCAGCCGCGCCCCGGCGCATCCTCGTCGAACATCGTGACCGCGAAACCACGAGTGCCCGCCGGCGCGTCGCGCCACGTCAGTTGCGGCGAATGGTTGGCGCCCTTGCAGTCGTTCTGGTCGAAAACCTGAGCGGTTTGCACGGTGCCGCCCGCGCGCACGTTCGTGCTCGTCAGCGTGAAGGTGCCGTCGGCGAGTGCGCGAGGGCTGTGCGTGACGCCGAGCGCGAGCCCGAACATCGCGCAGATAGCGAGCGATTGACGCCGCCACGGTGAAGCCGGCGAAACAACCAGGCAACGCGGGCGCATGTGCCGGTTCTCCTGTCAGCACGCGAGGAGCGTGTCCTCGCATGGTTGTTAGCTTTGATCGTGCCCCAACTCGAATGAAGTCTAACACCAGCTCTGCGTTCGGATCATCGTGCACGGCTCGCGAAATTCGCAGATAGGAAATCGGCTATAGTGCGAAGGCTTGTCGCACCGGCCTTGCTGCCTTTTATTCGCTGGCAGGCAGCATGGAAAGAGCCTTAAAAGTCCTGGAGACCGGTCTATTCGTACAAAGGAGGGCGATGCAATCTTCAGTCAGGGTCGTGGTTGCGGATGACCATCCGGTTATTCTTTTTGGCGCCGAACATGCGCTGCTCAAATTCCCCGGTCTGCAGGTCGTGGGACGCGCGCGGCAGTCCACCGAACTCGTCGATGTGCTCCAAACCACCGCCTGCGACGTGCTCGTCACCGATCTCGCGATGCCGGGCGGCCGCTATGGCGATGGCTTGCAGCTGATCGACTATCTACGCCGCAATTTCCCGACGCTGCCGATCGTCGTGCTGACGATGCTCGAGAATCCCGCGCTGCTCAAGCGGCTTCGCGAACTCGGCGTAACGGCTGTCGTCAACAAATCGGATGACATGAGCCATATCGGGGTCGCGGTTCAGCGCGTTAGCCGTAATCTCGAATACATGAGTCCGTCGGTGAAGGCGGTGCTCGATACATTGCGAATAAATTCACGCGGCAAGAATACCGAGACGATGCTGTCCAGGCGCGAACTGGAGGTCGTGCGGTTATTCGTGTCCGGTCTGACGATCAAGGAAATTTCCACGCTGCTGAATCGCAGCATCAAGACGATCAGCACGCAGAAGAACGCGGCGATGCGCAAGCTCGGGATCGACCGAGATTCCGAACTGTTCCAGTACGCGCAGAGCAATGGCTTGATGAATCAGGCTTCGCATCCGACGGACGACGTGGCCGGCGAGTCCTAAGTTCACACACGGTTTGGCCGGGTCATCGGCGCTGAAAAAAAAAGCCGCCTGTCGCGAGACAGGCGGCTTTTTGGTTCAGTGCTCAGCGGCTTACTGCGGCGAAGCGGTGGCGCCGCCGTGCGCGGCCGACCATTCGGCCGGCGCGTGCAGGAATTTTTCCACTTCGTCGAGCGTCTTCGTGTCGAAGTACTTGTTGTCCTTCGCGACGCGCAGCACGTCCCACCACGTGGCGAGCGCGTGCAGATCGACGTCGATGTCCTTCAGCACGGACACGCTTTCCTTGAAGATGTTGTAGTGGAACAGCACGAAGCAGTGATTCACCGTCGCGCCGGCGGTGCGCAGCGCGTTGATGAAGTTGATCTTGCTGCGGCTGTCGGTGGTCAGGTCTTCGACCAGCAGCACGCGCTGGCCTTCGGTCAGCAGACCTTCGATCTGCGCGTTACGGCCGAAACCCTTCGGCTTCTTGCGCACGTATTGCATCGGCACCATCAGGCGATCGGACAGCCATGCCGCGAACGGGATGCCGGCGGTTTCGCCGCCGGCGACCGCGTCGATCTGCTCATAGCCGACGTCGCGCAGAATCGTCGCTTCGGCCATTTCCATCAGGCCGCGGCGCACGCGCGGGTAGGAGATCAGCTTGCGGCAGTCGATATACACCGGGCTCGCCCAGCCGGACGTGAAGATATACGGTTTCTCCGCGTTGAAATGCACTGCTTGCACTTCGAGCAGCATCTTGGCGGTCGTGTCGGAGATCGTCTGGCGATCGAAGCCTGTCATGGGCGGATCCTTCGGAGTGAGCGGGGGAGAAGCGGGCGCTGGGCCCGATGGCGCAGCAAGCGGGGTATGCCGCGCCATGCTGGGCGGAATACGCGGCCGGCTTGTGTTGCAGACCGGCTTTTGCTGCGCGCGTTGGGCGGCTATTTTACCCGAAATGGGGGTTGCCGAGGAGGCGTGTCGCGCGTGACGGCGAGGCCCGCGTCAGGCTAGCTTGTGTTCACGCGATTTTCATCGGCGTTGCGTGACGCGGCGTGCTGTCGCCTTCGGAATGCTTTCAGTCCGGACGCGTCCGCACGGTACACGACCGGGCTGCAAGAGACCGCTCGCCACATCGCGGATACCCCGCACGGATGCGGCATCGCAGCATTTATCGGCCGCTGTTTCGCGGATGGTGAAGCCTGGTTAACCAATCGGTGCATCGACTCATCCGGGGTGTACACTGATCGACCCGCGAAGCTCTCCACATCGTCCCGTCCTTCGCCGAGGTAAGGCATCGCGCCCGATCGGCGCGAGCGAAAACCGCCTCGGCCGGCTATCTGTCCGGCAACTGCAAGCGGAGCAACGGTGGGGTGCCCCGGGCCCAATTACTTACGTCTCGCAGGCCTAGAAATGGACGAACAACTTAAGCAAAGCGCTCTCGCCTACCACCAGAATCCGAAACCCGGCAAGATTTCGGTCACGCCCACCAAGCCGCTGTCGAATCAGCTCGACCTGTCGCTGGCTTACTCGCCGGGCGTCGCCGCGGCCTGTATGGCGATCTACGAAACCCCGCTCGATGCGCAGAAGTACACCTCGCGCGGCAACCTCGTCGGCGTGATCACGAACGGCACCGCGGTGCTCGGCCTCGGCAACATCGGCCCGCTCGCCGCCAAGCCGGTGATGGAAGGCAAGGGGTGTCTGTTCAAGAAGTTCGCCGGCATCGACGTGTTTGACATCGAACTGAACGAGTCCGATCCGGACAAGCTCGTCGAGGCGATCGCGATGCTCGAGCCGACGCTCGGCGGCATCAACCTCGAAGACATCAAGGCGCCCGAGTGCTTCTACATCGAGAAGAAGCTGCGCGAGCGCATGAAGATTCCGGTCTTCCACGACGATCAGCACGGCACCGCGATCATCGCATCGGCTGCGATCCTGAACGGCCTGAAGGTGGTCGGCAAGAAGCTCGACGAAGTGAAACTGGTCTGCTCTGGCGCTGGCGCCGCGGCGATTGCGTGTCTGGATCTGCTGGTCAACCTCGGCCTGTCGAAGCAGAACATCCTCGTCACCGACTCGAAGGGCGTGATCTACGAAGGTCGCGGCAATCTCGATCCGTCGAAGGAGCGCTACGCGGCCAACACCGATGCGCGCACGCTCGCCGACGCGATCCGTGGCGCCGACGTGTTCCTCGGCTGCTCGAGCGCTGGTGTGCTGAAGCCCGAGATGGTCGTCGAAATGGGCACGCAGCCGCTGATCCTCGCGCTCGCGAACCCCGAGCCGGAAATCCGTCCGGAAGACGCGAAGAAGGTGCGCCCGGATGCGATCATCGCGACGGGCCGTTCGGACTATCCGAACCAGGTCAACAACGTGCTGTGCTTCCCGTTCATCTTCCGTGGCGCGCTCGATGTCGGCGCAACCACGATCACCGAAGAGATGAAGCTCGCCTGCGTGCGCGCGATCGCCGAGCTGGCCGAAGAAACCGACCAGGGCGATGAAGTCGCGAAGGCCTACGAAGGCCACTCGCTCGAATTCGGCCCGGAGTACCTGATTCCGAAGCCGTTCGACCCGCGCCTGATCATCAAGATCGCGCCGGCCGTCGCGCAGGCCGCAATGGATTCGGGCGTCGCAACCCGTCCGATCAAGGACATGGACGCGTACCGCGAAGAACTCGGCACTACCGTCTACCGCACCGGCATGGTGATGCGGCCGGTGTTCGCCGCGGCGAAGGCCGCGCCTGCGCGCATCGTGTTCGCCGAAGGCGAAGATGAGCGCGTGCTGCGCGCCGCGCAGTTCGTGCTGCTGGAAAAGATCGCCAAGCCGATCCTGGTCGGCCGGCCGTCGGTGATCGAGATGCGTCTGAAGAAGATGGGCTCGAAACTGAAGTGCGGCGAGGACTTCGAGATCGTCGATCCGGAAGACGATCCGCGCTACCAGCAGTGCTGGCAGGCCTATCACGAACTCGGCGCGCGCGCGGGTGTAACGCCGGATGTCGCGAAGGCCGCGATGCGCAAGTTCAACACGCTGATCGGCGCGATCCTGGTGCGTCTGGGCGAAGCCGACGGCATGATCTGCGGGATGATCGGCCAGTACCACACGCATCTGAACTTCATCGACCAGGTGCTCGGCAAGGCCGACGACGTGCAGAACTTCGCCGCGATGAACCTGCTGATGCTGCCGGGCCGCAACCTGTTCATCTGCGACACGTACGTGAACGAAATGCCGACGGCTGAACAGCTCGCCGACATGACGTTGCTCGCCGCGCGCGAGATCGAGAAGTTCGGCATTACGCCGAAGGTCGCGCTGCTGTCGAACTCGAACTTCGGCAGCGCGCCGTCGTCGTCTTCGCAGCGCATGGCTGCCGCGCGCAAGCTGATCGCCGAACGCGCACCGTCGCTGGAAATCGACGGCGAAATGCACGGTGATGCGGCGCTGTCGGAAACGATCCGCAAGGCTGCGTTCCCCGGCACGACGCTCGCTGGTGAAGCGAACCTGCTGATCATGCCGAATGTCGAAGCGGCGAATATCGCGTACAACCTGCTGAAGGTGGTGGGCGGTGAAGGCGTGACGGTCGGGCCGTTCCTGCTCGGCGCGGAAAAGCCGGTGCATATCCTGACGCCGGCTGCGACCGTGCGGCGGATCATCAATATGACGGCGGTGGCTTCGGCGAACGCGCGCAAGGCGGTCAACGCGAAGTAAGGCATGCGCCTATAACGAGGCCGTGACGGCCTCGGCAGCCTTGACAAAAAACGCTACGGGACTTCGGTCCCGTAGCGGTTTTTTATGGCGAGAAAAAAGGCGGCGGTCCGTAAAAACCGTCGCCTTTCTGGTGGCAAGCGATGCCTGCTTGCCGGACGGCACGCTGATTCGAATTCAGCCCGTCAAACCGGCACGGGCCTTAAAAACAACGCAGGATCAAGCCGCGTGCTGCGTCTTGCCGGCATCGGACGAACGCCAGCGCGTCAGCAACTCGTTCCACTTGATCCGGACACCCTTCAGGTTGTTCTCCTTCACGTGCCCATAGCCGCGGATGCCGTCCGGCAGATTCGCCAGCTCGACCGCGAGGTCGCGCTTCTGCGCGGTCAACCCGCCGATCAGCTCACGCACCAGCGCCTCGTACTCGCCGATCAACGCCCGCTCGGTGCGACGCTCATCGGTTTTGCCGAATACGTCGAGCGCGGTGCCGCGCAGGAACTTGAGTTTGGCGAGCAGCGGCATCGTGCGGAACATCCATGGGCCGTACTTCTTCTTCACCAGATGCCCGTGCGCGTCCGTCTTCGACAGCGTCGGCGGCGCGAGATGCAGATGCAGCTTCCAGTCGCCTTCGAACGTCGCTTTCAGCTTCTCGATGAACGCCGGGTCGCTGTACAGACGCGCGACTTCGTATTCATCCTTGTACGCCATCAGCTTGTGCAGGTTCTTCGCGACTGCTTCGGTGAGCGGCATCTGGCCGTCGGCGGCATCGAGCGCTTCCTCGGCGGTGCGCACCTGCGCCACCAGCGCGCGATAGCGCTCGGCATACGCGCGGTTCTGCCACGCGGCGAGGTAGTCGGCGCGCTTGTCGATCAGCGTGTCGAGCGCTTTCGGCGTATGCAGCGCGATGATCTTGCCGTTCGCGGTATCCGGCGTGTCGGCGCGTCCTTGCGTCTGCGCGAGCTTGCGGACCGCGGCGAGATCGTGCGCGGCACGGCGGCCCCATTCGAACGCCGCGAGGTTCTTTTCGACCTGTACGTTGTTCAACTCGATCGCGCGAACCAGCGATTCATGCGTGAGCGGGACCCAGCCGCGCTGCCACGCGTAGCCGAGCACGAACGGGTTCGTGTAGATCGCGTCGCCGAGCAGCGCGACCGCGAAGTGATTCGCATCGACGCTCGACACGTTGTCGTCGCCCGCGGCGGTGCGCACGTCGGCTTCGGTGCTGCTGCCCGGGAAACGCCAGTTCGGGTTCTTGATCAGCTCGGCGGTCGGCGTGTGCGCGCTGTTCAGCACGACGTGCGTGCGGCCTTCCTGCATCCGCGACACGCATTCGTCACTCGCGGTCACGATCGCATCGCAGCCGATCACGAGGCTCGCTTCGCCCATCGCGATACGGGTTGCGTGGATGTCGGCGGGCTGGTTTGCGATCTGCACGTGGCTCATCACGGCGCCGCCTTTCTGCGCGAGGCCGGTCACGTCGAGCACGGTGACGCCTTTGCTCTCCAGATGCGCGGCCATGCCGAGCAGCGCGCCGATCGTGACGACGCCGGTGCCGCCGACGCCGGTCACGAGCACGCCGTATGGATTGTCAATGGATGGCAGATCGGGTGTCGGCACCGGCGGCATCGCGTCACCAGCGACGCCCGACGCGGCCTTCGGCTTGCGCAACTGGCCGCCTTCCACCGACACGAAGCTCGGGCAGAAGCCGTTCACGCACGAGAAGTCCTTGTTGCAGGTCGACTGGTTAATCTGGCGCTTGGTGCCGTACTCGGTGTCGAGCGGTTCGACCGACAGGCAGTTCGACTTCACCGAGCAATCGCCGCAGCCTTCGCACACCGCTTCGTTGATCACGACGCGCCGTGCCGGATCTGGGTACGCGCCGCGTTTCCTGCGGCGGCGCTTTTCGGTCGCGCAGGTCTGGTCGTAGATCAGGATCGTGGTGCCGGCAACCTCGCGCAGCTGGCGCTGCACGTCGTCGAGCTGGTCGCGATGATGAATGTCGATGCCGGGCGCGAGGCCGACGTTCGCCGTGTACTTTTCCGGCTGGTCGGTGACGATCACGATCTTCGCCGCGCCCTCGGCGGCGAGCTGATGCGTGATCTGCGGCACGGTCAGCACGCCGTCGACCGGCTGGCCGCCGGTCATCGCAACCGCGTCGTTGTACAGCAGCTTGTAGGTGATGTTCGCCTTCGACGCGATCGCCGCGCGAATCGCCAGCAGCCCGGAGTGGAAGTAGGTGCCGTCGCCGAGATTGGCGAACACGTGCTTGTCGTTGGTGAACGGCGCCTGGCCGATCCACGCGACGCCTTCGCCGCCCATCTGGCTGAACGTGCTGGTGCTGCGGTCCATCCAGACTGTCATGTAGTGGCAGCCGATGCCGGCCATCGCGCGCGAGCCTTCCGGCACGTTGGTCGACGTGTTGTGCGGACAGCCCGAGCAGAACCACGGCTTGCGCTCGACTTCGACGCGCGGGCGCGCAAGCGCCTTTTCCTTCGCTTCGATCACCGCGATGCGTGCGGCAATGCGAGCGCGCACGTCCGACGGCAGATCGAACTTGTCGAGCCGCGTGGCGATTGCCTTCGCGATGATCGCGGGCGACAGCTCGTAGTGCGCCGGCAGCAGCCAGTTGCCCATCGGCACCGACCATTCGCCGCCCGCTCCATCCTTCTCGTCGAACTTGCCGAACACGCGCGGACGCTGCGCGTCGGGCCAGTTGTACAGCTCTTCCTTGATCGCATATTCGAGGATCTGACGCTTTTCCTCGACCACCAGGATTTCGTGGAGGCCACGCGCGAACGCCTGCGCGCCCTGCGCTTCGAGCGGCCACACGCAGCCGACCTTGTACAGACGGATGCCGATGCGCGAGCAGGTTTCGTCGTCGAGACCGAGGTCGGTCAGCGCCTGGCGCACGTCGAGATAAGCCTTGCCGCCGGTCATGATGCCGAAGCGCGCATGCGGCGAATCGATTTCGACGCGGTCGAGCTTGTTCGCGCGCACGTAGGCGAGGCCGGCGTACCACTTGTAGTCGAGCAGCCGCGCTTCCTGCACGAGCGGCGGATCGGGCCAGCGGATGTTCAGGCCACCTTCCGGCATCATGAAATCTTCCGGCAGGATGATCTGCGTGCGATGCGGATCGATATCGACCGAAGCGGACGATTCGACCACGTCGGTCACGCACTTCATCGCGACCCACAGGCCCGAGTAGCGGCTCATCGCCCAGCCGTGCAGGCCGAAGTCGAGATATTCCTGCACGTTCGACGGAAACAGCACCGGCAGGCCGCAGGCCTTGAAGATGTGTTCGGATTGGTGCGCGAGCGTCGAGGATTTGGCTGCGTGGTCGTCGCCGGCCAGCACCAGAACGCCGCCGTGCCGCGACGAGCCGGCTGAGTTGCCGTGCTTGAACACGTCGCCGGAGCGGTCGACGCCAGGGCCCTTGCCGTACCACATCGAAAACACGCCGTCGTATTTGGCGCTCGGGTACAGATTGACCTGCTGCGAGCCCCACACGGCGGTGGCCGCGAGGTCTTCGTTGACGCCGGGCTGGAACACGACCTGGTGGGCGGCGAGATGCTGCTTGGCTTTCCACAGCGACAGATCGAGTCCGCCGAGTGGCGATCCACGGTAGCCGGAGATGAAGCCGGCCGTATTGAGGCCGGCGGCGCGGTCGCGTTCCTGCTGCAGCATCGGCAGGCGAACCAGCGCCTGGATACCGCTCATATACGCGCGGCCGCGTTCGAGGGTGTATTTGTCGTCGAGCGTGACGGAAGACAACGCGGCTTCGAGCGAGGCTCGCTGACCAGCGTCTAGCGGGGCATTCATTATGTGTACTCCTCCACTCAGCTTGGGATCACCAAAACTTTTCTGGCCCCGGCATCTTGTGAATGCTGGGGCCGGGGTCGTCATATTGACGTGTTTAAAGCGATGGTAGCACTGGTGGAAACCCGCCGCAGTGGGTTCGGAACGGCTTGCGCGCAGGCGGATTTTCGGACGGATCGGCGCGCGTTGCTTGCGTGTTCCATGCATTTGTCCTGCATTTGGGCTCGAATACGCTTCTATTGCGATTGCGCATGTAACAAGCTGTAAAACCTACAAATTTGCGGAACCGTAGTGAAAACCACTGTCTAATCCCCGACCTGCGAGCAATGCCCGTGTAACGCCGCGCATTCGGCGCGGCTTCGGGGCAGCAGGGCAGTCAGACAAGGAGTACGCATGAACACTAGAAACATCCAGACCTTCCTGATGGTTTCCGCCGCCTTTTTCGCGATGAGCGCGCCGGCGCGGTCGAACCCGGGCAGTATGGGCGCACTGTCGAACGCGATCAGCCGCACCGCGCGGGTTGCACCGGCGCGGCTCGCCGCGAACCGGGATGAGCGCTTTATCCTTACGGACGAGCGCAAGCAGAATTCATGACGCTTCGCGTGGGCGACGCGTCTTTTGACAACCGGCCGCTGGCCACGATGAGGACGGCGGCGTAGATGGATAAAAGGGCGAGGATCTTGCGATCCTCGCCCTTTTTTATCTGCTGGCCGTTTTGCGGACAGCGCGGCGTGATCAGCTCTTGTCCTGCACCACGCCGCGGCGGATCTGATCGAGTTCGATCGATTCGAACAGCGCCTTGAAGTTGCCCTCGCCGAAGCCCTGATTGCCCTTGCGCTGGATGATCTCGAAGAAGATCGGGCCGATCTGGTTTTCGGTGAAGATCTGCAGCAGCAGGTCGTTCGGCGCGCCGTCGATCAGGATTTTGCGCTTGCGCAGTTCGTCGAGCGGCTCGCCGTGATTCGGCACGCGGCGGTCCACGAGCTCGTAGTAGGTGTCGATCGTGTCGAGCAGCGAGATGTTCGACGCGCGCAGGCCGTCGACCGTGCGATAGATGTCGCTGCTGCCGAGCGCGATGTGCTGAATTCCCTCGCCGTGGTACGCGTCGAGATATTCCTGGATCTGGCCGGCGGTGTCCGAACCTTCCTCGTTGATCGGAATCCGGATCTTGCCGCACGGCGAGGTCATCGCCTTGGACTTCACGCCGGTCACCTTGCCTTCGATATCGAAGTAACGCACTTCGCGGAAGTTGAACAGGCGCTCGTAGAACTCCGCCCATTCCTGCATGCGGCCGCGATGCACGTTATGCGTGAGGTGATCGATATAGGTGAGGCCGTGGCCGACCGGATTCGGATTCGCGCCGGGAATCGGTTCGAAGTCGACGTCGTAGATATCGATATCGCCGATGCTGTTCGGCGTTGCTCCATTCTTGCCGCGCCAGCGATCGACGAAATAGATCAGCGAATCGCCGATGCCCTTGATCGCCGGGATGTTCAGCTCCATCGGGCCGGTCTTGTTGTCGAAGCCCCACGCGCCTTTTTCGAGCGCCTGGCTGTAGGCCTTCGCGGCATCCTGCACGCGAAACGCGATCGCGCAGATCGACGGGCCGTGCAGGCGGGTGAAGCGCTGCGCGAACGAATCCTTTTCCGCGTTGACGATGAAGTTGATGTCGCCCTGACGATACAGCGTCACGTCCTTATGCCGATGCCGCGCGACGGCGGTGAAGCCCATCTGCTCGAACAGTTTGCCGAGTGCTTTCGGGTCCGGCGCCGTGTATTCGATGAATTCGAAGCCATCGGTACCGAGCGGATTTTCCCAGCTTGAAACCTGCATTGTGTGTCTCCAATCCCATGCGAGCTTTTGCGAAGCGCCACGTATCAGCGCAAAAAACGGTCGCTTGAACGTGACCGCGTAGCAGAAAGTGTAGAACTGTATGGAGGGCAAAAACTTGCGAACTTAGTCGTACAACATTACGCTGAAAGCAGGATATAGCGTATTTCAAGAAAACAACGGCAGAAAATGGCTAACCCAGAAATAGACGCAATCGACCGGCGTATTCTCGCCATCCTTCAGGAGAACGGCCGGCTCTCGAATCAGGAGATTGCCGAGCGGATCAATCTGTCGCCGAGTCCCTGTCTGCGGCGGATCCGCCGGCTAGAGGAAACTGGGGTGATTCGCGGCTATGTCGCGCTGCTCGACGCGCAGCGGCTGGGGCTCGATCTACTCGCGTATGTCAGCGTACGGCTGGAAAAGGGCGGTGGCCGCGCGTTCAGTCCGCCTGGCGAGGCAACGCACGCCGATCTGTTCGGCGCGGCGGTGCAGACGTGGCCGGAAGTCGTCGCCTGCCATGCGATGACCGGCGAGATGGACTATCTGCTGCGTGTCCAGGTCGAGGACATGGCGCATTTTTCGCGCTTCGTGCAGGACCAGTTGCTGCGGCATCCGTCGGTGATCGACGTGAAGTCGAGTTTTTCGCTAGAGAAGATCAAGGAAACGACCGCACTGCCGATTCTCTAGGTCGCAGCGCGCGGTAAGCGGTTTCGCATGCATGGTCCGACCAGCGTGCCGCAGACAAAAAAAGGGCGACCTTGCGGCCGCCCTTCACATTTCCCCGTAGCGTTTATTCAGGCAGCGACAGCCGCCGGCATGAACGACTCGAACAGTCGCGATGCCTGGCGCGCGTGGCGCTTGAGTGCGTAGTCGAACACGGCGGCCTGCTCCTGCAGCATTTCGGCGAGGATGCTCGACTGATCGGCCGGTGCCAGCGTCAGATAGGCGTCGGCTTCGCCGTATGCGTATTCGATCTTCATACCGGCTTTTTTCGCGATGTGCATCATCGTCGAGTTGCGTGACAGGCAGTGGATGTACAGCATCGTCACGTGCGTGTTGCGGCTGCGGATCGCGGCGCGCTCGAACAGCTTCGAGCCGACGCCCTGGCCGCGCGCGCTTTCGATCACGGACACGCCGAATTCGGCGGTGCGCTTGTCGCCTTCCGCCGGCAGATAAGCCAGATGGCCGACGCCGCTCAACTCCAGCTTGCTGTTGAACACGCCGAACACGGTGTCGCGCGTGAACTCGATTCCGCGCACGTAGTTTTCGATTACGTGGTTCGGCACGAACTGGCCGAAACGCAGCAGACGGTCGTCTTCGTCGAGCGACAGGAAGTGAGTCAGCAGCCGGTCGCGATCGAGCGCGGTGAGTTCGCGAACCAGAATGGGCGCACGGCCGCCAGACAGCGATGCACGATCGTTCAGCGCGATCGGCTCGGCGGTGCCAGGTGTCAGCGTATTCATGGTCGGGTTCTCCTTTTGATCAGGCGGTGTGATGCACCGCAAAATCAATTTTAGCGGAAACCCGAAGCCATCACTAGGGAAAACCCGTATAAAAATCCGAGAGGGTTATCTAAACCGTACATCGAATTTGTATAGGATTATGATTTTAAAGAAAAATATTGAGGCGGAGTGTGGCTGTGGCAAGGCGCCGCCTGTCCTCGTGCGGCGCATCTATTCGTTATGAATATTGCTGCTCCGCGTCATATGGTGGCTTGCGGCGGCTTTCTTGCGATCGATTCGGCGGTTCAGCCACCGCCACCGCGTCATTTCGCCGGCGCCGACCCCAAACCATGCTCGACCATGCCCACCACCTGCTCGGCGAACTCGCTGTAGCCCATCCGTCCGTCCGGCTTTAACCAGGTGAACGTCCAGTTGATCATGCCGAACACCATCATCGTCAGCGCGGTCTGATTGTCGCGGGTCGCCCGCTCGGGATAAGCGCGCGCGAGCTGGCGCGCGAAGGCGGCCACGACATCGCGCTGGCGATTCAGGATGATCTCGCGTTGCGCGTCGACCAGATACTTGACGTCATTGAGTAGCGCGACGTGCCGGCTGTGCGACGTCTCGTATTCCGACAGAAACGCACGGATCAGCTCGGCGAAAGTTTCTCGCTCGCTGAGTCCACGCCGCTGGCTCAAGCCCTCCACCTCGGCGATGATCAGCATCAGTCGCTTCGTGTAGCGATCGAGCAGATCGAACAGGATCGCTTCCTTGCTCTCGTAATAGTGATAAAGGCGCGCTTTCGAGGTGCCGCTCGCCGCGGCGAGATCCGCCATCGATGTGCTCGGATAGCTGGTCAGCGCGAATTTGGCGGCGGCGAGTTCGAGGATCTGCTCGCGTTGGGTTTCGTGGTCGGGGGCTCTGGTGCGGGCCATAGTCGTCTGTTTTTATGGATGTGAGCAAAGCTCGAGCGAGCGCCACGCGTTCGCGTCGCCACGCAAGCGCATGCGGCGCACGGCGGCGAGTTCGCGCATGCGCCACAGCACGATGCTGTCGCTGACGAGAAACCATTGCTCGGCGCTCATCACGTCGGCGGCGACGCGCGCGGCGGGCTGCCAGTCTTCGGTTGCGCGCTGGAGGATCAGCGCGTCGAGTTCCGCGAAGCTGCCGCTCGTGAACGTGTTGTCGCGCCAGCGTCGCGTCTCGCCGTTCGCATGCTTGGCTTCCTGCCATTCGAGTGCCAGCCGGCTGATGCGCAGTACGGAAATCGGCGCGGCGTCCGGCAGACGGGTCAGCAACACGTCCGGTGCGAACATGCCGACCGACGTCGCGCGATCCTTGCGGCTATGCGCCCACGCGAGCGGATCGGTGAGGTCGGCAATCGACAGACGCACCTCGTTCAGGCGCTGCGGGCTATTGCGCAGGTAGTAGCAGACGCGGCGCAGCATCAATTGATCGGACGAGCTTTCGCCGTGCCAGACCACCAGATTCGCGCTGCTGTTCACGAAGCTGTTCAGCGTCGCGGCCTGTTCGCGGAATTCCCGCACGAAATCGCGCCGCGTGTCGGCGCTGACGCGTTCCCAGAAGCCGGCCCGCAGTTGTGGACCGTCGTCGGCCCCACGCAGCGGACCGACGGCCAGATCGTCCCGTAACGGTTGGACGCGATCTTCGCGGCCGGCCTGGGCCAGTGCGGCGCGCAGTGATTCGGCGGCGACGTCGCCATTGGTGAGGTGAATCGTGCTCATTGGCAAGGACTGGCTATGACGCTAGCGGCTGTGACAAAAGAGGCCGCTCGCCGAACGGAACCCGATGTTCCGATCGACGAGCGGCCCCTAGTGTAAGCGGATAGCGAAATGGCTGAAAGCGCCGGCGGCTGCCGTGCTGTCCGGGGCGGTGCCGACGCCACACAGCCCCGAACTGCGACAACGCCGTCGCTGCCCTCGAATCAACGCTCGTCGTAGCTCACCACCACGCGATCGCTGACCGGATGACATTGGCAGGTCAGCACGAAGCCGTCGCGGATCTCATGCTCTTCCAGCGTGTAGTTCTTTTCCATCTTCACTTCGCCTTCGAGCACCTTCGCGCGACAGGTGCAGCACACGCCGCCCTTGCACGCATACGGCAACGCGAGCCCCGCGCGCAGGCCAACGTCGAGCACGCTGACGCCCTGGTACGGCAGACGCAGCTTGCGCCGCTTGCCGTCGAGCACGATTTCGAGGTCGGCGGCCGGTGTGTCTTCGGTGATTTCGACAGGCGGCACGCCCGCTTGCGGCAGCGGCGTGCCGAAACGCTCGACGTGCACCTTGGCGGGCGGCACGCCGGCCGCCTTCAGCGCGGCTTCGGCGGCATCCATCATCGGCGCGGGGCCGCAGATAAACGCTTCGTCGATCGCCTCGGCCGGGACCAGGTGCTCGATAAAAGCCGCGCACTTTTCCTGATCGAGCACGCCGTTGAACAGCTCGACGTCCTGCAGATCGTCGGACAGCACGTGATACAGCACGAAGCGGTTCATGAAGCGGTTCTTCAGATCTTCGAGCTCTTCGGCGAACATGATCTGGTCGACGCTGCGATTGCCGTACACCAGCGTGAAGGTGCTGCGCGGCTCGATTTCGAGCGTCGTCTTGATGATCGCGAGCACCGGCGTGATGCCCGAGCCGCCCGAAAACGCGACGTACTGCTGCCCCTGATCGGCGTTCAGGTGGGTGAAGAAGCGGCCGTCCGGCGTCATCACGTCGATCGTGTGGCCGGGTTGCAGCGTGTCGAACGCGAAGTTCGAGAAGCGTCCGCCGCGCACGCGCTTGATGCCGATGCGCAGTTCGCCGTCGCGGTCGTAATCGGTGACGCCGACGCAGATCGAATACGAGCGGCGGGTTTCTTCACCGTCGATATGCGTCTTCAGCGTGACGAACTGGCCCTGCGTGAAGCGATACTGGTCGCGCAGTTCGACCGGGACTTCGAACGCGACCGACACGGCATCGGCGGTTTCGGGACGCACTTCGCGGATACGCAGCGGATGAAATTGCGGGGTGGCCATATCAATACGGTTTGAAGTAGTCGAAGGGTTCGCGGCAGTCGATACAGCGGTACAGCGCCTTGCAGGCGGTCGAGCCGAATTGCGCGAGCCGCTCGGTATGCGCGGAGCCGCAGCGCGGGCAGACCGGCGCCGGTAGCGCGCGCGGGATGAAGCGCAGCACTTTTTCCTGTGGCGCGGACGCCGCCGAGCCGCATTGGCCGGTGGGCGGCGCGATGCCGTACGCGCGAAGCTTTTCGCGGGCGTCGGCGGTGATCCAGTCAGTGGTCCAGGCCGGTGCCAGCACGGTGGCGACCCGATACGGCGTGAGTTCCGCCGCATCGAGCGCGCGGCCGATGTCTTCGGCAATCTGCGACATCGCCGGGCAACCGGAGTACGTCGGCGTGATCACGACTTCGAGCGCACCGTCGGCGGCGCGTCGCACGTCGCGCAGAATGCCGAGCTCGCGGATCGATACCACCGGGATTTCTGGATCGGGTACCGCTTCGAGCACGTTCCACACGCGGGCGAGCATCGCATCGGCCGGCTTGGCCGGGTGCGCTGGCGCGGCGCTGAACAGGGCGGTCGAGGTCGTCATCGCGTGATTACCAGGTGGCGCCGGGATGCTGGCGCGCGAGGCTCTGCATTTCGGCGAGCACGAAACCCATGTGCTCGGAATGCTCGCCGTGCTTGCCGGTCGTGATGTGCTTGACCGCTTCGGGCAGCGTCAGCGTGGCTTCGTCGAGCGTCGCGCGGACGTCGGCGAGCCAGGCGGCTTCGAGCTCCGACGTGCGCGGGCCGACGCCGGCCGCGGCGATCGCGTCTTCCACCGCGTCCGCGCTGAAGAACTCGCGCGTGTACGGCATCAGATAGTCGAGCGCGGCCTGCGCGCGGCGGTGCGATTCGTCGGTGCCGTCACCGAAGCGGATCAGCCACTCGCTCGCGTGATGCACGTGATAAGTCGTTTCCTTGATCGACTTCGCGGCGATCGCGGCGAGCTGTTCGTCGGTGGACCCGGCGAGCGCCGTCCACAGATGCGCCATCAGCGTCGAGTACAGGAAATTGCGCACGATCGTCACCGCGTAGTCCTTTTCGGCCTGCGCGGTACCCGCCAGCGGGCCGTAGTGCGGCAGCTCGGCGAGCGTGTAGTTCGCGAATTCGCGCTCGGCGCGGAAGTACGCGTAGTCGTCCTCGGTGCGCGCGTTGCCGGTGAGCTGCTGCTCGAGCGCGGCGGCGTGCGTGTACAGCAGACGCGCCTGGCCGACCAGATCGAGGCTCATGTTCGACAGCGCGATGTCTTCTTCGAGGATCGGGCCGTGGCCGCACCACTCGGTATTGCGCTGACCGAGGATCAGCGCGGTATCCGCGAGGCGCAGCACGTATTGCAGATGTTGGGGCGTGATCGTCATGGCCGCGCTTACATGTGGTTGACTTCGTCGGGGAGCGTGTAGAACGTCGGATGGCGATAGATCTTGTCGCCCGCCGGTTCGAACAGCTCGGCCTTGTCGTCCGGCGCGGAGGCCGTGATCGCCGATGACGGCACCACCCAGATGCTCACGCCTTCCTGGCGGCGCGTGTAGACGTCGCGCGCCATGCGCAGCGCCATCGGCGCGTCGGCGGCGTGCAGACTGCCGCAGTGCTTGTGGTCGAGTCCCTGCTTGCTGCGCACGAACACTTCCCAAATCGGCCATTCCTTGTTCATTGCTATCTCCTGATTCCTCTGATGCGCCGCGCTGCTCAGGCGGCGTGCTGTTGTGCGCGCTGACGCTGCTTGTCGGCGTGGGCGAGCGCGGCTTCGCGCACCCAGGCACCGTCTTCATGGGCTTTGACGCGGGTCGCGAGGCGCTCGCGGTTACACGGGCCGTCGCCATTGACGACGCGCCAGAACTCTTCCCAGTCGATGTCGCCGTAGTCGTAGTGGCCGCGCGCCTCGTTCCATTTGAGGTCCTGGTCGGGCAACGTGACGCCGAGCACCTTGGCCTGCTCGACGGTGGCGTCGACGAATTTCTGCCGCAGGTCGTCGTTGGAAATGCGCTTGATGCCCCATTTCGACGACTGGTTGCTGTGGATCGAATCCTTGTCGCTCGGGCCGAACATCATCAGAACCGGCCACCACCAGCGATTCACCGCCTGCTGGACCAGCTCGCGCTGCGCGTCGGTGCCGGCCATCATCGCGAGCAGCGCGTCGAAGCCTTGGCGCTGATGGAACGACTCTTCCTTGCAGATGCGGATCATCGCGCGGGCATACGGGCCGTAGGTGCAGCGGCACAGCGGGATCTGATTCATGATCGCGGCGCCGTCGACCAGCCAGCCGATCACGCCGACATCGGCCCACGTGGGAGTCGGGTAATTAAATATGCTCGAATATTTGGCCTTGCCCGAATGCAGCGCGGCGATCAGCTGATCGCGCGATACGCCGAGCGTTTCGGCCGCGCTATACAGATAGAGGCCGTGGCCCGCTTCGTCCTGCACCTTGGCGATCAGGATCGCCTTGCGCTTCAGGCTCGGCGCGCGCGTGATCCAGTTGCCCTCCGGCAGCATCCCGACGATTTCCGAGTGCGCGTGCTGCGAGATTTGCCGGACCAGCGTTTTGCGGTAAGCGTCGGGCATCCAGTCCTGAGGCTCGATCTTGCCGTCCGCGGTCATGACCGCATCGAACCGCGCCTGCTCGGGCGAGGCCGCTTCCGCGTCGAGCGGGGCGACATTGCCGGGAATATCCAGGGATTGCGTGTACATGGGGGACGCTCTCTACAGGAAGGTTGTATGTGTCGGCGTAGTATAAACCAACCGACCGGTCGGTTAATAAATTTTTTGACGAGAACCGACGAAGCCGATAGGAAGTGACGAAGCGGGCAGGATGTTCGTCCGTAGCTGGCCCTAAGAACTGGCTAAGCCGTTGGTTCATCAGCAACCGCCGCCCCGTGGCGGCACTTACCCGATAAAATTACGAATTGGCCGCGATTTGCGGCCTTCTTGCATTCCCGGTACTCATGTTACGTCTAAGCGAAATCAAACTCCCGCTCGATCACTCCGACAGCGCCCTCGAGACGGCCGTCCGCGCGCGCCTCGCGGAACTTGGCGTGGGTGGCGACGGGCTCATCCGATACACCGTGTTTCGCCGCGCGCACGATGCGCGCAAACGCGCCGACATCAAGCTCACCTACATCGTCGATGTCGAGGTCAAGGATGAAGCGGCCGCGCTGAAGCGGCTCGCCGACGTGCCGCACTGCGGCGTGACGCCGGACATGAGCTACAAGTTCGTCGCCCGCGCGCCGGCCCAGTTGAGCACGCCGCGTCCGGTCGTGATCGGAATGGGGCCGTGCGGGCTGTTCGCGGGGCTGCTCCTCGCGCAGATGGGCTTCCGGCCGATCATTCTCGAGCGCGGCAAGGCAGTGCGCGAACGCACCAAGGACACGTTCGGACTGTGGCGCAAGTCGGTGCTGAACCCGGAGTCGAACGTGCAGTTCGGCGAGGGCGGCGCGGGCACGTTCTCGGACGGCAAGCTGTATAGCCAGATCAAGGATCCGAAGCATTACGGCCGCAAGGTGCTCGACGAATTCGTGCAGGCTGGCGCGCCGGAAGACATCCTGTATCTGAGCCGGCCGCACATCGGCACGTTCCGACTCGTCAGCATGGTCGAGAAGATGCGCGCGAAGATTCACGAACTGGGCGGCGAAGTGCGTTTCGAGACGCGCGTCGAGGATATCGAGATCGACGCCGGCAAGGTGCGTGGCCTGCGGCTTTCGACCGGCGAGACGCTGCGTTGCGACCACGTCGTGCTGGCGGTCGGCCATAGCGCACGGGATACGTTCCAGATGCTCCACGACCGCGGTGTGTTCATGGAGGCGAAGCCGTTTTCGCTCGGATTCCGGATCGAGCATCCGCAGGGCGTAATCGATCGTAGCCGTTTCGGCAAATTCGCCGGTCACAAACAGCTTGGCGCGGCCGACTATAAGGTAGTGCATCACTGCAGCAACGGGCGCGCGGTGTACAGCTTCTGCATGTGTCCGGGCGGTACCGTGGTCGCGGCCACGTCGGAGCCGGGGCGCGTCGTCACGAACGGCATGAGCCAGTACTCGCGCGCGGAGCGTAATGCGAACGCGGGCATCGTGGTCGGCATTACGCCTGACGATTACCCGGGTGGCCCGCTCGCCGGCATCGCGTTCCAGCGCAAATGGGAAGAGCGGGCGTTCGAGCTCGGCGGGGGCAACTATATGGCGCCGGGGCAACTGGTCGGGGACTTCATCGCGGGGCGGCCGTCCACGTCGCTGGGTTCCGTGGTGCCGTCGTACAAGCCGGGCGTGCATCCCACCGACCTTAGCACCGCGCTGCCCGACTATGTGATCGAGGCGATCCGCGAGGCGCTGCCGCAGATGGAGAAGAAGATCGCCGGTTTCGCGATGCACGATGCGGTGCTGACGGGGGTTGAGACGAGAACGTCTTCGCCCGTGCGCGTGCGCCGCGGCGACGATTATCAAAGCGTGAATGTCGAAGGACTGTTTCCGGCGGGCGAAGGCGCCGGGTATGCGGGCGGGATCTATTCGGCGGCTATCGATGGAATCGAGGTTGCCGAGGCGGTCGCGTTGAAAATCATGGGCGAGCAGGTGGCTTGAGTCGGTGCGCGGCGTCGGTGTGATTGACGTTGCCGGCGATTACCCGCGATCACCGTGGCGATCGGGCACAATGCGCGTTTCGCCTCGATCCGATCATCCGAATGACCATTCGTAGCCTGGCTGCCGCCTGTGGTGCGGCGTTGCTCGCCCAGTTTGTTCCTGTTGCCGTCTGCTCCGATGCCCTCGCCGCTGAAACGCCGGCGCACTGGGTGTCCGTGTGGGCGACCGCGTTGCAGCCCATTCCTCAGCGGGCCGAGTTGCCGCCGCTATATCGTGCGCCGGAAGTTGCCGGGCGGACGGTTCGTCAGATCGTTTATCCGACGCTGTCGGGAAAAGTCGCGCGAATTCATCTGAGTAATGTGTACGGCAAGACGCCTCTTGTCGTCGAGGAACTGCGTATCGCCCGTTCGGCTGGCGGCGCGGCGGCGGCTGAGGGTGATGGAAGTCGGGTGACGTTCGGTGGCAAGGGCGCGGTCAGTGTCCCGTCGGGTGCGGAGCTGGAGAGCGACCCGATCACGATTGGTATTTCCGCGGGCGAGCCGTACGCCATCAGTGCATTCATGGGGTCCGAGCAGCGGATCGTCGCCTGGCATCGCGTGGCGAACCAGGTGAATTACGTGTCTGCACCCGGTAATCACAGCGCGGACGGCTCCGCCGCGGCGTTTCGCGGACGATTTACGCAGTACGTGTGGGTGACCGGGTTGTCGGTCGAGGCGGCGGAGCCGTCGGCTACTGTCGCTGCAATCGGCGACTCGATTACCGATGGCATGCGCTCCAGCCTGAATCAGAACCGTCGCTGGCCGGATGCGCTGGCGCACCGACTGGCGGCGAGCGGAGCGCAGTCGACCGCGATCGTGAATCTCGGCATTAGCGGCAACCGTCTGCTGAGCGATTCACCCTGCTACGGGGACGCGCTCGCCAGCCGGTTCGACCGCGATGTTTTGCGGCGTCCGGGTGTCAAGGCGGTGGTCTTGCTGATCGGCATCAACGACATCAACTTCGCGGCGATGCCGCCGCATGGCGGGCTCGATTGCGATTTCCCGCATACGGTGGTGACCGCCGCCGATCTGATCGCCGGCTACCAGCGGGTGATCGGAGCGGCACGACGCTCTGGTGTGAAAGTATTCGGCGCAACGCTGACACCGGCTTCGCTGCCGCCGGAGCGGGAAGCGATCCGGCTCGCCGTTAATCAGTGGATTCGAACCAGCCATGCGTTCGACGGCGTCGTGGATTTCGATGCAGCGTTGCGTGACCGGGCGCAGCCGGACCGGTTGCAACGTGCTTTCGATAGTGGCGATCACATCCATCCGAGCGATGCAGGCTATGCGGCGATGGCCGATGCCGTCCCCGCTGACGTCGTGGTGAACGCGACCCGGAAGTGATTCGCAGGTTTTTTTAAGCAAAATCGAAAATGCTATTGACGAAGCGAGGAACAGTCTCCATAATCTCGCTTCTCTGCTGCAGACGCAGCGACGTGAAACGAAGCGGTGCCGGAGGTTGCGGTGCTGTGATTCACGAACGATCTTTAAAAACTAACAGCCGATAAGTGTGGGCGCTTGATGCGGAATGCGCAGCCGGTTCTTCGGAGCCGGCGATGGCAAAAGTATCAGAAGCCTCACACAGTAATTGAAGGAAGGTTTGCCTGTTGAAAGACAGGCTGATCATCGTCAGTACGTTGAGTGAGCGACCGGTTTCTAACGAAACCGAAAACAGTAACAGGTTTGAACTGAAGAGTTTGATCCTGGCTCAGATTGAACGCTGGCGGCATGCCTTACACATGCAAGTCGGACGGCAGCACGGGAGCAATCCTGGTGGCGAGTGGCGAACGGGTGAGTAATACATCGGAACGTGTCCTGGAGTGGGGGATAGCCCGGCGAAAGCCGGATTAATACCGCATACGCTCTGTGGAGGAAAGCGGGGGATCTTCGGACCTCGCGCTCAAGGGGCGGCCGATGGCAGATTAGGTAGTTGGTGGGGTAAAGGCCTACCAAGCCGACGATCTGTAGCTGGTCTGAGAGGACGACCAGCCACACTGGGACTGAGACACGGCCCAGACTCCTACGGGAGGCAGCAGTGGGGAATTTTGGACAATGGGGGCAACCCTGATCCAGCAATGCCGCGTGTGTGAAGAAGGCCTTCGGGTTGTAAAGCACTTTTGTCCGGAAAGAAAACTTCGGGGTTAATACCTCTGGAGGATGACGGTACCGGAAGAATAAGCACCGGCTAACTACGTGCCAGCAGCCGCGGTAATACGTAGGGTGCGAGCGTTAATCGGAATTACTGGGCGTAAAGCGTGCGCAGGCGGTTCGTTAAGACAGATGTGAAATCCCCGGGCTTAACCTGGGAACTGCATTTGTGACTGGCGGGCTTGAGTATGGCAGAGGGGGGTAGAATTCCACGTGTAGCAGTGAAATGCGTAGAGATGTGGAGGAATACCGATGGCGAAGGCAGCCCCCTGGGCCAATACTGACGCTCATGCACGAAAGCGTGGGGAGCAAACAGGATTAGATACCCTGGTAGTCCACGCCCTAAACGATGTCAACTGGTTGTCGGGCCTTCATTGGCTTGGTAACGTAGCTAACGCGTGAAGTTGACCGCCTGGGGAGTACGGTCGCAAGATTAAAACTCAAAGGAATTGACGGGGACCCGCACAAGCGGTGGATGATGTGGATTAATTCGATGCAACGCGAAAAACCTTACCTACCCTTGACATGTACGGAAGTCCGCTGAGAGGTGGATGTGCCCGAAAGGGAGCCGTAACACAGGTGCTGCATGGCTGTCGTCAGCTCGTGTCGTGAGATGTTGGGTTAAGTCCCGCAACGAGCGCAACCCTTGTCCCTAGTTGCTACGCAAGAGCACTCCAGGGAGACTGCCGGTGACAAACCGGAGGAAGGTGGGGATGACGTCAAGTCCTCATGGCCCTTATGGGTAGGGCTTCACACGTCATACAATGGTCGGAACAGAGGGTTGCCAAGCCGCGAGGTGGAGCCAATCCCAGAAAACCGATCGTAGTCCGGATCGCACTCTGCAACTCGAGTGCGTGAAGCTGGAATCGCTAGTAATCGCGGATCAGCATGCCGCGGTGAATACGTTCCCGGGTCTTGTACACACCGCCCGTCACACCATGGGAGTGGGTTTTACCAGAAGTGGCTAGTCTAACCGCAAGGAGGACGGTCACCACGGTAGGATTCATGACTGGGGTGAAGTCGTAACAAGGTAGCCGTATCGGAAGGTGCGGCTGGATCACCTCCTTTCCAGAGCCCGCGTGTTCTGACATCGAAGCGCTCACGCTTATCGGCTGTAGTTAGAAGAAGATCAGACAGACTCAGGGGTCTGTAGCTCAGTCGGTTAGAGCACCGTCTTGATAAGGCGGGGGTCGATGGTTCGAATCCATCCAGACCCACCAGTGCCTGTCTGTGGTGCTGGCTGAAGACCCGCTGGGGCTGAACGGATGAGGTATCTGTCTGTTGCATGACTGGGGGATTAGCTCAGCTGGGAGAGCACCTGCTTTGCAAGCAGGGGGTCGTCGGTTCGATCCCGTCATCCTCCACCAATCCTCAATGCCAAGGGTTCAGCATGAAGCGATGCTGAGTACTTCGCATTGGCGATTGAGCCAGTCAGAGCGATATGAGGCAACTCATAATCGGCTGTCGTTCTTTAACAATCAGGAAGAAGTAGTAAAGAGATTCACGAAAGCGTACTTAGAGATGGGTGCGTGAGTAGGTGAATCAGGGTTGTGATTGTATCGATGTATTTTTAAGTGATCGAAAGATCGCTTTGGAATACGGCGCAACACGAATACTCAACCTGTAGCGAGTGCGTCTCGAGATGAGACATACCCGTTATAGGGTCAAGCGAACAAGTGCATGTGGTGGATGCCTTGGCGATCACAGGCGATGAAGGACGCGGTAGCCTGCGAAAAGCTCCGGGGAGCTGGCAAACGAGCATTGATCCGGAGATGTCCGAATGGGGAAACCCACCTCTTATGAGGTATCCGTAGCTGAATACATAGGCTACGTGAAGCGAACGCGGTGAACTGAAACATCTAAGTAACCGCAGGAAAAGAAATCAACCGAGATTCCCAAAGTAGTGGCGAGCGAAATGGGATCAGCCTGTACTCTTTATTCTCATTGTTAGTCGAACGCTCTGGAAAGTGCGGCCATAGCAGGTGATAGCCCTGTAGACGAAAACAGCGGGAAAGAACTGGGTGTACGACAAGTAGGGCGGGACACGTGAAATCCTGTCTGAAGATGGGGGGACCATCCTCCAAGGCTAAATACTCGTGATCGACCGATAGTGAACCAGTACCGTGAGGGAAAGGCGAAAAGAACCCCGGGAGGGGAGTGAAACAGATCCTGAAACCGCATGCATACAAACAGTCGGAGCCTCGCAAGGGGTGACGGCGTACCTTTTGTATAATGGGTCAGCGACTTACATTCAGTGGCAAGCTTAACCGATTAGGGCAGGCGTAGCGAAAGCGAGTCCGAACAGGGCGTCCAGTCGCTGGGTGTAGACCCGAAACCAGGTGATCTATCCATGGCCAGGTTGAAGGCACGGTAACACGTGCTGGAGGACCGAACCCACTAACGTTGAAAAGTTAGGGGATGAGCTGTGGATAGGGGTGAAAGGCTAAACAAACCTGGAAATAGCTGGTTCTCTCCGAAAACTATTTAGGTAGTGCCTCGTGTATCACCTTCGGGGGTAGAGCACTGTCATGGTTGTGGGGTCCATTGCGGATTACTACGCCATAGCAAACTCCGAATACCGAAGAGTGCAATCACGGGAGACAGACATCGGGTGCTAACGTCCGGTGTCAAGAGGGAAACAACCCAGACCGCCAGCTAAGGTCCCCAAATATGACTAAGTGGGAAACGAAGTGGGAAGGCTAAAACAGTCAGGAGGTTGGCTTAGAAGCAGCCATCCTTTAAAGAAAGCGTAATAGCTCACTGATCGAGTCGTCCTGCGCGGAAGATGTAACGGGGCTAAGTCATATACCGAAGCTGCGGATGCATATTTATATGCATGGTAGGAGAGCGTTCCGTAAGCCTGCGAAGGTGCACTGGAAAGTGTGCTGGAGGTATCGGAAGTGCGAATGCTGACATGAGTAGCGATAAAGGGGGTGAAAGGCCCCCTCGCCGTAAGCCCAAGGTTTCCTACGCAACGTTCATCGGCGTAGGGTGAGTCGGCCCCTAAGGCGAGGCAGAAATGCGTAGCTGATGGGAAGCAGATTAATATTTCTGCACCATTGTGAAATGCGATGGGGGGACGGATCGCGGAAGGTTGTCCGGGTGTTGGAAGTCCCGGTCGCTGCATTGGAGAAGGCGCTTTGGCAAATCCGGGCGCAGGATTCAAGGGTGTGGCGCGAGCGACTTAGGTCGCGAAGCAACTGGAAGGGGTTCCAGGAAAAGCCTCTAAGCTTCAGTTTCACAGTGACCGTACCGCAAACCGACACAGGTGGGCGAGATGAGTATTCTAAGGCGCTTGAGAGAACTCGGGAGAAGGAACTCGGCAAATTGGTACCGTAACTTCGGGATAAGGTACGCCCTTGTAGCTTGACTGGCCTGCGCCAGAAGGGTGAAAGGGTTGCAATAAACTGGTGGCTGCGACTGTTTAATAAAAACACAGCACTCTGCAAACACGAAAGTGGACGTATAGGGTGTGACGCCTGCCCGGTGCCGGAAGATTAAATGATGGGGTGCAAGCTCCTGATTGAAGTCCCGGTAAACGGCGGCCGTAACTATAACGGTCCTAAGGTAGCGAAATTCCTTGTCGGGTAAGTTCCGACCTGCACGAATGGCGTAACGATGGCCACACTGTCTCCTCCCGAGACTCAGCGAAGTTGAAGTGTTTGTGATGATGCAATCTCCCCGCGGCTAGACGGAAAGACCCCATGAACCTTTACTGTAGCTTTGCATTGGACTTTGAACCGGTCTGTGTAGGATAGGTGGGAGGCTTTGAAGCTGGGACGCTAGTCTCAGTGGAGCCGTCCTTGAAATACCACCCTGATCTGTTTGAGGTTCTAACCTTGGTCCGTAATCCGGATCGGGGACAGTGCATGGTAGGCAGTTTGACTGGGGCGGTCTCCTCCCAAAGTGTAACGGAGGAGTACGAAGGTACGCTAGGTACGGTCGGAAATCGTGCTGATAGTGCAATGGCATAAGCGTGCTTGACTGTGAGACTGACAAGTCGAACAGGTGCGAAAGCAGGTCATAGTGATCCGGTGGTTCTGTATGGAAGGGCCATCGCTCAACGGATAAAAGGTACTCTGGGGATAACAGGCTGATACCGCCCAAGAGTTCATATCGACGGCGGTGTTTGGCACCTCGATGTCGGCTCATCTCATCCTGGGGCTGTAGCCGGTCCCAAGGGTATGGCTGTTCGCCATTTAAAGAGGTACGTGAGCTGGGTTTAAAACGTCGTGAGACAGTTTGGTCCCTATCTGCCGTGGGCGCTGGATATTTGAAGGGACCTGCTCCTAGTACGAGAGGACCGGAGTGGACGAACCTCTGGTGTACCGGTTGTCACGCCAGTGGCATCGCCGGGTAGCTATGTTCGGAAGAGATAACCGCTGAAAGCATCTAAGCGGGAAACTCGCCTTGAGATGAGATATCCCCGGGGCTTCGAGCCCCTTGAAGGGTCGTTCAAGACCAGGACGTTGATAGGTCAGGTGTGCACGTACAGTAATGTACTGAGCTAACTGATACTAATTGCCCGTAAGGCTTGATCCTATAACAGGTGTGTCTCGACAACCGTTAGTGCTTCAGCACTTACGGGTGTCCGATCCCCGAAGGGGATGCGAACCTCCACAGGAGGTGACAGGACACACGGTTGAGTGATCAGTGTTGTGCCAGAACCAACACAACCCCCCAACACGATTCACACACGAATCCTTTACGCTTCTTCCCGATTGGCTGTGGCGCTCACCGGTTGACTCCAACCCCCAGCGACGCAGCAACCCGTCATGCCTGATGACCATAGCGAGTCGGTCCCACCCCTTCCCATCCCGAACAGGACCGTGAAACGACTCCACGCCGATGATAGTGCGGATTGCCCGTGTGAAAGTAGGTAATCGTCAGGCTCCCCTCATGTCAGAAACCCCACCCCCAGCGGTGGGGTTTCTGCGTTTACGCGTTCAGTAACCTTTACATATAAGTGAGAGCATTGGGTTTAAAGCGATCAGGCAGGTGTTGACAAATGATTGTTGTTCGCTCATAATCATCAGTTCTCTGCGGAGGGGTGCCCGAGTGGCTAAAGGGGGCAGACTGTAAATCTGTTGGCTTACGCCTACGTTGGTTCGAATCCAACCTCCTCCACCAGAATGCAAGTTGTAGTAGATGTTGGGAATCTATGGCCCTCGCGGGTGTAGCTCAATGGTAGAGCAGAAGCCTTCCAAGCTTACGACGAGGGTTCGATTCCCTTCACCCGCTCCAGTAGTTAGAAGCAGTGCCCATGTGGCTCAGTGGTAGAGCACTCCCTTGGTAAGGGAGAGGTCGGCAGTTCGATCCTGCCCATGGGCACCAGAAGTATTCAGTGATTGTTTGCGCCCGGCGCAACGTACGGAAAATCCTCTTAGGAGTCGAAAATGGCCAAGGGTAAGTTTGAGCGGACCAAGCCGCACGTGAACGTGGGCACGATCGGTCACGTTGACCACGGCAAGACCACGCTGACGGCAGCGATCACGACGGTTCTGACGCAGAAGTTTGGCGGCGAAGCAAAGGCATACGACCAGATCGACGCGGCGCCGGAAGAAAAGGCGCGCGGCATTACCATCAACACCGCGCACGTCGAGTATGAAACGGCGAACCGCCACTACGCACACGTCGACTGCCCGGGCCACGCTGACTATGTGAAGAACATGATCACAGGCGCAGCGCAGATGGACGGCGCGATCCTGGTGTGTTCGGCTGCAGACGGCCCGATGCCGCAAACGCGTGAGCACATCCTGCTGGCGCGTCAGGTTGGCGTTCCGTACATCATCGTGTTCCTGAACAAGTGCGACATGGTGGACGACGCTGAACTGCTGGAGCTGGTCGAGATGGAAGTTCGCGAACTTCTGTCGAAGTACGACTTCCCGGGCGACGACACGCCGATCATCAAGGGTTCGGCCAAGCTGGCGCTGGAAGGCGACAAGGGCGAGCTGGGCGAAGTGGCGATCATGAACCTGGCCGACGCACTGGACACGTACATCCCGACGCCGGAGCGCGCGATTGACGGTGCGTTCCTGATGCCGGTGGAAGACGTGTTCTCGATCTCGGGTCGCGGCACGGTGGTGACGGGTCGCGTCGAGCGCGGCATTGTGAAGGTCGGCGAAGAAATCGAAATCGTCGGTATCAAGCCGACGGTGAAGACGACCTGCACGGGCGTGGAAATGTTCCGCAAGCTGCTCGACCAGGGTCAGGCAGGCGACAACGTTGGTATCCTGCTGCGCGGCACGAAGCGTGAAGACGTCGAGCGTGGTCAGGTTCTGGCGAAGCCGGGCACGATCAATCCGCACACGCACTTCACGGCTGAAGTGTATGTGCTGAGCAAGGACGAAGGCGGTCGTCACACGCCGTTCTTCAACAACTACCGTCCGCAGTTCTACTTCCGTACGACGGACGTGACGGGCTCGATCGAGCTGCCGAAGGACAAGGAAATGGTGATGCCGGGCGATAACGTGTCGATCACGGTGAAGCTCATCAACCCGATCGCGATGGAAGAAGGCCTGCGCTTCGCGATCCGTGAAGGTGGCCGTACGGTCGGCGCTGGTGTCGTTGCCAAGATCATCGAGTAACGCCAGATAGTTCTCGATAATCGGTTGTATCGGGGTTGGCGGTGTCGTCAGCCCCAAATGGTTTAGGGGTATAGCTCAACTGGCAGAGCGTCGGTCTCCAAAACCGAAGGTTGGGGGTTCGATTCCCTCTGCCCCTGCCAACTATCGCGCTATAGTGGCGCTTCGTAAGGTGTTATGGCGAATCCTTCCGTCGAAACTGTAAATACATCTGGCGATAAGCTGATGCTGGTCGCGAGTGTGTTGCTGGTCTTGGCCGGGTTCGTGGGGTTCTTCTGGCTGAGTGGTCAGGAATGGTACGTCCGCGGAGCTGCCTTGGCTGTTGGTGCGATCGCGGGTGTTGCAGTTGCTCTGTTGTCGGCGCCTGGCAAGGGTTTCATCGCTTTCGCCAAAGATTCATACAAGGAAGTTCGTAAGGTTGTTTGGCCTACTCGCAAAGAGGCGACCCAAACAACACTCGTAGTTTTCGGCTTCGTTGTGGTCATGGCAATCTTTCTGTGGATTAGTGATAAATCCATTGAATGGGCGATTTTCTCGGTGATTCTGGGTTGGAAATGATATGAGCGATACTCCGGCATCCCCGAGCGGTAAGCGTTGGTACGTGGTGCATGCCTACTCCGGTATGGAGAAGAGCGTGCAACGAGCGCTCCAGGAGCGTATCGAGCGTGCTGGCATGCAGGACCAGTTTGGCCAGATTCTCGTTCCTACTGAAGAAGTTGTCGAAGTGAAGGGCGGGCACAAATCGGTGACCGAGCGTCGTTTCTTCCCAGGCTATGTGCTGGTGGAAATGGAAATGACAGATGAAACATGGCACCTCGTAAAGAATACGGCAAAGGTGACCGGTTTTGTCGGTGGGGCACGCAATCGCCCGAGTCCGATTTCCCCTCGGGAAGTCGAAAAAATCATGTCGCAGATGCAGGAAGGCGTGGAGAAGCCGCGCCCCAAGACCCTGTTCGAAGTGGGCGAGATGGTGCGGGTAAAGGAAGGCCCGTTCACGGATTTCAACGGTAGCGTCGAAGAAGTGAATTACGAGAAGTCGCGAGTCCGTGTTTCTGTTACAATCTTCGGCCGCGCAACGCCGGTCGAGCTGGAATTCGGCCAAGTCGAAAAGTTGTAATCCAGAATTCTACGGAACGCACCAATAGGTGCGTTCCGTATTTCGCGCTTACGGTCCGCGTAAAGACTGTTGAGGAGCGTCATTAGCCAGCTTTTTCGGCGAACGCGCGCTATTACTCACCGAACGTCGGCATGGCGTTCCGAAGAGGTTCTCAAGATGGCAAAGAAAATCATCGGCTTTATCAAGCTGCAGATTCCTGCAGGCAAAGCCAACCCCTCGCCGCCGGTCGGTCCGGCACTGGGCCAGCGTGGCCTGAACATTATGGAGTTCTGCAAGGCGTTCAACGCGCAGACTCAAGCACTGGAACCGGGTCTGCCGATTCCTGTTGTGATCACCGCATTCGCGGATAAGAGCTTCACGTTCGTTCTGAAGACGCCGCCGGCTACGGTTCTGATCAAGAAGGCAGCGAAGGTGGACAAGGGTTCGAGCAAGCCGCATACCGATAAGGTCGGCAAAATTACCCGCGCTCAAGCTGAAGATATCGCCAAGACCAAGATGCCCGATTTGACGGCTGCAGATCTGGACGCAGCGGTTCGTACGATCGCTGGTAGCGCCCGCTCGATGGGCATCACCGTGGAGGGCGTGTAAATGGCTAAGCTTTCGAAGCGTCTGCAAGCATTTGCAGCCAAGGTTGATCGTCAGAAGCTGTACCCGCTCGAAGACGCTCTGTCGCTCGTGAAGGATTGTGCAAGCGCAAAGTTCGATGAATCGATCGACGTCGCAGTGCAGCTCGGCATCGATGCGAAGAAGTCGGACCAAGTCGTTCGCGGCTCAGTCGTGTTGCCCGCCGGCACCGGTAAGTCTGTTCGCGTCGCTGTGTTCGCGCAAGGCGAAAAAGCTGAGCAGGCTCGCGCAGCAGGCGCTGAAGTTGTCGGCATGGAAGATCTGGCAGAACAAGTCAAGGCCGGAAATCTTAACTTCGACATCGTGATCGCTTCGCCGGACACGATGCGTGTCGTCGGTACGCTCGGTCAGATCCTCGGCCCGCGCGGCCTCATGCCGAACCCGAAGGTCGGCACGGTTACGCCGGACGTCGCGACCGCTGTCAAGAACGCCAAGGCTGGTCAGGTGCAATTCCGTGTGGACAAGGCGGGCATCATCCACGCGACCATCGGCCGTGCTTCGTTTGAACCAGCAGCTTTGCGTAGCAATTTGAACGCGCTGATCGAAGCGTTGCAAAAGGCGAAGCCTGCAACGAGCAAGGGTGTGTATCTGCGCAAGGTTGCACTGTCGAGCACGATGGGTGTCGGCGTTCGCGTCGACCAGACGTCGATCGCAGCACAGTAATTAAATTTTGCCGCTACGGTGCGAGCCGGGCGGTTTTATGGGCTTTGGGCGGTTGCGCGGTGGCAGTCTGCATCGAGCGACCGGTTGTCAAAGACCGTTGGCGGACACGCAGCAGGTAGGTGTGTCCTTAATGCAAAGCCAACGCAGATGGCGAACCCGAGAAAGTTTGTAGTGGTGAAGCTGTTTGATGCTCGCGGCAATGCAAGCGTCGGGCGGTTGAAATACTCCTGACTGGTCGGACGCCGTTATTGAACGCAATACACAAGGCGCACGCCGCGTGTATTGAATCTGGAGGTTAACCGTGCCACTTAACAAAGAAAGCAAGCAGGCCGTTGTCGCTGAGGTTTCCGCGCAAGTTGCGAAAGCCCAGACCATCGTTCTGGCTGAGTATCGTGGGATCACGGTTGGCGATCTGACCAAGCTGCGCGCGAAAGCGCGTGAGCAACAGGTTTACCTTCGCGTGTTGAAGAACACGCTGGCGCGTCGCGCCGTCGAAGGTACCCCGTTTGCTCCTCTGGCAGAGCAGATGACCGGCCCGTTGATCTACGGCATCTCGGAAGATGCAATTGCCGCTGCCAAAGTCGTGAATGACTTCGGTAAGGGTAATGACAAGTTGGTCATCAAGGCAGGCTCGTACGAAGGTAAGGTGATGGACAAGGCTGGCGTGCAAGCGTTGGCAAACATCCCGAGCCGCGAAGAACTGCTCTCCAAGCTGCTGTTCGTTATGCAAGCTCCTGTTTCCGGCTTTGCGCGCGCTCTGGCCGCGCTGGCGGAAAAGAAGCAAGGCGAAGAAGCCGCTGCGTAATGCACTTCGGTCGAGCGTAATTGATCGCTGGCTGTATCCGAATTCAATTTAGGAGTATTTCAAATGGCAATCGCAAAAGAAGACATTCTCGAAGCCGTTGGCTCGATGTCGGTTCTGGAACTGAACGAACTGGTCAAGGCGTTCGAAGAAAAGTTTGGCGTGTCGGCAGCTGCTGTTGCAGTGGCAGGCCCGGCAGGCGGCGGCGCTGCAGCTGCTGCTGAAGAGCAGACCGAATTCACGGTCGTGCTGGCAGAAGTGGGCTCGAACAAGGTTGCAGTCATTAAGGCTGTTCGCGAACTGACGGGTCTCGGCCTGAAGGAAGCGAAGGACCTGGTCGACGGCGCACCGAAGCCCGTCAAGGAAGCTGTGCCCAAGGCTGCTGCTGAAGAAGCCAAGAAGAAGCTGGAAGAAGCCGGCGCGAAGGTTGAAGTCAAGTAAGTTTCAAGGCGCTGTGCGAAGGCTGGCGGTTTTTCACCGCCGGCCTTTTTGTGCTTTGTGGGGGCTGCGTTTTTGCTGGTGTTAGCCGGCAAAAACGTGACCCCAGAAGCCAAAGAAAATCGCCAGTTGGCAACATTGACCGGCGTTTCTCTTTGTCTTCTGAAGCGACTGCAGAAGGCAAGTTTGGTCGGGTAGCGGGCAACACAGGCATCCGCTGCCGTCAGCCAGCGGTTGGTAGCGGCCAACCACCAAGCTTCTAGGCTCGTTCAAGCCATCGGACGGCCATCGGGTCTCAGTCGGTGAACACTCGGGTTGTCTCATCAAGGTATCCTGCCTCGACAACTATGCCCGCCGTGATTCGGAGATCGTATGCAATATTCCTTCACCGAGAAGAAGCGTATTCGCAAGAGTTTTGCGAAACGCCCCATCGTTCACCAAGTACCTTTCCTGCTGGCTACCCAGCTTGAATCATTCAGCACGTTTCTGCAAGCAGAGACATCTTCTACGCAACGCAAGTCAGAAGGCTTGCAGGCTGCGTTTACCTCCGTATTTCCGATCGTTTCGCATAACGGCTTTGCTCGCCTCGAGTTTGTCAGCTACATGCTGTCGCCGCCGGCATTCAACATCAAGGAATGTCAGCAGCGCGGTCTGACGTACTGCTCGGCGCTGCGCGCCAAAGTGCGCCTAGTGCTGCTCGACAAGGAATCGCCGAGCAAGCCGGTCGTCAAGGAAGTGAAGGAACAGGAAGTGTACATGGGCGAAATTCCGCTCATGACGCCGACCGGTTCGTTCGTCATCAACGGCACGGAACGTGTGATCGTTTCCCAGTTGCACCGTTCGCCGGGCGTGTTCTTCGAACACGACAAAGGCAAGACGCACAGCTCGGGCAAGCTCCTGTTCTCGGCACGTATCATTCCTTACCGCGGTTCGTGGCTCGATTTCGAGTTCGACCCGAAGGACGTGCTGTACTTCCGCGTCGACCGTCGCCGCAAGATGCCGGTCACGATCCTGCTGAAGGCGATCGGCCTGACGCCGGAACAGATCCTCGCGAACTTCTTCGTGTTCGACAATTTCACGCTGATGCCGGAAGGCGCGCAGATGGAATTCGTGCCGGAGCGTCTGCGTGGTGAAGTCGCGCGTTTCGACATTACGGACCGCGACGGCAACGTGATCGTCCAGAAGGACAAGCGGATCAATGCGAAGCACATTCGCGACCTCGACAACGCGAAGACCAAGTTCATCTCGGTGCCGGAAGACTATCTGCTCGGCCGCGTGCTTGCGAAGAATGTGATCGACGGCGACACCGGTGAAGTCATCGCAAACGCGAACGACGAAATCACGGAAACCGTGCTCGAGAAGCTGCGCGAAGCGAAGATCAAGGACATCCAGACGCTCTACACGAACGATCTGGACCAGGGTCCGTACATCTCGTCGACGCTGCGCATCGACGAGACGGCCGACAAGATGGCCGCACGCATTGCGATCTACCGCATGATGCGCCCGGGTGAGCCGCCGACCGAAGAAGCGGTCGAGGCGTTGTTCAACCGTCTTTTCTACAGCGAAGAAGCGTACGACCTGTCGAAGGTGGGTCGTATGAAGTTCAACCGCCGCGTCGGTCGTGACGAAATCATCGGCCCGATGACGCTGCAGGACGACGACATCCTCGCGACGATCAAGATTCTCGTTGAACTGCGTAACGGCAAGGGCGAAGTGGACGACATCGACCACCTCGGCAATCGCCGTGTGCGTTGTGTCGGCGAACTCGCGGAGAACCAGTTCCGCGCGGGTCTCGTGCGCGTCGAGCGCGCGGTGAAGGAACGCCTCGGCCAGGCCGAAAGCGAAAACCTGATGCCGCACGACCTGATCAACTCGAAGCCGATTTCGTCGGCAATCCGCGAGTTCTTCGGTTCGTCGCAGCTGTCGCAGTTCATGGACCAAACCAACCCGCTGTCGGAAATCACGCACAAGCGCCGTGTTTCCGCACTGGGCCCGGGCGGTCTGACGCGCGAGCGCGCAGGCTTTGAAGTCCGCGACGTGCACCCGACCCACTATGGCCGCGTGTGCCCGATCGAAACGCCGGAAGGTCCGAACATCGGCCTGATCAACTCGCTCGCTCTGTACGCGCATCTGAACGAATACGGCTTCCTCGAAACGCCGTATCGCAAGGTGGCGGACGGCAAGGTGACCGATCAGATCGATTACCTGTCGGCGATCGAAGAAGGCCGTTACGTGATCGCTCAGGCGAACGCGGCGGTGGCTGACGACGGCACGTTGACCGACGAACTCGTGTCGTCGCGTGAAGCGGGCGAAACGCTGATGGTCACGCCGGACCGCATTCAGTACATGGATGTGGCACCGTCGCAGATCGTGTCGGTGGCAGCTTCGTTGATTCCGTTCCTCGAGCACGACGACGCGAACCGCGCATTGATGGGTTCGAACATGCAGCGTCAGGCTGTGCCGTGTTTGCGCCCGGAGAAGCCGGTCGTGGGTACGGGTATCGAGCGCACGGTGGCGGTCGACTCGGGCACGACGGTTCAGGCGTTGCGTGGTGGCGTGGTCGACTACGTCGACGCGGGCCGTATCGTGATTCGCGTGAACGACGACGAAGCAGTCGCGGGTGAAGTCGGTGTCGACATCTACAACCTGATCAAGTACACGCGTTCGAACCAGAACACGAACATCAACCAGCGTCCGATCGTGAAGATGGGCGACAGCGTGGCTCGTGGCGACGTGCTGGCGGACGGCGCATCGACTGATCTGGGCGAGCTCGCGCTCGGTCAGAACATGCTGATCGCGTTCATGCCGTGGAACGGCTACAACTTCGAAGACTCGATCCTGATCTCGGAAAAGGTCGTGGCCGATGATCGCTACACGTCGATCCACATCGAAGAACTGAATGTTGTCGCTCGCGACACGAAGCTCGGACCGGAAGAAATCACGCGCGACATTTCGAACCTCGCGGAAGTACAGCTTGGCCGTCTCGACGAGTCGGGCATCGTGTACATCGGCGCGGAAGTCGAAGCGGGCGACGTGCTGGTCGGCAAGGTCACGCCGAAGGGCGAAACCCAGTTGACGCCGGAAGAAAAGCTGCTGCGCGCGATCTTCGGTGAAAAGGCCTCGGACGTGAAGGACACGTCGCTGCGCGTGCCGTCGGGCATGAGCGGTACCGTGATCGACGTGCAGGTGTTCACGCGTGAAGGTATCCAGCGCGACAAGCGTGCTCAACAGATCATCGACGATGAACTGAAGCGCTATCGCCTCGACCTGAACGACCAGCTGCGCATCGTGGAAGGCGACGCGTTCCAGCGTCTCGCCCGTATGCTCGAAGGCAAGGTCGCGAACGGCGGCCCGAAGAAGCTCGCGAAGGGCACGAAGATCGAACAGGCTTACCTGGAAGATCTCGACCACTACCACTGGTTCGACATCCGCCTCGCGGACGAAGAAGCAGCGGCACAGCTCGAAGCGATCAAGAACTCGATCGAAGAGAAGCGCCACCAGTTCGACCTCGCGTTCGAAGAAAAGCGCAAGAAGCTCACGCAAGGCGACGAACTGCCGCCGGGCGTGCTGAAGATGGTCAAGGTGTACCTGGCAGTGAAGCGCCGTCTGCAGCCTGGCGACAAGATGGCAGGCCGTCACGGTAACAAGGGTGTCGTGTCGAAGATCGTGCCGATCGAAGACATGCCGTACATGGCCGATGGCCGTCCGGCCGACGTCGTGCTGAACCCGCTCGGCGTGCCGTCGCGGATGAACGTCGGTCAGGTTCTCGAAGTGCATCTGGGTTGGGCCGCGAAGGGTCTTGGCTGGCGTATCGGCGAAATGCTGCAGCGTCAGGCGAAGATCGCTGAACTGCGCGAATTCCTGACCAAGATTTACAACGAGTCGGGCCGTGCGGAAGAGCTGGACAGCTTCAGCGACGACGAAATCGTCGAACTGGCGAAGAACCTGCGCGAAGGCGTGCCGTTCGCGACGCCGGTGTTCGACGGTGCGACGGAAGAAGAAATGTCGCGCGCGCTGGACCTCGCATTCCCGGACGACATCGCGCAGAACCTCGGTATGACGCCGTCGAAGAACCAGGTTCGTCTGTACGACGGCCGCACGGGCGAGATGTTCGAGCGTACGGTGACGGTCGGTTACATGCACTACCTGAAGCTGCACCACCTGGTCGACGACAAGATGCACGCGCGTTCCACGGGTCCGTACTCGCTCGTGACGCAGCAGCCGTTGGGCGGTAAGGCGCAGTTCGGTGGCCAGCGTTTCGGTGAGATGGAAGTGTGGGCGCTCGAAGCGTACGGCGCATCGTACGTGCTGCAGGAAATGCTGACGGTGAAGTCGGACGACGTGACGGGCCGGACCAAGGTGTACGAGAACCTGGTCAAGGGCGATCACGTGATTGATGCCGGTATGCCGGAATCCTTCAACGTGTTGGTGAAGGAAATCCGCTCGCTGGGTATCGACATCGACCTCGACCGCAACTAATCGGACTACGGAGAGAAAGCAATGAAAGCTCTGCTCGATCTATTCAAGCAAGTCCAACAACCTGAAGTTTTTGACGCGATCAAGATCGGTCTGGCCTCGCCGGACAAGATCCGTTCGTGGTCGTTCGGCGAAGTCAAGAAGCCGGAAACCATCAACTACCGGACGTTCAAGCCGGAGCGCGATGGTCTGTTCTGCGCGAAGATTTTCGGTCCGATCAAGGACTACGAATGCCTTTGCGGCAAGTACAAGCGCCTGAAGCACCGCGGCGTGATCTGCGAGAAGTGCGGCGTCGAAGTGACGCTCGCCAAGGTGCGTCGTGAACGGATGGGCCACATTGAGCTGGCCTCGCCGGTCGCGCACATCTGGTTCCTGAAGTCGCTGCCGTCGCGTCTGGGCATGGTGCTCGACATGACGCTGCGCGATATCGAGCGCGTGCTGTACTTCGAAGCATACGTGGTGATCGATCCGGGCATGACGCCGCTGAAAGCGCGGCAGATCATGACCGAAGAGGATTACTACAACAAGGTCGAGGAATACGGCGACGAATTCCGTGCCGAAATGGGCGCGGAAGGTATTCGCGAGTTGCTGCGTGCGATCAACATCGACGAGCAGGTCGAACTGCTGCGCACGGAACTGAAGAACACCGGTTCGGAAGCGAAGATCAAGAAGTACGCGAAGCGCCTGAAGGTGCTCGAGGCGTTCCAGCGTTCGGGCATCAAGCCGGACTGGATGGTGCTCGAAGTGCTGCCGGTGCTGCCGCCGGAACTGCGTCCGCTGGTGCCGCTCGACGGCGGCCGTTTCGCGACGTCGGACCTGAACGACCTGTATCGCCGCGTGATCAACCGTAACAACCGGTTGAAGCGTCTGCTCGAGCTGAAGGCGCCTGAAATCATCGTCCGCAACGAAAAGCGGATGCTGCAGGAAGCCGTCGACTCGCTGCTCGACAACGGCCGTCGCGGCAAGGCGATGACCGGCGCGAACAAGCGTCCGCTGAAGTCGCTCGCTGACATGATCAAGGGTAAGGGCGGTCGTTTCCGTCAGAACCTGCTCGGTAAGCGTGTGGACTACTCTGGCCGGTCGGTGATCGTGGTCGGCCCGACGCTGAAGCTGCATCAGTGCGGTCTGCCGAAGCTGATGGCGCTCGAACTGTTCAAGCCGTTCATCTTCAACAAGCTGGAAGTGATGGGTGTTGCTACCACCATCAAGGCTGCGAAGAAGGAAGTCGAGAACCAGACCGCGGTGGTGTGGGACATCCTCGAAGAGGTGATCCGCGAGCATCCGGTCATGCTGAACCGTGCGCCGACGCTGCACCGTCTCGGCATCCAGGCTTTCGAGCCGGTGCTGATCGAAGGTAAGGCAATCCAGCTGCACCCGCTCGTCTGCGCGGCGTTCAACGCCGACTTCGACGGTGACCAGATGGCTGTTCACGTGCCGCTGTCGCTCGAAGCGCAGATGGAAGCGCGCACGCTGATGCTGGCGTCGAACAACGTGCTGTTCCCGGCCAACGGCGATCCGTCGATCGTGCCGTCGCAGGATATCGTGCTCGGTCTGTACTACGCGACTCGCGAAGCAGTGAACGGCAAGGGCGAAGGCCTGTCGTTCACGGGCGTCTCGGAAGTGCTGCGTGCATACGAGAACAAGGAAGTCGAGCTGGCCTCGCGCGTCAACGTGCGGATCACCGAAATGGTCCACAACGAAGACAAGTCGGAAGGCGCGCCGGCTTTCGTGCCGAAGATCACGCTGTATGCGACCACGGTTGGCCGCGCGATCCTGTCGGAAATCCTGCCGCCGGGCCTGCCGTTCTCGGTGCTGAACAAGCCGCTGAAGAAGAAGGAAATCTCGCGTCTGATCAACACTGCGTTCCGCAAGTGCGGTCTGCGTGAGACGGTGATTTTCGCCGATCAGCTGATGCAGTCGGGCTTCCGTCTCGCAACGCGCGCTGGTATCTCGATCTGCGTCGACGACATGCTCGTGCCGCCGCAGAAGGAAACCATCGTCGGCGACGCCGCGAAGAAGGTGAAGGAATACGACCGTCAGTACATGTCGGGTCTCGTTACCGCGCAGGAACGCTACAACAACGTCGTGGACATCTGGTCTGCCACGTCGGAAGCGGTCGGCAAGGCGATGATGGAGCAACTGTCGACGGAACCGGTAACGGACCGCGACGGCAACCAGACGCGTCAGGAGTCGTTCAACTCCATCTACATGATGGCCGACTCGGGTGCACGTGGTTCCGCGGTTCAGATCCGTCAGCTGGCCGGTATGCGCGGCCTGATGGCGAAGCCGGACGGCTCGATCATCGAGACGCCGATTACGGCGAACTTCCGCGAAGGTCTGAACGTGTTGCAGTACTTCATCTCGACCCACGGTGCACGTAAGGGTCTGGCTGATACGGCACTGAAGACGGCGAACTCGGGTTACCTGACGCGTCGTCTGGTCGACGTGACACAGGATCTGGTGGTCGTCGAGGACGATTGCGGCACGTCGAACGGCGTGGCGATGAAGGCGCTGGTGGAAGGCGGTGAAGTGGTCGAAGCGCTGCGTGATCGTATTCTCGGTCGCGTGGCTGTTGCCGACGTCGTCAATCCGGAATCGCAGGAAACGCTGTTCGAATCGGGCACGTTGCTCGATGAAGACGCGGTCGAAGAGATCGAACGCCTTGGCATCGACGAAGTGCGCGTGCGCACGCCGCTCACCTGCGAAACGCGCTACGGTCTGTGCGCGGCCTGCTACGGTCGCGACCTCGGTCGCGGCTCGCTGGTGAACGTCGGCGAGGCGGTCGGCGTGATCGCGGCACAGTCGATCGGCGAACCGGGCACGCAGCTCACGATGCGTACGTTCCACATCGGTGGTGCGGCGTCGCGTGCGGCAGTGGCTTCGTCGGTTGAAGCGAAGTCGAACGGTACGGTGCGTTTCACGTCGACGATGCGTTACGTGACGAATGCGAAGGGCGAGCAGATCGTCATCTCGCGTTCGGGCGAAGCAATGATCACCGACGACCACGGTCGCGAGCGCGAACGTCACAAGGTGCCGTACGGCGCCACGCTGCTGCAGCTCGACGGTGCGCAGATCAAGGCCGGCACGCAACTGGCGACATGGGATCCGATGACGCGTCCGATCATCACCGAGTACGGCGGTACGGTGAAGTTCGAAAACGTCGAGGAAGGCGTGACGGTCGCGAAGCAGATCGACGACGTGACGGGGCTGTCCACGCTGGTCGTGATCGACGTGAAGCGTCGTGGTTCGCAAGCGTCGAAGACGGTTCGTCCGCAGGTCAAGCTGCTCGACGCGAACGGCGAGGAAGTGAAGATCCCGAACACCGAGCACTCGGTGCAGATCGGCTTCCAGGTCGGCGCGCTGATCACCGTGAAGGACGGTCAGCAGGTGCAGGTCGGTGAAGTGCTCGCACGTATCCCGACCGAATCGCAGAAGACGCGTGACATTACCGGCGGTCTGCCGCGTGTGGCGGAACTGTTCGAAGCACGTTCGCCGAAGGACGCGGGTATCCTGGCGGAAGTCACGGGTACGACGTCGTTCGGTAAGGACACGAAGGGCAAGCAGCGTCTCGTTATCACGGACCTCGAGGGCAACCAGCACGAGTTCCTGATCGCGAAGGAAAAGCAGGTTCTGGTGCACGACGGTCAGGTCGTCAACAAGGGCGAAATGATCGTCGATGGGCCGGCGGATCCACACGACATCCTGCGTCTGCAGGGCGTCGAAGCGCTGTCGCGTTACATCGTGGACGAAGTGCAGGACGTGTACCGTCTGCAGGGCGTGAAGATCAACGACAAGCACATTGAAGTGATCGTGCGTCAGATGCTGCGCCGCGTGCAGATTTCGGACAACGGCGATACGCGTTTCATCCCGGGCGAACAGGTCGAGCGGTCGGATATGCTCGACGAGAACGACCGTATGATCGCGGAAGACAAGCGTCCGGCAACGTACGAAAACGTGCTGCTCGGTATCACGAAGGCGTCGCTGTCGACCGATTCGTTCATCTCCGCGGCGTCGTTCCAGGAAACGACCCGCGTGTTGACCGAAGCGGCGATCATGGGCAAGCGCGACGACCTGCGTGGCCTGAAGGAAAACGTGATCGTCGGCCGTCTGATTCCGGCTGGTACGGGCCTCGCGTTCCACAAGGCGCGCAAGAGCAAGGAACTGGCCGACCGCGAGCGTTTCGATCAGATCGCAGCGGAAGAGTCGTTCGAATTCGGTACGCCGGAAACCCCGGCCGCCGAACAGCAGCACTCGGGCGAATAAGTCCTGGGCCGGCGTTAGCCGGCTCGGCTTAACTGCCTCGAAAGCCGCTCAGTTTCGACTGAGCGGCTTTTTTTTATGCGCGTTTTCCGCCGATGCGTCGCTGCCATATGGCTGCGCCACCTTTAATCGACCTAAGCTGGATGGCTAACGTTGTCGCAACGTGAAGGCGGGGCGCGAATGCGTTGGTAAAATTCGTGTCACTGTCTCTAGCCGTCTCTTTCGTCGCCTCTGTCAAATTCATGTCCCGTCCGCTCGAAATCCTCAACGAAGTATTCGGCTATCCCGCTTTCAGAGGACAGCAGGGCGAAATTGTCGAGCACGTCGCCGATGGCGGCGATTGCCTCGTGCTGATGCCGACTGGCGGCGGCAAATCTCTGTGCTATCAGATTCCGTCGCTGGTACGGCGCGAGCGTGGCTTCGGCGCCGGCATCGTGGTGTCGCCGCTGATTGCGCTGATGCAGGACCAGGTGGCCGCGCTGACCGAGGTCGGCGTGCGCGCCGCGTATCTGAACTCGACGCTGTCGAGCGCGGAAGCGATGGCCACCGAGCGTGCGTTGCGCGACGGCGACATCGATCTGCTTTACGTCGCGCCCGAACGACTGATGACGCAGCGCTTCCAGGAGCTGCTCGAGCGCACACGCATCGGCCTTTTCGCGATCGACGAGGCGCACTGTGTGTCGCAATGGGGGCATGACTTCCGCCCCGAATATATTCAGCTGTCTGTATTGCACGAGCGCTTTCCGAACGTGCCCCGCATCGCGCTCACGGCCACTGCGGACGCGATTACGCGTGACGAAATCATTCAACGTCTCGCGCTCGAGGATGCGCGTGTATTCGTGTCGAGCTTCGACCGCCCGAATATTCGCTATCGCATTGCCGAAAAGGACAATGCGCGCACGCAGCTGCTCGACTTCATTCGTGCCGAACATACGAAGCCGGACGGCACGACCGACGCCGGCGTCGTCTATTGCCTGTCGCGCCGCAAGGTGGAGGAAACGGCGGAGTGGTTGAAGGAAAAGGGCATGCGCGCACTGCCGTACCACGCCGGCATGGAGTTCGAGGTGCGTCAGAAGCACCAGGAGATGTTTCAGCGCGAAGAAGGCATCGTCATGTGCGCGACGATCGCGTTCGGTATGGGGATCGACAAGCCGGACGTGCGGTTCGTCGCCCATCTGGATCTGCCGAAGAGCGTCGAAGGCTACTATCAGGAAACTGGTCGCGCGGGCCGCGACGGAATGCCGTCGAATGCGTGGATGGCCTATGGACTTGGCGACGTCGTCCAGCAACGCAAGATGATCGACGAGTCCGAAGCCGACGAAGCGCACAAGCGCGTGCAAACCGGCAAGCTCGACGCGCTGCTCGGCCTGTGCGAAACGGCGACCTGCCGCCGCGTGCGCCTGCTCGCCTACTTTGGGGAGACCAGCCAGCCGTGCGGCAACTGCGATAACTGTCTGGAGCCGCCACCCACATGGGATGCGACGCGAGAGGCACAGATGGCGCTGTCGTGCGTGTTCCGTGCGCAACGGGCGAGCGGCTTTCACTTCGGCGCCGGCCATCTGATCGACATCCTGCGCGGCAATCGCAGCGAAAAGATCCTGCAGCGAGGCCACGAAAAGCTAACGACCTTCGGGATCGGCGCGGCGCTGGGCGAGGCCGAGTGGCGCGCGGTGTTCCGTCAGCTCGTTGCGTTCGGCTATCTGACGGTCGACCATGAAGGCTTCGGCTCGCTAGTGCTGACCGAGGCGAGCAAGCCGGTGCTCAAGGGCGAGCAAAAGGTGACCATGCGTCGCTATGTGAAGCCGACGCGCACGCGCCAATCGTCGGGCCGTACGAGTGAGCGTGCCGATCCAACGATCGGCATGGGGCCGCGCGAGCGCGCCCGTTGGGAGCGGCTGCGCATGTGGCGCACGGAAACGGCGAAGAGCGACGGCGTACCGGCCTACGTGATTTTCCATGACGCGACGCTCGCGGAAATTGCACGCCTCGGCCCTGATTCAATCGACGATCTGCGTGGCATTCCGGGTATGGGCGCGCGTAAGCTCGATCGTTTTGGCTACGAATTGCTGGATGTCGTAGGCGCCGAGTGACCGTAGCGTGACCGTTTGGACTGACCTGTGGGGCTGGAAAGCATCGCAAGCTGTTGACTCTCTTAGTGTTTTCGAAATATCATGCTAGGTTCCGGTTCTTGGGATGCTCGTGCGTGGAGCTAATTCACGTGTAGGCACCCGCCCGGAAGTTCGATGCGCAGGCGTTTCCGCTTTGCCCGGAAACAGATGCGTCGATTTTGTTCAATTTCAGGAATAAACAATGCCAACCATCAATCAACTGGTTCGCAAAGGCCGCACGTCGGAAACGACGAAAAGCAAGAGCCCGGCCTTGCAGGACTGCCCCCAGCGTCGTGGCGTGTGCACCCGCGTGTACACCACGACGCCGAAGAAGCCGAACTCGGCACTTCGTAAGGTCGCCAAGGTTCGCTTGACGAACGGTTTCGAAGTCATTTCGTACATCGGTGGCGAAGGCCACAACCTGCAGGAACACTCGGTCGTGCTGATTCGCGGTGGCCGTGTGAAGGACTTGCCGGGTGTGCGTTACCACATGGTTCGCGGCTCGCTGGATACCCAGGGCGTCAAGGATCGTAAGCAGGCTCGCTCGAAGTATGGTGCGAAGCGTGCCAAGGCTGGCAAGTAATTAGCCGGTCAGTCGTAGTTTCAGGGCGCCTGTAAGGGCGTAATGGCGATGGTGCCGGAAGTGCCGGTGCTGTCGAGTAAGTGGTCACCCGACCAGGCTGGTAAGTCTTACGGATGAATCGGGTTAGTTGGTGACCGCGGGGCCGTAGACGGCTCCAACTGAAAAAGTAAAGGAAGAAACATGCCGCGTCGTCGCGAAGTTCCCAAGCGGGAAGTGTTGCCGGATCCGAAATTCGGTAACGTTGATGTAGCAAAATTCATGAACGTACTGATGCTCTCCGGCAAGAAGTCGGTTGCCGAGCGTATCGTGTACGGCGCTTTCGAACAGATCCAGACCAAGGGTGGCAAGGACCCGCTGGAAGTGTTCACGGTGGCGCTCAACAACGTCAAGCCGGTGGTCGAAGTGAAGAGCCGCCGCGTTGGTGGTGCGAACTATCAGGTTCCGGTCGAAGTGCGTCCGTCGCGTCGTATGGCATTGGCGATGCGTTGGCTGCGTGAAGCCGCGAAGAAGCGCAGCGAGAAATCGATGGCCCTGCGTCTGGCAGGTGAACTTTCCGAAGCGGCCGAAGGCCGTGGCGGTGCGATGAAGAAGCGCGACGAAGTTCACCGGATGGCAGAAGCCAACAAGGCGTTCTCGCACTTCCGTTTCTAAGCTTCCCGACCTCGGGTTTAGCTGAAAAAACGGAAAGAAATTCCGGGCGGGTGCGCTTCAAAAGCGCCTCGCCCGTTTGTGTTACAGCGCGATGGGTATCTCTCGCATCGCGTCATCCCAATAGAGGATCAAAGTGGCTCGCAAGACTCCTATCGAGCGCTACCGTAACATCGGTATTAGCGCTCACATCGACGCCGGCAAAACGACGACGACCGAGCGCATTCTGTTCTACACCGGCGTGAACCACAAGATTGGTGAAGTTCACGACGGCGCTGCCACCATGGACTGGATGGAGCAGGAACAGGAGCGCGGCATCACGATCACTTCCGCTGCTACCACCGCATTCTGGAAGGGTATGGCGGGCGACCGCGCCGAGCACCGCATCAACATCATCGACACCCCGGGTCACGTCGACTTCACGATCGAAGTCGAGCGTTCGATGCGCGTGCTCGACGGTGCATGCATGGTGTATTGCGCAGTGGGCGGTGTGCAGCCCCAGTCGGAAACCGTGTGGCGTCAGGCGAACAAGTACAAAGTTCCCCGTCTCGCGTTCATCAACAAGATGGACCGTACCGGCGCGAACTTCTTCAAGGTCTACGACCAGCTCAAGCTGCGTCTGAAGGCGAATCCGGTTCCGGTCGTCGTGCCTATCGGCGCGGAAGAGAGCTTCACGGGCGTCGTCGATCTGATGAAGATGAAGGCGATCATTTGGGACGACGCGTCCCAAGGCACCAAGTTTTCGTACGAAGATATCCCGGCAGAACTCGTCGACTCGTGCAATGAATGGCGCGAAAAGATGATCGAAGCTGCGGCTGAGTCGAGCGAAGAACTGATGAACAAGTACCTGGAAGAGGGCGAGCTCTCCGAAGCGGAAATCATCAAGGGCCTGCGCGACCGTACGATCGCTTGCGAAATCCAGCCGATGCTGTGCGGCACCGCGTTCAAGAACAAGGGCGTGCAACGTATGCTCGACGCCGTTCTGGACTTCCTGCCGTCGCCGATCGACATTCCGCCGGTTACGGGCGAACTGGAAAACGGCGAGAAGGGTGAGCGCCGTGCTTCCGACGACGAAAAATTCTCGTCGCTGGCATTCAAGATCATGACCGACCCGTTCGTCGGCCAGCTGATCTTCTTCCGTGTGTACTCGGGCGTCGTCAATTCGGGCGACACGGTGCTGAACGCGACCAAGGACAAGAAGGAACGTCTCGGCCGTATTCTGCAGATGCACGCGAACCAGCGCGAAGAAATCAAAGAAGTGCGCGCAGGCGACATCGCTGCTGCAGTGGGTCTGAAGGAAGCGACGACCGGCGACACGCTGTGCGATCCGCAAAACCCGATTGTCCTCGAGCGCATGATTTTCCCGGAGCCGGTGATTTCGCAGGCTGTTGAGCCGAAGACGAAGCCCGACCAGGAAAAGATGGGTCTGGCGCTGAACCGTCTGGCACAGGAAGATCCGTCGTTCCGCGTTCAAACGGACGAAGAATCGGGCCAAACCATTATTTCGGGCATGGGCGAGCTCCACCTGGAAATTCTGGTTGACCGTATGAAGCGCGAATTCGGCGTCGAAGCAACGGTCGGCAAGCCGCAGGTTGCTTACCGCGAAACGATCCGCGGCAAGGCAGAAGACGTCGATGGCAAGTTCGTCAAGCAGTCGGGTGGTCGCGGCCAGTACGGTCACGCGGTCATCACGCTCGAGCCGAACGAGCAGGGCAAGGGCTACGAGTTCCTCGACGAGATCAAGGGCGGTGTGATTCCGCGTGAATACATCCCGGCAGTCGACAAGGGTATCCAGGAAACACTGAAGGCTGGCGTGCTGGCAGGCTTCCCCGTCGTTGACGTGAAGGTTCACCTGACGTTCGGTTCGTACCACGACGTTGACTCGAACGAAAACGCGTTCCGCATGGCCGGCTCGATGGCGTTCAAGGAAGCGATGCGCAAGGCTCAGCCGGTCATCCTCGAACCGATGATGGCCGTCGAAGTCGAAACGCCGGAAGACTACATGGGCAACGTGATGGGCGACCTGTCGGGCCGTCGCGGTATTGTTCAGGGCATGGACGACATGGTTGGCGGCGGCAAGATCGTCCGCGCAGAAGTGCCGCTGTCGGAAATGTTCGGCTACTCGACGTCGTTGCGTTCGCTGACGCAAGGTCGTGCAACGTACACGATGGAGTTCAAGCACTACGCTGAAGCTCCGCGCAACGTGTCGGAAGCGATCATCAACGCGAAGTCGAAATAATCGCGCGGCAAAGTCATTCAACGATTAACTTTCTGAAAGAAGAGAAACATGGCTAAAGGTAAATTCGAACGGACCAAGCCGCACGTGAACGTGGGCACGATCGGTCACGTTGACCACGGCAAGACCACGCTGACGGCAGCGATCACGACGGTTCTGACGCAGAAGTTTGGCGGCGAAGCGAAGGCATACGACCAGATCGACGCGGCGCCGGAAGAAAAGGCGCGCGGTATCACGATCAACACGGCACACGTCGAGTACGAAACGGCTAACCGCCATTACGCGCACGTTGACTGCCCGGGCCACGCTGACTACGTGAAGAACATGATCACGGGCGCAGCGCAGATGGACGGCGCAATCCTGGTGTGTTCGGCTGCAGACGGCCCGATGCCGCAAACTCGTGAGCACATCCTGCTCGCGCGTCAGGTTGGTGTTCCGTACATCATCGTGTTCCTGAACAAGTGCGACATGGTGGACGACGCTGAACTGCTGGAGCTGGTCGAGATGGAAGTTCGCGAACTTCTGTCGAAGTACGACTTCCCGGGCGACGACACGCCGATCATCAAGGGTTCGGCCAAGCTGGCGCTGGAAGGCGACAAGGGCGAGCTGGGCGAAGTGGCGATCATGAACCTGGCCGACGCACTGGACACGTACATTCCGACGCCGGAGCGCGCGGTTGACGGCGCGTTCCTGATGCCGGTTGAGGACGTGTTCTCGATCTCGGGTCGCGGCACGGTGGTGACGGGTCGCGTTGAGCGCGGCATCATCAAGGTCGGCGAGGAAATCGAAATCGTCGGTATCCGCGCAACGGCCAAGACGACGTGCACGGGCGTGGAAATGTTCCGCAAGCTGCTCGATCAGGGTCAGGCAGGCGACAACGTTGGTATCCTGCTGCGCGGCACGAAGCGTGAAGACGTCGAGCGTGGTCAGGTTCTGGCGAAGCCGGGCACGATCAATCCGCACACGCACTTCACGGCTGAAGTGTATGTGCTGAGCAAGGACGAAGGCGGTCGTCACACGCCGTTCTTCAACAACTACCGTCCGCAGTTCTACTTCCGTACGACGGACGTGACGGGCTCGATCGAGCTGCCGAAGGACAAGGAAATGGTGATGCCGGGCGACAACGTGTCGATCACGGTGAAGCTGATCAACCCGATCGCGATGGAAGAAGGCCTGCGCTTCGCAATCCGTGAAGGTGGCCGTACGGTCGGCGCCGGTGTCGTTGCCAAGATCATCGAGTAAAATCAGCAGTTGCAGTAGCTGAGTGTAGTAACGCCCGGGTTCGGGTACTCGCTCTCCGCGAGCGCCCGAACCCACGCTCTTTCACCAATCGGCGATGCAACATCGCCTCGCTCTTTTCAAGGAATTCGTCATGCAGAACCAAAAAATCCGCATCCGCCTGAAGGCTTTCGACTATCGCTTGATCGATCAATCGGCAGCGGAAATCGTCGATACGGCAAAGCGGACTGGCGCAATCGTTCGTGGTCCGGTGCCCCTGCCGACCCGCATTCAACGCTTTGACATCCTGCGTTCGCCGCACGTCAACAAGACCTCGCGCGACCAGCTCGAAATCCGTACGCATCTTCGCCTGATGGACATCGTCGACCCGACGGACAAGACCGTGGACGCGCTGATGAAGCTCGATCTGCCGGCTGGCGTGGACGTTGAAATCAAGCTGCAATAAGGCTTCCGCCTGTTGCCCAGTAAGCCGGGCAGCGCTAAGTCGTTGATTGCTTGCGGAAAACGAAAAGCCTCGCTATAATGCTAGGCTTTTCGCGCATTCGCGTAAAAAAGTTGGCGTGCTGCAGCATGAATTCATGCCCGAAACGGCGCCGGCATTTTGTAAATTAGCCCCGACCAATCGCAGTCGGGAATGGAGAAAACGATGAGCCTTGGACTCGTAGGTCGCAAGGTTGGCATGACCCGTATCTTCACGGCTGAAGGGGATTCGATTCCCGTCACCGTGCTGGACGTGTCCGACAACCGCGTGACGCAGATCAAGACTGTTGAAACCGACGGCTACACGGCCGTGCAGGTTGCTTTCGGTACGCGCCGTGCATCGCGCGTGACGAAGCCGTTGGCAGGTCATCTCGCCAAAGCTGGCGTTCAGGCCGGTGAAATCCTCAAAGAATTCAAGATCGATGCCGCTAAGGCTGCCGAGTTGTCGAACGGCACCGTGGTCGGTCCTGAACTGTTCGAAGTGGGCCAGAAGGTCGACGTGCAAGGCGTGTCGATCGGTAAGGGCTACGCCGGTACCATCAAGCGTTACAACTTCGCGTCCGGCCGTGCGTCGCACGGTAACTCGCGCTCGCACAACGTGCCGGGCTCGATCGGTATGGCGCAGGATCCGGGTCGCGTGTTTCCGGGTAAGCGCATGACCGGTCACATGGGTGACGAGAATGTAACGGTGCAAAACCTCGAAATCGCTCGTATCGACGCTGACCGCAAGCTGTTGCTGGTCAAGGGCGCCGTTCCGGGTGCGAAGGGTGGCAAGGTATTCGTTACGCCGGCCGTGAAGACGCGTGCCGTGAAAGGAGCGAAATAATGGAACTTAAGCTCCTGAATGCCAATGGTCAGGAAGGTGCAGGCGTTAGCGCGTCGGACGTCGTGTTCGGCCGCGATTACAACGAAGCCCTGATTCACCAGGTTGTGGTGGCGTACCAGGCGAATGCCCGTAGCGGCAACCGCGCGCAGAAGGATCGTGAGCAAGTCAAGCACACGACCAAGAAGCCGTGGCGCCAGAAGGGTACGGGCCGTGCCCGTGCCGGTATGTCGTCGAGCCCGCTGTGGCGCGGCGGTGGCCGGATCTTCCCGAATTCGCCGGAAGAAAACTTTTCGCATAAGGTCAACAAGAAGATGCATCGCGCAGGTCTCTGCTCGATCTTCTCGCAGCTGGCCCGTGAAGGCCGTATCTCGGTGGTCGACGAGCTGACGCTCGAAGCACCGAAGACCAAGCTGCTGGCCGAAAAATTCAAGGCGATGGGGCTCGATTCCGTGCTGGTGATCACCGACACGGTTGACGAAAACCTGTACCTCGCGTCGCGCAACCTCGCCCACGTGGCAGTTGTCGAGCCGCGTTACGCCGACCCGCTGTCGCTGATCTACTTCAAGAAAGTCCTGATCACGAAGGCTGCGGTCGCCCAGATCGAGGAGTTGCTGTCATGAGCGAGATTCGCAAGAACGATCATCGTTTGATGCAGGTCCTGCTCGCGCCGGTGGTCTCCGAAAAGGCGACGCTGGTTGCCGACAAGAACGAGCAGGTTGTGTTCGAAGTCGCGCCGGATGCCACGAAGCAGGAAGTGAAAGCTGCAGTCGAGCTGCTGTTCAAGGTGGAAGTTGATTCCGTCAACGTGCTGGTTGCGAAGGGTAAAGCCAAGCGCTTTGGCCGCTTCATGGGCAAGCGCAAGGACGTGAAGAAGGCGTACGTCTGCCTGAAGCCCGGCCAGGAAATCAACTTTGAAGCGGAGGCCAAGTAATCATGGCAATCGTGAAAGTTAAGCCGACTTCGCCGGGCCGCCGCGCGATGGTCAAAGTGGTCAACAAGGATCTGCATAAGGGCAAGCCGTTTGCGGCACTGCTCGATTCGCAGTCGACGACCGCCGGCCGTAACAACAACGGTCACATCACCACGCGTCACAAGGGTGGTGGTCACAAGCATCACTATCGTGTCGTCGACTTCCGTCGCACGAAAGATGGTATTCCGGCAAAGGTCGAGCGTCTCGAGTACGACCCGAACCGTAGCGCGAACATCGCGCTGGTTCTGTACGCAGACGGCGAGCGCCGTTACATCATTGCTCCGAAGGGTGTCACCGTCGGTCAGCAACTGATGTCGGGTTCGGAAGCGCCGATCCGCGCAGGTAACACGCTGCCGATCCGCAACATCCCGGTCGGTACGACGATTCACTGCATCGAAATGCTGCCTGGCAAGGGCGCGCAGATGGCGCGTTCGGCTGGTACGTCGGCAATGCTGCTGGCTCGCGAAGGCGTCTACGCGCAGGTTCGTCTGCGTTCGGGCGAAATCCGTCGCGTTCACGTCGAGTGCCGCGCAACGATCGGTGAAGTGGGCAACGAAGAGCACAGCCTCCGTCAAATCGGTAAGGCTGGCGCGAACCGCTGGCGCGGTATCCGCCCGACGGTGCGTGGCGTTGCAATGAACCCGGTCGACCACCCGCACGGTGGTGGCGAAGGCAAGACTGCGGCTGGTCGTGATCCGGTGAGCCCGTGGGGCACGCCGACGAAGGGCTATCGCACCCGCAGCAACAAGCGCACGACGAGCATGATCGTCCAGCGCCGTCACAAGCGTTAAGGAGTAGGCAATGGCACGTTCTATTAAGAAAGGTCCGTTCTGCGACGCCCATTTGCTGAAGAAGGTTGAGGCGGCTGCAGCATCGCGTGACAAGAAACCGATCAAGACCTGGTCGCGTCGCTCGACGATCCTGCCGGATTTCATCGGCCTGACGATCGCCGTTCACAACGGCCGTCAACACGTTCCGGTGTATGTCACGGAAAACATGGTCGGCCACAAGCTTGGCGAGTTCGCACTGACCCGTACGTTCAAGGGTCACGCGGCCGACAAGAAGGCCAAGAAATAAGGGGCAATCAAGATGGAAGTGAAAGCAATTCATCGCGGTGCCCGCATCTCGGCGCAGAAAACGCGCCTTGTGGCTGACCAGATCCGCGGTTTGCCGGTCGACAAGGCGCTGAACGTTCTGACGTTCTCGCCGAAGAAGGCTGCGGGAATCGTGAAAAAGGTCGTGCTGTCGGCGATCGCGAATGCGGAGCATAACGAAGGCGCCGATATCGATGAGCTCAAGATCACGAGCATCTACATCGACAAGGCTGCGTCGCTCAAGCGTTTCACCGCGCGCGCTAAAGGCCGTGGTAACCGCATCGAGAAGCAATCCTGTCACATCACTGTGACGGTCGGGAATTAAGGGGTCATACGATGGGACAGAAAATTCATCCGACTGGCTTCCGTTTGGCCGTCAGCCGCAATTGGGCTTCGCGGTGGTACGCGAACAACAACAATTTCGCGGCGATGTTGCAGGAAGACATCGGTGTTCGTGAATACCTGAAGAAGAAGCTGAAGAACGCGTCCGTCGGCCGCGTCGTGATCGAGCGTCCTGCAAAGAACGCGCGTATCACGATTTTCAGCTCGCGTCCGGGTGTCGTGATCGGCAAGAAGGGTGAAGACATCGAACTGCTGAAGTCCGAGCTGCAAAAGCGCATGGGCGTTCCGGTTCACGTCAACATCGAAGAAATTCGCAAGCCGGAAACCGACGCGCAACTGATCGCTGATTCGATCACGCAACAGCTCGAGCGTCGGATCATGTTCCGTCGCGCAATGAAGCGCGCGATGCAGAACGCGATGCGTCTGGGTGCTCAAGGCATCAAGATCATGAGCGCAGGCCGTCTGAACGGTATCGAAATCGCCCGTACGGAATGGTATCGCGAAGGTCGCGTGCCGCTTCATACGCTGCGTGCTGATATCGACTACGCGACTTCGGAAGCGAAGACGACGTACGGCATCATCGGCGTGAAGGTGTGGGTCTACAAGGGCGACACGCTTGGCCGTAACGACGCACCGGTGGTTGAAGAAGTCGCCGAAGAAAAGCGTCCGCGCCGCAACGCACGTCCGGGTGGCGATCGCCGTCCGCGCCGTGATGGTGAAGGTGGTGGCCCGGCAGGTGCACGCCGTGGCGCTCCTCGTCGTGCTGGCGGTGCCGGCGGCGACGGGAAGACTGGAGAATAACGATGCTGCAACCGAAACGCAGAAAGTATCGCAAAGAGCAGAAAGGTCGTAACACCGGCGTTGCTACCCGCGGCAACGCGGTGTCGTTCGGTGAGTTCGGCCTGAAGGCTGTCGGTCGTGGTCGCCTGACGGCGCGCCAGATTGAAGCGGCGCGTCGTGCAATGACGCGTCACATCAAGCGTGGTGGCCGCATCTGGATCCGTATCTTCCCGGACAAGCCGATCTCGACGAAGCCGGCGGAAGTGCGTATGGGTAACGGTAAAGGTAACCCTGAGTACTACGTCGCGGAGATTCAACCGGGCAAGATGCTGTACGAAATGGACGGCGTAACCGAAGAACTGGCGCGCGAAGCGTTCCGTCTGGCTGCAGCCAAGCTGCCGCTGAAGACGACGTTTATCGTCCGTCAGCTCGGCGCCTAAGGAGCAAATGATGAAGGCTTCCGAACTTCACCAGAAAGACCAGGCCGCGCTCAACAAGGAGCTGTCGGACCTGCTGAAGGCGCAATTCGGCCTGCGCATGCAACTCGCGACCCAGCAGCTCACGAACACGAGCCAGCTGAAGAAGGTTCGTCGCGACATCGCGCGTGTGCGGACCGTCCTGACTGAGAAGGCGAACCAGAAATGAACGATAGCGTAAAAACCTCGCTTAAGCGGACGCTGGTCGGCAAGGTCGTCAGCAACAAGATGGACAAGACGGTAACCGTGCTGGTCGAGCACCGCGTTAAGCACCCGATCTACGGCAAGTACGTCGTGCGCTCGAAGAAGTATCACGCACACGACGACGCGAACACGTACAACGAGGGCGACCTCGTTGAAATCCAGGAAACTCGTCCGATTTCGAAGACGAAGGCTTGGGTTGTGGCTCGCCTAGTCGAGGCTGCTCGCGTCATCTAAGGACGTGAGGTAGTAGAAGTAGTTGAAATCGCAGTAGCTTTTGCTTGCAAGACCGGGATTATTTGATATAATCTCGGTCTTCCCTCTTTATGGGAGCCCCGTCGCGGGCGAAGTTGGTGGGGGAAGCGGTCCGGGTGCCAACCCGTGCCGAATGATTCACCGGATTGCGATGGCGGGTTTCGTTTGCCGTCGCTGCTGTTCTAACCCAAGCAGCCGATCGGCTGACGGGACCAAGACTGACCGGGAAGCACCATGGTGGTGTGACCGGATTAAGTTGGGAAAGATAAACCATGATCCAGACCGAAACTCGGCTTGAAGTGGCCGACAACACGGGTGCACGTGAAGTCATGTGCATCAAGGTGCTCGGCGGCTCGAAGCGTCGTTATGCCAGCATTGGCGACATCATCAAGGTGACTGTCAAAGAGGCAACGCCGCGCGGGCGCGTGAAGAAAGGCGAAATCTACAACGCCGTGGTGGTTCGCACCGCCAAGGGCGTGCGCCGTCAGGACGGCTCGCTGATCAAGTTCGACGGCAACGCAGCTGTGTTGCTCAATGCCAAGCTCGAACCGATCGGTACCCGTATTTTCGGGCCTGTCACGCGCGAGTTGCGTAGCGAACGATTCATGAAGATCGTTTCGCTGGCGCCTGAAGTGCTGTAAGGAGTCGCGATGAACAAGATTCGCAAAGGTGACGAAGTTATCGTCATCACCGGCAAAGATAAGGGCAAGCGTGGCGTTGTGCTGGCCGTTCACGGCGAGACCGTGACTGTCGAGGGCATCAATCTCGTCAAGAAGCACGTCAAGCCGAACCCGATGAAGGGTACGACGGGCGGCGTGGAAGCCAAGACGATGCCGCTGCAAATTTCGAACGTCGCATTGGTCGACGCGAATGGCAAGCCATCGCGTGTAGGCATTAAGGTCGAGGGAGACAAGAAAGTCCGTTTCCTGAAGACGACCGGTGCCGTGCTGAGCGCCTGACGCTGCGGAGTAAAAAATGGCTCGTTTGCAAGAGTTTTACAAAGAAAAGGTTGTACCCGGCCTCATCGAGAAGTTCGGTTACAAGTCCGTGATGGAAGTGCCGCGCATCACCAAGATCACCCTGAATATGGGCCTTGGTGAAGCGATCGCTGACAAGAAGATCATCGAAAACGCTGTTGGCGATCTGACGAAGATCGCCGGTCAGAAGCCGGTGATCACGAAGGCGCGCAAGGCAATTGCAGGCTTCAAGATCCGTCAGGGCTATCCGATCGGTGCGATGGTCACGTTGCGTGGCCAGGCTATGTACGAATTCCTCGACCGTTTCGTGACGGTTGCGCTCCCGCGGGTGCGTGACTTCCGTGGCGTGTCGGGCAAGGCGTTCGACGGTCGCGGCAACTACAACATCGGTGTGAAAGAGCAGATCATTTTCCCCGAAATCGACTACGACAAGATCGACGCACTGCGTGGGCTGAACATCAGCATCACGACGACTGCGAAGACCGACGATGAAGCAAAGGCTCTGCTCGCCAGCTTCAAGTTCCCGTTCAGAAACTGAGGTTACCGTGGCTAAACTGGCACTGATCGAACGTGAAAAGAAGCGTGCTCGCCTCGCTGCTAAGTACGCTCCCAAGCGTGCAGAGTTGAAGGCGATCATTGGTGATATGAGCAAGTCGGACGAAGAGCACTACGCCGCACGTCTGGAACTGCAACAACTGCCGCGTAACTCCAATCCGACCCGTAAGCGCAATCGTTGTGCAATTACCGGTCGTCCGCGCGGCACGTTCCGTAAATTCGGGCTGGCGCGTAACAAGATTCGCGAAATCGCGTTCCGCGGCGAGATCCCTGGCCTGACCAAGGCGAGCTGGTAATAGGAGAAACATAAATGAGCATGAGTGATCCTATCGCCGATATGCTGACTCGCATCCGCAATGCGCAGATGGTCGAGAAGGTTTCGGTGACTATGCCCTCGTCGAAAGTCAAGGTTGCGATTGCGCAGGTCCTGAAGGACGAAGGTTATATCGACGATTTCGCAGTGAAGTCTGAAGGTGCGAAGTCGGAATTGAACATCGTGTTGAAGTACTACGCCGGCCGTCCGGTCATCGAACGCATCGAACGCGTTTCGAAGCCGGGTTTGCGCGTGTACCGCGGCCGTAACGACATCCCCGTGGTCATGAATGGCCTCGGCGTGGCAATCGTGTCGACGCCGAAGGGCGTGATGACGGACCGCAAGGCGCGCGCTACGGGCGTTGGCGGCGAAGTCATCTGCTACGTCGCTTAAGGCCGAAAGGAGAGAAACATGTCTCGAGTAGGTAAAAGCCCGATCGCGCTGCAAGGCGCAGAAGTGGCCCTGAGCGACGAACGCATTACCGTCAAGGGTCCACTGGGCACGATTTCGCAAGCTGCAAACCGCCTCGTGAAAGTGGTGAACGACAACGGCACGCTGAAGTTTGAGCCGGTTGACGACAGCCGCGAAGCGAACGCGATGTCGGGCACGATGCGCGCACTGGTTGCGAACATGGTGAACGGCGTGACGAAGGGTTTCGAGCGCAAGCTGACGCTGGTTGGCGTCGGTTACCGCGCACAGGCGCAAGGCGACAAGCTGAATCTGTCGCTGGGTTTCTCGCACCCGGTGGTGCACCAGATGCCGGAAGGCGTCAAGGCCGAAACCCCGACGCAAACCGAAATCGTGATCAAGGGGATCAACAAGCAACAGGTTGGCCAAGTCGCCGCAGAAGTGCGCGGCTATCGTCCGCCGGAGCCCTACAAGGGCAAGGGTGTGCGTTACGCCAATGAGGTTGTGATCCTCAAAGAAACGAAGAAGAAGTAAGGGTGCGCAATCATGGATAAGACTCAATCTCGCCTGCGCCGCGCTCGTCAGACGCGTATCAAGATCGCTGAGCTGCAGGTCGCGCGTCTCGCCGTGCATCGCACGAACACGCACATCTATGCGCAAGTGTTCTCGCCGTGCGGCACCAAGGTGCTCGCCAGCGCTTCGACGCTCGAAGCCGAAGTGCGTGCGCAACTGGCTGATCAGACTGGCAAGGGTGGCAACGTTGCTGCTGCGACGCTGATCGGCAAGCGCATTGCAGAAAAGGCTAAGGCTGCCGGCATCGAATCCGTCGCCTTCGACCGTTCGGGTTTCCGTTACCACGGCCGCGTGAAGGCGCTGGCTGATGCGGCGCGCGAAGCCGGACTCAAGTTCTAAGGGAAGAATTCGTCATGGCAAAGATGCAAGCTAAAGTTCAGGCTGACGAACGCGACGACGGCCTTCGTGAAAAGATGATCGCGGTCAACCGCGTGACTAAGGTCGTGAAGGGTGGCCGCATTCTCGGCTTCGCTGCACTGACAGTAGTCGGTGACGGTGATGGCCGCGTCGGTATGGGCAAGGGCAAGGCAAAGGAAGTGCCGGTTGCCGTCCAGAAGGCGATGGAACAGGCGCGCCGCAACATGTTCAAGGTGCCGCTGAAGAACGGGACTCTGCAGCATGAAGTGCACGGTAAGCACGGCGCGTCGATGGTTCTTCTCGCTCCTGCGAAGGATGGTACCGGTGTGATCGCTGGCGGTCCGATGCGCGCTGTGTTCGACGTGATGGGTGTGCAGAACGTGGTGGCCAAGAGCCACGGTTCGACGAACCCGTACAACCTCGTTCGTGCGACGCTCGACGGCCTGCGCAAGCAGTCCACGCCGGCCGACATCGCTGCGAAGCGTGGCAAGTCCGTCGAAGAAATTCTGGGCTAAAGGTGGACACCATGTCTGATAAAACTGTCAAGGTGCAGCTCGTCAAGAGCCTGATTGGTACTCGTGAATCGCACCGCGCAACGGTGCGTGGTCTGGGCCTGCGCCGACTCAACTCGGTTAGCGAGTTGCAGGATACGCCGGCTGTGCGCGGCATGATCAACAAGGTTTCGTACCTCGTTAAGGTCATCAGCTAAGCGGCTGACCAGGACTCAAGGAGTTGATAATGGAATTGAATAACCTGAAGCCGGCTGAAGGCGCGAAGCACGCAAAGCGTCGCGTTGGTCGCGGCATCGGCTCCGGCCTCGGCAAGACCGCTGGCCGTGGTCACAAGGGTCAGAAGTCGCGTTCGGGTGGCTTTCACAAGGTTGGCTTCGAAGGCGGTCAAATGCCGCTGCAACGTCGCCTGCCGAAGCGTGGCTTCACCTCGCTGACGAAGGAATTTGTCGGCGAAGTGCGTCTCTCGGATATCGAGAAGCTGCCTGTTGACGAAGTCGATCTGTTGGCGCTCAAGCAAGCCGGTCTGGTTGGCGAGTTGATCCGTAGCGCCAAGATCATTGCGACGGGCGAGCTCAAGCGCAAAGTCGTGGTGAAGGGTCTGGGTGCGACGAAGGGCGCGCGCGCTGCTATCGAAGCAGCCGGTGGATCTTTTGCCGAGTAACGCGCGAGTTATTTGCCGTCACTAGCATTTGCATCGGAGAAGGTACTTGGCTAACAGCCCGAGTCTCGCAAAACCCGGTCGCGGCGCTGCGAAATTTGGCGATCTGCGTCGGCGAGCAGTATTCCTGCTGCTGGCGTTGGTCGTCTATCGCATCGGCGCGCATATTCCGGTGCCGGGTATCGACCCGGACCAACTGGCAAAGTTGTTCCAAAGCCAGTCGGGCGGCATCCTTGGCATGTTCAACATGTTTTCGGGTGGCGCACTTTCGCGGTTCACGATTTTCGCGCTGGGCATCATGCCCTATATTTCGGCGTCGATCATCATGCAGTTGTTGGCGATTGTCTCGCCACAACTCGAAGCGTTGAAAAAGGAAGGGCAAGCAGGGCAGCGGAAGATTACGCAATACACGCGGATCTTCACGGTCGTGCTGGCGACGTTCCAGGCGTTCGGCATCGCTGTCGCGCTTGAGAATCAGCCGGGCCTCGTGATTGACCCGGGTATGGTATTTCGCTTGACGACGGTCGTGACGTTGGTGACCGGTACGATGTTCCTGATGTGGCTGGGCGAGCAAATCACGGAACGCGGGCTTGGTAACGGTATCTCGATCATCATTTTCGGCGGCATCGCGGCGGGTTTCCCGAACGCAATTGGTGGGCTTTTTGAGCTGGTGCGAACCGGATCGATGAGCATCATCTCGGCGATTATCGTCGTCGCGCTGATCGGTGCTGTGACGTACTTGGTCGTGTTCATCGAGCGTGGCCAACGCAAGATTCTTGTGAACTACGCCAAGCGACAAGTGGGCAACAAGATTTACGGCGGACAGTCTTCGCATCTGCCGCTGAAGCTGAACATGTCGGGCGTGATTCCGCCGATCTTCGCATCGTCGATCATTCTCTTCCCGGCAACGATCCTGAACTGGTTTAGTTCGGGCTCAAATACCGGCTGGTTCGCAGACACGTTGCACAACGTGGCCGAGGCATTGAAGCCCGGTCAGCCCGTGTACGTGTTGTTGTACGCGTTGGCGATCGTTTTCTTCTGCTTCTTCTACACCGCACTGGTGTTCAACAGCAGGGAGACGGCCGACAACCTGAAAAAGAGCGGCGCTTTCGTCCCTGGCATCCGCCCGGGCGATCAGACAGCGCGATATATCGATCGGATCCTCACGCGCTTGACGCTGGCGGGTGCGATCTACATCGTGTTCGTTTGTCTGCTGCCCGAATTTCTGGTGTTGCGTTGGAATGTGCCGTTTTATTTTGGTGGAACGTCGCTGCTGATCATTGTCGTCGTCACAATGGATTTCATGGCGCAGGTGCAGTCGTACGTTATGTCGCAACAGTATGAATCGCTGCTTAAGAAAGCTAATTTCAAAGGCGGCGGCGTCCCGATGCGTTGAAAGGACTTATGGCCAAAGACGATGTTATCCAGATGCAGGGTGAAGTAATTGAAAACCTGCCTAACGCTACCTTCAGGGTGAAGCTGGAAAACGGCCATGTCGTGTTGGGACACATATCCGGCAAGATGCGGATGCACTACATCCGAATTCTGCCGGGCGACAAGGTGACGGTTGAATTGACGCCTTACGATCTGTCGCGTGCGCGGATCGTGTTCCGGGCGAAGTGATTTGAAAAAAGGGTAATATCATGAAAGTGATGGCATCGGTTAAGCGCATTTGCCGCAATTGCAAGATCATCAAGCGCAAAGGCGTTGTGCGCGTGATTTGCAGCTCTGATCCGCGCCACAAACAGCGTCAAGGCTGAACGCCGCGCTTTTGCTTGCGCTTTTTGTTTGAGGAAAAACAATGGCTCGTATCGCAGGGGTTAACATCCCGAATCACCAGCACACCGAAATCGGCCTGACGGCAATTTACGGTGTCGGCCGCACGCGCTCGCGCGACATTTGCGTCGCCGCTGGTGTGGCATTTTCGAAGAAGGTCAAAGACCTGACTGACGCAGACCTCGAAAAGCTGCGTGAAGAAGTCGGCAAGTTCATCGTTGAAGGCGATCTGCGCCGCGAAACGACGATGAACATCAAGCGCCTGATGGATCTTGGCTGCTACCGCGGCGTCCGGCATCGTAAGGGGCTGCCCCTGCGTGGCCAGCGCACACGTACGAACGCTCGTACGCGTAAGGGTCCGCGTCGTGCAGCGCAGTCGCTGAAGAAGTAAGCGGAACTGACAGTTACAGGAAAACGTAATGGCTAAGGCTTCGAACAACTCTGCGGCGCAACGCGTTCGCAAGAAGGTCAAGAAGAACGTCGCCGAGGGCGTGGTTCACGTTCACGCGTCGTTCAATAACACCATCATCACGATCACCGACCGTCAAGGCAACGCGCTTGCCTGGGCAACCTCCGGTGGTCAGGGCTTCAAGGGATCGCGTAAATCGACCCCGTTTGCAGCTCAGGTCGCAGCTGAATCGGCTGGCCGTGTGGCGATGGAATACGGCGTGAAGAATCTCGAAGTGCGGATCAAGGGCCCCGGTCCTGGCCGTGAATCGGCGGTGCGCGCGTTGCATGGTCTTGGAATCAAGATTACCGCGATCTCCGACGTGACGCCGGTCCCGCACAACGGCTGCCGTCCGCCGAAGCGTCGTCGTATCTAAGACGCTAGTTTTTGCGAGCACCCGTTGCCGCTTCGCGCGGCGGCGGGTTGTGCTCGTTAATGAATTGACTAAGCCCACCGTCCGACCCAAAGGGTTCGGACTAGCGCGAGTGGAAGCACTTGCGTGATTAATCATAGAAGGAACTAACGTGGCACGTTATATCGGCCCCAAGGCCAAGCTGTCCCGCCGTGAAGGCACCGACCTGTTCTTGAAGAGCGCACGTCGCTCGCTTGCTGATAAGTGCAAGCTCGACAGCAAGCCGGGTCAGCATGGCCGGATCTCGGGCGCACGCACGTCCGACTACGGCACGCAGTTGCGCGAAAAGCAAAAAGTGAAGCGTATCTACGGCGTGCTTGAGCGCCAGTTCCGCCGCTACTTCGCTGAAGCGGACCGTCTGAAGGGCAACACGGGTGAAAACCTGCTGCAGCTGCTCGAGTCGCGTCTGGACAACGTCGTGTATCGCATGGGCTTTGGCTCGACGCGCGCTGAAGCACGTCAGCTCGTGGGTCACAAGGCGATCATGGTGAACGGCGTGGTGTCGAACATCCCGTCGATGCAAGTGAAAGCCGGTGACATCGTTGCCGTGCGCGAACAGAAGCGCAAGCAGGCTCGTATCATCGAAGCGCTGTCGCTCGCAGAACAAGGCGGCATGCCGAGTTGGGTTGCGGTCGACGCGAAGAAGTTCGAAGGTACCTTCAAGCAGAAGCCGGAGCGCAGCGATATCGCTGGCGACATCAACGAAAGCCTGATCGTCGAATTGTATTCGCGGTAATCGGATTGACGGCCGGGGCACCCCGATTGCATTGCGCAAGGGGGCGTCTCGGCTGTTTTCTTTCAGGTTGTTACCGGTCAGCCTTATCGGTGTAACGAGCCGAGGGTATTGAAAAGGAAAACCTATGCAAACCAGTTTGTTGAAGCCCAAGATCATTGCAGTTGAATCGCTTGGCGAGAGTCACGCGAAAGTGGTCATGGAACCGTTTGAACGCGGTTATGGCCACACCTTGGGTAACGCGCTTCGGCGCGTACTGTTGTCGTCGATGGTCGGCTACGCGCCGACCGAAGTGACGATTGCAGGCGTCGTGCATGAGTACTCGACGCTCGACGGTGTGCAAGAGGATGTGGTCAACCTGTTGTTGAACCTTAAGGGTGTCGTCTTCAAGTTGCATAACCGTGACGAAGTGACGGTTACTTTGCGCAAGGACGGCGAAGGTGTTGTCACTGCCGGCGATATCGAACTCGCACACGATTGCGAAGTCATCAATCCCGATCACGTGATTGCGCACCTCTCGAAGGGCGGCAAGCTCGACGTCCAGATCAAGGTTGAGAAGGGACGTGGCTACGTGCCTGGCAACGTGCGTCGTTACGGCGAAGAATCGGCCAAAATCATTGGCCGTATCGTGCTGGACGCGTCGTTCTCGCCGGTGCGCCGCGTGAGCTACGCAGTTGAAAGCGCGCGTGTTGAGCAGCGTACCGATCTCGACAAGCTCGTGATGAATATCGAGACCAACGGTGTGATTTCGCCGGAAGAAGCGATTCGGCAATCCGCGCGCATTCTGGTTGATCAGTTGTCGGTGTTTGCAGCATTGGAAGGCACGGAAGCCGCGGCAGAAGCGCCGTCGCGAGCACCGCAGATCGATCCGATCCTGCTGCGCCCGGTCGACGATCTCGAGCTGACGGTTCGTTCCGCGAACTGCCTGAAGGCCGAGAACATCTACTACATCGGCGATCTGATCCAGCGCACCGAAAACGAACTGCTGAAAACGCCGAACTTGGGCCGCAAGTCGCTGAACGAGATTAAGGAAGTTCTGGCATCGCGTGGTCTGACGCTCGGCATGAAGCTCGAAAACTGGCCGCCAGCTGGTCTCGACAAGTAATTACGGATGTAAGTCGCCGTAGTAGATGCATACTCTGTACTGGCGAAGACGCGGATTTTCCTTTAAAATCCGCGTCTTACTTTTTTCCTACCGGCCCGTGCGTTCAAGGTCTGTTTTCGAATGAGCGCGATAGAAGAGCTGGACTAAAACTTTGAACTGAAGGAATTAACATGCGTCACCGTCATGGTTTGCGGAAACTGAACCGCACGAGCAGCCATCGTCTGGCAATGCTCCGTAACATGTCCAACTCGCTGATCGAGCACGAAGTCATCAAGACCACGCTGCCGAAGGCGAAGGAACTCCGTAAAGTCGTCGAGCCGCTGATCACGCTCGGCAAGAAGCCGTCGCTGGCAAACCGTCGTTTGGCGTTCAATCGTCTGCGCGATCGTGACTCGGTCACGAAACTGTTCGACGTGCTGGGCCCGCGCTACGCGACCCGTCCGGGCGGCTACCTGCGCGTGCTGAAGTTCGGCTTCCGCGTTGGTGACAATGCGCCGATGGCACTGGTCGAACTGCTCGACCGTCCGGAAGTGGAAGAAACGGAAGTGCAAGAGGCTGAATAAGCTTTCTTAGCTTCAAAAAAAGCCAGGCGCGACGCCTGGCTTTTTTGTTTTTGGATGCATTGCCTTAACAAGGACAGACGCGCCTCCACGTAGCCAAGCCCCGCATTTGCGTCGCGTGGCTGTCTGCGGGCCGACAGGGCCAAGTGATACGATATCGGCATCTGAATGGCGCATCGCCGGAGCATGTTGTGAGTGTGAATGTGACCTTGATGCTGACGACGGTGCCAGATGTCGCGTGCGCACAGAAGCTCGCCACAGACGCGCTAGCCGCACGGCTCTGTGCGTGCGTTACCCAATTGGGCGCTGTGCAGTCGAGTTATCACTGGCAAGGCGCAATCGAAACCGCGCAGGAAGTCCAATTGCTGTTCAAGACCAGCGCCGCTCGCGCGCTCGAACTCGAGCAATACATTCAGGCGCACCATCCCTACGACACGCCGGAAATCCTCTGTTGGCAAGCGACGGCGTCCGCCGCGTACGGCCAATGGATCACCGCTGAAACCCAACGTCCTCTCCATGTTTAACGGCCTCGACCAGCGCGTGCGCGCCGTGCTGCGCACGGTGTTCTTCCTGCTTGCATGCCTGATGCTGATGCAAATCGGCACGCTTGCACGCGCCGCGGACGACTTCCTCGACCCCGACGTCGCCTTCAAATTCAGCGCGACAGAAAAGCCGGGCGAGGTCGACGTCACTTACAAGATCGCGGACGGCTACTACATGTACCGGGAGCGTTTCGCATTCGCGACGCGCAACGGCACCACCACGATCGGGGAGCCACAACTGCCGCCCGGTCACGTCAAATTCGATCAGACGTTCAACAAGAATGTCGAGACGTATCGCAACGAGTTGACGATTCGAATCCCGGTTAAGCAGGCAACCGGCCCATTCGATCTCGCGGTGACATCGCAGGGCTGTGCTGACGCCGGCATCTGCTATCCGCCGATGGAGCGCGTGTACCACGTGAGCGGTGCCGCGTTGCAACCCGCCGGAAACGCAACGGCGCCCGCAACCAAGCAACAGTCCGCGCAGGACGATGAGCCTTGGTACGAGCGCGCCACCAGTGCCGACTATGCGCAGTCGCTGCTGCAGCGTGGCGGGTTCTTCTCGATCGTCGGTCTTTATTTCGTCGCCGGCGCGATTCTTAGTCTGCTGCCGTGTTCGTATCCGATGATCCCGATCCTGTCGGCGATCATCATCGGCGAGGGGGCACGGGTCACACGTGGGCGTGGTTTCTCGCTGTCACTTGCGTACGTGATTGGCATGGCGCTCGTGTACACGGTGCTTGGCGTCGCCGCGGCGCTTGTCGGGCAGAGTCTTGGCGCGTGGCTGCAGAACCCTTGGGTGCTTGGCGCGTTCGGGGTGTTGCTGACGATTTTCGCGCTGCTGCTGATCGCGGGCGTCGACATCGAGTTGCCGGCGCGCTGGCGCGACCGCATGTCGCAAGCATCGTCAGGCCGCTCAGGCGGCAAGTTCACGGCGGTTGCCGTGATGGGCGCGCTGTCGGCGCTGGTGGTCGGCGCCTGCATGACCGCGCCGCTTTTTGCGGTGCTTGCGTTCATCGCGCATACCGGCAATGCGGTGCTTGGCGGTGCGGCGCTGTTCTCAATGGGTATGGGCCTGGGTGTGCCGCTGCTGATCATCGGTCTCGGCGCCGGTACGCTACTGCCGCGCGCGGGCGCGTGGATGGACAGCGTAAAGGTCTTCTTTGGCGTCGTGTTGCTCGGCGCGGCGCTGTGGATCGTCTGGCCGGTGCTTGGCGGCGCCCCGACGATGCTGTTGAGCGCACTGTGGCTGCTGATCGCCGCTGCTGCACTTGGCCTGTTCTCGACGCCAGTCGCTGGTGGGTCGGTATGGCGCGGGCTCGGCCGCGCGGTCGGCGTGATCATGACCGTCTGGGCTGCGGCACTGCTGGTCGGCCTCGCGGCGGGATCGTCGGATCCACTGCGGCCGCTCGCGGTACTCGCCGCTCGCGGCGGCCCGGCGGCGAGTGCCGCGGATACAGCTGGTGTCGCAGGAACGGCCCCACAGAGCGACCTGACGTTCGCCCGGGTGCGTTCGACCGACCAGCTCGACCAGGCGGTCAAAACGGCCGCTCAGCCCGCGATGCTCGACTTCTACGCGGACTGGTGCGTGAGCTGCAAGGAAATGGAAAAATTCACCTTCAGTGATCCGCGTGTCCAGGCGAAGCTGAAGCAGATGAACCTGCTGCGCGCCGATGTCTCCGCGAACAATTCCGACGATCAGGCGCTGCTCAAGCGTTTCAATCTGTTCGGGCCGCCGGGCATCATTTTCTTCGACCAGAGCGGCAAGGAGGTACTGCGGGTCGTCGGGTACGAATCGGCGGATAAATTCCTGCGTACGCTGGATCGTGCAAATGCGCCGAAGGTGTAGTCGGAGCAGCGCGACGTAGCTTTGCACGCTTCAAACGCCGCATTGCGAAGGCCAGCATTAAAAAACGGAGGCTAGACCCGCAAGGTCTAGCCTCCGTTTTTTCAGCGCCACGTTGGATGGCGCAGCCCCGCGTTAGACCGCGGACCGGCTCACTTCTGCGACCGCAGAATCCGTGCGGCATCGAGCGCGAAATACGTGAGAACGCCGTCCGCGCCGGCCCGTTTGAACGCGAGCAGCGATTCCATCATGACCTTGTCGTGATCGAGCCAGCCGTTTTGCGCGGCGGCTTTCAACATCGCGTATTCGCCGCTCACCTGGTAGACGTAGGTCGGGAACTGGAACTCGTCCTTTACGCGCCGCACGATGTCCAGATATGGCATGCCCGGTTTGACCATCACCATGTCCGCGCCTTCGTTGATGTCGGCCTGGACTTCCCGCAGCGCTTCGTTCGAATTCGCCGGGTCCATCTGGTAGGTCATCTTGTTGCTCTTGCCGAGATTCGTCGCGGAACCGACGGCATCGCGGAACGGACCATAGAACGCCGAAGCGTATTTGGCCGCATACGCCATGATGCGCGTGTGGATGTGGTTCTCGCTCTCGAGCATCTCGCGGATCGCGCCGATGCGGCCGTCCATCATGTCCGACGGCGCGACGATGTCGACGCCTGCCTCGGCCTGCGCCTGAGCCTGTTCGACGAGGATTTCGACGGTTTCGTCATTGATCACGTAACCGGCTTCGTCGAGCACGCCATCCTGGCCGTGACTCGTGTACGGATCGAGCGCGACATCGGTGAGCACGCCGAGATCGGGGAAGTGCTTTTTCAACTCACGGACCGCGCGCGGAATCAGACCGGCCGGATTGGCCGCTTCCCGGCCATCGGGCGTTTTCAGCGAAGGCTCGATCGCGGGAAACAGCGACAGTACCGGCACGCCCAGCTCGACACATTGTTCGGCGACACCCATCAGCAGATCAACCGACACGCGCTCGACGCCCGGCATCGACGGTACGGCCTGCCGCACGTTGGTGCCTTCGACGATGAACACGGGGTAGATGAGATCGTTGGTGGTGAGGATGTTTTCCCGCATCATGCGACGCGAGAAATCGTCACGGCGCATGCGGCGCGGACGATAGTGCGGATAGAAGCTCATATCGACTCGAAGATCATGGATGTGTGGAGGGGGCAAATAGCGCCTGCTCCGCTCCCGGAAACTTTTCGAGACAATGGTATATCATACCGATCGAGCAAGGCGCTTGGCGCTGACCTCCCCGCTTCTCCTCCCTGAGCGGGTGCCTGTCGTTTTTTCGATTAGGCTGTTTGACCCGCCGTTCAAGCGGCGGGTTTTTTTATGTGCGGACGGAAAGTGAAGTCCGATACACGTTCACCGGCAGCGCACGATCTTCCGGCGCCGGTCGATATGTTCACTTTGCGAGCGATTCAGGCTTGGTCCGTTGCATCCGCCGCTTTGGGGATCAGCCAGCTCTCGATCAGTTCGTGGGCCTCGTCGAGCCCGGTGCGCTTGAGCGCCGAGAACAACTGCGCAGTCAGTTCGCCGCGATAGCCCGCTGCGCGGTATTCGGCCAGTCCCTTCTGCGTGGCGCGCAGTGCGTTCACGCTTTCCTGGCGCGTCAATTTGTCGCATTTGGTGAGCAGCGTGTGGATCGGCTTGCCGGTCGGCGCGAACCACTCGATCATGCGCCGGTCGAGTTCAGTCAGCGGGCGACGTGAATCCATCATCAGAATCATGCCGCGCAGTTGCGAGCGCGATTGCAGATACGTGGACAGCAGCGCTTCCCAGTGAGCCTTTGCCGCCGCAGGCACTTCCGCATAGCCGTAACCCGGCAGATCGACAAGATACGCGGTCGGCTCGTCCGCCTTGCCTACCGAAAAATAGTTGATGTGCTGCGTGCGGCCAGGCGTCTTGCTGGCGAACGCGAGGCGCTTCTGATTGCAGAGCAAGTTGATCGCGGTCGACTTGCCCGCGTTCGAACGCCCCGCGAATGCGATCTCGGGTTGCGCGGTGGCCGGCAAGTCGCGCAGGTGATTGACGGTGATGGAAAAGCGGGATTCGTGGAGCAGGAAGGGCATGATTGAGGCCAGATAGGAGACGCCGGACAGCCCGGAAAGGGAACGGGGTCAAGCCCGACTGGCGTCTTAGCGATTAGCGAGTTATTGTACAATACGATGGTTTACTGAAAACCTGAGGGGCCGGCCCCACGTGCCTTGGCGGCTCCTGGCGGTCACTCGGTCGCCGTCGTCGTATTTTGCAAAACCTCTAAAATCCCACAAAGACGAGACAGGGTGTGCGAATGAATCGACTGTGCAAGACTCTGATGGTGCTTCATGTAGCGGCAGGTCTTTCAGGTTTGGCAATTCAGGCACGAGCAGCAGAACCGGCAAAGCCGGACATCAATCGGGGGCAGGCAATCGCGGTGCAGGTATGCGCGTCATGTCACGGGGCAGACGGCAACAGTGCCGGCGGCGCGTATCCGAAGCTGGCTGGCCAGCATCCGGAATATCTCGTCAAGCAGCTCAGAGATTTCAAGACTCAGCCAGGTGCCAAACAACCCGCGCGCAACAATGCGATCATGGCGGGCATGGCCGCCGCGCTTTCCGATCAGGACATGATCAACGTTGCGGCCTATTTCTCGACGCAGACGCCAAAGCCAGGCTACGCGCACAACAAGAACACCGTTGCGCTCGGTCAGCAGATCTATCGCGGCGGGATTGCGGATCGGGGCGTGCCGGCCTGTGCTAGCTGCCACGGGCCGACGGGGCAGGGCATCCCGTCGCAGTTTCCGCGGCTGTCGGGCCAGTGGGCCGAGTACACGGTCGCTCAGTTGACCGCGTTCACACAAGGTCCTGGTGCTCGTAACAACAACGACGCGATGCATGCGATAGCATCACGTCTGTCGGACAACGAGATCAAGGCGGTTGCCGATTACATCGCAGGTCTGCATTAAGCGGTTTGGACTGAGCGGGCCGCGTCAGGCGATCCGCGCACGAAATGCAACCGGCCCGGCGAGGTCGGTTAAAACAAGAAAAGGGTGAGGGCGTCGCGCCTGCGACGGCCCTTCACCCTTTTTTGCTGTTCAGTCGGAGTTTGAATGAGCGTCACCACGTCGGGTCTGCAGTCGAAGTCGAGCAATCGCGTCACGCGCAGCACCATCGAGCTTCTGAGCTCGATGCGTTTCGCTATCGCGCTGCTCGTGATTCTGTCGATCGCCAGCGTCATCGGTACCGTCCTGACCCAGGACGATCCCTATCCCAACTACGTCAATCAGTTCGGCCCGTTCTGGGCGGACATCTTCCGCGCGCTGAGTCTGTACACGGTGTACAGCTCGTGGTGGTTCATGCTGATCCTCGGCTTTCTGATGGTGTCGGTGTCGCTGTGCGTGATCCGCAATGCGCCGAAGATGCTGGCCGATGTGAAGAGCTGGAAGGACAAGGTCCGCGAAGGCAGCCTGCGCGCGTTCCATCACAAAGGTGAATTCGCGGTGCACGCCACGCGCCCGCAGACGGCCGCGCTGCTCGCGAAACTGTCGGCGAAGCTCGGCTACAAATTCGTTACGCGCGAGTCGGAAGGCGCGACGCTGATCGCCGCGAAGCGCGGCGCGCTGACCAAGTTCGGCTACATCTCCGCGCACCTCGCGATCGTCGTGATCTGCTTGGGCGGCCTGCTCGACAGCAACTTGCCGATCAAGCTGCAGATGTGGCTGTTCGACAAATCGCCGATCAACTCGAACACGGTGATCAGCGAGATTTCGCCCGACCATCGTCTGTCGCAATCGAACCCGACGTTCCGCGGTTACGCGTGGGTGCCCGAAGGCCAGCACGTATCGACCGCGATCCTGAACCAGCCGAACGGCTCGATGATCCAGGATCTGCCGTTTTCGATCGAGCTGAAGAAGTTCATCGTCGATTACTACACGACCGGCATGCCGAAGCTGTTCGCGAGCGACATCGTCGTGATCGATCACAAGACGGGCGCGCGCGTGCCGGCGCGCGTCGAGGTCAACAAGCCGTTCGAATACGACGGCGTGTCGATCTTCCAGTCGAGCTTCCAGGACGGCGGCTCGCAGATGCAGATGAGCGCGTACCCGATGTCCGGTCCGAGCGCGAAGCCCGCGCCGTTCGGCGGCACGATCGGCGGCAACGCGCCGTTGAGTTCAGCCACGCCGCTTGCCGACGGCCAAACCGTCGAATTTACCGATTTCCGCGCGATCAACGTCGAAAACATCTCGAACGGCAAAGGCCAGAACGATACCCGCGGTGTCGCCGCGCAGCACTCGTTGAAGGAAGCGTTCGACGAGCGTCTCGGCTCCGGCGCGAAAACTTCGAACCCGCTCGATCTGCACAATGTCGGTCCGTCGGTGCAATACAAGATTCGCGGCAAGGACGGCCAGGCGCGCGAATACAACAACTACATGCTGCCGGTCGACGTCAACGGCGAAAAGATGTTCCTCGCCGGCATGCGCGTGAACCCCGACGACCCGTTCCGTTACCTGCGCATTCCCGCCGACAGCGGTGGCACAGTCAAAGAATGGATGAACCTGCGCGCGACGCTCGAAGATCCGGCGATGCGCGCAACGGCGGCGCATCAGTTCGCGCTGCGCTCGGTGCCCGGCTCGAATCCCGAGTTGCAGCAGCATCTCGAGGAAAGCGCGTCGCGAGTCCTGACCCTCTTTGCGGGCGCCGACAACGGCATGAAGATGCCGAACGGCGAAACGCCCGGGGGCTTCCAGGCGATCGCCGGTTTTATCGATCATTCGGTGCCCAAGGGCGAGCAGGAAAAGGCCGCGGCCCTGCTGCTGCGCATGCTGGAAGGCGTGACGTGGGATCTGTGGCAACTGTCGCGCCAGCAGCTTGGCGAGCCTGCCGCGCCGGCCAATCCGGACGCGAGCCGCTTCATCCAGAGTTCGCTGAACGCGATTTCCGACAGCTTTCTGTATGGATCGCCGGTTTATTTGCAGCTTGACTCCTTCAAGCAGGTGCAAGCTTCGGTATTTCAGTTGACGCGCGCGCCGGGCAAAAAAGTCGTGTATCTTGGCAGCTTGCTGCTGGTTTTAGGCATCTTTTCGATGTTCTACGTCCGCGAGCGCCGCCTGTGGTTCTGGCTCAAGGATACCGACCACGGCACGAACGTCGTGATGGCGATGTCGAGCGCGCGCAAGACGCTCGACTTCGAAAAAGAGTTCCTCCAGACACGCGAAGCCGTCGGCACCGCGCTTGGTGCGAAACTCATCGATGCCGCCGATGCCACGCCCGTTCGGGCAGGCGCGTCGTCCGCAAGCTCACAGGATTCGACCCGGTAAGATCATGGACTTGACTCAGGTTTCCTCATCCCCTTCGCCTTCTTCGCCTGCCCGGCGTACCGACAAGGCATTCGCGGGCGGCATGCCCGAACTTCTGCCCTACGACGAACGGCCGTTTCTGAAACGGCTCGGCATCGTCGACTGGGTGTTCGCCCTGCTGCTCGTGGGGGGCGCCGGGTTCGCGCTGGCGCGCTACTACCCGTTCATGAACTACTACGACAAGCTGGTACTGGTGTGCGCGGTACCGGTTTTCGTCACGCTCGGCTGGCGCTGGAAGCCTGTGCGCCCGCTGATGGTGGGCATCGCCGCACTGTCGCTGCTGGCGATCCAGATCTACCACGGCGATCTGAGCCGTGCCGACAACGCGTTCTTCCTCAAATACTTCCTGTCCAGTCAGTCCGCGATCCTGTGGATGAGCGCGCTGTTCGTATTCGCGACCGGGTTCTACTGGATCGCGCTGCTGTCGCGTTCGCCGACTGGCGCCGCGATCGGTTCGAAGATGACGTGGGCCGCGGTGCTGATGGGCTTCGTCGGCCTGATGGTGCGCTGGTACGAGTCGTACCTGATCGGCGCCGATGTCGGCCATATTCCGATCTCGAATCTGTATGAAGTGTTCGTGCTGTTCAGCCTGATCACCGCGCTGTTCTATCTGTACTACGAGCAGCACTACAACACGCGCGCGCTCGGCGCGTTCGTGCTGCTGGTGATCGCCGCGGCCGTCGGCTTCCTGATGTGGTACTCGGTCGCGCGCGATGCGCAGCAGATCCAGCCGCTGGTGCCGGCGCTGCAAAGCTGGTGGATGAAGATCCACGTGCCAGCGAACTTCATCGGCTATGGCAGCTTTGCGTTGTCCGCGATGGTTGGCGTTGCGTATCTGGCGAAGGAGCGCGGCGTGCTGGCGGACCGCCTGCCCGCGCTCGAAGTGCTCGACGATGTGATGTACAAATCGATCGCGGTGGGTTTCGCGTTCTTCACGATCGCGACGATTCTCGGCGCGCTGTGGGCCGCCGAAGCGTGGGGCGGCTACTGGAGCTGGGACCCGAAGGAAACCTGGGCGCTGATCGTGTGGCTGAATTACGCGGCCTGGCTGCATATGCGTCTGATGAAGGGGCTGCGCGGCGCAGTGGCCGCATGGTGGGCACTGACCGGCCTGCTGGTTACCACCTTCGCGTTCCTTGGCGTGAACATGTTCCTGTCGGGCTTGCATAGTTACGGCAAGCTGTAAGATTCGTCGCGCTGAACCGACCAATAACCGCCGATGCTCCGCACCGGCGGTTTTTTTATGGCAGCCGGAATATTCGTCGCATCCAGGGTGTTCGTTACCTGTGTACCCGCGGATGACTGACGCCCCGGAACGAGCGATCATCAATATTGGCCTGCGCGGCGCCCAGACGCGCGCGCCGGCAAGGAGCAGCACGATGTGGATCAAGCGAAGCGACAGAATTCAACTGATCGGCGATGACATTGCGCGCAGCGAAATCACGCCGCAGCACGTTTTCGAGAACCGCCGGCGCATCCTGCAGGCGGCCGGCGCGATGGCGCTCGGCAGCCTGATCGGTGTGAGCGGCGAGGCACTGGCGGCTTATACGTCGCCGGACCCGAAGGCGCAGAAGCTGGCGGCGAAAACGAACGCGAAGTTCGTCGCGCTGGACAAGATCACGCCGTACAAGGACATCACGACCTACAACAACTTCTACGAGTTCGGCACCGACAAAGCCGACCCCGCGCAGAACGCCGGCACGCTGCGGCCGCGCCCGTGGAAGGTGAGTGTCGAAGGCGAGATCAAGAACCCGAAGGTGTATGACATCGACGAACTGCTGAAGCTCGCGCCGCTCGAAGAGCGCGTGTACCGGCTGCGCTGCGTCGAAGGATGGTCGATGGTGATCCCGTGGATCGGCGTGTCGCTGTCCGAGCTGATCAAGCGCGCTGAGCCGACCGGCAACGCGAAGTACGTGCAGTTCATCACGCTCGCCGATCCGTCGCAGATGCCCGGGCTATCGACGCCGGTGCTCGACTGGCCCTATTCCGAAGGCCTGCGGATGGACGAAGCGATGCATCCGCTGACGCTGCTGACGATGGGCCTCTACGGCCAGGTGCTGCCGAACCAGAATGGCGCGCCGGTGCGCGTCGTGGTGCCGTGGAAGTACGGCTTCAAGAGTGCGAAGTCGCTGGTGAAAATCCGCTTCGTCGAAAAGCAGCCGCCGACCAGCTGGAACACCTATGCGGCGAACGAATACGGCTTCTACTCGAACGTGAATCCGAACGTCGATCATCCGCGCTGGAGCCAGGCAACCGAGCGGCGCATCGGCGAAGACGGTTTCTTCACGCCGAAGCGCAAGACGCTGATGTTCAATGGCTATGGTGACCAGGTTGCGTCGCTGTACCAGGGCATGGACCTGAAGAAGAACTTCTGAGGCACGACGATGGCTTCCGATATGCAATCGGCCACCCCGCGCGTGAATCCCGCGCGCGCTTCATCGGCGAGCGCGCGGCGGCCCGCCGGCGGCGCGCGTTGGGTCGTGCCGGTCAAAGTGGCGGTATTCATCGCGGCGCTGTATCCGCTCGCGCGCATCGTGCTGTTCGGCATCACCGACCGGCTCGGCGCGAATCCGATCGAGTTCATCACGCGCTCGACGGGCCTATGGACGCTCGTGTTCCTGTGCATCACGCTGGCCGTGACGCCGCTGCGCCGCCTCACCGGTATCGCGGCGTTCGTGCGGTTTCGGCGCATGCTCGGCCTCTATACGTTCTTCTATGCGGCGCTGCATTTCACCACTTATCTGTGGTTCGACAAGTGGTTCGATCTAGCGGAGATTCTGAAGGACATCGGCAAGCGGCCCTTCATCACCGTCGGCTTCGCGGCGTTCGTGCTGCTGATCGCACTTGCCGTCACGTCGCCGCGCGCGATGGTGCGCAAGCTTGGCCGCCGCTGGCAGACGCTGCATCGCGCGATCTATCCGATTGGTGCTCTCGCGATCCTGCATTTCTGGTGGATGAAGGCAGGCAAGCACGACCTGCTGCTGCCAAAGATCTACGGCGCGATCATGATCGCGTTGCTCGGATGGCGCCTGATCGTATGGTTGCGCGAACGGAGTGCGAACGCGCGTCGACGATGATGGTGAGTTGCGCCCGCTTGTTGGTGCTCCAATAGCAAAAAGGCGATGCCGCGGTGGCATCGCCTTTTTCATATCGTCAGGTCACACGCTGGTGTGCGGCGTCGGGGGTGACGTTTACGTCGGCAGAATCGTTTCACCCGCAAATAGCTGCTGTACCTCTTCACGCGCGCGGACCACATACGCCTGTGTACCATCCACCATCACCTCCGCCGCGCGCGGCCGGGTGTTGTAGTTCGAGCTCATCACGAAGCCATAGGCGCCGGCCGAGCGGATCGCGAGCAGATCGTCCGCCTCGACCGCAAGCAGCCGTTCGCGGCCGAGCCAGTCGCCGCTTTCGCAGACCGGGCCAACCACGTCGTACACATGCGCCGGCACGTCGCGCTTCACGACCGGTTCGATCGCGTGATACGCGTCGTACATCGCGGGGCGTGCGAGATCGGTCATCGCCGCATCGACGATCGCAAAGTTCTTTTCCTCGCCGGGCTTCAGGAATTCGACACGCGTGAGCAGCACGCCCGCATTGCCGACCAGCGAACGGCCCGGCTCGAAATACACTTCGCGATGACCGTGACCGCGTGCTTCGATGCGATCGAGTACGGTACGCACGAACGCGCCGATTTCCGGCGGCGTTTCGTCATCGTAGGTAATGCCGAGACCGCCGCCGACATCGACATGGCGAATCGTCATGCCGTCCTGCTCGATCTGTTCGACCAGCTCCAGCACTTTGTCGATCGCATCGAGATAGGGCGCGACGTCGGTGATCTGCGAGCCGATATGGCAGTCGATGCCGACCACTTCGAGATTCGTCATCGCCGCAGCTGCCTGATACGTCGCGCGCGCATCTTCGAAGGCGACGCCGAACTTGTTCGACTTCAGACCGGTGGAAATGTACGGGTGCGTCTTTGCGTCGACATCGGGGTTCACACGCAGCGATACCGGCGCCTTCTTGCCCATTTCGCCGGCGACCGCATTGAGGCGATCGAGTTCGGGAATCGACTCCACGTTGAAGCACTTGACGCCGGCCGCGAGCGCTTCACGCATTTCGTTCACATGCTTGCCGACACCTGAAAACACGGTGTTTTCCGCTTTGCCGCCCGCCGCGAGCACGCGCGCGAGTTCGCCGCCCGACACGATGTCGAAGCCCGCGCCCAATCGCGCGAACACGTTCAGCACCGCGAGATTGCTGTTGGCTTTCACGGCGACGTGCACGCTTGCGCGACGGCCGGCGCAGGCACCCGCGTACGCGTTCCAGGCGGCAGTGAGCGCGGCGCGCGAATAGACGTAGAGCGGCGTGCCGAACTGTTCGGCGAGAGAAACGGCGGACACGTCTTCGGCGTGCAATACGCCGTCGACGTAGTCAAATGCGGATCGAGTCATGCGAAAGTCTTATTGAACGGAAGGAGCGGCGGAGGCGGGCAGCGGTGCCGACGGGCCGGATGCATTCGAAGCGGGCGGCGTGGCGAGTTGCTCTTCGGGCGCGAGTGACAGCGGCGTACCTGACGTGTCCGGAATCGAGCCTGTATCGGTGGAATTGCCCGCGGCCGGTTGAGTTTGATCCGGTGTTGGCGTTTGCGTGCGATGAGCCGGCGGGGCAGGCAGCGGCGGTACAGTCGGCAGATAAAGCGCGCCGCGTTGACCGCAACCGGCGAGCGCGCAACCTGCGAAAATGGCTAAAACCGCTACAATCGCGCGGCCGGGTGCCGCCGCGCGCATCCGAGTTACGACTCGCATGACTGTCCCTGAATAAATAATCGATGGAGTTTAGCATGTCCGATAGTGATTACCTGACCCGTGCGGAAGCCGTGCTGACCGCCATCGAGAGCGCAGTCGACGACACCGCTGCCGACATCGAACTCGAGCGCAGCGGCAATGTTCTGACGCTCGAATTCGAGAACCGCACGAAGATCATCGTCAACCTTCAGCCGCCGATGAGCGAGATCTGGATTGCGGCGAAAGCAGGCGGTTTCCACTTCCGTTTCATCGACGGCGAATGGCGCGACACGCGCAGCGGCACGGAGTTTTTCGCGGCGCTATCGCAATACGCGAGCGAGCAGGCTGGCGAGCCGGTGCGGATTACCGCGCAGTAAGCGACGCGTGAGCGCGGCCAGCGCGCAGCGCAGATCGCAGTCTCAAAACAGAACCGCCGCGTGCCCAACTCGGGAACGCGGCGGTTTTGCATTTCTGGCGCGATTGGCGCGACACTCACGCGTACGCTTCCGTGCACAGCTACGCGGCTTCAGTGGCCCCGGAACAGATTCATGATGTCTTGCCGTTCCTGCTCGCCGACCTGTTCCGGCGCCGCGGCCGAAGCGGCGCTCGCAGCCTCGGCGTCGAGCGTGGCCTGACTCACGCCGACCGTCGCGACAAAACCGTGCCCCGGCGTGAAGTCCTCGAAATACAGTTCCGAGCCCAGTTCGACTATGCCGTCGGGCATCGGCATCTTGTACTCGGGCACGCCCTTCAACGCGTACCCCATGTACTCGATCCATACCGGCAATGCGAGACCGCCGCCGGTTTCCTTGTCGCCGAGGCTGCGCGGATTGTCGTAGCCGATCCACGCGATCGCGGTGAGCGTGTGCTGATAGCCGGCGAACCAGGCATCGCGCGAGTCGTTGGTCGTGCCGGTTTTGCCGCCGAGATCGGTGCGCTTGAGCGAGTTGGACTTCGCGCCGGTGCCGCGTTGCGCGACGCTTTGCAACAGGCTGTTCATGATGTACGCGTTGCGCGGTTCGATCGCATGCGGTGCACTTTGTCCGGCGACGAGCGGCTGCACGTGCGCGACGACGGCGCCGCGCGGATCGGTGACTTCGGCGATCAGATACGGATTGATCCGGTAGCCGCCGTTCGCGAAGACCGAGAACGCGCCCGCCATCTGCAACGGTGTGACGAGACCGGCACCGAGCGCCATCGGCAGATAGGCGGGGTGGCGGTCCGCGTCGAAGCCGAAGCGCGTGATGTACTGCTGCGCGTATTTCGTGCCGATCTGGTTCAGGATGCGGATCGACACGAGGTTCTTCGACTTCTGCAGCGCGGTGCGCATCGTCATCGGACCATCGAAGCCGCCACCGTAGTTTTTTGGCTCCCATGGCTGACCGCCGGTTTCGGCGGCGCTGAAAAAGAGCGGCGCGTCGTTGATGATCGTCGCGGGTCCGAGGCCTTTTTCGAGCGACGCCGAATAGATGAACGGCTTGAAGCTCGAGCCCGGCTGGCGCCACGCCTGGGTCACGTGATTGAACTTGTTCTTGTTGAAATCGAAGCCGCCGACCAGTGCGCGAATCGCGCCGTCCTGCGGGACCACCGAAATAAACGCGCCTTCCACCTGCGGCAATTGCGTGATCGACCAGTCGCCGTCGTCGTTTTTCACGAGGCGCACGATCGCACCGGGACGGATGCGCTGATTCGGCTGCGCGCGTCCGCTCAGCGCCGACTGCGCGTAGCGCAAGCCATTGCCCTGAATCGTCGCGACATTGCCGTCGATGAACGTCGCCTGTACCTGCTTCGGGTTCGCCGCTGTGACGACGGCCGCGATGATTTCGCCGTTGTCCGGATGTTCGAGCAGCGCGTCGTCGATCGCCTGCTCGCGATCCTGCGCATCGGATGGCAGATCGATGAACGCCTCCGGCCCGCGATAGCCATGCCGCCGCTCGTAGTCCATCAGTCCCTTGCGCAGCGCGCGATAGGCAACGTCCTGATCCGCCGAATCGATCGTGGTCACGACGTTCAAACCGAGCGTATAAGCCTCTTCGCGATACTGCGCGTACATCATCTGCCGCACCATTTCGGCGACGTATTCCGCGTGCACGCTGTACTCCTTGCCCATGCCCTTGACGACGAGCGGCTGGCGGCGTGCATCGTCGTACTGCTCTTCGGTGATGTAGTGCAGTTCGAGCATGCGCTGCAGGATGTACTCCTGCCGCACCTTCGCGCGCTTCGGATTGACGACCGGGTTATACGCGGACGGCGCCTTCGGCAGACCGGCGAGCATCGCCGATTCCGCAAGCGTCAGGTCCTTCAGGTCCTTGCCGAAATACACGCGTGCCGCGCTCGCGAAACCGTACGCGCGCTGACCGAGGTAGATCTGATTCATGTACACCTCGAGAATCTGATCCTTCGTCAGCTTCGACTCGATCTTGTACGCGAGCAGCATCTCGTAGATCTTGCGCGTATAGGTCTTTTCGCTGGACAGAAAGAAGTTGCGCGCGACCTGCATCGTGATCGTGCTCGCGCCCTGCGTGGCGTGGCCGTTGGTCAGCGCGACGAAGCCGGCGCGCGCGATGCCGGTGAGATCGACGCCGCCGTGATCGTAAAAGCGTGCGTCTTCAATCGCGAGGATCGCTTTCTTCAGACTGTCGGGCACGTCCTGAATACGCACGATGTCGCGCCGTTCCTCGCCGAATTCACCGATCAGTACATGGTCGGCCGTGTAGATGCGCAGCGGCACCTTGGGCCGATAGTCGGTCAGCGCATCGAGCGAAGGCAGGTTCGGTGTCGCAACCACGAGCGCGTAGCCGACGAGCAGCGCCACGCTTACGATGCCCGCCACGATCAGCCCGACGAAGCCGAGCACGAGCTTTTGCCACAACAGGCGTTTGCGCTTTTTCGGCGCGGGCGGCGGGGACGTAGGAGACGTGGATTGCATAGGAATACCGGAAAAGCAGTCCCGCGATTATAGCCGCGCCGTCCGTCAGCTTTCGACCTGCTTACGGCGGATGCGTGTTCGTCGCGATGCGGACTGCGCGCGCGAATCGCATCGCGCGGCAACGACTTCACTGTAGTCCGTTTGATGTCGCGCGGGGCGCTTTGGCGTCAATCCTGGCCATTTGGCTGAGTGTCGCGCGGCGCCGTGTCTGTCCACAATGATCCCTCATTGCTCGCGTTCGAATGGTTCGTCGCGTGAGTCAGAGGGAGGGTGTATGGCATTTGGAAATTCGTGGCTTCAGGCGGTGCAATCGGGCGGCCAGCGCTTCGCCGCCGGCATCGACATTAGTTCGCAAAACGTACGGCTGATCGTGCTGAGTCAGCGTTCGCGCGCACGCAGCTCACTGCATCTCGAATACATGAACACGGTGCCGCTCGCCGCCAGCGCGATGGCGGGCACCGAGATCACCGACCGCCAGGCGGTCGCGCGAGCGTTGCGCGATGCGTTTGCCGGCATGCCGCGTGTGTGTGTCGCGCAGGCGCTGCAATGCGCGATGGCCGTACCCGCGTCGATCACGATGACGACCACGGTGCCGCTCGCGCGGCTCGCGGCGCAGAGCCAATGCGAGCAGCACGATGGCGGCCCCGCGCTGGCCGGACTCGCGCCGGCCGTGATGGCCGAGGCGGAGCGCATTGCCGGGCTCGAGCGTCACGCGCTCGCAGCCGACTGGGCCGTCGACGAGCGGCCCGCACCCGTGCGTGCGGTGAAGATCACCGCGATGGCGCGTCAGCATCTCGAAGCGCGTATCGAATGCGCGGCGAGCGCGGGCATTTCGTTGAGCGCGGTCGATGGCGAGCCGCATGCGGCACTGCGCGCGATGCGTTACGCGGCGAACCATGAACTCGATCCGTGCGAGCCGTACGTAGCGTTGTGGATCGGCACGGACGGCGTGCACGGCTGGCGCATGGCCAATGGCGTGATCGATGGCGACATGCATTATCCGGCGCCCGAGCACACCGATCTCGCCGATGCGCTGCGCGATCTGACGCATGGACCTCGGTTCGACTGCGCGCTGGTCAGCGGAGAAATCGATCTGCTCGACGGCGCGGGCTTTTCGCTCGCGGACATCGGCGACGTGCTGGGCTGCTCGGTGTTGCCATTCGAGTGCGGGCTGCTCAGCACATGCGTGCGGCCGATCGATCACGAACTGCTGCATCAGCCGGCCAGCGCGGTCGCGTTCGGGCTGGCGCTGCGCGGGGTGATCGAATGATGCGCGCTCTTTCGTTTTCGTTTGGGCGGACGGTGCATCCGCCAGGGAGCAACGAACGCGTCGTCATGCCGTGGCTCGGCGGCTTCAATCTGCTGCCTTACCGGCAGCGCAATGCGCGGCTCGCACGGCGGCGCTGTCTGCGCGACTGGGCCGTGGCCGCGTGCGTGGGCGCGACCGGCGTGCTCGCGCTCGCCGGCTGGCAGGCATTCGAAACGGCGCGGCTCGATGCTCGTCGCGCATCGGCCGAACAGGCGCTTGCGCAACTCGACGCGCCGCTCGCGGAGCACACGAAACTGCTGCGCGCGCGGGACGAGTCGCGCGCAAACGCGGCGCGCGCGACCAGCCTGTCGGAACCGCTCGCGCACCTGCTCGATCTGCTCGAAGCGCTCAGCTTCGAGCCCGGTGACGGCGTCGTGTTGCGGCAATTGCGCCAGCGCGAATATGAGACCGAGTTGCTCGCCACGTCGAACAGCGATCTGACATCGGCCGAGTGGCTCGAGCGGCTCAGCGCTGTGCGCGGTGTGAAGGGAGTGGAAGTGCGCAACCTGCAACGGCCGCCGGTACATGGCAGCGCGCAGGCGGATAAGGCGGTAAGCGCGCTGGTCGAGTTCAATGCGCGCCTGCGCTGGGGCGATCCGCCGTCCAAAGCCGCACGCGTCACCGGTACCGCGGCGGCGCGTATCGCGAAGTCCGAATCATCGGGAGGGACAAAATGAGTACGACGTTCTTTGAAGTGGGCGGCGCGATGTCTGGGGCCGCCAGCCTTTCGCAATGGCTTAGACACCTACGTGTGCCGCTCGACGCGTGGAGCCGGCGCCGCCGCCGGGTGGTGGCGGCGCTGATTGCCACGCTGGTGTTCGTGCTTGGCGCGTACGGCTGGATCACCGCCGATCTGTGCGGGCTGGAGGCAAGCCGCGTGGCGCTGACAGCCAGCACACAGCGTCTCGATGAAACGCGGCGCGCGCTTGCGCAATTGCCGTCGCTGCGCCGGATAGCCGACGAGATGCCGGCGGTGCGTGCCGCTATCACGCCGTGGAGTTCGGCTGATGACGTGCGCAGCGTCTCCGAACTGGCCGCCGAGAACGGTGTCGCGCTGCTCGCGGTCGAGCCGGGTCCGACGAACGGCGAGGGTATCGAGCGCATGCGGTCGTTGCAGCTCACGGCGCGCACGGATTTCGTTCACCTGATGGCGTTCTTCAATGGGCTTTCGCATTTGCCGGTGCTGATGGTTCCCGTCGATGTGACCGTCAAGCAGGACGGCGCGGCGCTGTCGATCGGCGCGACGCTGCGCGTGTTCGATGCGTTGCGCCCCGCGCCTGCCGCCGATGCTGTACATGCGTCCGACGACGCGAGCCTCGACGAAGATGACGATGAGGAGATCGTGTTCTTCGATCCGTTCTCGCAGCCGCGGCTGTCGGCCAGCGCTGAGCCGGCCGACGCGGTGCAATGGCGGCTCGTCGGCGTGCTGTTTGATCGTACGCGCGGCCTTGCCTTGCTCGACACACCGGACGGCGCGGCCACGGTCGCGGCCGGCGCGCAGTTGGGCGTCGAGCGGGTCACGCAACTGGATGAACTCGGTATCACGCTCGCCAACGGTGGCGCGACGCGCACGCTGACATTGTCGGAGGCTTCATGACGAGTTCGATGAAGCGATGGAGCGCGGCGGTATTTCGCATCTGGGGTGGTGTGGTGCGCTGGGTCGGCTTTGGTGTCGGCGTCTGCATCAGCGTGGCTGTTGGCGCCGGTATCGCGCGGGCTTCGACGCCGCCGTTGCGGCCGCCACTGCCGGCGTATATGCCGACGGAGGATCGCACTGCGATCGCCGAAGCCGCGTTTGAGGCAGAGCCGCTGCCGCGCGGCGGTCTCGCGAGTGTGCCAAACCCGTTTCGCTATCAGTTAACGCAAAACGAGCCACAAGACGCGGTGCAAGACTCTGTGCAAAGCGACATGCAGGACCCGGATGCAGCCGCGGTGGTTTCGTCATCGTCGGCCACCGCGCCCGATGCCGCTACGGACGATGTCGACGGCACCGCCGCAACGCCGCCGAAACAGGCCGCAGCGCCGACCCGCGACGACAGCGCCGACGCCAACACGCTCGAAGGCCCGCCCGTGCCGTTACCACCGCCCACGCGCCTGAGTAGCGCGCGGCAAGACGATGCCACCGACGCCGCCGACGACAACAAACCGATCTCGCTCAACTTCCAGCACGCCGAACTGAGCGCTGTACTCAAGTCGTTCGCCGAGTTCACCGGGCTCAACATCGTCGCGAGCGACAAGGTGCGCGGAGCCGTTTCGCTGCGGCTCGACAAGGTGCCCTGGCGTACCGCGTTCGACACGCTGCTCGACGTCAACAATCTGTCGATGGAGCGCCACGGCAACGTGATCTGGGTCGCGCCGGCCGCGGAACTGGCCGCGCGCGAGCGGCAGCGCTTCGCCGCGCACGCGCGCTCCGCGGACCTCGAACCGCTCGCGAGCCGCACGATCCAGCTGCACTACGCACACGCCGAGGATGTGCGGCGCCTGCTGACGGGCTCCGGTACCCAGCGCGTGCTGTCCAAACGCGGCGCCGTGACTGCCGATCCGCGGACCAATCTGCTGTTCGTCACCGACCTGGCGGGGCGTCTCGAACAGATTGCGGCACTGATCGCCGCCGTCGACCGGCCGACCCGCCAGGTGCTGATCGAGGCGCGCATCGTCGAAGGCGAGTATGGTTTTTCGCGCAATCTCGGCGTGCGGCTGTCGCTCGCGGGCACGAACCCGGACGGCACGAGCAGGGGCCTCAACGGCGGCGCGGACGGCACCGTCTACGATCTGTCGGCGCGGCCGATCTCGGGTTTCGAGGCCGCGACCGCTGGCCTCACGCTGTTCGCGGCCCATGCGACGCGGCTGCTGAATATCGAGCTTTCCGCGCTGGAGGCCGAGGGGCATGGGAAAATCGTCTCCAGCCCGCGCGTCGTCACCGCGGATCGGATGAAAGCGGTCGTCGAGCAGGGCAGCGAGCTGCCGTATCAGGCCAAGGTCGGGCAGGGCGTATCCGGCGTGCAGTTTCGCCGCGCCACGCTCAAACTGGAGGTCGAGCCGCAGATCATGCCGGACGGCCGCGTGGTGCTGGATCTCGATGTCGCGAAAGACAGCGTCGGCGAGCAGACCGACGCCGGGCCCGCGATCAACACCAAGCACGTGCAAACGCGCGTCGAGGTCGAGGATGGTGGTACGGTGTCGATCGGCGGAATTTACGCGACCGACGACCGGGATGACGTGGAGCGGGTGCCATTGCTCGGACGAATCCCGGTGCTGGGCGCACTGTTCCGCAATCGGGCGCATCGCGACCAGCGCAGCGAACTGGCGGTTTTCATCACGCCGCGAGTCGTGCAGGAAATCGCCGCCGAAAATTAGGGTACGCTGCCGCCGTGATGCGCCGGCGGCGCGGGCTCGCCAGGCGCGCGCAGGCTCGACAAGGCAGCCGCTTTGCCAGTAAGCTGCGGCACGAACTACACCGGATTAGCCAGAGGACACCGTTGCAAGCGCGGGACGCACACGCCAATGTTTTTTTCGTAGGGCTCATGGGGGCAGGGAAAACCACTGTGGGTCGGGCGGTTGCGCGCCGTCTGGAGCGCCCGTTCTTCGATTCCGACCATGAAATCGAGGCGCGCACCGGCGCACGCATTCCGACGATCTTCGAGCTGGAGGGCGAGGCGGGTTTTCGCGAGCGCGAGGCCGGCGTGATCGACGAGCTGACCGGCCGCGACAACATCGTGCTCGCGACCGGCGGCGGCGCGATACTACGGCCGGAAAACCGCGCGGCGCTGAACGGCCGGGGCCTCGTGATCTATCTGCGCGCCAATCCGCACGACCTGTGGCTGCGCACGCGGCGCGACAAGAATCGCCCGCTGCTGCAGACTGAAGACCCGAAAGCGCGTCTCGAAGCGCTGTATGAAGTGCGCGACCCGCTGTACCGCGAATGCGCGCATTTCGTGATCGAAACCGGCCGGCCTTCGGTCAACGGACTCGTCAACATGGTTCTGATGCAGCTCGAGATGGCCGGCGTCGCCAAACATCCTGCGCCATAATGGACCGTATGATTACCGTCAATGTCGAACTGGGCGAACGCGCCTACCCCATCCATATCGGTGCCGACCTGATCGGCCAGACCGCGTTGTTCGCGCCGCATATCGCCGGCAACTCGGTCACGATCGTTACCAACACCACCGTCGATCCGCTGTATGGCGACACGCTGCGCGCGGCGCTCGCGCCGCTGAACAAGCAGGTGTCCACTGTCGTTCTGCCGGATGGCGAGGCGTACAAGAATCTCGAAACGCTGAATCTGATCTTCGACGCGCTGCTCGGCTCGCGCGCGGATCGCAAGACCACGCTGATCGCGCTCGGCGGCGGCGTGATCGGCGACATGACCGGTTTTGCCGCGGCCTGCTACATGCGTGGCGTGCCGTTCATCCAGGTGCCGACCACGCTGCTGTCGCAGGTGGATTCGTCGGTGGGCGGCAAGACCGGCATCAACCATCCGCTCGGCAAGAACATGATCGGCGCGTTCTACCAGCCGCAAGCCGTGATCGCCGATATCGGCGCGCTGCGCACGCTGCCGCCGCGCGAACTGGCGGCGGGCGTCGCCGAGGTCATCAAGACCGGCGCGATTGCCGATGCCGGTTTCTTCAGCTGGATCGAAGCCAATATCGAAGCGCTGAATCGCTGTGAGCCGGCGGCGCTTGCCGAGGCGGTCAAGCGTTCGTGCGAGATCAAGGCATCGGTAGTCGCGCAGGACGAGCGCGAAGGCGGGCTGCGCGCGATCCTCAATTTCGGCCATACGTTCGGTCACGCGATCGAAGCCGGGCTCGGCTACGGCGAGTGGCTGCACGGCGAAGCGGTCGGCTGCGGGATGGTGATGGCGGCGGATCTGTCGGTGCGCCTCGGCCATCTCGACGACGCGTCGCGCAAGCGTCTCGTCGACGTCATCGTCGCCGCGCATTTGCCCACGCGCGCGCCGACCCTCGGCGCGGACCGCTATGTCGAACTGATGCAGATCGACAAGAAAGCGGAAGCTGGCGCGATCAAATTCATTCTGCTGAAGCGTTTCGGTGAGACGCTGATCACCCGGGCGCCCGACGCCGAGGTGCATGCGACGCTGGCCGCCGCCGTCTAGATATGTCGCGGGCTGGCAGCCACGCGCCGCGCATCCGTGTCAGGAGGCGCCGCCCATGTTTCGGAGAACCCGGTGACCGACAGGCGCAGCGACGACCTCAAGCAAAACCCGGCGGCGCGCGGCGCCGCCAATGGCGCTAAGCACGGAGCGGCGAATAGCGCATCGAATGACGCGGCGAGCGGCACCACCATCGCCGCCGGTGCCGGCGACACGCCAGCCGTCTCGGCGCCGACCCTGCAAGCACTCGAAGTGCATCTCGCGCCGTACGCAGCGCATTCGACCGGCTCGCGCGGACGCCGCTATCCGGAATCCGCGCCGACCGCGCGCACCGAATTTCAGCGTGACCGCGACCGCATCGTCCACTCCACCGCATTCCGCCGGCTCGAGTACAAAACGCAGGTGTTCGTCAATCACGAGGGCGACCTGTTTCGCACGCGTCTCACTCACAGTCTCGAAGTCGCGCAGATCGCGCGCTCGGTGGCTCGCAATTTGCGGGTCAACGAAGATCTGGTCGAGGCGATTTCGCTGGCGCACGATCTCGGCCATACGCCATTCGGCCATGCCGGTCAGGATGCGCTGAACGAATGCATGCGCGAGCATGGCGGCTTCGAACACAACCTGCAGAGCCTCGCGGTCGTCGACGAACTCGAAGAGCACTACGGCGCGTTCAATGGGCTGAATCTCTGCTTCGAAACGCGCGAGGGTATCCTCAAGCATTGCTCGCGAGAAAACGCGCGGCGCCTGGGTACGCTCGGCGAGCGCTTTCTCGAAGGGCGGCAGCCGTCGCTCGAAGCGCAGATCGCGAATGTCGCCGACGAGATCGCGTATAACAATCACGATGTCGACGACGGCCTACGCTCCGGCCTGCTGACGATCGAGCAACTCGCTGAAGTCGAACTCTGGCAGACGCAATACGAGGCCGCGCGCGGCGACTTCCCGCAGATCGAAGGGCGACGACTGATCCACGAGACGGTGCGGCGCATCATCAATACGTTGATCGTCGATCTGATCGAGACGACGCGCGCCAATCTGGTCCGCTACGCGCCGTCCTCGCTCGACGACGTGCGCGCCGCGCCTCCGCTCGTCGCGCACAGCGACATCGTTGCCGCGCAGGCGACGGTGCTCAAGCGCTTTCTGTTCAAAAACCTGTATCGCCACTATCGGGTGATGCGTATGGCGAACAAGGCGCGCCGCGTCGTGGTCGGCCTGTTCGATGCGTTCACCGATGATCCGCGACTGCTGCCGCCAGCGTACCAATCCGCCGATGCAACGCGGCAACCGCGTCTGATCGCGCATTACATCGCGGGCATGACAGATCGCTATGCAGTGAAGGAATATCAGCGATTGTTCGTGATCGACGATAACTAGACTGCGGCGAATTGGGCCGTGCACACGTAGCCGTTCATAACGGCGCGTGCACGGCTGTTTGACACAGCGACAGTGGCTCGTCTGCCCGCCTCAGCCTCAGCGCAACCCGTCGGTGCAACTCGGATTCAGCGCCGATTCATCACGAATTCAGCGCGAGCGCGACGCGAATAGCGCGCCTGCAATCAGCGCGAGCCCGCCGACGATTGCGATCGTCTGCCACGGGTTTTCATGCACGTAGTGATCGGCGTCCGAAATCGCGACGCCCGCGCGTTCGCGCATCGCGTCGCGGGTGTCGTTCAGACGCGTGCGCGCCGCGTCGAGTTGTTTGCGCAGTCTGCCGCGCAACTCGATCGCGTCTGCCTGAGTGCCATCCGCCAGCGTCGATTCGAGTTCAGACAGCAGCGTGCGCAGTTCGACCGCGATATCTTCGGCAGCGTGGCGGCTATGGCGAGCGATGCGCCGTGCGCGACGGCTCGCGCTGGTCCAGGATTCGCCGAGGGCGTCTCTCGTATTTGGAAGTGCTGTCATGGTCGCTCCGTCGATGAGTGTGAAAGAGCCGCGCATGGTCGCGGACGCGATATCACGTCACGGCGCGGGAAACGCCATCAGAACGCAACTTCAGTGCCACACCGGTACGGCGCGCGGCGCGCGGGCTGGCTGCTCGCCGCCGCGAGGACGAGGCGCATATCGTCAGCACATATTGCATGCGCCAGACTTCAAATCCACGTCAAATTTACAAACGACCGCGCTGGTGGCGGCGCTGGTGCCGCGCAAAGGCAAACGCCGTCATCTGATCGATCACGGCGTTTGCCCAGGTCGCCAAAATTCGACTAACCTAACCCAACAGCCCCTAATAAATGACGAGGCGTGACAAGCGTTAGAAGCGGTAGCCGATGCTCACGTACGTGACGATCGGGTTCAGCTTGATCTTGGTTTGCGATGTCACGGTCAGCGGGCCGACCGGCGTGACCGAATTGGAGGTCAGCTTGGCGGTCGTGCTGAGCGGCAGATACGAAATCGACGCGCCGGCGAACCAGTGCTGGTTGAAGGCGTACGTGAAGCCTGCATTAAACACAGGTTCCCACGAACTATCCGTCGATACACTGGTCGGACCATGCAGCACGTTGGCTTCGAATCCGCTGTTGGTGATCTGTTCTCCCGTGAACCAGACGCGGCTCACGCCAAGACCGAGATACGGCCGGAATGTCGAAGTCGGAGCATTGAAGTAGTACTTGAACAGCAGAGTCGGGCTCCACTGCTTAGCCTGGCCCAGCTTGCCGAACTGTTCGAGGCTGCCCGTACCGTACAGGTCGAAAGTAGGCGGGACGCCAATCACGAATTCGGTGGCGATGTGATCAGTAACGAAGTAGCCGGCGGTGAAGCCGATGGTGTCGGCCGAGCTGAGTGAGGCGCCAGTGTTGGGTTGTGTGATGTTGGTCGGGCTGCCCCCAATGCTGGTCACCGTCAACGGGTCGCTGCTCGATTGAGGCGCCAGGTGGAACCAGCCCGTCGTGACGTAGAAACTGCCGGCCGATTGCGCGTGCGCTGCCGTACTCATGCAGGCTAGCACCGCCATCCCCGTTACGGCCTGTTTTAATTTCATATGTGCTCCTCCAGAAAAGGCCCGCTCATTATGACCACAACGTTTGAAACAAACCATACGCGGCGGTTAGAGCTTTCTCCCTAAGCACCGCGTGGTTTCTGGCTTTGCCGCATGGCGTCGAACCTCGCGCCCATGCGGCTCTTCGGACCTTCGGGTATATACCAACGCGACTATTGGATACTCCAGCATGGCACGGCTTGCACGTCTTTATGTCCCCGACCAGCCGCAGCACGTCATCCTCCGTGGGCTCGATCAGCAGCCCGCCTTCGTCGACGACCAGGACTACGAGCTTTTTATCGACTGTCTGAAGGCAGCTTCGCGGGACCATCATCTTTCGATTCACGCCTATGCGTTGATGCCTGGCGCCGTGCAACTGCTCGTCACACCCACCGAGGAGTCGAGTCTGCCCAAGGCGATGCAGGCCGTCGGCCGGCGCTACGTGGCGCATTTCAACCGGCGCTACGCGCGCCGCGGCACGTTGTGGGAAGGCCGTTACCGAGCCACGGTTATCGAGGGTGAACGGTACTTTCTGCTGGCGAGCCGCGTCGTCGAAATGTGTCCGGTGCGTGCGCAGCTGGTCAGTGCGCCTGAGGATTACCGGTGGTCGAGCTACCGGCATCACATCGGCCTTACCCTCGACAGCCTGATTACGGACCATCCGCTCTACTGGTCGCTCGGCAATACGCCGTTCGAGCGGCAACGCGCGTACCGCGAACTGTGCGAGCAACCGCTCGACGAACGCGAAGCGAGCCAGCTCCAGCAGGCCACGCTGAAGGGCTGGGTGCTCGGTAGCGATACTTACCGGGAATGGGCCGCGCGGGCCGCGAACCGGCGCGTTTCACCGCTGCCGCGCGGTCGGCCGCGCAAGGTGCGCGAGACCCCGCATACCCAATAGAGCGGCACTAAAGCGCAAATAAGCGTTTTACATCAAAGGGCTGCATGAAAACGGCATTTCGTATGCCGTTTTCTTTTGTCTCGAATTGATATGGCACCATTAAAAATAAGCCGCAATGCACCAATTTGATAATTGGGGGCTGATCATAACGTTTTATTTGCTATTCCATTGATTCGTCGCGTATATTCCGATTTCCGACGCTTTTCGACGTACGCAGTCCGGCTGCGAGAAGAGCGCCGTCGCGGTTGCGATGCGCACTGCGGCAAAAGAAAAAACGGTTTAACGGCCTGTCCGGCCCCTCACAGACGGTGTCCCCATGAACGACCACCAGCAACCGATTCACCCGGTTCCCGCCGCCCAAGGTCTGTACGACCCGCTCAACGAACATGACGCCTGCGGCGTCGGTTTCGTCGCCCACATCAAGGGCAAGAAGAGCCACGAAATCATCGAGCAGGGCCTGAAGATTCTCGAAAACCTCGACCACCGGGGCGCGGTCGGCGCCGATCCGCTGATGGGCGACGGCGCGGGCATCCTGATCCAGATCCCGGACGGCTTCTATCGCGAAGAGATGGCCAAGCAGGGCGTGACGCTGCCGCCGGCTGGCGAATATGGCGTCGGTATGATTTTCCTGCCGAAGGAGCACGCTTCGCGGATCGCCTGCGAACAGGAGCTCGAGCGCACGGTGAAGGCCGAAGGTCAGGTCGTGCTCGGCTGGCGCGACGTGCCGGTCGACCACACGATGCCGATTTCACCGACCGTCAAGGCAAGCGAGCCGCTGATCCGCCAGATCTTCATCGGCCGAGGCAAGGACATCATGGTGACCGACGCGCTCGAGCGGAAGCTGTACGTGATCCGCAAGACCGCGAGCCACCGCATCCAGGCGCTCAAGCTCAAGCACGGCAAGGAATACTTCGTGCCGTCGTGCTCGGCGCGCACGGTGGTCTACAAGGGGCTGCTGCTGGCGGGCCAGGTCGGCGTGTACTACCGCGACCTGCAGGACGACCGCACCATCTCGGCGCTCGCACTCGTGCACCAGCGCTTCTCGACCAACACGTTCCCGGCATGGGAACTGGCTCACCCGTACCGGATGATCGCCCACAACGGCGAAATCAACACGGTGAAGGGCAACGTCAACTGGCTGAACGCCCGTACCGGCGCGATCGCGTCGCACGTGCTCGGCGACGACCTGCCGAAGCTGTGGCCGCTGATCTATCCGGGCCAGTCCGACACCGCGTCGTTCGACAACTGTCTCGAACTGCTGGTGATGGCCGGCTACCCGCTCGTCCACGCGATGATGATGATGATCCCGGAAGCCTGGGAACAGCACACGCTGATGGACGAAAACCGCCGCGCGTTCTACGAATACCACGCCGCGATGATGGAGCCGTGGGACGGCCCCGCCGCGATCGCGTTCACCGACGGCCGCCAGATCGGCGCGACGCTCGACCGTAACGGTCTGCGTCCGGCGCGCTACATCGTCACGGATGACGACCTCGTCATCATGGCATCGGAAGCCGGCACGCTGCCGATCCCTGAGTCGAAGATCGTCAAGAAGTGGCGTCTGCAGCCGGGCAAGATGTTCCTGATCGACATGGAGCACGGCCGCATCATCGACGACAAGGAACTGAAGGACAACCTGTCGAACGCGAAGCCGTACAAGAGCTGGATCGACGCCGTGCGCATCAAGCTCGACGAGATCGAGGCAAAGGCCGAAGACGTCGCGACCGAACGCCGCGAAGCCGCCGCGCTGCTGGATCGCCAGCAGGCTTTCGGCTACACGCAGGAAGACCTCAAGTTCCTGATGGCGCCGATGGCGCAAGCAGGCGAGGAAGCGGTCGGCTCGATGGGCAACGACTCGCCGCTCGCGGTCATGTCCAACAAGAACAAGACGCTGTACCACTACTTCAAGCAGCTGTTCGCGCAGGTGACGAACCCGCCGATCGACCCGATCCGTGAAAACATGGTGATGTCGCTCGTGTCGTTCATCGGCCCGAAGCCGAACCTGCTCGACACCAACAACATCAACCCGCCGATGCGTCTCGAAGTGTCGCAGCCGGTGCTCGACTTCAAGGACATCGCGAAGATCCGCGCGATCGATCAGTACACCGGCGGCAAGTTCAGCTCGTACGAGCTGAACATCTGCTACCCGGTCGCCTGGGGCAAGGAAGGTATCGAAGCGCGTCTCGCGTCGCTGTGCGCGGAAGCCGTCGATGCAGTCAAGTCCGGCTACAACATGCTGATCGTGTCGGACCGCAAGACCGACCGCGACAACGTCGCGATTCCGGCGCTGCTGGCCACCGCCGCGATTCACACGCACCTCGTGCAGCAGGGTCTGCGCACCAGCACGGGTCTCGTCGTCGAAACCGGTTCGGCGCGTGAAACGCACCACTTCGCGCTGCTCGCGGGCTATGGCGCGGAAGCCGTGCACCCGTACCTCGCGATGGAAACGCTCGGCCAGCTCGCGGCCGGCCTGAAGGGCGACCTGTCGGCGGAGAAGGCGGTCTACAACTTCACGAAGGCAGTCGGCAAGGGCCTGCAGAAGGTCATGTCGAAGATGGGCATTTCGACCTACATGTCGTACACCGGCGCGCAGATTTTCGAAGCGGTCGGTCTCGCCGAAGAGCTGGTCGCGAAGTACTTCTACGGCACGTCGTCGAAGGTCGGCGGCATTGGTCTGTTCGAAGTCGCGGAAGAAGCGATCCGTCTGCACCGTGACGCGTTCGGCGACAACCCGATTCTCGCGGGCATGCTCGACGCGGGCGGTGAGTACGCATACCGCGTGCGCGGCGAAGAACACATGTGGACGCCGGATGCGATCGCCAAGTTGCAGCACTCGGCACGCAGCAACTCGTACCAGACGTACAAGGAATACGCGCATCTGATCAACGATCAGACCAAGCGCCACATGACGTTCCGCGGCCTGTTCGAATTCAAGTTCGATCCGACCAAGGCCATCCCGCTCGACGAAGTCGAATCGGCGAAGGAAATCGTCAAGCGTTTCGCGACCGGCGCGATGTCGATGGGCTCGATCAGCACCGAAGCGCACGCCACGCTGGCGGTCGCGATGAACCGCATCGGCGGCAAGTCGAACACCGGTGAAGGCGGCGAAGACGCGAACCGTTATCGCAACGAACTGCGCGGCATTCCGATCAAGAACGGCGACACGATGAAGTCGATCATCGGCGATGAAGTCGTCGCTGATATTGCGCTGAAGGAAGGCGACTCGCTGCGCTCGCGTATCAAGCAGGTCGCGTCGGGCCGCTTCGGCGTGACCGCGGAGTACCTCGCCTCGGCCGACCAGGTCCAGATCAAGATGGCGCAGGGCGCGAAGCCGGGCGAAGGCGGTCAGTTGCCGGGCCACAAGGTGTCGGACTACATCGGCAAGCTGCGTTACTCGGTGCCGGGCGTCGGCCTGATCTCGCCGCCGCCGCACCACGACATCTACTCGATCGAAGACCTCGCGCAGCTGATTCACGACCTGAAGAACGTCAACGCATCGTCGAGCATCTCGGTGAAGCTGGTGTCGGAGTCGGGCGTCGGCACGGTTGCGGCCGGTGTCGCGAAGGCGAAGGCCGATCACGTCGTGATCTCCGGCCATGACGGCGGCACGGGCGCATCGCCGCTGTCGTCGATCAAGCATGCGGGCACGCCGTGGGAACTCGGTCTTGCCGAAACCCAGCAAACACTCGTGCTGAACCAGCTGCGCGGCCGTATCCGCGTGCAGGCCGACGGTCAGATGAAGACCGGCCGCGACGTCGTGATCGGCGCGCTGCTCGGCGCCGACGAATTCGGCTTCGCGACGGCACCGCTCGTCGTCGAAGGCTGCATCATGATGCGCAAGTGCCATCTGAATACGTGCCCGGTCGGCGTCGCGACGCAAGATCCGGTGCTGCGCGCGAAGTTCAAGGGCCAGCCGGAACACGTCGTGAACTTCTTCTTCTTCATCGCTGAAGAAGCCCGCGAAATCATGGCGCAGCTCGGTATCCGCAAGTTCGACGATCTGATCGGCCACGCGGAACTGCTCGACATGAAGAAGGGCATCGAGCATTGGAAGGCGAAGGGTCTCGACTTCTCGCGCGTGTTCTATCAGCCGTCGGTACCGGCCGAAGTCGCGCGCAAGCACGTCGACGTGCAGGACCACGGCCTCGACAAGGCACTCGATCACACGCTGATCGAGAAGGCAAAGGCCGCGATCGAGAAGGGCGAGCACGTGTCGTTTATCCAGCCGGTGCGCAACGTGAACCGCACGGTCGGCGCGATGCTGTCGGGCGCGATCGCGAAGAAGTACGGCCACGACGGTCTCGCCGACGACGCGATCCACATCCAGCTGAAGGGCACCGCGGGTCAGAGCTTCGGCGCGTTCCTTGCGAAGGGCGTCACGCTGGATCTGGTCGGCGACGGTAACGACTACGTCGGCAAGGGCCTGTCGGGCGGCCGCATCATCATCCGTCCGACCAACGATTTCCGCGGCAAGTCCGAAGAGAACATCATCTGCGGCAACACGGTGATGTACGGTGCGATCGAAGGCGAAGCATTCTTCCGCGGCGTCGCGGGCGAGCGTTTCTGCGTGCGTAACTCGGGCGCGACGGCGGTCGTCGAAGGCACGGGCGACCACGGCTGCGAATACATGACGGGCGGCACGGTGGTCGTGCTCGGCGAGACGGGCCGCAACTTCGCGGCCGGTATGTCGGGCGGCGTCGCCTACGTGTTCGATCCGGACGGCACGTTCGCGGGCAAGTGCAACAAGTCGATGGTCGCGCTCGACCCGGTGCTGCAACAGGCCGAACAGGAGCGCACGGTCGACCAGGGTCTGTGGCACCGCGCGACGACCGACGAGGCACTGCTGAAGGGTCTCATCGAGCGGCACTTCCAGTTCACCGGCTCGCCGCGCGCGAAGGCACTGCTCGAAAACTGGGACGCAGCGCGCCGTCAGTTCGTCAAGGTGTTCCCGACCGAATACAAGCGCGCGCTCGGCGAACTCGCCGCGAAGAAGGCGAACAAGGAAGTACTCGCCGCCTGACCGATCGCCAGAGTCATATTTAGCCGCACCCGCTGCCGCCCGACTATTGAAGTCCGGCCGGCGGCGGGTCCAGATTACCCCTAGATACAGATAGAGAAGAGAACCATATGGGCAAGGCAACCGGTTTTCTCGAGTTCGAGCGCCGCCACGAGGCGTATGAAGCTCCGCTCACGCGTGTGAAGCACTACAAGGAATTCGTCGCCGCGCTGAGCGACGACGAAGCGAAGATTCAAGGCGCACGTTGCATGGACTGCGGCATCCCGTTCTGCAACAACGGCTGCCCGGTCAACAACATCATCCCGGACTTCAACGACCTGGTGTTTCATCAGGACTGGAAGAACGCGATCGAAGTGCTGCATTCGACCAACAACTTCCCCGAGTTCACGGGCCGCATCTGCCCGGCTCCGTGCGAAGCGGCGTGCACGCTCGGCATCAACAACGACCCGGTCGGCATCAAGTCGATCGAACACGCGATCATCGACAAGGCTTGGGCCGAAGGCTGGGTCGCGCCGCAAACGCCGAAGCACAAGACCGGCAAGAAGGTTGCCGTGGTTGGTTCGGGCCCCGCGGGTCTCGCCGCCGCGCAGCAGCTCGCGCGCGCCGGCCATGACGTGACGGTGTTCGAGAAGAACGACCGCATCGGCGGCCTGCTGCGCTACGGCATCCCCGACTTCAAGCTCGAGAAGTGGCTGATCGACCGCCGTATGCGCCAGATGGAAGCTGAAGGCGTGGCGTTTCGCACCAACGTGTTCATCGGCCGCGAGGATTCGCTGCCGGCCTACATCGGCAACACCGCGAAGGAAACCATCACGCCGGCCGAACTGAAGGAACAGTTCGACGCGGTCGTGATCGCCGGCGGTTCGGAAACGCCGCGCGATCTGCCGGTGCCGGGCCGCGAGCTCGAAGGCATCCACTACGCGATGGAATTCCTGCCGCAGCAGAACAAGGTCAATGCCGGCGACAAGGTGCCGAACCAGCTGCTCGCGAAGGGCAAGCACGTCGTCGTGATCGGCGGCGGCGATACGGGCTCGGACTGCGTCGGTACGTCGAACCGTCATGGCGCGAAGAGCGTCACGCAGTTCGAACTGCTGCCGCAGCCGCCGGAAGAAGAGAACAAGCCGCTCGTGTGGCCGTACTGGCCGATCAAGCTGCGCACGTCGTCGTCGCATGAGGAAGGCTGCGAGCGCGATTGGGCGGTCGCGACCAAGCGCCTCGAAGGCAAGAACGGCAAGGTCGAGAAGCTGATCGCCGCGCGCGTCGAATGGAAGGACGGCAAGATGGTCGAAGTGCCGAACTCCGAATTCGAAATGAAGGCCGACCTCGTGCTGCTCGCGATGGGCTTCACGCAGCCGGTCTCGCCGGTGCTCGAAGCGTTCGGCGTCGACAAGGATGCGCGCGGCAACGTGCGTGCGTCGACCGAGGGCGACAAGGCCTATTACACGTCGGTGGACAAGGTCTTCACCGCGGGCGATATGCGCCGCGGCCAGTCGCTGGTCGTGTGGGCGATCCGCGAAGGCCGTCAGTGCGCGCGTTCGGTCGATGCGTTCCTGATGGGGCATTCGGAACTGCCGCGCTAAGTGTCTCCAGCGGTCTGCGGCCGGCGCCGTGTGCGCCGGCCACACGGTTTGCAGGAGGACGTGGAGACGACAAGGTGCCCGATGTAGGCACCCGTAGCGATAAAGCGAAGCTGTGAAAAGAAAACCGGGCTCGCCTGAAAAAGGGGAGCCCGGTTTTTTTTTATGCGCGTTCGTGAAGCGTGGCCGCTATTTCCCGTACCGCGCGAGCGTCAATCCATCGAGATCGATCTCCGGCGTGCGCTGTGTGATCAGGTCCGCGACCACGCGGCCGGAACCCATCGACATCGCCCAGCCGGTCGAGCCGTGCCCGAGGTTCAGCCACAGATTGTCGATGTTGCATGGCCCGAGCAGCGGCGCGCCGTCGGGTGTCATCGGCCGGCGGCCGACCCAGAAATGTGCGGAGGTCGCATTAGCCGCGTGCGGAAACCAGTCGCGCAGTACGGTGAGCAAGGTCTGCAACGCCTGCTCGCGTAGTGTGCTTTGCCGATTGCCCAGTTCGGCGGTGCCCGCGATACGCAGGTTGTTGCCGAAGCGCGTGATGGCTGTCTTCAGCGATTCGTCCATCAGTGCCGCGCGCGGCGCCTTTTCCTCGTCGATCACGGGCAAGGTTGCCGAATAGCCCTTCACCGGATAAAGCGGCACCTTGACGCCAAGCGACGCGAGCAACGCCGCGCTATCGACGCCGAGCGCGACCACCACCGCATCGGCGGCCAATGTCTCTGTGCCGCGATCGTTTTGAATACGCACGCCGCGCACCGTCGCGCCCTCGACGTCGAGCGACGTGACCTGCGTGTCGAAGCGAAACCGCACTCCGTTGCGCTCGCAGATCGCCCGCAATTCGCGGGTAAAGCGCGCGCAATCGCCGGCTTCGTCGTCGGGCAGATAGAGACCGGAGAACGGCGCCTGGCGCGCCCAGCGCAGACCCGGCTCGATCTCCGCGCATTGCGTCGCGCTGACTTCCCGATGCTCGATGCCCGCATCGCGCAGCACCGCGAGCGCCGGCTGCGCGAACTCGACGTCGTACTCGCTGCGAAACAGTTGCAGATAGCCCTGGCTGCGCCCGTAATCGAACGGATGACGGCTGCGAAATTCGTGCAGGCACGCGCGGCTGTAATACGCGATGCGCTGCATCCGCTGCTTGTTGACGCGGAAGCGCCCGAGCTCGCATTCGCGCAGCCAGCGCGCGATCCAGCGCCATTGGGCCGGGTCGAGCGTGGGCCGGAAAATCAGCGGCGAGGCCGGCTTGAACAGATATTTGAGGATTTTCGCCGGCATGCCCGGCGCGGCCCACGGCGTCACGTAACCGGGCGCGATCACGCCGGCATTGCCGAAACTCGTCGATAGCGCGACGTCCGGTTCGCGCTCGATCACCGTGACTTCACAGCCTTGCTGACACAGATAAAAAGCAGTGGCGACGCCGATCACGCCGCCGCCGAGAACGATCGTTTTCATGGGTATGTGCTGCGGTTTCAGGCGATATCGAGCGATGTCATGCGGCGGGACTGGTCGCGCCGAGCACCTTGCCTTTCGTCTCCGGCAGGCACAGCGCGGCGACGATCACGAGCAGATAACCGGAGCCCGCGACGATCCCCATCGCCTTCACGAGCGTCATCGTCTGCGCGAACGTGCCGACCAGAATCGGAAAGAACGAGCCGATGCCGCGTCCGAGGTTGTAGCAGAAACCTTGCCCCGAGCCGCGGATCTCGTTCGGATACAGCTCCGACAGATACGCGCCGACCCCCGCGAAAATGCCCTGCACGACGATGCCGAGCGGAAAGCCTAGCGCGAGCATCATCGTGTCGGTGATCGGCAGCATCGTGTAGACCATGCCGAGCACGAACGAGCCGATCGCGAACAGCACGAACGACGCGCGCCGGCCGATCCGGTCGCACAGGATCGCGCCGACGATGTAGCCGGTGAACGAGCCGACGATCAGCACGATCAGATAGCCGCTCGTGTTGAACACCGACAGATGCCGCACGGTTTTCAGATAGGTGGGCAGCCATGTCGTGATCGCGTAATAGCCGCCGAGCATACCGCTGCACAGGATGCTGCCGAGCAGCGTGGTCTTCAGATGCGCGGCCGAAAAAATCTGCATGAAGTGCGACGTGTTGAAGCCGCTTTCGCGCGCGCGTCGCGTCGCAAGGAAGATCTCCGGATCGCTGACGTTGCGGCGGATATAGATGATCCACGCGGCTGGCAGCAGGCCGACCCAGAAGCACGCGCGCCATGCATATTGCTCCGGCAGCAGCGCGAACGCGGCCCAGTAGACGATCGCCGCGGCCGCCCAGCCGAACGACCAACTGCTTTGCACCGTGCCGACCGCTTTCGCGCGATGCTGCGGCGAGCGGATCGTCTCGGCCATCATGATCGTCACGACCGACCACTCACCGCCGAAGCCGATCCCTTGCAGCGTGCGCGTCGCGAGCAGTTGCCAGAACGACTGCGTGAAACCCGATAGAAAGGTAAAGATCGCGAAGGTGGCGATCGTCCATTGCAGCACGCGGATGCGGCCGTGGCGATCGGCGAGGATGCCGGCGAGCCAGCCGCCCAGCGCCGAAGAAATCAGCGAGCTGGTCGCGATCATGCCCGCTTCGCTTTTGCTCATCCCCCACGTCGCGATCAGCGTCGGAATGAGGAATGAATAGATCATGAAGTCGAACGCGTCGATCGCGTAACCGCCGAAGCCGGCGTAAAGCGTGCGGCGCTCGCGCTGGGTGAGTTCGGTGAACCATTGGAGAGAAGCCATGTTTTGTTGTGGTCTCCAGGTCTTTTTCGCCTGTGGGGGCTGATGGTAGGGTTTTTGTATTCTACGGGGAGGCGGCAATGCACGGTCGATTGGGCGGCGAAGGACGACGAACGGCAACGACGCGGTAATAACCGCCAGCACACGCAGCCGGGCGGAAATCAGTCGCGCAATATCCGGTAGGGCGCCACCCGGATCGCCAAGCTCGGAGCCGCCGCCGCACGCGCCTTGCGGTATCCCGACGCGTACTTGCAACGGCGTTTATCTCGACTCGTGTGCCGACGACCCGACCCTCTTTCCTCTTACTAACTACTACGCTGTAACGCAAAAGTTATCAGCGAACCGTTAAACTGCGTCTGCAGCCTGGCTGCCACGAATTGTTCCCCAATATCCGTCGTACCAACATCCCTGATGCCCGTCACCGCGAAAACCCGTTCGCCTTTCCGTCTTCTTGCCAGCACGACAGTGCAGGCAGGCCACGGCGCGCCGGACGAAACTTCGCCGTCGCGGCGGCGCTTCCTGAAAAGTTCGGCGGGTGCGGTACTGGCGGCGGGCTTCGGCAGCGCGTTGCTGTCCGCGTGCGGCGGCAGTCTCGGCGCCGATCAGGCGGAAACGCCGCGCCTCGCATCGGTCAGCAATTTCCGCGATCTCGCGGGCACGGGCACCGGCTATATGAGCGTCGACGGCAAGCAGATGCGCCGCGGCGCGTTCTATCGCGCGAACGCATTGACGCTGAGCAGCGCCGACCAGGCATCGCTCGACAAGCTCGGCATCGCGGCAGTCTTCGATCTGCGCACGCCCGCCGAAATTGCGCGCACCGCCGATGTGTTGCCCGCCGGCGCATCGGCGCGCACGCTCAATGTGCTCGGAACCGACGATTTCACGACTCCGACGTTCGACACCGCCGCGGACGCCGTCGCCTTCATGGAGGCACAGGCGCGCGCCTACGTGACAGGCACGGCGCAGCGGGCCGCGTTCGGCGCGTTGCTGGCCGCGCTTGCCAACGGCGAGGGCGCGCAGCTGTTCCATTCGAACGCGGGGAAGGATCGCGCGGGCTGGGTCGCGGCGCTGCTGCTGAGCATCGCCAACGTGCCGCTCGACGTGATCATGCAGGACTATCTGCTCAGCAACACCTACCTCGCGCGATCGATCGCCGCGCAGACGAGCACGCTGCGCGCTCAGGACGGTACGGCCGTTGCGACTGTCGAAGCGCCGCTGCTGAGCGTCGACGAAAATTATCTGCAGGCGGGCTTCGACCAGGTGCAGGCGAGCTACGGCACGATGGCGAGCTATCTGACGCAGGGCCTGGGCCTGTCGCAGGCGACCGTCGATACGCTGCGCAATCGACTCGTCCATTGACGCGAAGAAATAGCACGGAGCTGTAGCGGTGCAAAAAAAAGTCCACCTCAGGGGGCGGGTGGACGGAGAAGGGCGGCATTGGAGGTTGCCGGAGACGACTATACGGCTGTCGCCGGCACAGCGGTCGTGACGGTAAGGGCGCGTAAGTGCGGGTGCTGCGTGGGGACTGATTCGCGCGCCACGACTTGCGCGCGTATTGCTTCTGCCGCCGCTTCACCTTCATCCGCGTCCTCATCTACATCTTCAGTTCCGTCTTTACGCCGCCGCGCCCCCCACCGGCAATTCAATCCGCACCTCGAGCCCGCCCTGCGCATGATTGCGCACATGACAGCGTCCGCCGCGATCGTGCGCGAGCCGCGCGACGATCGCGAGGCCAAGCCCGCAATGGCCTTCGCCGCCGCGCGCCGCATCGAGCCGCACGAACGGTTTCATTGCGGCGGCGATGCGGTCGTCGGGAATGCCGGGACCGTGATCGCGCACATTGATCGTCCAGTGACGCTCGTCGCGCGCGGTCGCGATTTCCACTGGCGGCATCCCGTGTTCGAGCGCGTTGTCGACGAGGTTCGTGACGAGCCGGTCGAGCATCGTGCGCGGCAGCGCGAACGACGGCCCAGCGCGCAGATCGAGTGCGAATAGCGGCGCTTCGGCAGCCTCGCCGGACTCGGCCATTTCCATCGCGTCGCCCTGATCGCCCGACGAAAACTGCTCGCGCAGAAAATCGTCGACTTCGACCGGCGGCCCGGCGTCCGCGGATTGGCCCGCGAATTCGAGAAACTGCTGGACGATGTTGGTCAACGAATCGACGTCGCGGATCAGGCCGGTACGTTCGCTTTCGTCGACCAGCACGCTCGCACGCAGTTTCAGCCGCGTGAGCGGCGCTTTCAGATCGTGCGCGACACCGGCGAGCATCACTGCCTGATCGTCGCCGGCCTCGTTCAGGCGCCGCATCATGTCGTTGAACGAGCCGATCAGATCGCGCAGCTCGCGCGGACCTTGCACCGGCACCGGTTCAGGCCGTCCGCCCGAGCCGAACGCCCGCGACGCGTCGGCGACCCGCGACAGCGGCTTCTGCATCTGCCACACGGCGAACAGCGACAGAATCAGCGCGGCGAGCAGCATCGATACCGCTTCGACGAGAAAGCGCGGCGGCGGCGGCACGTCGACCGGCACGACCACCCAGTTGGATTTGCCGGGGAACAGCACCCACAGTTGCGGCGGGCGCAAATCGTCGAACGCGATCTGCGAGCCGGCCGGCAGGTTTTCGCGCAGATTCCGATCCAGTTCGACCAGCAGACGCCCGGTGGGCGCGTGCAGATGCACGGTCGCGGGCATGTTCCAGGTGGGCACTAGGTGCACGCGCATCGCCGGCGCGAGCGCGGCGCCCTTGATCGGCTCGCTGTTGATCGCTTGCAGCACGAGCATGATGCCGCGCGCGAAGCCGTCGATTTCATGGCGCGGCGGCTGCATCGTCACCAGCACGAACCAGCTCGCCTGAATCGCGAACAGCACCGCCGCCGACAGCAACGCCATTCTGCCGAACAGCGTGTTCAGCGGATTTTTCATGCGGCCGGAGCGCCCTCTTCTTCGAAGGGCGTGCCGTTGGCATCCGGCACGAACACGTAGCCCTTGCCGCGCACTGTCTGCACGTAGCAGGGATTGGACGGGTCGTCTTCGATCACGCGGCGCAGACGCCAGATCGGCACGTCGAGGCTGCGGTCGCGGAACGCGAGGTTGTCGCGATGCACGAGATCGTGAATCAGCACGCGCGACAGCACCTTGTACGGGTTGTTGACGAAGATCTTCAGCAGCGCGAATTCGCTGTCGCGCAATGGCAGCTTGACGTCGTCGCGGCTCAGCGAGCGGGTCGCGAAGTCGAGTTCGAACGGGCCGAAGCGATAGCGCTTGCGTGCCTCGGGCGCGCTGGTGGTGGACGGCCCGCGCCGGCGCAGCACGGTCTGGATGCGCACCAGCAGTTCGCGCGGATCGAACGGCTTGGTCAGGTAGTCGTCCGCGCCGAGCGACAGGCCGACGATGCGATCGGCCACGGTGCCGCGCGCGGTCACGAAAATCACCGGAATGTCGTCGCCGGCGGCGCGCAATGCGGTGAGCGCGCGCAGCCCGTCGGTGTTCGGCATCATGATATCGAGCACGACGACCGACGGTCGCTCGCGTTCGAGACGGCGCTGCAGGTGAGTGCCGTCGTGCAGCACGGACGCATCGAAGCCGTTCGACTGGAGAAACTTGCAGAGCAGATCGCGTACGACCGGATCGTCGTCGACGATAAGGACCTGTGGATTCATGGCGAAATTCTAGACTGGCGTACTTGACACGCGACCGGGGCGTTCCTTACCAACGCTTACGATACGGCGCGCCGGCTGACTTGCGCGCGACGCGTATCTGCGCGGGTTTAACGCTTACTTTAGCACCGCTCTATCCGGCGCTCCGCCGGCGCGGCTTCCACGCTTTCCACATTTTCCACACGCGCCGGGATCAGGCCGGCGATGCGAGGCAGCGTTCGAGCGTGCCGAACTCGCCATCCGGCACGAACACGTAGCCGCGTCCCCAGACCGTCTGAACGTAGCGCGGCTCGGACGGATCCGCTTCGATCAGCCGGCGCAAACGCCAGATCGACACGTCGAGGCTGCGATTGCGATGCGCTTCGCTGCTGCCGTGCAGCTTTTCGAGCAGTTGCGCGCGCGTAAGGACGCTCATCGGGTGCGTGACGAACACCTTCAGCAGCGCGAATTCGCTTGAGCGCAACGCGATCCGGGTGGTGCCGCGATGCAGTTCGCGCGCGGGGAAATTCACTTCGAAGTGACCGAAGCGATAGGGCGCGCGTTGCTCCGGCGCTCCCGGCGCGTTCGAGCTGCGACGGCGCAGCACGGTGCGAATTCGCGCGACCAGCTCGCTCGGCTCGAACGGCTTGCCGAGATAGTCGTCGGCGCCGAGTTCGAGGCCGATGACGCGATCGATCGGTTCGGCGCGCGCGGTCAGCAGGATCACGGGGATATCGTCGCCAGCGACACGCAGCATGCGCAGCGCGCTGATGCCGTCGAGCTCCGGCATCATGATGTCGAGCACGACGAGCGCCGGACGCTCGTCCTGCAAGCGGCGCTGCAGCCCCTGGCCGTTTTCGAGCGTAGCGACGTTGAAGCCGCGTTCGCGCAGATAGGCGCTGACGAGTTCGCGCACGACGGGGTCGTCGTCGACGATCAGGATGGTCTGGTTCATTCAGGCCATCTTAGTGACGCGCACGCGACGAGCAAAGCGTGCGCGGCTTTCGAATCCTTTCGGTGTAAGACAACGCAAGTTAGCCGCGCAGCGAAACTGGCCGGCTTCGCTTCAACGGTGCTTGCGAGTGATCGTTGTGTATCGGTGCAGCGTCGCTCTGGCGCGTAAGTGGCGCGACGCAACCAACGCTGCTTAACCGAGCGTCAGGCCGCCGTCGATATGAATCACCTGACCGGTGATATGACGCGCTTCGTCCGACAGCAGAAACGCGATCAGCGCGGCGACGTCCGCGGGTTCGGCGACATGGCCGAGCGGCGTCGCCTCGGCGGCGCGCGTCCAGACTGTCGCGTTATCGGCGCTTGGGCCGTGATCCTTACGCGTATAGCCGGGCGCCACGCAATTGACGGTCACGCCGAGCGGCGCGAGTTCGGCCGCCGCGGTCCGGGCCAGCGATTCGAGCGCCGCCTTCGCTGCCGCGGTCGCGGCAAATGGCGCATCCGCGCGATAGCGATGGGCGACGAACGAACTCAATGCGATCACGCGAGCCCGCTTCGAGGTTTCGAGCGCGGGCATCGCGCGTCGCACGAGTGCGGCGAACGCGGCCGGCATCGCGGCGAAGGCGGAGGTGAAGGTGTCGGGGTCGAGCGACGCGAGCGTTTGACGCTGCGCATGTCCCGCGTTGGCGACCAGTTGATCGAGCGCGCCGAAAGTCGCGAGTGTCTGGTGGATCAGATGCTCGGCCGCGCCGCGCTCGGCTAGGTCGCCGAACACCGTCGCGCAGCGTGCGCCGCTTGCCGTGCAGTCGGTGGCAACCTGCGCGAGGCGCTGGCGCGAAGCATCGTCGGCGCCGCGTGCGTGCAGCATCAATGCGGTGTGCGGCGCGGCGATGCGTCGGGCGAGAGCCGCGCCGATGCCGGAGCCCGCGCCGGTGATCAGTACGACGCGCGCGGCGGCGGCGGGGTTCGTGCCGCCGTTCGTGTGGCCGGCCGCGCTGGCGTCGCTCGCGCTCATTGCATTACTTAGGCTGCCACGGCTTCGCGCGAGCGCTCGACTTCGAGCGTTTCGTCATGGAACGCCGCGAGCGAATCGCGATGCGCGACGCTGACGATCGCCGCCTTCGGCAGCCGCTCGGTGAGCAGGCGATAAAGCCGCGCCTCGTTTTCCGAGTCGAGCGCGCTGGTCGCTTCGTCGAGGAACAGATAGTCCGGCTTGTGCAGCAGCACGCGCGCGGCGGCGAAGCGTTGCTGCTCGCCCGGCGACAGCACGCGGGTCCAGTGCGCCGACTCCTGCAGACGGTCCGCGTACTCGGACAGATGGCAGGTGACCAGCGCGTCGCTGCATTCGGCGTCGGTGTAGGTATCGGCCGCGGACGGATAGGCGAGCGCCGCCTTCAGCGTGCCGATCGGCATGTAGCTCACTTGCGGGATGAACATCATGCGCGCGTTGACCGGCGCGTCGATCGAGCCGTCGCCGAACGGCCACAGGCCCGCGAGCGCGCGCATCAGCGTGCTCTTGCCGGCGCCCGACGGACCGCGCACGAGCCAGCGCGAGCCCGGCCGGATCGCGATATCACGGATGCGCGACAGCGGGTTGCCATTGGGCAGCGCGAGCTTCAGGCCGTCGGTGGAGAGCTGGTTGGCGTCAACGAAATGCAGGTTGATGCCGCCGTGCTCGGTGGCCGGCGACACCGATTCCTTCAGACGCGGCGCGTGCATGATGCGTTTGAATTCACGCAACCGGTTCACGGTCGCGCGCCATTCGACGAGGCTCGTATAACTGTTGATGAACCACGAGAACGAATCGCTGACGGTGCCGAACGCGCTCGAAATCTGCATCAGCACGCCGAACGTGAAGGCGCCAGCGAAGTAGCGCGGCGCCGCGACGACGATCGGGAAGATGATCGCGATCTGGCCGTAGAAGCTCAGCACGAAGGTGAGGCGCTTCGTGTACTTCATCACTTGCCACCAGTTGTCGCGGATCCGGCCGAACAGCGATTGCGCGTTGGTCTTCTCGGTGTCCATGCCGTTGTAGAACGCGATCTGCTCGGCGTTCTCGCGCAGCCGGATCAGGCCGAAACGGAAATCCGCCTCGACCTTCTGCGCCTGATAGTTGATCGACACGAGCGGATGGCCGACCTTCTGCGTGACCAGCGAGCCGACCACCGCGTAGAGCGCGGCGGCCCACACCATATAGCCGGGGATGTGCAGCGGCATGCCGCCGAGCGAGATGGTCAGCGCGCCGGCGAGCGACCACAGAATGGTGATGAACGACACCAGCGTGACGACAGTGGACAGCAGATCGAGTGTCAGCGACAACGTCGTGGTCGCGAATGATTGCAGGTCGTCGCTGATCCGCTGGTCGGGGTTGTCGGTGAGGCGGTCGCGCTCGATGCGGTAGAACGCGCTGTCGTTCAGCCATTCGTTCAGATAGCGCGTGGTCAGCCACTGGCGCCAGCGGAAGCCGAGCATCTGGCGCAGGTAACGCCCATACACGGCGAGGATGATGAAGCCGAACGCGAGTCCGGAGAAGATCATCAACAGATGCGGGAAGTCGTGGACGTTCTTCGCTTGCAGCGCGTTGTAGAAGTCGGCGCTCCAGCGATTCAGGCGCACGTTGATCCAGACAACGAGCAGGTTCATCACGATGATCGTGACGAGCAGCCCCCATGCGACGAAGCGTTCTTCCGAAACCCAGTAAGGCTTGATCAGGCTCCAGGCGGAGACTTTGTCGTCGGGCGGCAGCTGGGGGCTGGCTGAGGTATGTGGTGTCATGAGCGTCCTGATGAAGTGCTGGCCCGAAGGGCTGAGCCGGCGAGCCGGTCCGTTCGGGTCGACCTGCGTCGGGCCGTGGTGTCGGCTGCCGCGCCTGTCGCGAAGCCGCGCTGCGGCGGGTGCGCTATCCGCCCGGCCGTCGTGCCCGTCAGACGGGCGTTCGGGGATCCAGGCGCGCGCCGATTCTGGCGTGATGCCCTTAAGCGAGAATTAATTTTCGCTGCCCGCGCCCGGCCCTGATGTTGCATCGACGTTGCCTCGAGAGTGTTCCGGGATTGACCGGATGACGCCTTCGCGCGGGCCGCCATGGACGGCCTCGCGCGCCGTTCGCGCCGCGTCTTGCGCGTCGCTTCGGCACCCGGTCACGGCATTGTGCCAGAGCGGCGAGTGCCTCCGCATCGGGATCGCGAAGAAGGCGCGGATCGGGCGCGCAGCCGTTGGCGCGGACCGTCCAGGCAGCACGGCGGCGCTGGTTTGCGGGCGCCGCGGCTTTTATGGTCTAATGACCTTTCGACGAAACAGGGGTGCTTCGCACACTGCCGGCATGATTCCGATCACGCGGCGGCGAGGCTGAGAGAGACCCTTTGCACCCGATCCGGGTAATACCGGCGCGGGAAGTTTCCGGAAGTCAGCCGTCTTCCATCCCCCGCCGGGCGGCGAGCGCACATCACGTGCGAACGCATGGCCCGGCCGGCTTCACCCGCCGGTTTCGTCCTGGGTACGTGCGTTTTTGGGCCGTACGGAAAGGACTCGATGACCGCCTATTCTTCAGACATGTATTTTTCTCTTCGTCACGCCGCCCTTGGCGCGCCGTGCCGCCTTGGCTTTGTCTGCCGCCGCTACATGGAGCGTGCGCGATGAGCCATGTCAGCCGACCTGATTTCGCGGTGCTCGGCGGCGGGCTGTGCGGCCGGCTGGTCGCGTGGCGACTCGCCAGCGAAGGACACCGCGTCGCGCTGTACGAGCGCGGCGATGCGGCCGGCTCGCAGGCCGCCGCGTGGGTCGCTGCGGCAATGCTCGCGCCGCTCGCCGAAGCCGCGAGCGCCGAACTGCTGATCACCCGGCTCGGCGCGAGTTCGCTCGAAAGCTGGCCGCGAGTGCTCGCCGAACTGCCGGAGCCGGTGTTTTTCCAGCGCAATGGCACGCTCATCGTGTGGCATCACTCGGATCGCACCGAGGCGCCGCTGTTTGAGCGCCGGGTGCGCGCGAACGCACCGGCCGAACTGCTCGACGGTGGCTTCGTCGCGCTTGCGGGCGTGCAGTTGGGCGACGCGGAGCCCGCGCTCGCCGGCCGTTTCAATCAGGGCTGGCTGCTGCCGCACGAAGGCCAGCTCGACAATCGCCAGGTGTTGAGCGCGCTGGCCGCCGGCCTCGCCGAACGCGGCGTCGACACGCACTGGAATACCACCATCGACGATACGTCGCTGCCCGAGGCCGGCATCACGATCGACTGCCGCGGACTCGGCGCGAAGCGCGTGCTGCCGACATTGCGCGGCATCCGCGGCGAAGTCGCGCGCGTGCATGCGCCCGGCTTGCAACTGAGCCGCCCGGTGCGGCTGCTGCACCCGCGCTATCCGCTCTATATCGCACCGAAGCAGAACGGCCTCTACGTGATCGGCGCGACCGAGGTCGAAGGCGAGGACATGTCGCCGGTCAGCGTGCGCTCGGCGCTCGAGTTGCTGAGCGCGGCGTTCTCGGTGCATCCGGGCTTCGGCGAGGCGCGCATCCTCGAACTCAATTCGCAATGCCGGCCGACGTTGCCCGATCACCGCCCGGCGCTGCTGTGGGACGGCGCGCGCACGTTGCGCGTGAACGGCCTGTACCGGCACGGCTACATGATCGCGCCGGAAGTCGCCGACGAAGCGGTGCGCTTCGCGGCGGCGCTGCTGGACGGCCGCGTCAGCGACGCCGACGGGTTCGCCGGCTGGCGGCGCGACGCGCGTTGGAGCGAGCTTTTCCAGCAGGATTTCGCGCGCGAGCCGGCCTGAGCGTGGCGTGCCGTCGCACCGTCCGCCACGCTGCTTTCGCCATCGATTGAACCGTATCCGAACGCCATGGACATTCATATCAACCAGAAGCCGTTGTCACTGCCCGAAGGCGCGACTGTCGCCGATGCGCTCGCCGCCTATGGCGCGCGTCCGCCGTTCGCGGTCGCGTTGAACGGCGATTTCGTCGCGCGCTCGCAGCATGCGGCGCGCGCGCTTGAGCCGGGCGACCGGCTCGACGTCGTGCAACCGGTGGCAGGCGGCTGAGCGCTCGCGCGCCTGCCGGTGGCTCAGCGGCTGCTCAGTAGCCGCTCAGTGGCCACCCACCCGTCGCCGAAACCCATTGCCGCCGCTCGATGGCGGCAAACCAGGATGATGCAAATGACTTCTCAACAGAGCGCCGACGCATTCACGCTGTACGGTCAAACCTTCGCGAGCCGCGTGCTGCTCGGCACCTCGCGCTATCCGTCGCTGCAGTCGCTGTCCGACTCGATCGACGCCGCGCGCCCCGGCATGGTGACCGTCGCGCTGCGCCGCCAGATGAACGAAGGCAACGCCGAAGCCGGCTTCTTCGATCTGCTCAAGCGCCACGGCGTGCCGCTGTTGCCGAACACCGCGGGCTGCCTGACCGTCGGCGAGGCGGTGGCCACTGCGCACATGGCGCGTGAAATCTTCGAGACCGATTGGATCAAACTCGAACTGATCGGCGACGACTACACGCTGCAGCCCGACCCGGTCGGCCTGATCGAAGCGGCCGCGCGGCTCGTCAAGGACGGCTTCAAGGTACTGCCGTATTGCACCGAAGATCTGGTGATCGGCCGTCGCCTGCTCGACGCCGGCTGCGAGGCGTTGATGCCGTGGGGCGCGCCGATTGGCACCGGCAAGGGCGTGATCAATCCGTACGGGCTGCGTGTGCTGCGCGAGCGTCTGCCCGATGTGCCGCTGATCGTCGATGCCGGGCTCGGCGTGCCGTCGCACGCGGCGCAGGTGATGGAGTGGGGCTTCGACGGCGTGCTGCTGAACACGGCGGTGTCGCAGGCGACGCACCCCGACGCGATGGCGCGCGCGTTCGCGCTAGGCGTCGAGGCAGGCCGCGAAGCGTATCTCGCGGGGCCGATGGCCGAGCGCGAAAGCGCGCACGCGAGCACGCCGGTGGTCGGCATGCCGTTCTGGCATCAGGATGGGAGCGCCGCATGACACAGTCTCTAACGTTGAAAGATCGCGACCTGTTCTGGCCGCCCGCCGATGAACTGACCGAAGCCGCGGAGCGTATCCGCGCCCGCCTGGGCGACTGGCCGCCGACTCACGCGCCGTGGCGCATCTGCCTGACCGCGTCGGACGAACCGAACGGCGGCGACCTGATCGTGATCGCCGACGCGCAACAGCACGGCGAGCAGTTGGCGCGCTGGCTCACGCGCGGCGCGGGCGTGATCGAGGCCGCGCAGCATCGCGCGACGCTGCATCTGGGTGGCGAGAAGTACGCGCTCGAAGGCCATCTGGCGGAAGACTGGATCGCCGCGCTCGCCGCGTTTCTCGATTGCGGTTTCGATCCGCACGATGCGCTGGTGCTCGCGCTCGCCTGGCGCGACGGCGACGAAACTCGCGTCGGCGACGCATTCCCGTCCGATCTCGCGCGCTTTCCGCGTCTGCTGGGCCTGCCTGCCGCGCCGACGCTGGCGTTCCCGCGCTGCCCTGAAAAGCTCGGGCTCTATCCGGTGCTGCCGACCGCGGACTGGGTCGAGCGGGTGGTCGGTTTCGGCGTGAAGACGGTGCAGTTGCGTCGCAAGTCGGCCGAACCCGCCGACGAACTGAAGCGCGAAATTGCTCGCTGCGTGGCGGCCGGCCGCGCGCACGACGCACAGGTGTTCATCAACGACCACTGGCGGGCTGCGATCGAAGCGGGCGCGTACGGCGTGCACCTCGGCCAGGAGGACGTGCATACCGCGGACCTCGCGGCGCTCGCCGACGCGGGTATCCGTCTGGGTCTGTCGACGCATGGCTTCTACGAAATGCTGAAGGCGCTGCATTTCCGCCCGAGTTACATTGCGTTGGGCGCGGTGTTTCCGACCACCACCAAGGTGATGCCGACGGCGCCGCAGGGGCTGAAGCGTCTCGTGCGCTACGTGCGGCTGCTCGACGGTGTCGTGCCGCTCGTCGCGATCGGCGGGATCGATCTGCAGGTGCTGCCCGAGGTGCTCGCGACCGGCGTCGGTTGCGCGGCCGTGGTCCGGGCGGTGACCGAAGCGGCCGATCCGGCTGCCGCGGTTTCTGCACTGCAACAAGCGTTTACGCAATAATCGTCACGCTTCGTTAAGGACCAGGGCACCTCACGGCAGCTTTTGCATGATGGCCCTATAATTCGGCCTTCCGTGTAAAAGGATTGTCAGTTTGGTGCCTTCCTCCACCGAGACCTTACTCGAGCTGCGCGACGTCGACTTCGGTTACGGCGACCGGCTCGTTCTGTCGAATCTGAATCTGCGTTTTCGCCGCGGTCAGGTCGTCGCGGTCATGGGCGGCTCGGGTTGCGGCAAGACCACGGTGCTGCGCCTGATCGGCGGCCTCGTGCGCGCGCAGCGCGGCCAGATTCTGTTCCACGGCCAGGACATCGGCGAGCAGACGCGCGAAGGTCTCTACGCGCTGCGCCGCAAGATGGGCATGCTGTTTCAATTCGGCGCGCTGTTCACCGATATGTCGGTGTTCGAAAACGTCGCCTTCTCGCTGCGCGAGCACACCGACCTCCCCGAAGAACTGCTGCGCGACCTCGTGCTGATGAAGCTCAACGCGGTCGGGCTGCGCGGTGCGCGCGATCTGCTGCCGTCCGAGATTTCGGGCGGCATGGCGCGGCGCGTGGCACTCGCGCGCGCGATCGCGCTCGACCCCGAGCTGATGATGTACGACGAGCCGTTCGCCGGCCTCGATCCGATTTCCCTTGGCATCACCGCCAATCTGATCCGCACGCTTAATCAGGCGCTCGGCGCCACCTCGATTCTGGTCACGCACGACGTGCCGGAATCGTTCGCGATTGCGGACTACGTGTACTTTCTCGCCAACGGCGGCGTGCTCGCCGAGGGCACGCCCGATGAACTGCGTGCGTCGACCGATCCGACCGTGCGGCAGTTCATCGACGGCGCGCCGGACGGCCCGTTCCGCTTCCATTACCCGAGCCAGACGCCGCTCGGCGCGGACTTCGGCATCGGTGGAGGTCAGTCATGATCAGCACGATTGGTCGCTCGGTGATCAACGGGCTCGGCACGGCAGGCTACGCGACGCGTTTCTTTCTGCGGCTGGTGCTCGAGCTGTTTCCGTTGCTGCGCCGTCCGCGTCTTGTCACGAAGCAGATCCACTTCGTCGGTAATTACTCGCTCGTGATCATCGCGGTGTCGGGGCTGTTCGTCGGCTTCGTGCTCGGCCTGCAGGGCTACTACACGTTGAATCGCTATGGTTCCGAGCAGGCGCTCGGGCTGCTGGTCGCGCTGTCGCTCGTGCGCGAACTCGGGCCGGTGGTTACCGCGCTGCTGTTCGCCGGCCGCGCGGGCACGTCGCTCACGGCCGAGATCGGCCTGATGAAAGCGGGCGAGCAACTCACCGCCATGGAAATGATGGCCGTCGATCCGGTCAAGGTCGTGATCGCGCCGCGTCTGTGGGCCGGCATTATCTCGATGCCGATCCTCGCCGCGATTTTCAGCGCGGTCGGTATTCTGGGCGGCTACGTGGTGGGCGTGCTGCTGATCGGCGTCGATTCCGGCGCGTTCTGGTCGCAGATGCAGGGCGGCGTCGACGTGTGGCGCGATATCGGCGCCGGGGTCGTCAAGAGCGTGGTGTTCGGCCTCGCGGTGACCTTCGTCGCGCTGTATCAAGGCTACGAGGCGAAGGCGACGCCGGAAGGCGTGTCGCGCGCGACGACCCGCACGGTCGTGTACGCGTCGCTCGCGGTGCTCGGCCTCGATTTCCTGCTGACCGCACTGATGTTCAGCTAAGACAGAAGCCGCGCGGCGTGCCGGCTGCCGGCGGCGCTCGACGCGCCGTGCGCGGCGGGAAGTGGTGGCAAGCGGCGCGGCGGATTCACTTTGGGATGACGATGAAAAAGAATGCTCTCGACTTCTGGGTCGGCCTGTTCGTGGTGCTGGGTTTCGTCGCGCTGCTGTTTCTCGCGCTGAAGGCCGGCAACATGAGTTCGCTGTCGTTCCAGGCGACCTACCCGGTCAAGCTGAAGTTCGACAATATCGGCGGACTGAAGCCGCGCGCGCCGGTGAAGAGCGCGGGCGTGACGGTCGGCCGTGTTGCTTCGATCGGTTTCGACAGCAACGCGTACCAGGCGCTCGTGACGATCGATATCGACAAGCAATATCAGTTTCCGAAAGACTCGTCGGCAAAGATCCTGACTTCGGGGCTGCTCGGCGAGCAATATATTGGGCTTGAGCCGGGCGGTGACACGGAAATGTTGAAGGCCGGCGATACGATCTCGATGACACAATCGGCGATCGTGTTGGAAAACCTGATCGGCCAGTTCCTGTATAGCAAGGCCGCGGATTCCGGCGCGGCGAAGCCCGCTGCGCCGGCCGCGGCGCCGGCGCCTGCCGCGCCTGCTGCCGGCGCGAGTCAATAAGGAGAACAAGAATGCAGACCACGCTGCAGACCTCGCGCATCGGCGCGCGCGTCTTCCAGTTCGGCAAGCTCGCGACGGCGGCGGCACTGCTCGCCGGTTGCGCGACCGTGCAAACGCCGACCAAGGGCGATCCGTTCGAAGGCTTCAACCGCACGATCTTCACCGTCAACGACAAGATCGACCAGTACGCGCTGAAGCCGGCCGCGAAGGGTTACGTCTGGGCCACGCCGCAGCCGGTGCGCGATAGCGTGACGAACTTCTTCTCGAACATCGGCGACGTGTACATCGCCGCGAACAACCTGCTGCAGTTGCGCATCGCCGACGGCGTGTCGGACGTGATGCGGATCGTGATTAACACGGTGTTCGGCGTCGGCGGCCTGTTCGACGTCGCGACGCTCGCGAAGCTGCCCAAGCACGAGAACGACCTCGGCCTGACGCTCGGCCACTACGGTGTGCCGGCGGGCCCGTACCTCGTGCTGCCGCTGTTCGGTCCGAGCACGGTGCGCGACGCGGTCGGCTCGATCGGCAACTACTACGTGAACCCGGTCAGCTATATCGATCCGCCGGGCCTGAGCTGGGGGCTGTATGGGCTGAACGTGATCAACGTGCGCGCGAACCTGCTCGGCGCGAGCGACGTGCTCGAAGGCGCGGCGCTGGATAAATATTCGTTCGTGCGTAACGCGTATCTGCAGCGCCGTCAGTATCTGCTGTCGGATAACCGTCGCCGGCCGCAGGATCTGCCGAACTACGACGAGGAAGCGCCGCTGCCGAAGTACGACGAAGACACTGGCGCGGCGGGTACGCAGGGTGCTGCGGCACAGACGGCGCCGGCGTCCGGCGCGGCCGCGACCGCACCGCAGGGCGCATCCGCGGCAGCTCCCGAGGCTGCGTCAGGCACCGGGACGCCGCCGATCGATCTGAGGGGCGGTCCCGAAACGCAGATTCCGGCCGACCAGCTGGTGCCGCCGACGCGTTTCAATTTCCCGTCCTTCAAATTGCGTTGAACGTGCAGCGGTAACAGATCGATACGACTCTCGCAGTTTGCGCATGGATTGCCGTCGAAGTCGCGTGGTAAGGTCGATCACACCGTTGCACAATTTTTGAGGCAAGACTCAATATGAAAAAATTCTTCCTGATTCCGTTGTTTGCCGCGTTGTTCTCGTTCATTAGCGTGGGTGCGTCGGCACAAACCGTCGACACCAACTCGCCGGACGGCATGGTCAAAACCGTCACCCAGCAGGTGATCGACTCGATCCGCGGCGACAAGTCGATCCAGCAGGGCGACATCTCGCACATCACGCGTCTGGTCAACGAAAAGATCCTGCCGTACACCGATTTCCGTCGCACCACGCAGCTCGCGATGGGCCGCAACTGGCGTGCCGCCACGCCCCAGCAACAGGACCAGGTGGTCGACCAGTTCAAGATGTTGCTGATCCGCACGTATTCGGGCGCGCTCGCACAGGTTCGCGACCAGCAGATCCAGTGGAAGCCGTTCCGCATGAACCCGGACGATACCGACACGGTGGTGCGCTCGGTCGTGATGAACAACGGCCAGCCGATCGAACTCGACTACCGTCTGTACAAGACGCCGCAAGGCTGGCGCGTGTATGACATCAACGTGCTCGGCGCATGGCTGATCCAGGCGTACCAGCAACAGTTCAGCGAGCAGATCCAGCAGAAGGGCGTGGACGGACTGATCCAGTTCCTCACGCAGCGCAACCAGCAACTCGCCGCGGGCAAGCAGTCGTGAGCGAAGTGCTGAACCCGGTCGCGAACCGCTTCGCAAGCGGCGCGACGCTGACCCACGCGAGCGCGAAGGCCGCGCTCGCGGCGGGTCTGCAACGCATCGCGGCAGGCGCGGGCGGCGTCGATTGCGCACCGCTCACGCAGTTCGATTCCGCCGCGCTCGCGGTGCTGCTCGCGTGGGTGCGGGCAGCGGCCGCGCGCGGCGTCAGATTCGAAATCGTCAATCTGCCGGCAGGTCTTGCCAGCCTCGCGCAAGCCTACGGCGTCGATACCCTTCTCCCCACGCAGATAGTTGCGTCGGCGCGACATTGACGCTCCGCTAGCGTCATCTCCCATCCTTCCGGCCGGGCCGGGGGTGCCGGTTTTTGCCCTATAATCAAACGTTTTTTTGGGGCTCTGAATTGGCCCCTAATCGGCTCCAAATCCGTTTCTCCGAGCATTTGCTCGCCCCCCAGGCTCCGCCGGGGCTACTTTAGGTGCCGCGCCGCACGCGGCCCACAGTCATGTCAGCCATAGAAATTCGTAACGTCAAGAAGCGCTATAAAGAGTTGCAGGCGCTCAAGGGCGTCAGCCTCACGGTCGAAGAAGGCGAGTTCTTCGGACTGCTCGGTCCGAACGGTGCGGGCAAAACGACGCTCATTAGCATTCTGGCCGGTCTCGCGCGCGCCGACGAAGGCAGCATCGCGGTGCGCGGTCACGACGTCGTCGACGATTTCCGGAATGCGCGCCGCGCGCTCGGCGTGGTGCCCCAGGAACTCGTGTTCGATCCGTTCTTCACGGTGCGCGAAACCTTGCGCATCCAGTCCGGCTACTACGGGCTGCGCAACAACGACGCGTGGATCGACGAGATCATGGCGAATCTCGATCTCACCGAGAAAGCCGACGCCAATATGCGCGCGCTGTCGGGCGGCATGAAGCGCCGCGTGCTGGTCGCGCAGGCGCTCGTGCACCGGCCGCCGGTCATCGTGCTCGACGAGCCGACCGCCGGGGTCGACGTCGAACTGCGCCAGACACTGTGGAAATTCATCTCGCGCCTGAATCGCGAAGGTCACACGATCGTGCTGACCACCCACTATCTCGAAGAAGCCGAATCGTTGTGCGACCGCATCGCGATGCTGCGCCGTGGCGAGGTGGTCGCGCTCGACCGCACCAGCACGCTGCTGCAACGCTTTGCCGGCATGCAGCTGTTCGTGCGCTTCGCGCAGGGCGTGCTGCCCGCCGAGCTGCGTCCGCTCGAGGCGGAAGGCGGCGCGAGCAACGGCAACGGGCGCCAGCATCTGCTGCGTCTCACGAGCTACGACGACGTGGAACGCATCCTCGCGCAATGCCGCGCGGCGGGTTGCACATTCGAAGAAATCGAGGTCCGCAAGGCCGATCTCGAAGACGTATTCGTTCAGGTGATGAACGGTCCGGAAGTGATCGAGGGGCTTGCATGAGCGGTTACAGTGGGTTCAGTACGCTGTTTTACAAAGAGCTGTTGCGTTTCTGGAAGGTGGCGTTCCAGACCGTGCTCGCGCCGGTCATCACCGCGCTGCTGTATCTGACGATCTTCGGCCATGCGTTGCGCGGCCACGTGCAGGTCTATCCGGGTGTCGAATACACGAGCTTCCTGATTCCGGGCCTCGTGATGATGAGCGTGCTGCAGAACTCGTTCGCGAACAGTTCGTCGTCGCTGATCCAGTCGAAGATCACCGGCAACCTGGTGTTCGTGCTGCTGCCGCCGCTGACGCATTACGAAATGTATGCGGCCTACGTGCTCGCGGCGGTTGCGCGCGGCCTGTGCGTCGGCTTCGGTGTGTTCATCGTGACGATCTGGTTCGTGCCGCTCAGTTTCAGCGCGCCGCTGTACATCATCGTGTTCGCGATGTTCGGCGCGGCGATTCTCGGCACGCTCGGTCTGATCGCCGGCATCTGGGCCGAGAAATTCGACCAGCTCGCGGCATTCCAGAACTTCCTGATCATGCCGCTCACGTTCCTGTCGGGCGTGTTCTACTCGACGCACACGCTGCCGCCGGTATGGCGCGAAGTGTCGCGGCTCAATCCCTTTTTCTACATGATCGACGGCTTTCGCTACGGTTTCTTCGGGGTGTCGGATATCGACCCGCTGGTGAGCCTCGCGATCGTCGCCGGTTTCTTCGTGGTGCTGGCCGCGGTGGCGATGCGCCTGCTCGCCACCGGCTTCAAGCTGCGCCACTGACGAGGAGCTTCCCATGTTGCCGACTCCAGAACAGGTCAAGCAGTACATCGCGGCAGGGCTCGCATGCGAGCACCTCGAAGTCGAAGGCGACGGTCAGCATTTCTTTGCGACGATCGTCTCGCCGAGTTTCGAAGGCAAACGCCTGATCCAGCGACATCAACTCGTGTACGCGGCGCTCGGCGACCGCATGCGCGAAGAAATCCACGCGCTCAGCATGAAGACGCTGACGCCCGCCGAATGGCAGAACGCGTAAATCTGGAAATTTAGTGCGAATTACTCAGGAAGGGCGCGACGCCGCGAGCGGCGCGCCGAACACAGTCAAGACGGCCGCGGGCGCGACCCGGGCCGATCAGGAACCGACAGGCATGGATAAACTCATCATTGAAGGCGGCTACCCGCTATCCGGTGAAGTTGTCGTCTCGGGCGCGAAGAACGCGGCATTGCCGATCCTGTGCGCGAGCCTGCTGTCCGCGGAGCCGGTGCATCTGGAGAACGTGCCCGATCTGCAGGACGTGCGCACGATGCTGAAGCTGCTCGGCCAGATGGGCGTGCGTATCGAAGCAAGCGAAGGCCGCGTGGCGCTCGATGCCTCCAAGGTCGACAACCTCGTCGCGCCGTATGAGATGGTGAAGACCATGCGCGCGTCGATCCTCGTGCTCGGCCCGCTGGTCGCGCGCTTCGGCCATGCGCGCGTGTCGCTGCCGGGCGGCTGCGCGATCGGCGCGCGGCCGGTCGATCAGCACATCAAGGGTCTGCAGGCGATGGGCGCCGAGATCACGATCGAGCACGGCTTTATCGAAGCGCGCGCGAAGCGTCTGAAGGGCGCGCGCATCGTCACCGACATGATCACCGTGACCGGCACCGAGAACCTGCTGATGGCGGCGGTGCTGGCCGAAGGCGAAACGGTCATCGAGAACGCCGCGCGCGAGCCGGAAGTGGTCGACCTCGCGCATCTGCTGGTCGCGATGGGCGCGCAAATCGACGGCATCGGCACCGACCGTCTTGTGATCCAGGGCGTCGACAAGCTGCACGGCGCGACGCACGCGGTGATTCCGGACCGCATCGAAGCGGGCACGTTCCTGTGCGCGGTCGCGGCCGCCGGTGGCGACGTGACGCTGCGCAAGATGCGTCCGCTGCTGCTCGAAGCCGTCACTGAAAAGCTGCGCGAAGCGGGCGTGACCGTCGACGAAGGCGACGACTGGATGCGCGTGCGCATGGACAAGCGTCCGAGCGCGGTCACGTTCCGCACCTCCGAATACCCGGCGTTCCCGACCGACATGCAGGCGCAGTTCATGGCGCTGAACGCGATCGCGGACGGCACTGCTCAAGTCGTCGAAACGATCTTCGAAAACCGCTTCATGCACGTGCAGGAGTTGAACCGGCTCGGCGCGAGCATCACGATCGACGGCAACACCGCGCTCGTGAACGGCGTCGGCAAGCTGTCCGGCGCGAAGGTGATGGCTACCGATCTGCGCGCGTCCGCGAGTCTCGTGATCGCCGCGCTGCGCGCCGAAGGCGAGACGCTGATCGACCGCATCTATCACCTCGATCGCGGTTACGACCGGATGGAAGCCAAGCTCAATGCAATCGGCGCGAAAGTGCGCCGCGTCTCCGGGAGCGAGGTATGAGCTCGATGCCGCAAACGTCATCGTCGCCGGCGGTGAGCGCACCGCTCACGCTCGCGTTGTCGAAAGGGCGTATCTTCGAGGAAACGCTGCCGCTGCTCGCGGCGGCCGGCATCGAAGTCGCTGAAGACCCCGAAACGTCGCGCAAGCTGATCCTGCCGACCACCGACGCAAACCTGCGCGTGATCATCGTGCGCGCGACCGATGTGCCGACCTATGTCGAGTACGGCGCGGCCGATTTCGGCGTGGCCGGCAAGGACGTGCTGCTCGAGCATGGCGGCAGCGGCCTGTATCAGCCGGTCGATCTGGAGATTGCGCGCTGCCGCATGTCGGTCGCGGTGGCCGCGGGTTTCGATTATGCGAACGCGGTGCGCCAGGGCGCCCGCCTGCGCGTCGCGACCAAGTATGTTGAAACCGCGCGCGAGCACTTCGCCGCCAAGGGTGTGCACGTCGACCTGATCAAGCTGTACGGTTCGATGGAACTCGCGCCGCTGGTGGGCCTCGCCGACGCGATCGTCGACCTGGTCAGCTCGGGCAATACGCTGCGCGCGAACAATCTGGTCGAGGTGGAGGAGATCATGCAGATTTCGTCGCGCCTCGTGGTGAACCAGGCCGCGCTGAAGCTGAAGCGCGCCGCGTTGCGGCCGATTCTCGATGCGTTCGCCAGCGCGTCAAAAGCCGGCGCGCCGGCCGCCTGACCGACGATGGCAATCTGATTACCCAGCACACGCGCGCCTTACCGAAACGGATACCTGTATGTCTATCAAGATTCGCAAACTCGATTCCACCGCTCCCGGCTTCCACAAGTCGCTGCATGCGGTGCTCGCGTTCGAGGCGAGCGAAGACGAAGCCATCGAGCGCTCGGTCGCGCAGATTCTGAACGACGTGAAGGCGCGCGGTGATGAGGCGGTGCTCGAGTACACGAACCGCTTCGACCGGCTCGACGCGAAGAGCGTCGCTGAACTCGAACTGCCGATGGCGGAGCTTGAAGCGGCGCTCGAAAGTCTCGAACCGAAGCGGCGCGCGTCGCTGGAAGCGGCGGCGGCGCGCGTGCGCGGCTATCACGAGAAGCAGAAGATCGAGTGCGGCAGTCATAGCTGGCAGTACACCGAGGCCGACGGCACGGTGCTCGGCCAGAAGGTCACGCCGCTCGATCGCGCGGGTATCTATGTGCCGGGAGGCAAGGCCGCGTATCCGTCGTCGGTGCTGATGAACGCGATTCCGGCGCGAGTGGCCGGCGTGCGTGAGATCGTCATGGTGGTGCCGACGCCGGACGGCGTGAAAAACCCGCTGGTGCTGGCCGCGGCGTTGCTCGGCGGTGTCGATCGGGTGTTCACGATCGGCGGCGCACAGGCGGTCGGCGCGCTCGCGTACGGCACGCAAACGGTGCCGGCGGTCGACAAGATCTGCGGTCCCGGCAATGCGTACGTCGCGTCGGCCAAGCGCCGCGTGTTCGGCACGGTCGGCATCGACATGATCGCCGGGCCGTCGGAAATCCTCGTGCTGTGCGACGGCACGACCGATCCGCGCTGGGTCGCGATGGACCTGTTCTCGCAGGCCGAACACGACGAACTCGCGCAGTCGATCCTGCTGTGCCCAGACGACGCATTCATCGCGCGCGTGCACGAAGCGATCGACGAACTGCTGCCGACGATGCCGCGCCGCGACGTGATCCGCACATCGCTCGAAAATCGCGGCGCGCTGATCAAGGTGCGCGACATGGCCGAGGCCTGCGCGATCGTCAACGACATCGCGCCCGAACACCTCGAAATCTCGGCGCTGGAGCCGCATCAGTGGGCGCAGCAGATTCGCCACGCCGGCGCGATCTTCCTTGGCCGCTACACGAGCGAGAGCCTCGGCGACTATTGCGCGGGCCCGAATCACGTGCTGCCGACCTCGCGTACCGCGCGTTTTTCGTCGCCGCTCGGCGTCTATGATTTCTTCAAGCGGTCGAGCCTGATCGAAGTCAGCGCCGAAGGCGCGCAGACGCTCGGCGAGATCGCCGCCGAACTCGCGTATGGCGAAGGCCTGCAGGCGCATGCGCGCAGTGCCGAATACCGGATGCGGCAGAACAACAACGAACGGGGCTGAAGCGGATAGCGGATAACGGTGGCGCGGCGAAGTAGAGCCGGGAGCGAACCGGGTTTCCGCGCTTCGCCCACTTTCGCCACTGCCGGGCGCGCCAGCGCAAGCCCACGCCACGCCGAATCACCCGTTCATAACCACGACAGAGACCAACCAGCGCGGCCATCGGCCGCCGACACCAGGCCGGCTTTCCCGCATGGCCCGGGCTCACTGACCTATGACGACACCTCAAGACATCATCCGCCGCGACGTACTCGCAATGACCAGCTATCCGGTGCCGGACGCCACGGGCTTCATCAAGCTCGACGCGATGGAAAACCCGTTCGCGCTGCCGCCGGAACTGGCCGCGCAGCTCGGCGAGCGGCTGGCCAGTGTCGCGCTGAACCGCTATCCGGCGCCGCGTCCCGAAGCGCTGATCGAGCGGATCCGCAATGTGATGGGTGTGCCCGCCGGATGCGACGTGCTGCTCGGCAACGGCTCGGATGAAATCATCAGCATCATGTCGATCGCGTGCGCGAAGCCGGGTGCGAAAGTGCTCGCGCCGGTGCCGGGTTTCGTCATGTATCAGGTGTCCGCGCAGCTGGCGAATCTCGAATTCGTCGGCGTGCCGCTGAAAGCGGACTTCACGCTCGACACCGAAGCGATGCTCGCGGCGATCGCCGAGCACGAACCGGCGATCGTTTATCTCGCGTATCCGAACAACCCGACCGGCACGCTGTACGACGACGCCGACATCGAGCGCATCATCGCCGCGGCGAGCCACAGCCTGGTCGTGATCGACGAGGCCTATCAGCCGTTCGCGCAGAAGAGCTGGCTGCCGCGCGCCGACCAGTTCGACAACGTCGTCGTGATGCGCACGGTGTCGAAACTGGGGCTTGCCGGCATCCGCCTCGGCTACCTGGTCGGCAAGCCCGCGTGGCTCACCGAATTCGACAAGGTGCGCCCGCCCTACAACACCAACGTGCTCACCCAGGCCGCCGCCGATTTCCTGCTCGACCACGTGAGCGTGCTCGATGCACAGGCCGCGCAATTGCGCGATGAGCGCGCGAAGCTCGCGCAGGCGGTCGCCGCGCTGCCGGGTGCCGAAGTGTTCCCGAGCGCCGGCAACTTCCTGCTGGTGCGCGTGCCCGATGCGTCCGTGCTGTTCGAAACCCTGCTAACCGCGCGGGTTCTGATCAAAAACGTGAGTAAAATGCATGCATCGCTGGCCAATTGTGTGCGTTTGACCGTCGGTTCGCCGGAAGAAAACGCCCAGTTGCTCGCCGGGCTGAAACTGGTGCTGCGCTGATTTGCAGCACTGATTCGCGGCATTGATCCGGTACACGGATCCGAAGTATCGAACGGTCCGCCGTTTTTCCACCCCACACTTACTAGCGCTTTCTAGCCAGATTCGAGGAATTACCATGCGCCTTGCGGAAGTCGTTCGCAACACCAGCGAAACGCAGATCCGTGTGAAGATCAACCTGGACGGCACCGGTCAGCAGAAGCTGGCCACCGGTGTGCCGTTCCTGGATCACATGCTCGACCAGATCGCCCGTCACGGGCTGTTTGACCTCGACATCGAAGCGCATGGCGACCTGCACATCGACGACCACCATACGGTCGAAGACACCGGCATCACGCTCGGTCAGGCGGTGGCGAAGGCGATCGGCGATCGCAAGGGTATTCGCCGCTATGGCCATTCCTACGTGCCGCTCGACGAAGCGCTGTCGCGCGTCGTGATCGACTTTTCCGGCCGTCCGGGCCTCGAATTCCACGTCCCGTTCACACGCGCGCGTATCGGCACGTTCGACGTCGACCTGTCGATCGAATTCTTCCGCGGTTTCGTGAACCACGCGGGCGTCACGCTGCATATCGACAATCTGCGCGGCATCAACGCGCACCATCAGCTCGAAACGGTGTTCAAGGCGTTCGGGCGCGCACTGCGCATGGCTGTCGAACTCGACGAGCGCGCGGCCGGACAGATTCCGTCGACCAAGGGCAGTCTTTAACAGGTCTTCAACGAGCCTCTAATCGTCTTTCATCGCCTCTAGCGTCTTCACGCCACTCACCTTTAGCGATCCATCCGGCAGCGCCGCGCGAACCTGCAACCGTCGTTCGACGCCGCGCGCCGGTATCGATGGATCAATGGCATGGCGGCCAAACTTGAAATGAAAACTTCGATAGCGATTGTGGATTACGGAATGGGCAACCTGCGTTCGGTGGCCCAGGCTTTGCGCCAGGCCGCACCGGAAGCGGACGTGGCGATCGTCGATAAGCCGGAAGCGATCCGCGCGGCCGACCGCGTCGTGCTGCCCGGTCAAGGCGCGATGCCCGATTGCATGCGCAGTCTCGGTGCATCCGGCTTGCAGGAAGCGGTCGTCGAGGCGTCGCGCAGCAAACCGCTGATGGGTGTGTGCGTCGGCGAACAGATGCTGTTCGACTGGAGCGCGGAAGGCGACACGCCGGGTCTCGGTCTGCTGCCCGGCAAGGTTGTGCGCTTCGAACTCGAAGGCCAGGTGCAGGACGACGGCTCGCGCTTCAAGGTCCCGCAGATGGGCTGGAATCGCGTGCGCCAGGCGCAGAACCATCCTCTGTGGGATGGCGTTGCCGACAATGCATTCTTCTACTTCGTGCACAGCTATTACGTGGTGCCGGACAATCCCGCGCATACGTCGGGCGAAACGGTGTATGGCTTGGCGTTTACGTCGGCGGTAGCACGGGATAACATCTTCGCCACTCAATTTCACCCTGAAAAGAGCGCCGAAGCGGGCTTGCGCGTGTATCGCAACTTCGTGCACTGGAACCCGTGAACGCTTTTCTTCATTCCGTTGCCGCGCGCCACGAGCGTGCCGCGACGGCCTGGCTGCAGACCGGCGCCCCGCTGGAGCGCCGAAAGAGTTGTACTAAACTAGCGAAACGGCGTTTTGGCGGGCTGGCTGACCAGCCGCTGCCGCCGACCTTCAACCCACTCCCAGACAACACCCGATTGCTATGCTGCTGATTCCCGCCATCGACCTGAAAGATGGTCAGTGTGTACGCCTCAAACAAGGCGATATGGACCAGGCGACGATTTTCTCCGAGGAACCGGCGGCAATGGCCCGACATTGGGTCGAGCGCGGCGCGCGGCGTCTCCATCTGGTCGATCTGAACGGCGCGTTTGCCGGCAAGCCTAGGAACGGCGATGCCATCCGCGCGATCCTGGATGAAGTGGCCGGCCGGATCCCCGTGCAACTGGGTGGCGGCATCCGCGACCTGAACACGATCGAGCGCTATCTGGACGACGGCCTGTCGTACGTGATTATCGGTACGGCGGCGGTGAAGAATCCCGGCTTTCTGCAGGACGCGTGCACCGCGTTCGGCGGCCACATCATCGTCGGTCTCGACGCGAAAGACGGCAAGGTCGCGACCGACGGCTGGAGCAAGCTGACCGGCCACGAAGTGGCCGACCTCGCGCGCAAGTTCGAGGACTACGGCTGCGAATCGATCATCTATACCGACATCGGCCGCGACGGCATGCTGCAAGGCATCAATATCGAAGCGACGGTGCGCCTCGCGCGCGCGGTGAAGATTCCGGTGATCGCGAGCGGCGGCCTGTCGAATCTCGCGGACATCGAGTCGCTGTGCGAAGTCGAAGACGAAGGCATCGAAGGCGTGATCTGCGGCCGCGCGATCTATTCGGGCGACCTCGACTTCGCGGCGGCGCAAACGCTCGCGGACCGGCTGCGCGAATCGGACGACGCTTGATGCAGTGGCGCTGTGCGTCGGCTGGTTGAATTGGGCTCACGCACCGGCTTCGTGAGATAGCTTTGATAGCGGTGCTGCGCTGACTTTGGTTGGCGCCAGCTGTCCGCAGGCCCGCGGCAATCAGGCGAAGGTGGCTACAAGCGGAGCGCGCGTCACTCACGATGCGCGCAACGTTCTACCGGCACCCGGCCGAAACTCCTTTCGCGGCGCGACGCGGCTGAGCCGCTCTGTCGCGCCGACACCGTGCCGCTTGCTCCGTGGCGAGCGGCCTCATCAGCGGTATTGGCAGAATTGCACGATCATGGCTCTAGCTAAACGCATCATCCCCTGTCTCGACGTCACCGCTGGCCGGGTGGTCAAGGGCGTCAATTTCGTCGAGCTGCGCGACGCCGGAGATCCGGTCGAAATCGCGCGCCGTTACGACGATCAGGGCGCCGACGAACTGACCTTTCTCGACATCACCGCGACCTCGGATCAGCGCGATCTGATCCTGCCGATCATCGAAGCGGTCGCCTCGCAGGTGTTCATTCCGTTGACGGTCGGCGGCGGCGTGCGCGCGGTCGAAGACGTGCGGCGCCTGCTCAACGCCGGCGCGGACAAGATCAGCATGAACTCGTCGGCGGTCGCGAATCCGCAGCTCGTTAAGGACGCCACCGACAAATACGGCTCGCAGTGCATCGTCGTCGCGATCGACGCGAAGCGCGTGTCGGCCCATGGTGAAACGCCGCGCTGGGAAGTGTTCACGCACGGCGGTCGCAAAGCGACTGGGCTCGATGCGATCGAATGGGCGCGCAAGATGGCCGAACTCGGCGCCGGCGAAATCCTGCTGACCAGCATGGATCGCGACGGCACCAAGAGCGGCTTCGATCTCGCGCTGACACGCGCGGTATCGGACGCGGTGCCGGTATCGGTGATCGCGTCGGGCGGCGTCGGCAACCTGCAGCATCTGGCCGACGGCATCAAGGACGGTCACGCGGATGCGGTGCTTGCCGCGAGCATCTTCCACTATGGCGAATATACGGTCGGCGAGGCCAAGCGCTTCATGGCCGACCAGGGCATTTCGGTGAGGTTGTAACGTGACGAATCCCTCGGCAGTGAACTGGCTCGACAAGGTGAAGTGGGACGCGAACGGCCTCGTGCCGGTGATCGCGCAGGAAGCATCGACGAACGACGTGCTGATGTTCGCGTGGATGAACCGCGAGGCGTTGGCGAAAACTGTCGAAACCGGCCGCGCGGTGTATTTCTCGCGCTCGCGCCAGCGCCTGTGGTTCAAGGGCGAAGAGTCGGGCCACGTGCAGCACGTGCATGAAGTGCGGCTCGATTGCGACGAGGACGTCGTGCTGTTGAAGGTCGAGCAGGTGTCGGGCATCGCGTGCCACACCGGCCGCCATTCGTGCTTTTTCCAGAAATTCGAAGGCTCGGTGGACGATGGTGACTGGCAGGCCGTCGATCCCGTGCTGAAAGACCCCGAACACATCTACAAATGACGCAATCCACGCAAAATCCGTCGTCCGCCGACGCTTCCACGCTCGACACGCTGCTGCGCCTCGCTGCTGTGATCGATAGCCGCAAGGGCGGCGATCCGGACCTCTCGTACGTGTCGCGCCTGTTCCACAAGGGCGACGACGCGGTGCTGAAAAAGATCGGCGAAGAAGCCACCGAAGTCGTGCTGGCCGCGAAGGACGTGCGCCAGGGCGGCGCGCCGAAGGCGCTGGTCGGGGAGGTCGCGGACCTGTGGTTTCATTGCCTCGTGATGCTGTCGCATTTCGATCTGAGCCCGGCCGATGTGGTGGCCGAACTGGAGCGCCGCGAAGGTTTGTCGGGCATCGAGGAAAAGGCGCTGCGCAAGAGCCGCGAGCGCGAGCAGAACGGCGACTGAGCGACGCCTGCGCATTTGTGCTTGAAGTCGTGAACACCGGCGCTCATATTGCGAGTAATGCACCCTCGGGAGGACGCAAGCATGGAACAGTCGCAAGGAAGCTATCCGCCGCCGGTCTACCGCCATGCGATGGAGCCTGAACGCGAGCGCAGCCTGCGCACGCTGACCCATGTGCTGTACGCGCTCTACGCGGTGCACTGGCTGACGGGCGGGCTGACCATTCTGATCGCGATCATCATCAACTACGTGAAGCGCGATGATGTGGCAGGTACGCCGTACGAAGCGCATTTCGAATGGCAGATCCGCACGTTCTGGATGGGCCTCGTCGGCTACGCGATCGGGGCGCTGCTGTTGCTCGTGCTGATCGGCATTCCGGTGCTGTGGGCCGTCAGCATCTGGATGTTGTACCGTATTATCAAAGGCTGGCTCTATCTGTACGATAACAAGCCGCTCGCGAATCCGCGCGGCTGGGTCTGAGCGTCATCCGGTCCGTTTCATCGGGCCGGTGTTTTCGGGTCGGATCTCGTCGCGCCGCGCTTCGCGCTCCAGCCCTACCGTGTCAGGAATACGATGAGTCACGATCCGAACTGCCTTTTCTGCAAGATCGCCGCTGGCGAAATCCCGTCGACCAAAGTCTACGAAGACGACGAGTTCGTCGCCTTCCGCGATATCCGCCCGGCGGCCGAAACTCACGTGCTGGTGATTCCGCGCAAGCACATCGCGACGCTGTCGAACTGCACCGAAAGCGACGCGCCTCTGCTTGGTAGAATGCTCGTCTTGACGGCGCGTCTGGCTGAGCAACTTGGCGTCGCGTACACCGGCGGCGAGACCGGCTTTCGCACGGTCATTAATACCGGTCCGGGCGGAGGGCAGGAGGTGTATCACCTGCATGCGCACATTCTCGCGGGGCCGCGGCCGTGGCAACGCATGGGTTGAGCGGCGAGTGCACCTGGCGGGCCATACGCGCGGCCTGATATTGTGGGCAAGCCGTGGTTTTTTGGTCGAGGACAATAGCGCCGCCGTTGCTTTTACCGCATTTGTAATAACGTCGACGCGATCGCCCGGTCACAATGAATGTCATCGGTTGGCCGACGGTTGGGGCGCAAGCAAAGCGGGATCGTGTGCGGTAACGTAGAGATAGAGGAGACGAAGCAAGGGCGAAGCATTAATTCAAACGTCCGCGCTTCAGATTACGCCGTAAGGCGCACGAAATTTTCCGCATCGCGATACGGTGTGGGGGTTAAGGAGAGTAGTCATGGGTTCGTTGAGCATTTGGCATTGGTTGATCGTGTTGTTGATCGTGGCGCTGGTATTCGGCACGAAGAAGCTGCGCAATATCGGCGGCGATCTGGGCGGCGCGGTGAAGGGTTTCAAGGAAGGCATGAAGGAAGCAGAATCGCCGGCTGCGGATTCGCAGCAGCAGCGCGAACTGCCGCGTAATGGCGCAGTGGATGTCGAGGCGAAGGAAAAGACGCCGCATTCGAACGATTACCGCTAAGCCACGGCGCTCGCGCCGCTCCCGCGTTACTGACGGACATTCCATTTCATGCTGGACCTCGGTCTAACCAAGATGGCGCTGATCGGCGTCGTCGCGCTGGTCGTCCTCGGGCCTGAGCGCCTGCCGCGTGTCGCTCGCACGGCCGGCGCGCTATTCGGCCGCGCGCAGCGGTACATCAACGACGTAAAGGCCGAGGTCACGCGCGAAATCGAGCTCGACGAACTGAAGCGGATGAAGACCGAGTTCGAGAAAGCCGCGAGCAATGTCGAAAGCACGGTGCAGGACAATCTCCGCAAGCACGAGAACGAGCTGAACGACGCGTGGAACAGCGGCACGTCGGTGTCGCCGAGCATCGCCGGCGGCGCGCTCGAAGACGCCGGCAGCTCGGGCACGACGTCCTGGCCGATCACCACGCCGGCCGCCGCACCCAAACGCAAGAACTGGCGCGTCAAGCAGAGCGCCACGCCCACCTGGTACAAGCGTGCAAGCCTGCGCCGCACGCGCGTGCAGTCGGGCGCCGCGCGCGTCGCGCGGCATACGCCCGCCAGCCTGCGTCGTCCGACGCGGTTTTTCTGATGATCAGAACGACAATCTCTAACCGAGGGCCGGTGTGAGCGACCCCCAGCAATCCCCGAACGAAGGCGCCGAAGAGACCTTCATTTCCCACCTCGTTGAACTGCGTGACCGCATCATCCGTGCGGGGCTTGCGGTCATCGTCGTGTTCATTGGGCTCGTGTACTGGGCGCCGGACATCTTCCGGCTGCTTGCCCGTCCGCTGATGCAGAATCTGCCGAAGGACGGCAAGATGATCGTCACCGACGTCACCGGCTCGTTCTTCGTGCCGATGAAGGTCACGATGCTGGTCGCGCTCGTGATCGCGCTGCCGGTCGTGCTGTATCAGATCTGGGCATTCGTCGCGCCGGGGCTGTATCAGCACGAGAAGAAGCTGGTCATGCCGCTGGTGGCGAGCAGCTACACGCTGTTCCTGTGCGGGATGGCGTTCGCGTACTTCGTCGTGTTCCCGACCATCTTCCGCGTGATGGCGCACTACAACGCGCCGCTCGGCGCGGAGATGACGACCGATATCGACAACTACCTGAGCTTTGTCCTAACGATGTTCCTTGCGTTCGGCGTGACCTTCGAGGTGCCGATCGTCGTCGTGCTGCTGGTGCGCATGAACGTGGTCACGCTGAAGAAGCTCAAGGAGATCCGTCCGTATGTGATCGTCGGCGCGTTCATCGTGTCGGCTGTCGTGACGCCGCCGGACGTGTTTTCGCAGCTGATCCTCGCGGTTCCGCTGATCGTGCTGTACGAAGCCGGCATCATCGCGGCGCGGATCTTCGTCGGCAAGCGGCCGGTGGCGGTCGAGGAGGCGAGTCCGCCGTCGAGTTGAGTTCGTGTCGTGGGCCCGCGCCGTGCGCATGGGCGCGAGGGAAGGGCCGCGAAAGCGTGAGTCGATGAAAAAGGGCCGCCGTGATGGGCTGCCCTTTTTCGTTATGTGGACGTTTGGATTGTTGTTGTCGTTCGTTGGCTGCCTGCGCGTGCTGAGCGTAGCGCACCTTCAACCGCTCAGAGCCTCACCATCCCTAACGCCGCTCTTTCAACCATCAACCACCCTCATCGTCCGGCTGATCGCTGCCGCCGTTGTCGTCTTCTGCCTGCTTCGGCGGCGGCGGGCGTTTGCCGATCATCACGTCGAGATCGATCTGACGGCCCTTGCGCACCAGATGCACCTTCGCCGACGTACCCGGCTTGATCTGCGCGATCACGTTCAGCAGACGCGTGGTATCGGTGATCTCCTGGCCGTTCACGCTGATCAGGATGTCGCCGGGTTTGATGCCCGCGCGGTCGGCCGGACCGCTCTTCAGCACGCCTGCGACGATGGCGCCCGACTTCTGGTCGAGCCCGAACGACTCGGCGATCTCCGGCGTCACGTCCTGCGGTTCGACGCCGATCCAGCCGCGCGTGACCGAGCCGGTCGTGATGATGCTTTCGAGCACGCTGCGCGCGGTCGACACCGGAATCGCGAAGCCGATGCCGAGCGAGCCGCCCGAGCGTGAGTAGATCGCGGTGTTGATGCCGAGCAGGTTGCCGTTCACGTCGACGAGCGCACCGCCGGAATTGCCGGGGTTGATCGCCGCGTCGGTCTGGATGAAGTTTTCGAACGTATTGATGCCGAGATGGTTGCGCCCGAGCGCGCTGACGATGCCCATCGTCACGGTCTGGCCGACGCCGAACGGATTGCCGATCGCCAGCACGACGTCGCCGACGTGCGTCTGCTCCATGCGGCCAAGCGTGATGGTAGGCAGATGGTTCAGATTGATCTTCAGCACCGCCAGATCGGTTTCGGGGTCGATACCGATGACCTTTGCGCTGGCGGTGCGACCGTCGGCGAGCGCAACTTCGATCTGATCGGCGCCGTCCACGACGTGCTGGTTCGTTAGAATGTAACCTTCCGAACTCACTATCACGCCTGAGCCCAAATTCGAGGCCGGCTGCTCCTGCTGCTTGCGATTGTTCCGGTCGCCGAAGAAGTAACGGAACAACGGGTCTTTCGCGCGCGGATCGGGAGGCAGCGAGCCATCCTTGCTGGAGAACACGTTGACGACCGCGGGCATGGCCTTTTGCGCCGCATCCGCATAGGACGCCTCGGCATGGCCGTTGCCAACGCCTGGCGCCACTTCCCGCAGCGCGACGATCGGTTCGGCGAGTTGCCTGCCGAACTGCCCTTGACGCTGCAGCCACTGCGGTTTGAGGGTCGCAATGATGAACATCAGCGCCAACAGCACAGTCACCGCTTGGGCAAATAACAGCCAGAAGCGTCTAAGCATCTGAAGACTAGAGGGATATATGGATCGGATTGAACTTGAATTGTACTTGAACAACCTTCTCGAAATCGCCCGGTTCAAGGACTACTGCCCCAATGGATTACAGGTCGAAGGGCGTCGTCGGGTCAACAAGCTCGCGACCGGCGTGACCGCGTCGGTGGCCTTTCTGGAGGCCGCGCTCGACTGGGGCGCCGACGCGGTGCTGGTCCATCATGGCTACTTCTGGCGCAACGAGGCGGCGCCGATCACCGGCCGCAAGCATGCGCGCCTGAAGTTGCTGCTCGCGAACGACCTGAACCTGTTCGCCTACCATCTGCCGCTCGACGATCACCCGGAGTTCGGCAACAACGCGCAGATCGGCGAGAAGATGGGCTGGATCAGCGACGCGCGCTTCGGCGACAACGATCTCGGCTGGCTCGCCACGCTGCCGATGCCGATCACGCTGTCGCACCTGACGGCGGAGATCGAGCAGACGCTCGGCCGCACGCCGCTCGTGTTCGGCGATCCGGATAGCGAACTGCGCCGCATCGGCTGGTGCACGGGCGCCGCGCAAGGCATGTTCGATTCGGCGATCGCGGCTGGCGCCGACGTCTACGTGACTGGCGAGGTGTCCGAGTCGATGATGCATACGGCGGCCGAGAGCGGCGTCGCGTTCCTGTCGGCGGGGCACCATGCGACCGAGCGCTTCGGCGTGCAGGCGGTGGGCAAGCATCTGTCCGAATCGTTCGATATCGAACACCTCTTTATCGATATCCCCAATCCGGTTTAATTGCGAATTGCATTCACGAAGAAAAAGGCGCGAATAGCGTAGAAGACGCTTAAAAGGAGGTGCGAAAAAGTTTGCGATCGGTACGGAGAAACCCTTGGTTATCAAGGGGTTCGCACGGTTTTTGGCACTCGGCCCTTGTAAATGGCGACTCCATTCGCGCAAACTAGCGGCGGTAGAACCGACGTGAAGGAAAAATCCAACTCAGAAGTGGGGCGTGTGATGCGAGACAAAGAAGATGAACGCGTCGATGGCAGCCGCCGTAACTGGCTGGTAGCGACGACCGTAGCAGGCGGCGTAGGAGGAGTTGCCGTTGTCGTACCCTTTGTTAGTTCGTTTGCACCATCCGAGAAAGCCAAGGCCGCGGGTGCCCCGGTCGATGTCGATATCAGCAATCTGAAACCCGGCGACATGATGACCGTCGCCTGGCGTGGCAAACCGGTTTGGGTCATCAACCGCACGGACCGGATGCTCGCCGACGTGCAGAAAGCGGATAGCCAGGTAGCGGACCCTCACTCGCTGAATCCCTTCTCGATGCCGTTGCCGGAGTACTGCAACAACGAATTCCGTTCGCGCGCGGAGAACAAGCATCTTCTGGTCGCCGTCGCCGTTTGTACCCATCTGGGCTGCACGCCGACCCCGCGCTTTCAGGAGGGCCCACAGGCCAATCTCCCCGATGACTGGCCAGGCGGCTTTCTGTGTCCTTGCCACGGCTCGACCTACGATATGGCCGGCCGTGTGTTCAAGAACAAACCCGCCCCGCAAAACCTCGATATCCCGCGTTTCATGTTCACGTCCGCCACGGGCCTCGTGATCGGGAAAGACGAGAAAGGAGAAGCGTAATGGCGAGCGAACACGAAGTAGAGACGACCGGGCTGGCTGGTTGGATCGACCAGCGCTTCCCAATGACTTCCACCTGGAAGAAGCACGTTTCCGAGTACTACGCGCCGAAGAACTTCAACTTCTGGTACTTCTTCGGTTCGCTTGCCTTGCTGGTGCTGGTCAACCAGATCGTCACCGGCATTTTCCTCACGATGAACTACAAGCCCGACGCGACGCTCGCGTTCTCGTCGGTCGAGTACATCATGCGCGAGGTGCCGTGGGGCTGGCTGATCCGCTACATGCACTCCACGGGCGCGTCGATGTTCTTCGTCGTCGTGTATCTGCACATGTTCCGTGGGCTGATGTACGGCTCGTACCGCAAGCCGCGCGAGCTGGTGTGGATCTTCGGTTGCCTGATCTTCCTGTGTCTGATGGCCGAGGCGTTCTTCGGCTACCTGCTGCCGTGGGGCCAGATGTCGTTCTGGGGCGCGCAGGTGATCGTGAACCTGTTCTCGGCGATTCCGTTCATCGGCCCGGATCTGTCGCTGTGGATTCGCGGCGACTACGTGGTCTCCGACGTCACGCTGAACCGCTTCTTCGCGTTTCACGTGATCGCGATTCCGCTGGTGCTGGTCGGCCTCGTGATCGCGCACCTGGTGGCGCTGCATGAAGTCGGCTCGAACAACCCGGACGGCATCGAGATCAAGGCGAAGAAAGGCCCGGACGGCGTGCCGCTCGACGGCATCCCGTTCCACCCGTACTACTCGGTGCACGACTTCATGGGCGTGGCGGTGTTCCTGCTGATTTTCGCCGCGATCATTTTCTTCGCGCCGGAAATGGGCGGGTACTTCCTCGAAGCGAACAACTTCGTGCCGGCTAACCCGCTTCAGACGCCGCCGGAAATTGCGCCAGTGTGGTATTTCACCGCCTTTTATGCGATGCTGCGCGCGACCACCGACCCGTTCAAGATCGTGCTGATGATCGTGATCGCGCTGCTCGGCGTGCTCGCGCTGATCCGCGCACGCGGCAAGTGGCGGCTTGGTCTGCCGGTGCTCGCGGTGCTCGTGATCATCGCGATGGCGTTCACCGAGTCGAAGTTCTGGGGCGTCGTGGTGATGGGCAGCGCGGTGATCTCGCTGTTCTTCCTGCCGTGGCTCGACCGTTCGCCGGTCAAGTCGATCCGCTACCGGCCGTTCTTCCACAAGGTGTTCTACGGGATCTTCGTGCTGGCGTTTCTGACGCTAGGCTTCCTCGGCACGAAACCGCCGTCACCGGCCTCGACGCTGATCGCGCAGATCTGCGCGCTGATCTACTTCGCGTTTTTCCTCGGCATGCCTTTCTGGACGCGGCTTGGCAAGTTCAAGCAGCCGCCGGAACGGGTGCGGTTCAAGCCTCACTAATTGCGAGCCAGGAGAACACGAAGATGAAAAAACTGCTTTCGATGTGCGCGCTGATCGGCGCGACGATGCTTGCATTGCTGGCCGCCCCGGCTTACGCGGACGAGAATTTCCCGCTCGACCGGGCGCCGGATAACGCGGCCAATTTCGCTTCTTTGCAGCACGGGGCGCAATTGTTTGTAAACTACTGCCTGAATTGCCACAGCGCGAACCTGATGCGCTACAACCGGCTGACCGATCTCGGCATTACGCCGAGCGCAATCCAGGCCAACCTGCTGTTCACCACCGACAAGATCGGCAACACGATGACGGTGGCGATGCGCCCGGACGATGCGAAAGCGTGGTTCGGCGCGACGCCGCCGGATCTGTCGGTGGAGGCGCGGGCGCGCGGCAAGGACTGGCTGTACACGTATCTGCGCAGCTTCTATCGCGACGATACGCGGCCGACCGGCTGGAACAATCTGGTGTACGAGAACGTGAGCATGCCTCACGTGCTGTGGCAGCTCCAGGGGCAGCGTGCGGCGAAATTCGGCGACGAACTCGACGAAAAAACCGGCGAAACGGTACACAAATTCCTCGGTTTCACGCAGCTGACGCCGGGAACGATGTCGCCGGTAGATTATGATTCTGCTGTGGCCGACCTCGTGTCGTACCTGTCATGGATGTCCGAACCGACGCAGCAAACCCGCCGGCAGCTTGGCGTGTGGGTGCTGTTGTTCCTCGGTATCCTGAGCTTTTTCGCCTGGCGACTGAACGCCGCGTACTGGAAACATATCAAATAATCACGCCGCCACACGGCGTGGGGCCGGCGCAAGGAAAAACCAGCTGGACGGTTTTTCCACGCGCTGGCCCTTCAGCTTTTTGAGGAAACGTAAATATGATGGTTCTGTATTCCGGCACTACTTGCCCCTTCTCCCAGCGTTGCCGGCTGGTGTTGTTCGAAAAGGGCATGGACTTCGAGATCCGCGACGTCGACCTGTTCAACAAGCCGGAAGACATCGCTGTGATGAATCCGTATGGTCAGGTGCCGATCCTCGTCGAACGGGACCTGATTCTGTACGAATCGAACATCATCAACGAGTATATCGACGAGCGCTTCCCGCATCCGCAGCTGATGCCGGCCGACCCGGTGCAGCGCGCCCGCGCCCGCCTGTTCCTGCTCAACTTCGAGAAGGAACTGTTCGTCCACGTCGGCACGCTCGAGAACGAAAAGGGCAAGGCCGCCGAGAAGAATCACGAGAAGGCGCGCCTCGCGATCCGCGATCGTCTCACGCAACTCGCGCCGATCTTCCTGAAAAACAAGTACATGCTCGGCGAAGAGTTCTCGATGCTCGACGTCGCGATCGCGCCGCTGCTGTGGCGTCTCGATCACTACGGCATCGAACTGTCGAAGAACGCCGCGCCGCTGATGAAGTACGCCGAGCGCATTTTCAGCCGCCCGGCTTATATCGAAGCGCTGACGCCTTCGGAAAAGGTGATGCGTCGTTGAGTTTGGCTCAGGAGCGCGGGCGCCGCATCGGTTTGATGCGCGCCCGCGCCCGCAAGAGGACTGTTGATGCAAGAGATTTCCACGAAGCCTTATCTGCTGCGCGCGCTGTACGAGTGGTGCACCGATAACGGTTACACACCGCATATCGCGGTCCGCGTCGACAATCAGACACGCGTGCCGCGTCAGTTCGTGCGCGACAACGAGATCGTGCTGAACATCAGCTTCGAGGCCACCAGCCAGTTGCAGATGGGTAACGAGTGGATCGAGTTCAACGCGCGCTTCTCCGGCAAGTCGCACAAGATCGAGGTGCCGGTCGCCAATATTCTCGCGATCTACGCGCGCGAAAACGGCCAGGGAATGGCGTTCCCGGTCGAGTCGGCGGGCGGCGAGGCGCAGGATTCGGGGGCGGATGCAGCGGACGAAATCGAGCCACCGGCGGCCCCGCGCGCGGTCGAAGCATCGCCGGCCGAATCGGCCGCGGCTACCGACACCGCGTCGGACAATCCGCAGCCCGATGACGATGGCTCGAAAGGTGGCGGAAGGGCTCGCCTTAAGATCGTGAAATGAAGTAGAATCACGGCCTCATGCCGGTTTAGCTCATCAGGTAGAGCGCTTGACTTGTAATCATGAGGTGGCGGGTTCGAGTCCTGCAACCGGCACCAGTTAGCTTCCAGTAGTACCCAGCATTACCCGGAAAACCCCGCGAGACTGAGTCCGCGGGGTTTTTCTTTTTCTGCCGTTTGAAGACGGGTCGCGAGTGCAATCCAAAGACGCGCTGATGCGAGTCGTGTTGCATGTTTCCGAGGAATTCATGCGTTTGATATCTAGTCAGACAACCTAAAACCGGGACAGACAACCTGGATCCAGGCGCTTCGAATATCCCATTGGCGCCGAATGCCACGGGATCGGCTCGGCATCATCTCTATTTCATGGCGTAACTCCGCTCAACTTGCAGCAGCAGCTTCATTGATTTTCTTTTTAAGTTATCGTATGTCATATATCTATAGTCACGAGGGAAAATCCGTATACGTGAATTTTCCCCGATGAACGGAAAATTTTCCCTGGAGAACGGCGCTAGTTAGCCTACTTTTCGTAAGGTTAGTTAAAGTAATTTATGTGTCGTCGTACAAGATGACCCTAGAAATCCGCACCTGCGATCGCTGCAGGGCGAGTCCCAACCAACAGGGCAACAGGAGACGAAGGTTTTATGGCTAAAGACGTGGAAGGTTTATCCAACGACGCGTGCGCGCAGCGCCCGCAATCGCCGGCTCGCCGCAGCTTTCTCGCGTTCGCGGGCGTCACGGCCGGTGCGGGGCTGCTGGCCGGCTTGCCCGGTTGTGGCAGTTCCACCGATTCGCCTGCCGCGAGTGGTAGCGGCGGCACAGGAACCCCATCCGGCCCGGACACCGCCGCGGCCGATCCGATCTGGGGCACGAATGGTCAGGCCACCGCGATCATCAACAAGCTCGCCAACATCACGCCGTCGATGTTCCCGTCGGTCGATTTCCAGGTGACGAGCTATGGCGCGCAGCCGCTGCCGGCCGCCGCGCTGATCCAGTCGACCGCATGGCCCGGCGGTCCGATCCCCTGGGTGACGGGCGGCACGGAGCAGACCGCACATCCGACCAGCGACCTGCAAAGCCCCGGCTCGAACGTGATGGTGCCGTGCGACTACACGGACACTGCGTATGATGCTTGTGCCGCGTTCAACGCCGCGATCCACGCGGCGAATCAGGCCGGCGGCGGCCGCGTGGTCGTGCCGGCCGGCAACTGGTATTGCGGTGGCCCGATCGTGCTGCTGAGCAACGTGAACTTCCACCTGACCGCGGGCTGCACGATCTATTTCAGCCCGAATCCGGCCGACTACGCGAAGAACGGTCCGTATCCGACCGCCAATGGCAACCTGTACTGGACGCGCTGGCAGGCCAACGACTGCCTGAACTTCGGCTCGCCGATCTACGCGTATCAGCAGAAAAACATCGCGGTGACCGCCGACGACAACACCTGCGTGCTGAACGGCCAGGCGATGACGCCGATCCAGCAGAGCAGCCAGGCCCCGACGTCGTGCTGGTGGACCTTCAAGGGATCGAGCAGCACGTACGGCTGCACCAGCTCGACGACCACCACGCAGGCCTTCGCCAACCCGAACAACACCGTGTTGACGAGCCTGCCCGCGTCGCAGATCACGAATCCGAAGGCCAACCTGTCGTTCACGAACCAGGATGGCGTGACGACGACGCTGATGACGCTGCTCACTGTAACGGGCTGGAATCAGGATCAGAACTACCTGCCGGCGCTGTCGGAGCTGGGCGTGCCGGTCCTGAACCGCGTGTTCGGCAACGGACACTATCTGCGTCCGTGCATGGTTGAGTTCATCGGTTGCACGAACGTGCTGCTGCAGAACTACCACACGCAGAACACGCCGTTCTGGCAGCACCATCCGACTGGCTGCTCGAACGTCGTGATCGACGGCGTGTTCGCCGACAGCGTCGGCCCGAACAACGACGGCTTCGACCCGGACGCGTGCAACGCGGTGCTGGTGCAGAACGTCCAGTTCAACACCGGCGACGATTGCATCGCGATCAAGTCCGGCAAGTGCCTCGACACCGAATACGGTCCGATGCAGAACATCGTCGTGCAGAACTGCACGATGCAAAGCGGCCACGGCGGTCTGACGATCGGCAGCGAAATGAGCGCGGGCGTGCAGAACGTCTACGCCCGCAACCTGACGATGCAGAACGCCAATTGGGCGAGCAACCCGCTGAACATCGCGCTGCGCTTCAAGACCAACATGAATCGCGGTGGCTTCATCAACAACGTGTGGATCAACGGCGTGACGCTGCCGAATGGCGTGAACCTCGCGGGCAAATTCGGCGGCGGCGCGCTGGGCGCAGGCATCCCGGGTTCGGTCCCGGGCACGGGCACGGTCGGTCTCGTCAGCAACCCGTCGACGGGCCAGGGCGGCCTGATCACGTTCGACTGCGACTACAGCCCGTCGGGCGACGCGGTGCGCTGGAATCCGGCGACGATCAACAACGTCAACATCTCGAACGTGAACGCGACCAATGTGTCGGGCAGCGTCACGTACGCGATGACGTCGGGCTTCACCGCCGGCGCGAACTCGTGCTTCCAGGCGCTCGTCGCGCAGGGACCCGTGGCCGCGGACTACAACGGTCCGCTGCCGGTGCCGACGGTCTCGCCGATCACCGGCGTGACGATCTCGGACTGCAACCTGGGTACGCCGGTTTGCGCGGGCCCGGCATCCTCGACCGTGCCGGGGCCGCTGTTCGTGGTCAACACCAACGGCATCACGCTGAAGAACGTGGTCGTTGCGGGTACCACGTATAACTCGGTACTGACGGGCTGATTGGTCTCGCGCCGGCGGATGCGCATCCGCCAGCGTGAGTATCTGTGTCGACTGGAACAGATCAGCGCATTGAAAAGTGAAAAGCGCCGTCGGATTCGACGGCGCTTTTTTCTTTTTTGCGAGGTGATGAGGCATCGGTGATCGGTGCGAAACCCTTGCTGGGCGGGCTCACCCAGGCGAGGTGAGTATCACGATGGATCAAAAATCACGCTATCTATTTCACCTTGTCTGTTGTGGACAAATTTGTCCATTTCAACTCAATCCCGATTTTTTAGGTCTTGAATTTAGAGTTCTCATTTCTCATGGGTGAGAGCCCGAATGGCTCAAAAATCACGCTATCTCTTTCACCTTGTCTTTTTTGGACTTATTTGTCCGGAATCGGTATGGTCGCTGTCTATCATCAGGTTCCTCGCCGGGGTATGTTTCGCCATCAATCCAGCGGGGCCGGTGCGGTACCATTCGAGCGTCGCCCGCTCTGCCCATCGGGCTAGCGAACGTTTCGGGCCGCCACCGCGGCCCGTGTCACCGGCGACGCAACATCGACTCCTTTGATCATGACCAGCCCCGCAACTCTCACCTGGCCCGAAGCCGACGGCCCGCGCACCGCGCGCTGGCGCTCCGAAGCGGCTGTGCCGCCGCCGAAACGCGTCGTCGTCGCCGATGACCGCACCACCGCCGATTCCGCCTACCGTCTCGCCTGCGAAGGCACCGCACTTCTGTGGAAGGGTGACTTCCAGAACGCGCGTCAACTGTTGCTGGCGGTGACGCGCCGGCTCGAACGCAAGCCGCGCAAAACGGGCGCGACCCCGGTCGACGCGTTCAACCTGCATCGGCAGGCGCAATCGCAGCGCGCGCGCACGCTCGGCATGATCCTGATTCCGCTCGATGCGGACTACGGCATTACGCTGCGCCGCGCGCCCGACGTGCGCGAGGCTTGCACCGAAGCCTATGGGGCTGCCACTGGTGACGCGTTGGTCGTGTCGCTGCGCGAACTGCTGGGGCTGATCGGCGCGCACGAATGGCGCAAGAAGGGCGTCGAGATTCCGGCGCTCGGCGAGCGCATCCATCCGCATTACGGCGTGTTTTCGCCGGTGCGCGGCGAGTATGTGGATCTCGTCGCGCGCACGCCGTTGCCTTCACTCGACAGAGCGTTCGATATAGGCACCGGTACCGGTGTGCTGGCTGCGCTGCTCGCCAAACGCGGTGTGAAGCAGATTGTCGCGACCGATCAGGATCCGCGTGCACTCGCGTGCGCACGGGAGAACCTCGCGCGGCTCGGCTACGCGCAGCAGGTCGAAGTGGTGCAGGCCGATCTGTTTCCCGACGGGCGGGCTCCGCTCGTCGTCTGTAATCCGCCGTGGGTGCCGGCGCGCCCCGCGTCGCCGCTCGAATACGCGGTCTACGATCCGGACAGCCGGATGCTGCTCGGTTTCCTGAACGGCCTTGCCGATCATCTGACGCCGGACGGCGAGGGCTGGCTGATCATCTCGGATCTGGCCGAGCACTTGGGTTTGCGCACGCGCGAGTGGCTGCTTGCCGCGATCGACAATGCGCGGCTGACGGTGGCGGGGCGCGAGGATATTCGTCCGCGGCATCCGAAGGCGGCTGATAAAAGCGATCCGCTGTATGCGGCGAGGGCGGCCGAGATTACGTCGTTGTGGCGGTTGAAGGCGCGGTGAGCGCGGTAAACGTGCAGAAGCCGCGCGGAAGCGCGGCGGCAACATAACCGCACTCTGCGTTGCGCGGCGCGTGTCACGCAGTCGTATCGCGCATTGCTACGGTGGTATCGACCGGTGTTATCACGCGCTGGCGTCGCGCCCTTGTGTCACGCTTGAGCGTCGCGCGTTTCCAAATACACGCAGACTCCACGGCCGGCCACCATTCCGCTGGCAAAACACGCAGTCAACAGATAGCCGCCAGTCGGCGCCTCCCAGTCGAGCATCTCGCCCGCGCAGAAGGCTCCCGGCATTTGTTCGATCATCAGATTGCCGTCCAGCGCCTCGAACGGAATGCCGCCGGCGGTGCTGATCGCTTCGTCGATCGGGCGAGGGCGCAGCAGCCGCACCGGCAATGCCTTGATCGCGTTCGCTAAGCGGGGGGCATCGGTGAACGCTTCCTTCGGCAAAATCTCGTGCAATAGCGCCAGCTTGACCCCGTTGATGCCGATTCGCCCATGCAGATGACTCGACATCGACCGTGAGCCCCGCGGCCGCGTCACTTCGTCGATGACTCGCTCCAACGGCAAGCCTGGCGCCAGATCCAGCGAGATCGTGACGTCGCCGTCGGCCAGAATTCGCTCGCGAATCGGCGCCGATAACGCGTAGATCAGACTCCCTTCGAGGCCTGTTTCGGTCAGAAGTGCTTCACCTTGTCGATTGTGGACTTTTTCGTCTACATCGGCCAGCGTGATCGCCACAGGCTTGAGCGGTTGACCCGCGAAACGCGCACGCAGGTAGGGGCTCCAGTCCGCGTCGAAGCCGCAGTTCGAGGGCCGTAGCGGCGCTACCGGCACGTTGCGCGCGGTCATCAGTGGGACCCACGCGGCGTCGGAGCCGAGGCGTGGCCAACTGGCGCCGCCAAGTGCAAAGACCACCGCGTCGCAGTCCGCCACCTGCTCGCCATCGGGGGTGTCGAAGCGAAGCCGATGCGCGGCGGTATCGCTGGCAGCCGGTGCCCAGCCGCTCCACTTGTGACGCATATGGAAATGCACACCCGCTTCGCGCAGCCGATGCAGCCACGCGCGCAGCATCGGCGCGGCCTTCATGTCGGACGGAAAGACTCGCCCGGAACTGCCGACGAATGTCTCGATGCCCAGCTCGTCCAGCCATGCGCGCAACGCGTCGGGGCCGAACGCATCGAGCAGCGGTGCGATCCGCTCGCGACGCGCGCCATAACGGCCGAGGAACGGTTCGAGCGGCTCCGAATGCGTGATGTTCATGCCGCCCTTACCGGCCATCAGGAATTTGCGGCCGACGGACGGCATTGCGTCATACACATGGACTTGCACGCCGCGCCGGGCGAGCGTCTCGGCGGCCATCAGACCGGTGGGGCCGCCGCCGATCACGGCGACGCGGGCGGAATCGAGCGAGGATGGCATGCGGTTCGGCGGGTAAGCGGGAGGGGAAGGCGGCGCGCCGGCCGGCCAAATAGGCTGGCGGTGCGAAGGGCGTTATTGTCACATTGCGCGGGGTGAGGGGCAAACGTCGGGCGAAGGCGGGGCAAACGGTCGGCGGATGCGGAGAGAGGGTCTCGCCGATAGCGCGGCAAGCTGGCCGCATACGGATTGTGTGCAGTAGGTCACCGGCCGGCGCCAAGAGCAATACGCACGCCTACGCCAACGCTGAGACCAGACCGAGACTGAGCGGCCAGGCCGCCCCGAGCCCCGAGCTCCGAGCCCCGAGCCCCGAGCCCCGAGCCCCGAGCCCCGAGCCCCAAGCCCCAAGCCCCAAGCCCCAAGCCCCAAGCCCCAAGCCCCCAGGGCCCCAGGGCCCCAGGCCGAAAAAGACAGGATTCAGTCCCCCCAGTTGTCCTCACACTCGCGCGAGCCGCTTCGCTCCCCACCCACGCGACCTATACTTTTCAAACACCTTCCGTCGGACGCCGTTCGCGTCACTCCCCGCATTCAAACCACCCTCGTTGCCCGCCCGACGCATGCGTGACCACGCATCGCCGCCGTGCCACGGCAGCCCGCGTGCCGCGTGCGTGTCGAATCGATGGACAGGCCGATCGTCCCGATCAAGGAGGTTGTCATGAGCCGCAAGTACATCGACTGTCGCGAGTTTCCAAGCGAAATGAACTGCACTGTCGCGCTGTCCGCCGACAGCACCGACGAGTTGCTCGAAGCCGCCGTCCAGCACGCGGTCAGTGTTCACAAGCACACGGATTCGCCGGAACTGCGCGCGCAACTGAAGACGCTATTTCACGAAGGCACACCGCCGGCGGAGGCGCCGCGCGCGTGAGAGGCCGTCGTGGCGAAGGGAGGGAAGCGAGGCTTTGCGTGGCGAGCGGCGCAACGCCGCTCGCGGATCGCAACGAGGTGATGGCACGGCCTGGCGATACTAGCCCGGATAGGCTTCGTCGACTTTCAGCCCGGCGAGCTTGAAGATGACCCGCAGCGTTTGCGGCTTGATATCGCGTCGCGACGCGAGCGTCGTCATGATGAAGTCGAGCACCTTCGCGTATTTGAGCATCGTCAGGCAGGTTTCGAGGTCGACGCTGCCGTCGCGCATTACTTCGGCGAGCCGCAGCATCTCCGTCGAGATGTCTCGCGCCATCTCCAGTTCGAGCTGCTGCTTCTCCGTCCATGCCGGCGTCGCGATGAGCTTCGCCAGCATTTCCTGAAATTTCTGTTCGACGTTTCCGTTAGGTACCGTATCCATTGCCGCCTCTTCTATCATCCAAGCCCGCGTGCCGCTGCGAAGCCGGCGCGCTGCTGGTCAGTAATGTTCGACCCCTGTTCCGGGACCGCCCTCCCCACATGCATCCGGCTCGCTTGTCCGCCCGATGGCTGGACAGCGTCCTTTTCCAGGCGACACGGCTTGCACCCGCGGGCCCAGCGGGTGTGCAAGCGGTTTTTGGTCAGGCCTGAAGCGTTTTTGTGCGCTGCATTGTCGAGCAGGACGCGTTCCAGGTCGACCGATTGTCTCGCTTGATCTGAGCGGCCAGCTCGCTGGGAGTGCCGCACTTTGGGTAAACTGGCAGCAACTTTTCTCTTTTTCCGTCATCTGTCGCACGTTCGCGTTGCAATCGATGGCGGTTCACACGATGTCCGGCAAAACCCACGAAATCCGTCCCAGCCAGTCCGTCGAGCTGCTGAAGGAGCTCCATATCCTCACTCGCGACGGCAAGATGAACCAGGACAGCCGCCGCAAGCTGAAGCAGGTCTATCACCTGTTCCAGTTCATCGAACCGCTGCTCAAGGACCTGAAGGACGCACAGGGGTCGCTTACGCTCGTCGATCACGGCGCCGGCAAGTCATACCTCGGTTTTATCCTGTACGACCTGTTTTTCAAGGAGTTTCAGGACGCCGCTAGTGGGGCTTCGCACATTTACGGCATTGAAACGCGCGAAGAACTGGTGACGAAGTCCGAAGAGCTGGCCGCGCGGCTCGGTTTCAAGGGGATGTCGTTTCTGAATCTGTCGGTCGCGGAGTCGATCTCGTCGACGCGCTTGCCTGAGCAGATCGACATCGTCACCGCGCTGCACGCGTGCAACACCGCCACCGACGACGCGATCCGCTTCGCGCTCGAAAAGCATGCGAAGTACATCGTCGTCGTGCCGTGCTGCCAGGCCGAGGTCGCGGGCGTGTTGCGGCAGAACAAGGGTAAGGCGCTGAAGAATGCGCTGACGGAAATCTGGCGGCATCCGCTGCATACGCGCGAATTCGGCAGCCAGATCACCAACGTGTTGCGCTGTCTGCAGCTCGAAGCGCATGGGTATCAGGTCAATGTGACCGAGTTGGTCGGCTGGGAACACTCGATGAAAAACGAGCTGATCATCGCGCAGTACAAGGATCTGCCGCGGCGCCGGCCGACCGAGCGGCTCGGCGAAGTGCTTGATACGCTGGGGCTCGATACGTTGAAAGAACGTTTCTTTGCGCCGGCTTGAGACACGGTTCTTCGGGTTCTTTTTCGGGTATTCGGTGCTTTCCCCGCCGGCTACTTCGCGGCTCGTGATCAAGCGTTGCCGTGCGGTGCGGTGCCATTCCGGACAACCGTGGCGGCAAGCCTGAGCGCCGCCACGGTCACACATTTCACCGCTTCATCAACTCGTTCCAGCCGGCGAGGCCGATGCGCCGCAACGTCAGTTGGTTGTGCTCGTAAATCTCTTCCGCGTCCGGAAAGGCTTGCACTGCCCGCTCGATGCTGTCCTCGCGCAGCAGATGCAAGATCGGATAGGGCGCGCGATTCGTATAGTTTTCGATGTCTTCGGGCTCGCTGTCTTCGAACTGGTAATGCGGATGAAAGCTCGCGATCTGGATGATCCCTTCGAGCCGCAATTGTTTGATGAGCCGGTCGGCGAAATACAGGCAATCGTTGAAGTCGAGGAAGTCGCCGAGCGCGCGCGGCAGGATCAACAGCGTGGTATCGACGCGAGCCGGCTCGGCCGCGACGAGCGACTGCAACTCGGCTTCGAGATCGGTCAGCACCGCTTCGAGGTTGTCGGCGTCGCTGACCGCGTAGCGAATCTGCTCCTTCACGTACACCGCTTTCGCGAACGGGCACAGGTTCAGTCCGATCACGGCTTCCGTCAGCCAGTGACGGGTCGCGGCGATAACGGCATCGTGGGATTCAGCGGGCAACGGCATGGTGGGCGGACGCAGCGGGGAAAGGCGTCATTTTAACGGCGCGGATCGGCGTGGACCGGCGGGCGCGGGGGATGATGCGGCGCGGCAGGCTCAATCGCTGAGCCCGAAGCCGGCTCAGCTGTCCCGCTTCGCGCCGCACGCCGCGGCAATCAACTGCGCGGCCACCTTCGGCGCGGCCGCAATTGGCCCGCATCCCGGCCCGTAAGTCTGGCTCGCCGTGTAGATACCCTCGATCAGCAAACCTAGCGCATTGGCGAGCGCTTCGGGGTCGTCGGCGTTAGCCTCTGTCGACAGATCCAGCAGCCGCGCCATCAAGCGTTGCTTGTTGCGAAACACGAACTGCCGCGCCGGATGCGCGGTGTCCGCGAACTCGACCGATACGTTCACGAAAGGGCAGCCACGGTAATCGTCGACCGATGCGCGTATCGCGAGGTCGTCGAAACATTGCTGGAGCTGCTTTGCCGGCTCACCCGGGTGCTTCGCAAAGCTCGCCTCGATGTAGCGGAAGAACCGTTCGTCCTGCCGCTCGAGATAAGCCATCACGAGTTCGTCTTTCGACGAAAACTGCCGGTACAGGCTCATCTTGTTGACACCGGCGCGCTCGACCACCGCATCGACACCGACGCTGCGCACCCCTTCGCGATAGAACAGTTCGCTCGCGGCGCGCAGCAGATGCTGCTGCGCCTCCGGTCCAGCCGTCTGGGCGCTGCGTGCGCGGCGGGGGCGGGCGGGTTTGAGGGTTTCGCTGTCGGACATGGAGGTCACCCGAATTGAAAATTAACGCCTTGACATGTTACCGAGCGGTCACTAAGATCGCAACACTATTGTGACCGATCTGTCACAAACTCTTTTACCGAAGTCGTAATAATACGAACGACGTGGCCAAGACAGGCCGCGTCGATGGGAGAACCGATGAACTGGGCTGCGAAACTGATTGGCGGACGTTTCCACTACGGCTGGTTGACCGTCGCCGTGGTGTTCCTGGCGTTGCTCGCCGCGGCCGGCACGCGCGCGACGCCGAGCGTGATGATGGTGCCGCTCGAACATCAATTCGGCTGGAGCCGCGCGACGATTTCGCTGGCGATCTCCGTAAACATCGCGTTGTACGGGCTGATGGGGCCGTTCGCGGCCGCGGCGATGCAGCGCTTCGGCGTGCGTCCAACGTTGCTCGTCGCGCTCGGAACGATGGCCGCGGGCGTCGCGCTGTCGTCGCTGATGACGCATCCGTGGCAAATGGTGCTGATCTGGGGCGTGATGGTCGGCGGATCCACCGGCGTCGCGGCGCTGTCGCTGTCGGCGACTGTCGTCACGCGCTGGTTCACCACGCGGCGCGGTCTCGTGATGGGTATCCTCACCGCCAGTTCGGCCACCGGTCAGCTCGTGTTCCTGCCGATGCTGGCCGCCATCGCCGAGCATTACGGCTGGCGCCAGGTCGTGTGGGTCGTCGCACTCGCGGCTGCCGTTGTGATTCCGCTCGTCGCGTTCCTGCTGCCCGAGCGTCCGGCCGACATGAAGCTGCGCCCGTACGGCGAGCCGCACGACGCGCCGATCGCCGCGACCGTCACGAAGCAGAACCCGCTCGCGATCGCGTTCGGCACGCTGGCGATGGCGAGCAAGACGCGCGATTTCTGGCTGCTGTTCTTCAGTTTCTTCATCTGCGGCGCGAGCACCAACGGCTACGTCGGTACGCACCTGATCGCAATGTGCGGCGACTACGGAATGACCGAAGTGCAGGGCGCGTCGCTGCTCGCCGCAATGGGCGTGTTCGACCTGTTCGGCACGACGTTGTCGGGCTGGCTGTCGGACCGCTTCAATAGCCGCGTGCTGCTGTTCTGGTACTACGGGCTGCGTGGCTTGTCGTTGATGTATCTGCCGCACGCGTTCGGTATCGACTTCTTCGGGCTGCCGCTGTTCGCGGTGTTCTACGGGCTCGACTGGATCGCCACCGTGCCGCCGACCGTGCGTCTCGCGACCGATGTCTACGGCAAGGAGTCGGCGCCCGTGGTGTTCGGCTGGGTCGTGGCCGGCCACCAGCTCGGCGCGGCGTTCGCGGCGCTGGGCGCGGGCATGCTGCGCGCGAGCCTCGGCACTTACACGGTGGCGTCGATGATTTCCGGCGGGCTGTGCCTCGTCGCCGCGATGATCGTGCTGCGCATCAACCGACCTGCGAAGGTGCCGACGCCGCAGGCGATTTGAGTTCGCGAGTTTAATCTCCTGATTTAAGCCCCTCTCCGCGACGCTCCAGCGTCGACGGAAATGTACAAACGGACGGCCCCTCGACGGGGCCGTCCGCTTTTGCGCGGCGAGTACGCATCGCTCCGCGCCCTGGCTTGGAGCATGCGCCGAAGCCCGTTATGCTATGTGACCCCGGGCGGCCGCCCGGCGATCATGACTTTCACCGAGAGAAACGCATGACCAACAAACCCGCCTCTACCGAAGTTGCCATTCACGAATTGATCGCAGGACGCTGGAGCCCGCGCGCGTATTCGAGCGAGCCGGTGAGCCGCGAGCAACTGCGTGCTGTGCTGGAAGCGGCGCGCTGGGCGCCGTCTTCGTACAATGCGCAGCCGTGGCGTTTCATGGTGTTCGATCGCAGCGCCGACGAAGTGGCGTTCAAGAAGGCATTTGCCACGCTGGTGCCGTTCAATCAGGCCTGGAATGCGCCCGCACCGGTGCTGATCGCGGTGACCACGCACACGCTGACGAACAAGGGCGACATCAATCGCTGCGCGCAGTACGATGCGGGCGCCGCGGCGATGTCGCTGGTGCTGCAGGCGCATGCGCTCGGGCTGGCCGCGCATCAGATGAGCGGTTTCGACGTGAACGCGTTCCGCACGGGATTCGAATTGCCGGCCGACGTCGAACCGATCGCGATGATCTCGCTCGGCCACTACGGCGACGTCGACAAGCTGGACCCGGTGCTGCGCGAACGCGAGAAGGCGCCGCGGCAGCGTCTGGCGCTGGCCGACATGGCCTACAGCGGAGCGTGGAAGAAGGCGTTCTAGGCGGCTGGCGCGCGGCGTTTGCGCTATATCGCATCGCGCCGCAAAAAGAAAAACGCAAAACGCGCGGCACGGTCCGCGCGTTTTTTATTCGGTGCCGCTTTCCGCGTCCGCCACGCTCGACAGCGGCGCCGCCACATGTTCGAGCGACTTGCGCTCTGCGTCGACGCCCCAGATCGCCGCGACGACAGCGGCCGCGAGCATCAGCGCCGATCCGACCAGATAGCCCGAAAACACTTCGCTGCGCTGATGCGTGTCGATCAGCCTGCCGAAAAACGCCGGTCCGATGATGCCGCCGAGCGCGGTGCCGAACGCATAGAAAACGGCGATCGCGAGCGCGCGGATTTCGAGCGGAAACGATTCGCTCACCGTCAGATACGCGGAGCTGGCGGCCGCCGACGCGAAGAAGAAAATCACCATCCACGCGACCGTCTGCGTGACGACGGTGAGCAGTTGCTGCTCGAACAGGTAGCCCGATAGCGTCAGCAGTAGCGCCGATATCCCATAGGTTGCCGCGATCATCTTGCGGCGTCCGATCACGTCGAACAGCCGGCCAAGCACGAGCGGCCCGAGAAAATTGCCAAGCGCGAACGGCAGCAGATACCAGCCGATGTCCCCGCCCGGCACGTGATAGAAATCGGTGAGCACCAGCGCGTAGGTGAAAAAGATCGCGTTGTAGAAGAACGCCTGCGCGGTCATCAGCGTCAGGCCCACGAGCGCGCGCCGCCGGTGTACGTTGAACAGCACGTGGAACACCTCGCGCAGCGGCGTATGGTGACGCGCGCGCAGCCGCAGCCGCATCAGGCCGTCGTCGCTGAGCGTGTGGCCTTCGTGGCGAAAACGCGTTTCGATACTCTCGACGATCTCGCGCGCGTCGCGTTCGTCGCCGTGCGTAAGCAGCCACCGCGGGCTTTCGGGCACCCAGATGCGCATCGGCAGGATCGCGAGCGCGAGCACCGCGCCGATGAAGAAGCACGCGCGCCAGCCCCAGTCGCCGGGCAGCAGATGCGGGTCGAGCAGCACCAGCGAGCCGGCCGCGCCGAGTCCGGCGCCCACCCAGAACGTGCCGTTAATGCCGAGGTCGGTCCAGCCGCGCACGCGCGCCGGCGTGAACTCCTGGATCGTCGAGTTGATCGCCGTGTATTCGCCGCCGATGCCCGCGCCGGTCAGAAAGCGGAACAGCATGAAGCTCGCGAGATTCCACGACAGCGCGGTCGCCGCGGTAGCGGCCAGATACAGCGTGAGCGTGATGAAAAACAGCTTGCGGCGGCCGAGCCGGTCGGTGAGCCAGCCGAAGCCGAGCGCGCCCAGCACCGCGCCGGCAATGTACGCGCTGCCCGCGAGGCCGACGTCGGCATTGGTGAAGCGCAGCGCCGGGCTGGTTTTCAGTGCGCTCGCGACCGCGCCGGCCAGCGTCACTTCGAGCCCGTCGAGCAGCCAGGTGACGCCCAGCGCGATTACGATCAGCGTGTGGAAGCGGCCCCAAGGCAGACGGTCGAGGCGCGAAGGCAGATCCGTTTCGATGAGCGCGGCGGGCTTGTTGTGGACGGCGTCGGTGGGCGGCGCGCTCATTGCTCGAGGTCTCCTGTGCGAAATCCGGGCGGCGTATTCCGTTGCGAGCCAGCAATCTTCGTTCCGTCATACGAATTCGCGCGAATCAGGTGATGTCGCGTCGTTGCCGCGACGTCAGTTGATGCTGGCCGAGTTTTCGTGTTACAAAGCCGCTCCCCTTTCTGTCCGCGCCAGCCGTGAGCGGCGATTCCTGCCATGAACTATTGCGCGATTGATTTCGGTACCTCCAACTCGGCCGTCGCGATTCCGGACGGCGCCCAGCTCCGGCTGGCGCCAGTCGAAGGTGCGTACACGACGCTGCCCACCGCCGTCTTTTTCAACACCGACGAAGACACCAGCGAGTTCGGGCGCGCGGCGCTGGCGGCCTATATCGACGGCTTCGACGGCCGTCTGATGCGCTCGATGAAGAGCATTCTCGGCTCGCCGCTCGCCGAGAACACCACCGACCTCGGCGATGGCAGCGCGATCAAATACACGGACGTGATCGCGACCTTCCTCAGCCATCTGAAGCGTTCGGCCGAGAGTAGTGCGGGCGGGGCGATAGAACGCGCGGTGCTGGGGCGCCCGGTGTTTTTCGTCGACGACGACCCGCGCGCCGACCAGATGGCGCAGCAGCAGCTCGAAGCCGCCGCGCGCACCGTCGGTCTGCGCGAGATCCATTTTCAGTATGAACCGATCGCGGCCGCGTTCGACTACGAATCGCATCTGACGAAGGAAGGGCTCGTGCTGGTGGCGGATATCGGCGGCGGTACGTCGGATTTTTCGCTGGTGCGGGTGGGGCCCGACCGGATGAAGCGGGTCGAGCGCAAGGACGATGTGCTGGCGCACCACGGTGTGCACGTCGCGGGGACGGACTTCGACCGCCGCGTCGAACTCGCGACCATCCTGCGCGAACTCGGCTACCAGTCGCTCGATTCGCAGGGGCGCGAAATCCCGAACCGGATCTATTTCGATCTCGCGACCTGGCATCTGATTAATACGGTCTATACGCCGAAGCGTGTCAGCGAACTCGCGCTGATGCGGCACCTTTTTGTCGAGGCGAAGCACCACGACCGGTTGATGCGCGTGGTCGAGCAGCGTTTCGGACATGCGCTCGCCGCGCACGCGGAGGAAGCGAAGATCGGCGTCGCGGCGGGCGGCGAAACCGTGATCGATCTCGATGAAGTGGAAGAGGATCTGCGTCTCGCGTTCGACGAAGCGCAGCTGATCCAGGCCGGCGAGGACGAAACGCGGCGCATCGTGCAGGCGGCGCGCGATACGGTGCAGGCGGCGGGCGTCGCGCCGCGCGACGTCGATGCGGTCTACTTCACCGGCGGCTCGACCGGGCTTGCGTTCCTGTCGGGCGCGTTAGCGGCGGCATTTCCCGACGGAGAGGCGGTATTCGGCGACCGTCTCGCGAGCGTGGCAACCGGACTCGGTATTCATGCCCGACGTGTGTTCAGTTAATGGCAAATAAGCGGAAAATAATCCGCCGCGCATTGCGAATTTAATCGGTGTATCCATTTACGCGGATAATAAAAAAACCCCGCCGAGGCGGGGTTTTTTTGCATCCCGAAGGAGGCTGGGAAGCTTAAGCCGGCTTGATGTTAGCGGCTTGCTTGCCCTTCGGGCCCGTCTTCACTTCGAACGTGACCTTCTGGTTTTCTTGCAGCGTCTTGAAGCCTTCAACGCGGATTTCCGAGAAATGCGCGAACAGATCTTCGCCGCCGCCGTCAGGAGTGATAAAGCCAAAGCCCTTTGCGTCATTGAACCACTTGACGGTACCGGTTTCCATATTACTTGTTCCTAAAAATGGTGAATAAGGCCGAAGCCCGGGGTGCATGAAAATCAAGGAAGGGGGTAATGGGACCAACCGGAGTACCGTTGATGGGCGAACTACGAAAGAACCACTTCACTCGCCACTTGAAATCCTGCCCGAACGTTATACGGCGAATTGGCACGAAGGTCAACTGTCTGTTCGTATCCGGATGAAACTTCGACAGTGCATACCATAAATTCTTACAAAGCTTGCGTCGTGCGCAAGCTTTTTTATCAGGGAGAACCCCCGGATGAGCGGCAGTTTCACTGCATCAATACGGTGCAACCGTTAAACTACGCGCCGCGCGTCGGTTGCACCTCTTTTGTTTTGCATCACGCGGCGCGCATGCATGCGCGTCACCCCGTCCCGCCGCCACGAGCGATGTCACGCGGTGCCGACATGGTTCTGATTTAGGAGAAGACGTGAAAAGTTCTATACAACGGAACATCGGGCCATTCGCGCTGATGCTGACCGGTCTGGGTTCGATCATCGGCTCGGGCTGGCTGTTCGGTGCGTGGAAGGCTGCAAAGATCGCCGGTCCGGCTGCCATCTGCGCGTGGATCATCGGAGCGGTCGTGATTCTGGCGATTGCGCTGACCTACGCGGAGCTCGGCGCGATGTTTCCGGAATCGGGCGGGATGGTGCGCTACGCGCGCTACTCGCATGGCGCGCTGGTCGGTTTCATCAGCGCGTGGGCCAACTGGATCGCGATCGTATCCGTGATCCCAATCGAGGCCGAAGCTTCCATTCAATATATGAGTACGTGGCCGTACGACTGGGCGCATGCGCTGTTCGTCGGCGGTTCATTGACGACTAACGGGCTATTGCTGTCGGCCGTGCTCGTGATCATCTACTTCCTGCTCAACTACTGGGGCGTGAAGCTGTTCGCGCGCGCCAACACGGCGATCACGATCTTCAAGTTCCTGATCCCGGGCGCGACGATCGCCGGCCTGATGGCGACCGGCGTACACACGGAGAACTTCGGCCAGACCACCACCTTCGCGCCGTACGGCTGGTCGGCGGTGCTGACCGCGGTGGCGACGAGCGGCATCGTGTTCGCGTTCAACGGCTTCCAGAGCCCGGTCAACCTCGCGGGTGAAGCGCGCAATCCGGCCAAAAGCGTGCCGTTCGCGGTGATCGGCTCGATCCTGCTCGCGCTCGTGATCTACGTGCTGCTGCAGATCGCGTACATCGGCTCGGTGAATCCGGCCGACGTCGCGAAGGGCTGGAGCCACTTCAACTTCGCGTCGCCGTTCGCGGAGCTGGCGATCGCGCTGAATCTGAACTGGCTGGCGATCATGCTGTACGTCGATGCATTCGTGAGCCCGAGCGGCACGGGTACGACCTACATGGCGACCACCACGCGGATGATCTACGCGATGGAGCGCAACAACACGATGCCGAAGATCTTCGGTCAGGTGCATCCGCTGTACGGCGTGCCGCGTCCGGCGATGTGGTTCAACCTGTTCGTGTCGTTTATCTTCCTGTTCTTTTTCCGCGGCTGGAGTTCGCTCGCGGCGGTGATTTCGGTCGCGACCGTGATCTCGTATCTGACCGGCCCGATCAGCCTGATGGCGCTGCGCCGCGCGGCGACGGATCTGGAGCGGCCGCTGCATATCGCCGGTATGAAGGTGATCGCGCCGTTCGCGTTTGTCTGCGCATCGTTGATCCTGTACTGGGCGAAGTGGCCGCTGACCGGCGAAATCATTCTGCTGATGGTCGTCGCGTTGCCGGTGTACTTCTACTTCCAGGCGAAGCAGGGCTTCGAGGGCTGGGGCCGCGATCTGAAGGCCGCATGGTGGCTGGTGGCTTATCTGCCGATCATGGCGGTGCTGTCGCTGATCGGCAGCAAGGAGTTCGGCGGCTTCGGCATCCTGCCGTACGGCTGGGACATGCTGGTCGTGATCGCTTTCTCGCTGGTGTTCTATTACTGGGGCGTGCATAGCGGCTATCGCTCCGAGTATCTGGACGAGCGCGAAGAACACGACGAAGTGCTCGAAGGCATGGGCGCGCATTGAGCGTCATGTCGAGTCCAGCGGATTCGCGGTAGGCGGATCTGGATGAAAAAACGCCGCCCGGTGTAAGCCGGGCGGCGTTTTTTTATGGGGGGAACTGGTGTGGGGGGGCTGCTCGGCGCTGGCCGCTTTGGGGCGCTCCAGGGTGGCTTTGGGCCGCTTTGGCCGTCAGCCGCCTCGTTTGCGGAGTTGTGTCAGCCCGGCGTTCACCGCTTTAGGTCGCCTCGGGTAGCTTCGGCGAGCGTTCGCCGCCTCGTTTCCGCGGCCTGATCAGGCGGTGCCGAACACGTAGTTCGTCATCGCGAGCGAGCGCTGGTAGGTGCCGAGCGACTGGGTCGCGAGCGAATAGTCGTCGTCCGCGGCGCCGAGCGCGGCGAAAACCGGCAGCAGATGCTCGTCGGTCGGGTGCATCAGCACCGCGTGCGGCGCCTGGCGGCGATAGTCGAGCAAAGCGTCGATATCGCGCGCGGCGAGCTTTTGCTCGAACCAGTCGGTGAATTCGGTCACGCGCGGATCGGCGTCTTCCGGGCGCGCGGAAAAGTCGGCGGCGCGCAGGTTGTGCGTGATCTGCCCGGAACCGATCACCATCACGCCTTCGTCCTTCAGCGCGCGCAGCGCGCGGCCGACGCGGAAATGATGCTCCGCGTCCAGATGCGGCTGAATCGACAACTGCGCGACCGGCACGTCCGCGTGCGGGAACATCAGCAGCATCGGCACCCAGGCGCCATGGTCGAGCCCGTGCGGCTGCACATCCGCGGCGATGCCGTGCGCGCCCAGCAACGCGGCGGCGCGACGCGCGATGTCCGGTGCGCCCGGCGCCGGGTACTGGATTTCATAAAGCTGGCGCGGAAAACCGTAGAAATCGTGGATGGTTTCGGGCGCCGTCGCGATGCTTGCGAGCGGCTGAGCGGTGCCCCAGTGGGCCGACAGCATCAGGATGGCTTCGGGGCGTGGCAGTTGCGCGCCGAGCGTGCCGAATTCGGCGGACGGCATCGACGGATCGATCGGCAACGTGGGGGCGCCGTGGGACAGGAAAAGCGAAGGTAAGCGGTTCATGGCGGCAACGCGGCCGCGCGGACGCGGCGTGGAGAATTGGGTTGCTATGAATATAGATTCGCGGCTCCGTTTTATAAACGGGGGCTTGCGGAATTGATTGTGTCGCCGTTGTTGTTAATCCGCGGCGAGTGGATTCGTCCAGTACGACGGGTCAGGAGCGCGCCGCTGGCGGCCATGACCAGAAAGCCAGATGACCCACGCATGGAGTCAATCGAGCGCGCCGCGCAAACCTTGATACACGGGCGACAGCGGTGGGACCGAGGGTGACAGATCGTGCATGCACGCGCGCGACTCTGTGTGATCGACCATTTCGTCGGTCGACGTGGGCTAGTTATAGAACGCGGGCAGGGCGGGAAGATCACGCCAGCGATCTCGATGACGGCCGTCATGTTGCGCAGACGCGCGAGATTGAATCGACGTACAACCGGACGCCGACGATGGCATCCGGTAGCACCAGTGATCGCGACGATCAGATCAACCGGCAAGGCGTCGCGATGCGGCTTTGCAGCCGGGCTCGCGACGCCAGATGTGAAGCGAGAAGCGAACCTGACGCGAGAACGCTCAGGCCGCGGCGAACAGCTGCTGCAATTCGCCCGATTCGTACATCTCCATCATGATGTCCGAGCCGCCGATGAATTCGCCGTTCACATACAGCTGCGGAATGGTCGGCCAGTTCGAGAACGTCTTGATGCCCTGGCGGACTTCATCGTCTTCGAGGACATTGACGGTCTTGATCTCACCGACGCCACACGCCTTCAGGATCTGGATCGCGCGGCCCGAAAAACCGCACATCGGGAACTGGGCCGTGCCCTTCATGAAAAGAACGACGTTGTTGCCGTCGACGATTTGCTTGATGCGTTGTTGCGTATCCATGACTGACCTTGCGGTTCCGTGATGTGTAGGGAATAGGCTGAAATGATAGCGGATTTCGCTAGAGGCGGCCGGAGGCACTTCGGGCCGAAGGGGTTCCGGTTGTGCCGGTCGAACGGCTAGTGCAAAGCCGCGCCGAGCCTTATGCAGCGCCGTTGCCGCGCCACAGTCCGCCGCTGATTCGCTCGATACCGGCAAGATCCCGCTCCGAGCGAACCTGTGCGAAACCTTGCGCGTTCAGCAACGCACGCACGGCTTCGGCCTGATCGTAGCCGTGCTCGATCCACAGCGCACCGCCGGCGACGAGACGGCCGGGCGCCCCAGCGATGATCGTGCGAATCGCGCTCAGGCCATCCGCTTCGTCGGTGAGCGCGCCGCGCGGCTCGAAACGCAGATCACCTTCGAGCAGATGCGGGTCGCCGTTCGCGATATACGGCGGATTGCTGACGATCGCGTCGAAGCGCAGCGCGGCATCGAGCGAGCCGTACCAGTCGCTTTGCAGGAACGTCACGGCGCCGCCTGGCCGGTTCGCATCGAGCAGGCGTGTGCCGTTGCGCGTGGCGACCGCGAGTGCATCCGCCGAGCGGTCGAGCGCCCAGACCCGCGCGTCGGGTCGCATCGAGGCGATCGCGACCGCGATCGCGCCGGTACCGGTGCCGAGATCGAGCACCTGCGCGCGCGGCCGGTTTTCGATCGCCGCCAGCGCCGTTTCGACCAGCAGCTCGGTTTCCGGGCGCGGAATCAGCACCTGCGGCGTGACTTCGAACTCGAGCCCGAAAAACTCCCGCGCGCCGACCAGTTGCGCGACCGGCTCGCCCGCGGCACGCCGAGCCTCGAGCGTGCGATAACGCTCGACGCTCGCGCCGTTGAGCGGCTCCTCACCACGCGTAATCAACTGCGTGCGCCGCCAGCCGAGCACGTGCGTGAGCAGGATGCGCGCTTCGAGCGCCGGCAACGGCGACGCGCGCAGCAGCGCGTCGGCGGTGGCGGGCCGGCCAGATGAATCGAGCGGGGCTGAGGGAGCGTCGGTCATTTTTGAGAAGCGCTCAGTCCGCGTCGCCGAGCGAGGCCAGCAACTCGGCCTGATGCTCGCTGACGAGCGCCGCGATCAGCTCGTCGAGATCGCCGTCCATGATTGCTTCGAGGCGATACAGCGTCAGGTTGATCCGGTGGTCGGTAAGACGCCCCTGCGGGAAGTTGTACGTGCGGATGCGCTCCGAACGGTCGCCCGAGCCGATCAGGTTCTTGCGCGTCGCCGCTTCCTTGGTCTGCTGCTCGTGCGTTTGCTTGTCCTTGATGCGCGCGGCGAGCACTTTCAGCGCGCGGTCCTTGTTCTTGTGCTGTGAGCGGTCGTCCTGACATTCGACGACGATGCCGGTTGGCAAGTGCGTGACGCGCACCGCGGAGTCGGTTTTGTTGATGTGCTGACCGCCCGCGCCCGATGCGCGGAACGTGTCGATGCGCAGCTCGGACGGATTGATCTCGACTTCGCCGATCTCGTCGGCTTCCGGCATCACCGCGACCGTGCAGGCCGACGTATGGATGCGGCCCTGCGTTTCAGTGGCCGGCACGCGCTGCACGCGATGTCCGCCCGATTCGAACTTGAGCTTCGAATACGCGGCGTCGCCGGCGATCCGTACGATCACTTCGCGGTAGCCGCCGAGGTCCGATTCGCTCGCCGACATCATCTCGACCTGCCAGCGATTGCGCTCGGCGTAGCGCAGATACATGCGCAGCAGGTCGCCGGCGAATAGCGCGGATTCGTCGCCGCCGGTGCCCGCGCGGATTTCGAGGAAGATGTTGCGCTCGTCGTTCGGATCTTTCGGCAGCAGCATTTTCTGCAACTCGACGCCGAGCGTTTCCATGCGCTCGCGCGCGGCGCGGATTTCCTCTTCGGCGAAATCGCGCATCGACGCGTCGGTCAGCAGTTCCTGCGCGGTGGTCGCGTCGTTTTGCGCCTGGCGCCAGAGCCCGTAGTGCTCGACAACCGGCCCCAGCTCCGCGTGTTCACGCGTGAGCTTGCGGTACTGGTCGAGGTTGGCGGTGATGTCCTCGCGGCTCAACAGGTCGTTCAGTTCGGCCAGCCGGGTGGTGAGCTGGTCGAGCTTGCGTTGCATGCTCGTTTTCATCGGGCGGTAGCGGAGCGGACTCCGGAAAGGAAGACGGCCAGAAAATGGACTTGTGGGGGCGGAGGCCCGGGGCGGAAGCGCATCGCGAGCCGCGTGATAACGGCGCGCAGGGCGCGGCGATGACTGCGCCGCTAACGCTCGGACGAGCCGGAGTGCTTGTAGAAGCCGCTCATCAGCTCGATCAGCTTGTCGCGATTGTCGCTGCTCGCGCGATTGAGCGCGTGCGTGGGACCGTGGATCAGCTTGTTGGTGAGCGCTTGAGACAGCGCTTCGAGCACGGCGGCGGGATCCTCGCCGCGCGCGAGCATCTTCTGCGCGCGTTCGACTTCGGCGCGACGCAGCGCGTCGGCCTGCGTGTGCATGTGGCGGATCACCGGCACGATGCTGCGCGCGTCGAGCCACTGCATGAAATTCTGTACGCGCGTTTCGATGATTGCTTCGGCCTGCGCGACCGCGGCTTGCCGCGACGCATTGCCTTCGCGGACGATCGCGCCGAGGTCGTCGACGGTGTACAGGAACACGTCTTCGAGCTGGCCGGCTTCGGGTTCGATGTCGCGAGGCACCGCGAGGTCGACCATGAAAATCGGCCGGTGACGACGCGCCTTAACCGCGCGCTCGACCGCCCCCAGACCGATGATCGGTAGCGTGGACGCGGTGCAGGACACGATGATGTCGAATTCGTGCATCCGCGCGGGCAACTCCGACAGCGGAATCGCGCGGCCGTTGAAGCGCTCGGCGAGCCGCTGGCCGCGCTCGGCGGTGCGGTTCGCGACCACCAGCTCGCGCGGCTGCTGCGCGGCGAAGTGCGTGGCGCACAGTTCGATCATTTCGCCCGCGCCGATGAACAGCACGCGCTGGTTCGCGATCTTGTCGAAAATGCGCTGCGCGAGACGCACCGCGGCGGCGGCCATCGATACCGACTGCGCGCCGATTTCGGTCGTGCTGCGCACTTCCTTCGCGACCGCGAAGGTGCGCTGGAACAGCTGGTTCAGATAGGTGCCGAGGGCGCCGGCCTCCGACGCGGTGCGCACCGCGTCCTTCATCTGTCCGACGATCTGCGTTTCGCCGAGCACCATCGAGTCGAGGCCCGATGCCACGCGAAACGCATGGCGCACCGCTTCCGATTGCGGCAGCGCGTACACGTGCGGCGCGAGTTCTTCGACGGGGAGGTTGTGGTACTTCGACAGCCACTGGATCGAGGCTTCGCGGGCGGCGAGGTCGTCGGTCGCGCAGTAGAGTTCGGTGCGGTTGCAGGTGGAGAGAATTGCAGCTTCAGGCGCATTGGGGGCCATGCGGCCCAGCCAGATGCCCTTGAACGTATCGAGAGCGGGCTTGATCTGTTCGAGCGGAAACGCCACGCGTTCGCGCAAGGCGACAGGCGCAGTGTGGTGGTTGATTCCGATCGTTAGGAGCTGCATTTTGGGGAGCTATCGTTAAGCCCCATATTATAGCGTTTCCACGATTTTCACATTCCGCCCGCCGCATACCGCGTATGGCTCAGCCGGCGCCTGCGATGCCTTCCAGCGGAACCGCATCGAGCTGGTAGCCGTAACCATAGACCGGCACCAGCGAATAACCAAGCTCCGGGCGCAGTTGCAGCTTGCTGCGTACGCGCGACGCATGGGTGTCGATGGTGCGCGACTTCACGTCGCGGCGCCGCAACCACACCGTTTCGAGGATATGCGCGCGCGACACCGGCCGCGCCAGGTTGTTGAAGAGCAGCAGCGCGAGGCGGAATTCCTTTGGGGTCAGGACGACGGTCAGATCGCGGAAGGAGACGGCGAAGCCCGCCGCGTCGAACGAATAGCCGCTGATGGTATCCCGCCGCCGGTTGGCCGGCCGCCGCAAGCCGGCGCGGCGCTGCAGCGCTTCGATCCGGGCCAGCATCTCGGGGCCGCGCACCGGCTTGCTCACGCAGTCGTCGGCGCCGGCGTGCAATGCGGCGACGATCTGGCTCTCGCGCGGCGCACGGATCATCATCATGACCGGCAGGCCTGGCAGAATGGATCGGGCGCGCGGGATCACGTCCTCGGCGCAATGGTCGCCGGCCCAGCTTTCGGTGATCAGAAGGTCGAAGAATTCGTCCTTCGCATGCTGCAGGAACGTACTGCTGGTGGTGAAGTGCTGGCAGACGTGGCCGCCGGCGAAGACCAGGCGGTCGACCAGTTTGGCGTGTTGCAGGTCCGGTTCGATAAGGGCGATGCGCATGGCGCGGCGTCAGCCTGGCAACGGGCGGGGCCGGGCGTTTTCGTCAGACTGACCGCTTGCCTAAGCACACCCCGACCCCTAAACTCAACCGCTATGCGGAAAGCGCCGTGCCGAACTTTTATAGTTAAGGAGGCAAAAATGCTAGCCGTGCCGGCTCCCTCCGACTATGAGACGATTCTGAAATTGCCGCTCCAGTCCCTTTCAATCGCGCTGTTGCCATCATGTGCGTGCCCAGCCGCATGCCATTTCGGAGCCCGCTTCTGATGGGCTGGCCGGGCATCCTCGTACTTGGCGCGGTGGTTGGCGTCGCTGGCTGGTGGTTGCATCCGCTGCGCCGTGCGAGCCGCGCCAGCTGGTGGATTGCGCTCGTAGCCGGGCTGCTCGGCGCGAGCGTCGCGCGCATGGCCGGCAACGTGACCGGTCTCTTCCATGATGGCGACATCCTCGAATGGCCGGTGTGCACCGCCGTCGCGCTGATCGCCGTCGCCATGACGGTCGGCCTTTTTCCCGGCCGCTCGAGCCGTCGATGAATCTTTGCAGGTAACTCCATGAACGCCCGACTCCCCGAAACCTCCTCCATTCCCGAGCGTCTTGCGAGCCTGCGCGCCGCGATGGCGCGCGAAGGCATCGCCGCTTATCTGGTGCCGTCCGCGGACCCGCATCTGTCGGAATATTTGCCCGGACGCTGGCAAGGCCGCCAGTGGCTGTCGGGCTTCACCGGCTCGGCCGGCACACTGGTCGTGAGCGCCGATTTCGCCGGTGTCTGGACCGACAGCCGCTATTGGGAGCAGGCGAACGCGCAACTGGCCGGCACCGGTGTCGAGCTGATGAAGATGACCGGCGGCCAGCTGACCACGCCGTATTTCGAGTGGCTTGCGCAGAACGTCCCGAGCGGCGGTACGGTTGGCGTGGACGGCGCGGTGCTCGGCGTCGCGGCGGCGCGGGCCTTGAGCGCGGCGCTCGACGCGCGCGGCGTGCAACTGCGGACCGACGCCGATCTGTTCGACGCAATCTGGGCGCAGCGTCCGACGCTGCCCGCCGATGCGGTGTTCGAGCACACGGCGCCGCAGGCAGGCGTCACGCGCGCGGAAAAGCTCACGCAGGTGCGCCGCGCGATGACGGACAAAGGTGCGCAATGGCACTTCATCTCGACGCTCGACGATCTCGCGTGGCTGCTGAATCTGCGCGGCGCCGACGTCAGTTATAACCCGGTGTTCGTCGCGCATGCGCTGATCGGCGCGGATCGCGTGTCGCTGTTTATCGCCGACGGCAAGGTATCGCCGGAGCTGGCAGCCGTGCTCGCGCGCGACGGCATCAGCGTCGAACCGTATGCGAAGGCCGCCGATTCTCTCGCCGCGCTGCCGGCCGGCAGCACGCTGCTGATCGACCCGCGCCGCATCACGTATGGCTCGCTGCAGGCGGTGCCGTCGACGGTCAAGGTGGTCGAAGCGGTTAATCCGTCCACCTTCCTGAAGTCGCGCAAGACCGCCGCCGATGCCGCGCATGTGCGCGAGACGATGGAGCAGGACGGCGCCGCGTTGGCCGAATTCTTCGCATGGTTCGAAGCCGCGCTGGGCCGCGAGCGCATCACCGAACTGACCATCGACGAACGCCTGAGCGCGGCCCGCGCGCGCCGTCCGGGCTTCGTATCGCTGAGCTTTTCGACGATCGCGGGCTTCAACGCGAACGGCGCGATGCCGCACTATCGCGCGACCAGCGAGTCCCATGCGGTGATCGAAGGCAATGGCCTGCTGCTGATCGACTCGGGTGGCCAGTACCTGAGCGGCACGACCGATATCACGCGAGTCGTGCCGGTGGGTACGCCGAGTGAGGCGCAGCGGCGCGATTTCACGGTCGTGCTGAAGGGCATGATCGCGTTGTCGCGCGCGCAATTTCCGCGCGGCATTCGCTCGCCGATGCTCGATGCGATCGCGCGCGCGCCGATCTGGCAGGCAGGCGCCGATTACGGCCACGGCACCGGCCACGGCGTCGGCTACTTCCTGAACGTGCACGAAGGCCCGCAGGTGATCTCGCACTACGCGCCGGCCGAACCGTGGACCGCGATGGAAGAGGGGATGATCACGTCGAACGAGCCAGGTCTTTACCGGCCGGGCAAGTGGGGCGTGCGGATCGAAAACCTCGTGCTGAACGTGCCGGCCGAAAAAACCGAATTCGGCGATTTCCTCAAGTTCGAAACGCTGACGCTGTGCCCGATCGACACGCGCTGCATCGAGCTATCGCTGCTGAGCGACGACGAGCGCGCGTGGCTGAACGCGTATCACGAGACTGTGCGCACGCGTCTGTCGCCGCACGTGACGGGCGATGCGAAGGCGTGGCTCGACTTGCGCACCCAGCCGATCTGAGCGTCGCGGCAACGGCCAGGAACAATCACGCAAGGCATTTGCGAACCAACGGAGCGTGCATGGCGATCAAGGCAGTGGTGTTCGATTTCGGCGGCGTGCTGATCGACTGGAGCCCCGAGTATCTGTATCGCGAGCTGATTCCGGACGACACCGAGCGCCGCTGGTTTCTGACACACGTCTGCTCGATGGATTGGGTGATTCGCCAGGACGGCGGCCAGCCGATCATCGAAGCGACGGACGAACTGATCGCGAGATTTCCCGACCACGAGCCGCTGATCCGCGCGTTCTACGAGCGCTGGCACGAGATGGTGGCGGGCGTGCTCGAAGACGGTGTCGCGCTGATGGAAAAGCTCGAGGCGGAGAACGTGCCGCTGTTCGGGCTTACCAACTGGTCGGCCGAGACCTTTCCGTACGCATGGGAGCATTACCCGGTGCTGCGGCGGTTTCGCGACATCGTCGTGTCGGGGCGCGTGAAGCTCGTCAAGCCGGACCCGGCGATCTTCGCGGAAATGCGCCGGCGAATCGAATTGCAGATGCCTGGCATTGAGCCTGCCGAACTCGTCTTTATCGACGATAACGTGAAGAACGCCGAAGCCGCGAGCGCGCTCGGCTGGCACGGCGTGCATCACACGAACGCCGCGCGGACCGAAGCGAAGCTGCGGGAGCTGGGCTTGCCGGTTTGAACGGCCGAGCTGCCGGCAAATGACAGAACGGGCGTCTGCATGAAAATGCGACGCCCGTTTTTCGTGCATGCCGGCATGCGTTTGCCGCGGCGGTTTCACCGCGCAGAAACTACTGCCCCAACAGATTCTTCAGCGCATTGCCGAGCCCTTTCACGGTCTCTCCGGCCCCCTTCGCGACCCCTTCGACACTAACCCCGAGCGCTTGCGCGAACCCCGCGCCGAGGCGCGTGAGAATCCCTTCGCGCACCGAGAACTTCGGATCGCGCAAATCACCGTCGAGCACGAAATGCAGCGTGATGTCGCCGTTATGCGTCTTCAGCGCGGCGACGGCGGCGCGGGTCGGAATCGACATGAACGTGTCCAACGGGTTGTCGGTGTCCGCCAATCGCAGATTGTGAACCGTCACGGTGCCGGGCGCGTGCATGTGATAGTTGCGCACCGTCGACTCGATCGTCAGATCGACCGTGCCGCCCGTCACCTGGGTGCGCGCGCCGGCCTTCTTCAGCAGATACGGATCGAGCATCGTGATATCGACGCCGCGCAGCGTGCTGGTGGTCTGCGAATCGCGGCTCGCGATCTTGATCCAACCGTCGAACGTGACCGTACCCGTGTGCGCCGGCCCCTTCAGCGAGCCGCGCACGCTGACGTTGGTCGGCTCGCTGAGCGACGGCAGATGCAGGTTGTCGATGCTCGCGCTCGCGTTGCTGACCGTTACCTTGAACGGCGGCGGCCCGATGGTCATGTCGTAGAAGTGGAAGTTGCCCTGCTCGAAGCGGATATGGTCGACCTGCTTTTCGCGCGGAATCGACGGCACGGCGGCGTTGCCGGGTTGATCGGAGCGGTTCAGCGATTCGCGCAGATTCGGCAGCAGATTCAGCGAACCGTCCTTGGTGCGCAGTACGGCCAGATCGAAGCCGCGCACGACGACTTCGCGAATGTGCATGCGGTGCGCGAGCAGATCGCGCACGTCGGGCGTGATGGTGATTTCATCGGCGCGCAGCGGCTCGCCGGCCGGCCAGTTGGGCGGTGCTTTCAACAGAACGTGGGACAGTCGAACCGAAGTGAGGCCGACATCGATGCTTTCGGCGCTGCCAAGGGGCCCGAGCGCCGCGCTCACGCGATCCTTGATTTCGTGTTGTGCGAACAGCAGCAAGCCGATGGCAACGACAATCAGCACCAGCAGCGTGCCGCCCACGACGGCGACCCAGCGTCTGCCCTTCGACATCGCCATGCTTGTCTCCTCGTACGAGTCTTCATTGCCCCGCGTAGCGCGGCATGCTGATGACCGGCTCTTCGGTGCGCTGGCCCCGGCGCACGCTGCGGATCGTGACGGCCGGCTTTGCGCCGGCATGCCGCGTGATCGCGGTCGTCACGCGGCACGCGAGCAATGCGCGTGCCGCGCCGTGCCGCCTATCCGCTGCCCCGCAACGCAAAGTGCGGAACAGCGCGCGACGTTTAACGCGAGATCGGCTTGTAACGCAGACGCTTCGGCCGCGCACCTTCTTCGCCGAGACGCGCGCGCTTGTCGGCTTCGTACTCCTGGTAGTTGCCGTCGAAGAACGTGACTTGCGAATCGCCTTCGAACGCGAGGATGTGCGTTGCGATGCGGTCGAGGAACCAGCGATCGTGCGAGATCACCAGCACCGAGCCGGCGAATTCGAGCAACGCGTCTTCGAGCGCGCGCAGCGTTTCGACGTCGAGGTCGTTCGACGGTTCGTCGAGCAGCAGCACGTTGCCGCCGGCGATCAGCGTCTTCGCCAGATGCAGACGGCCGCGCTCACCACCGGACAGATTGCCGACGATCTTCTGCTGGTCGCCGCCCTTGAAGTTGAAGCGGCCGATATACGCACGCGACGGCGTTTCATACTTACCGACCGTCAGCACATCCGCGCCCCCCGAGATCTCTTCGAACACGGTCTTTGAGCCTTCCAGCGCTTCACGGCTTTGATCGACGTAAGCGAGCTTGACCGTCGGGCCTTGCACGATCTCGCCCGAATCCGGCTGTTCGCGGCCGGTCAGCATTCGGAACAGTGTCGACTTGCCGGCTCCGTTCGGACCGATGATGCCGACGATCGCGCCGGCCGGAATCTTGAAGCTGACGTTATCGAGCAGTAGACGGTCGCCGTACGACTTGCTGACGTTCTTGAACTCGATCACTTCATTGCCGAGACGATCGCCGACCGGAATGAAGATTTCCTGCGTTTCGTTGCGCTTCTGGTAGTCCTGGCTGTTCAGTTCCTCGAAGCGGGCGATACGCGCCTTCGACTTCGCCTGACGGCCCTTCGGGTTCTGGCGCACCCACTCCAGTTCCTTCTTGATCGCTTTCTGGCGCGCCGATTCCGATGCTTCTTCCTGCTTCAGGCGCTCTTCCTTCTGATCGAGCCAGCTGCTGTAGTTGCCCTTCCACGGAATGCCGTGGCCGCGGTCGAGTTCGAGAATCCATTCGGCCGCGTTATCGAGGAAGTAGCGATCGTGCGTGACCGCGACCACGGTGCCCGGGAAGCGCGTCAGGAACTGCTCGAGCCATTCGACCGATTCCGCGTCGAGGTGGTTGGTCGGCTCGTCGAGCAGCAGCATGTCGGGCTTTTGCAGCAGCAGCTTGCACAGCGCGACGCGGCGCTTTTCGCCGCCCGACAGATGCTCGATTTTGGCGTCCCACGCCGGCAGACGCAGCGCGTCGGCGGCGATGTCGATCTGCTGCTCGGCGCTGCCGTCCGAGGTCGCGAGGATCGCTTCGTACTTCGCCTGCTCGGCGGCGAGCGCGTCGAAGTCGGCATCCGGTTCCGCGTAGGCCGCGTAGATTTCGTCGAGCTTCTTCTGCGCGTTGAAGACGTCGCCGAGGCCTTCTTCGACGGCTTCACGCACGGTCTTTTGCGGATCGAGCTGCGGTTCCTGCGGCAGATAGCCGATGTTCAGGTTCGGCATCGGCGTGGCTTCGCCTTCGATCTCGGTATCGACGCCGGCCATGATGCGGATCAGCGTCGACTTGCCCGAGCCGTTCAGGCCGAGCAGGCCGATCTTCGCGCCGGGGAAGAACGACAGCGAGATGTCTTTGAGGATCTGGCGCTTGGGCGGCACGATCTTGCCGACCCGGTTCATGGTGAAAACGTATTGGGCCATTTGCTTGCAGTAGACGTTGACGACGCCGGCCGCGTGCGGGCGGGCAGTCGAGGGTGGATGGGTAATCGGTATCAGGGGCCGCTTGGAGCCCGGCGTCAATCGGCGCGGTGTTCGATCGACGGCGCCCGCGCACGGACCGGCGGTTCAGGTGGCATTGTACTTCGCGGCGGCAGCGCAAAGCGCTCGCGAGCGTCGGTTCGCGCGGAGCGATCGACGCTCAAAGCCAGTCCGCGACGCCGCTGTGTCGTGAACACGTGCCGCTGTGGTGCCGGCTGGAACTGTAGGTGCCGTCGCGGCAGCGCGCGGTCGCGCCCGCGGGGACCTTGCCGGACAACGACCGCGCCGGCGCGTGCACGGTGTTGCCGTCGTGGTTGGTATAGCTATGGTGATTGCTGAGATCGGCTTCGTCGGGGCTTGCGGCTGGCGCCACGTACGCGAATGCGGGCGACAGGTTCAGCAGCAAAGCCGCCGTGAAGATCGCGCACGGCCGCAGGGTTCTGAAGACGATACCGTTCATGGTCTTGCCGGATGTTGTTATCGATTGTCGTCCCGGTCGCGCCGTGCGCGTTGGCCGTATGTCCGTGCCTATATTCCCGCTTCAGTTCGCGCGCCGACCCGTCGCCGGATCGAAGAAGTGCAGATGCTGCGCGGGCAACGCGACCTGCAGCGCTTCGCCCGCCGCCGGCCGATGCGCATGCGGCAGCCGCGCGGTCACGTCGTGCTGGCCCCAGCGGCCGTGTGCAAGATTGTCCGCGCCGAGCAGTTCGCAGGAATCGACGGTCAGCGTCGCGTGCGACGCGTTCGGCGCGCCAGGCGTCATATGCTCGGGGCGGATGCCGAGCGTCCATTCGCGGCCCGTCGCGACTTCGCGGCCGATCGACGGCACGCCCGCGAGCGGCAGCTTCGGGCCGTTGCCGGCGACGTCGAATGTCGCACCGTCGTCGGATATGCGGCCATCGAGCAGATTCATCCCCGGCGAGCCGATGAAGCTCGCGACGAACACGGTGGCCGGCCGCTCGTAGACCTCGGTCGGTGCGCCGATCTGCTCGGCGTGACCCTTGTTCATCACGATCACGCGCTGCGCGAGCGTCATCGCTTCGATCTGGTCGTGCGTCACGTACAGGCTGGTGGTCTTCAGCCGCGCATGCAGACGCTGGATTTCGAGCCGCATCTGCACGCGCAGACGCGCGTCGAGATTCGACAGCGGCTCGTCGAACAGAAACACCGCCGGCTCGCGCACGATCGCGCGGCCCATCGCGACGCGCTGCCGCTGTCCACCCGACAGCTCGCGCGGCCGGCGTTGCAGCAGCGCGCCGAGTTCGAGAATCTGCGCGGCGGCCTCGACGCGTTTTGTGATCTGCGCGCGATCGATACCCGCGATCTTCAGCGCGTAGCCCATGTTCTCGGCCACGGTCATATGCGGATACAGCGCGTAGTTCTGGAACACCATCGCGATGTTGCGATCCTTCGGCTCCAGTTCGTTGACGACCTTGCCGGCGATCGAAATCTGCCCGTCGGAGATCCGTTCGAGCCCGGCCACCATCCGCAGCAACGTCGATTTGCCGCAGCCGGACGGGCCGACCATCACGACGAATTCGCCATCGGCGACGTCGACGTCGATGCCGTGCAGGATGAACTGCTTGCCGTCGTAGGTCTTTTTAACGCGTTGCAGAGTCAGTGCAGCCATGCGGTTCTAGCCTTCTTTGTGTGCTTGCCGAATTACTTTTCCGAATCCACGAGTCCGCGCACGAACCAGCGCTGCATCGTCAGCACGACGACGAGCGGTGGCAGCATCGCGAGCAGCGTCGCGGTCATCACCAGATGCCATTCGGTCGCGGTGTCACCCGACGCGATCATGCCTTTGATGCCGATCACGGCGGTCATCAGCGACTGCTGGCTCGTGATCAGGATCGGCCACAGATACTGGTTCCAGCCGTAGATAAAGGTGATCACGAACAGCGCGGCCATCGTCGTGCGCGACAGCGGCAGCACGACGTCCCAGAAGAACCGCAGCGCGCCCGCGCCGTCGATGCGCGCGGCTTCCATCAGTTCGTCCGGCAGCGTCTTGAAGAACTGGCGGAACAGGAACGTCGCGGTGGCCGACGCGATCAGCGGCAGCGTCAGACCGGTGTACGTATTGCTCAGATGCATCGACGACACGACTTCGACGGTCGGGAAAATCCGCACTTCGACCGGCAGCATCAGCGTGATGAAAATCAGCCAGAACGCGAGCGTGCGAAACGGAAAGCGGAAGAACACGATCGCGTACGCGGAGATCATCGACACGGAGATCTTGCCGATTGCGATCACGAGCGCCATCACGAGGCTGTTGAGCAGCATGAGATTGAACGGTGCCGCCGCATTGCCGGTGCCCTGGGTCCACACCGTCGCGATGTTCTGCAACAGATGCGTGCTCGGCACCAGCGACAGCGGCACCGTGAAGACTTCGTGCTCGCTCATCGTCGCCGCGCAGAACGCGACGTACACCGGAAACACCACCAGCGCGACGCCGATCAGCAGCACCACGTGGCAGAACAGGTCGAAACCGCGTCGGTTCTCGATCATGAGTATTGAACCCTGCGTTCGATGAAGCGGAATTGCACGACGGTCAGCGCGACGACGATGATCATCAGCACGACCGACTGCGCGCCGGAGCTGCCGATGTCGAGCCCCTGGAAGCCTTCCGCGAAGATCTTGTAGATCAGCGTGCGGGTGGCTTGTCCTGGGCCGCCGCCGGTCGCGGCGTCGATTACCGGGAAGGTGTCGAAGAATGCGTAGGTGACGTTGATCACCAGCAGGAAAAACGTGGTGGGCGACAGCAGCGGCAACGCGATGCCGAAGAAGCGCCGCACCGGACCGGCGCCGTCGATCGCGGCCGCTTCGATCAGCGAGCGCGGAATTGCCTGCAAGCCCGCGTAGAAGAACAGAAAGTTATAGCTGACCTGCTGCCACACCGACGCGAGCACGACGAGGAACATCGCCTGACCCGCGTTCAACGCGTGATTCCACACGATGCCGTATTTCGCGAGCGCATAGGTGACGAGGCCGATGCTCGGGTTGAACAGGAACGACCACAGCACCGCGGCGATCGCGGGCGCGACCGCATACGGCCAGATCAGTAGCGTCTGATACACCTTTTTCGCGCGCGTCACGCGATCCGCGCAGACCGCGAGCAGCAACGAGATCACGAGGCCCGATACGGTGACGAGCGCGCAAAAAATGATCGTCGTGTTGAACGACGACAGATACAGCGGATCGGCGAACAGTTGCCGGAAGTTCGCGAAGCCGACGAACTGGCTGGACGTGCCGAACGCGTCCTGGCTCTGCGTCGATTGCCACAGCGCCTCGCCGGCCGGCCACAGGAAGAACACCAGCGTGATGAGCAGTTGCGGCGCGACGAGCAGGTAGGGCAGGACGCTGGTGCCGAAGCTGGAGCGCTTTTCCATCGAGAATTCCCAAGAGGTGCTGCGACGGCGGTTTGCGGCGCGCTCGCGCCGCAAACCTGGACTGCCTGGGCCGGCTGCGTGTTGGCAGATTAGCCCTTGGTTACCCGCTCTTAGTTACCTGCTTTTTCGAAGCGGCGCAGCAGATCGTCGCCGCGCGAGACCGACGAGTCGAGTGCCTGTTGCGGCGTCTTCTTGCCGGCCCATACCTGTTCGAGTTCTTCGTCGATCACGGTGCGGATCTGCGGCATGTTGCCCAGACGCAGGCCCTTCGTGAACGGCAGAGGCGGCTTGTTCAGCATCTGACGGATCGCGGTGTCGCTGCCGGGGTTCTTGTCGTAGAAGCCCTGCTGACGCGTCAGGTCATACGCGGCGGTCGTGATCGGCAGATAGCCGGTGTCCTGATGCCATTTCGCCGCGACTTCCGGCGTGGCCAGATAGGCGAGGAACTTCGCGACGCCCTTGTACACCGCCGGATCCTTGCCCGACAGCACCCACAGGCTCGCCCCACCGATGATCGCGTTCTGCGGCGCACCCTTCACGCTCTCGTCGTACGGCATCATGCCGGTACCGAAATTGAACTTCGCGTATTTCTTGATCGTCGCGAGCGACCCGGACGAGTTCGTGATGATCCCGCAGTCGCCGCTATAGAACTTCGACACCGGTTCGTCCTTGCGGCCGACATAGGTGAACGTGCCGTCCTTCACCATGTTCTGCAGGAACTGGATATGCGCGACCTGCAGCGGCTTGTTGAATTCGAGCTGCGCGTCGAGGCCGTCGAAGCCGTTGTTCTTCGACGCGAACGGCGCCGCATGCCACGCGCTGTAGTTCTCGAGTTGAATCCAGCTTTGCCAGCCCGACGAGTAGCCGCACGACAGGCCCGAAGCCTTCAGCTTTTGCGCGTCGGCGTGCAGTTCGGCCCAGGTCTTCGGCGGCTGGTTCGGATCGAGCCCGGCCTTCTTGAATGCGTCCTTGTTGTAGTAAAGCACCGGCGTCGAGCTGTTGAACGGCATCGAGATCAGTTCGCCGGTTTTGGAGTCGCTGTAGTAGCTCGCGATGGTCGGCACGAAGGCCTTCTGGTCGAGCGGCACGCCGGCATTCTTGAATACTTCGGTGACCGGGATGATCGCTTTCTTCGCCTGCATCATCGTTGCGGTGCCAACTTCATAGACCTGCAGGATCGCCGGCGCGTTGCCGCTGCGATAGGCCGCGATGCCGGCGGCAAGCGTCTGGTCGTAGGTGCCCTTGAACACCGGCTCGATCTTGTAGTCGCTTTGCGATTTGTTGAAGTCGTTCGCGATGTCGTTCAGACGTTCGCCGAGCGCGGCTTCCATTGCATGCCAGAACTGGATTTCGGTTGCGGCCTGGGCCGCCTGACTGAGGCCGGCGCTCAATACGGCGGCGACGGTAAGCGAACGGAACAGCGGCTTGCAATTCATCGATTTGTCTCCTTGCTGGGATATACGCGGACGCGAATCGCGCGATTCTATTTGTGTTCGATGACAGTCCGGCGTCGGTGTCGGGGTGGGCGTCGACGCCGTCAGCGAACCAGCGCGGCCCGCTTCTGGCGGGCTCCGGAAGCCGCAATGTAACACTGGCCGTCAGGCAATGGAAATGACGACCGCCTACTTCGCCTCGCCGCACCTGGTCGCGAGCCATGTCCGGAAAGCGGCCAATGCTTGCGAGTCTTCTTCCGTGCTTTGCCATGCGAGCCAATAGGAGAACTTGGTCATGATGGTCGTTCCCGATAGTTGGACCAGACGGCCAGCCTTGACGTCTTCGACGACGAACTCGGGCGGCAGTAGCGCGATGCCCAGTCCGGCGAGCGCGGCCTCGCAGCTCAGCAGCAGCAACGAGTAATAGCTGGCCGCTTCGACCTTGGCGTGGCGCGACCCCATCGCGGCCAGATATTCATTCCACGCGTCCGGCATTTCCTTCAGATGCAGCAACGGCAACGCCGCGATCTGCGCGGCGTTCAGCTTCTTCGATTTCGGCAGCAGCGCGGGCGCGCCGAACGCGCATAGTCTTAGCGAGAAAAGCCGCATCGTCGAGGCGCCGGGCGGCCGGGTCGGCGAATTGATGATGGCCGCATTGAACTCGGAGCGGGAAATGTCGATCGGGCCGACCCGCGAGGTCACGTTGACGAGGATGCCGGGATGCTCTTTCAGGAAGTGCGGCAGATTCGGTATCAGCCAGCGATTGCAGAAGCTGCCCGCCACCGACAGGTTCAGCGAGTGACGCAACGTGTGCCGCATCTGCGTTCTGACGGTCACCGCTTCCAGCTCGTCGAGAAGCGGCACGATCTTTTCCCAATAGGCCTTGCCCGACGACGTCAATGACAGATGCCTGCCGGAGCGTTCGAACAGCGATACGTTGAGGAATTGTTCGAGGTCGAGTATCTGCCGGCTTATCGCGCTTTGCGTCAAACCGAGAGCGTGCCCCGCCTGCGTGAAATTCATCGTCCGCACGCAGGCATCGAAGATGATCAGCGAATCGCTGGATGGAATCGTTCTGCCGATAGACTTCTTCATTCGAAAATCTCATCCTGGCATTGAAATTGGTCATTATGAGTCGCTTTTTGTCGGCCATAACATGCAAAAAACGACTTGTGACGAGTGTGACGATGGCAGAGCACGGCAGCGCCGCGAGTGTCGCGGAACCCGGCCGGTTCGCGGTGAATCCGGTGGCGATCATCGGCGGCATGGGGCCGGAGGCCGGCGTCGATATGACCGCCCGGTTTCTGAAGGCTTGTCGCGCGGAACTCGGCCGCACGGGGACGGAGATCAGCGATCAAAGCTATCCGCCTCATGTGCTGATCCAGTATCGCGTTCCAGATAGAACCGCGGCATTCCGGGGCGTTGGCGATTCGCCGCTCCCGGCGCTGGTGGCCGCGCTTGGCACGGCGAGGGCCGCCGGGGCGCGGCTCTGCGGCATCGCCTGCAATACCGCTCACTTGTGGCATGCCGAGATGGCGGCATTGTTTCCCGAGTTGACGCTGATCCATATCGCGCGCGAGACGGCAGCGGCGGCGAAGCAGCGGGGCGCGCGGACCGTGGCGGTACTGGCGACCACCGCCACGCATGAGAGCGGGCTGTATCGGGACGCGTTGGCGTCGGCCGGTCTGCGGTTCGTCGAGCGGCCTGCACGCGAAATCGAGGCCGTGCACGACGCTATCTTCCGCATCAAAAGCGGTGAGCTCGACGCGGCCACGCCGCACATCGAAATGGCTGTCGCCGCGGCGCTGCGTGATGCCGACTGCGTGGTGCTCGGATGCACGGAACTCGGCCTCGTCATCAAGCCCGACGCATATGCAGGCGGCGCGGTGATCGACGCGGCGCAGGTGCTGGCCGCGCGGCTCGCGCAGCAGGCGTTGTGCTGTCAGTAAGTAACCCGTCCTGGCGTTAGATCCCATGAACAGTCCTTTGCTTACTCCCCGCGACCTGACCGCCGATGCAGCGTCGCGCGCGAATCCACTCGATGAAACCGCTGCAATCGTCGACGAAGAGCCGATCACGACTCACTACTCGCGGCCGCGCAAGGTGCTTCTGCTCGTCGTGCTGCTGGCCGCCTGGGTGCTGGCGAACGCCGACCGTATCGCGATGAGCATTTCGATCGTCCCGATCACGAACGAGTTTTCGCTGGACCCGCGTGAGGCCGGTCTCGTTCTCAGTTCGTTCTATGTGACTTACGCGTTGATGAATCTGGTGGCGGGTTGGCTGTCCGACCGCTTCGGTTCGCGACGGGTGCTGGTGTTTTGCGTCGGTGCATGGTCGGTGTTTACGTCGCTGACAGGCGTCGCGTGGTCGTTGGGTTCGCTCGTGGCCATTCGCGCACTGTTCGGAATCGGCGAAGGCGGATTTGCACCGGCGAGTTCGGTCACGATCGCCGAGGCCTATCGCAAGAGCGAACGTGCGAGGCCGAAGAGTCTCGTGATCGGTGCGGCGTTCCTTGGCAGCGCAATCGGCTCGGGCTGGATCGCGACGATGATTCACGAGCATGGCTGGCGATTCGCGTATCACGTGCTCGGCGTGATCGGCCTCGTGATGGCCATCGTGCTGTGGCGAGTCGTCAAGAAGCCCACGGCGCGCGCGGCCGATGCGCAACGCCCGCGGCCCAGCGTGCGGGCGCTGCTGCGTACGCGGGTCATGCGCCGAACCGCGTTGATCTTCTTTTGCAGCAATCTGCTGATGGTCGGTTTGATGTCATGGATGCCCACCTATCTGGTCAAGACACGGCACGTGAATCTGATGGCGGCGGGCGTCGTTTCGTCGCTGCCCTATATCTGCAGTTTCCTGTGCCTGAATGTGGTTGGCTGGTTGCTCGACCGATATGGCGAGAAGCACGAGCGGCGTTTTCTCGCGGCAGGCGCGTTCGCGATGATGGTGTTCATGGCGCTGATGATCGTCAGCACCCAGCTCTGGACGTTGATGGCCTGCTGGACGCTTTGCATGATGAGCTACACGTTCGTCTACGGGACCGTTTTCGCGATTCCGTTGAAGCGGCTGCCGGACCCGCTGGTGGGGACGGCAGCCGGGGTCGTCAATTTTGGCGGCCAGCTTGCCGCGTCGATTTCACCGGCCGTCATCGGTCTTCTCGTCGCGCACTTCGGCGGCTCGTTCGTGCCGGCCATGCTGTTTCTCGTCGCGGCGGGAGCGGGGGCATTCCTCGCGTGCATCACGTGGACCCGCGACGACCGGGCTATTGCCTGATGCCTGAAACCGGGCGGCCTTGCATCAGGCATGGCCGCTCCATGTTGCCGATCATTCTGGGAGTAGGTTCTTGAAGATTGCCGTATTGCATTTCGTCCACGAGACCGTGACGTTCCTCGCCAATGAGACGACGCTTGACGATTTCATTTACGAAGGCTCCCCGGCAAAAGGGGAAGCACTGCTCGGCATCGATCCGAAGTCGTATATGGGCGGCTTCGTGAAGGTGGCTCGCGAACATGCCGACGTCGAGCTGGTCGGCATCGAGTCGCCGTTACAGCCGAAGACCGGTATCGGCTCCGGATGGATCACTCGCGAGGCGTTCGAGTTCTTTGTCGGCAGGATGGTCGAGCAGTTGAAGGCCGAGGGTCCGTTCGACGGCGTCTATCTCGCGCTTCATGGCGCGATGGGTGTGACGGGTATCCCGCGACCGGAAGCCGAGATCGCGCGCCGGGTCCGCCAGGCCGTGGGCGCTTCTGCTTTCATCGCGGCAACGTTCGATCCGCATGGCAATGAGGACGAGGCGTTTCTGCAAGCTGCCGATCTCGCTTTCACGGTCAAATACTATCCACACTACGACGCGTATTTGCAGGGAACGCGCGCGGCCCGCAATCTGATCCGCTGCATTCGCGGTGATCTGAAGCCGACGCACGCTTCGCGAAAGGTGCCGCTGATTTCACCGACGGTGCTTCAGTGGACAGGGTCCGCGGCGTGGATGTCGCTGATCAACCGTGCGCTCACCTGGGAGGCGCGTGAGCCCGACGTCTATGTGAACGTGTTCTTCGGCTTCCCGTGGTCGGACGTGCCGGACGCGGGCATGTTCGTGCAGGTGACGACCCACGACGACCCAACGCTCGCTGCCGAGGTACTCGCCGATATGGTCGGCACGATCTGGCGGCAGAAAGACGTGCTTTTGTCGTCGGCTGACATCGTGTCGATTCCAGCGGCGATCGGTGCTGCTGCTCAAGCATGTGAGCAGGGCGCTTTTCCGGTCGTCATTGCCGATCACAGTGACCGGTCCGGATACGCGACGTGGGTGCTCGACGAGATCATCCGGCAGGAGCTTTCAGATACCGTCGTTGCGACGGTCGCCGATGCGTCTGCTTTGGATCGGGTTCAAAGCGCGGGCCTGGCAGTTGGCGATACGTTTGAAGCCGCCATTGGCGGGCGCGTCGACCCGTCCGCGGGCGAGGCCGTTAGCGTGGTCGGCAAAGTGCTGCATGTTCCTCAACTGAGGGCGAAGGACGCGGGGCGTCTGCCTTTTGTCACCGTTGGCTTCGGCCGCAACAATGTGGTCGTGATCAGCCGCTATCTGACGCAGATCATGGAGCCGTCGGAGCTGGCCGGTTTCGGCATCGAGCTGGGCCGGTACAAGGTCTTTGCGATCAAATCGCGGGTGCATTTCCGGCTCGGTTTCGACGATAGCGGTTTCGCGAAAAAGATCGTGATTGCTGAACCGGACGAGCCGTTTTTGGGGACGACCAGGCTGCAGGGGCTCGGGTACAGAAACCTCGATCTGTCGAGTTTCTATCCGTATCGGCGTGATGCGAGTTTCTAGCGGGTTTTTAGGGCCATTTACGCAAACGGCGGCTCGATCATGACGAGCCGCCGTTTTTCTTTGCTTGCCCTTCTCGCGCGTGTTTCTACTCTGCTCCAAGCAGCGAAGCTGCTCGAAGCCGGCAGCGCGTTGCACGCTGCCGTTTCCTGTGTCGCGTCAGACCTGGCAGACCTGGCGCTTAGACGTTGAACAGGAAGTTCATCACGTCGCCATCGTGCACGACGTATTCCTTGCCTTCCGCGCGCATCTTGCCGGCTTCCTTCGCGCCTTGCTCGCCCTTGTACGCGACGTAGTCGTCGAAGCTGATCGTCTGCGCGCGGATGAAGCCGCGCTCGAAATCGGTGTGGATCGCACCGGCCGCCTTCGGCGCGGTGTCGCCGATATGGATCGTCCACGCGCGCACTTCCTTCACGCCGGCCGTGAAGTACGTTTGCAGGCCGAGCAGCTTGAAGCCCGCGCGGATCACGCGGTTCAGGCCCGGCTCGTCCATGCCCATGTCGGCGAGGAACACTTCCATGTCGGCTTCGTCGAGGTCGGCGATTTCCGCTTCGACCGCAGCGCATACGGCCACCACCGGCGCGCCTTCGGCCGCCGCGAGCTTCGTGACCGCGTCGAGATGCGGGTTGTTCTCGAAACCGTTTTCCTTCACGTTGGCGACATACATCGTCGGCTTCGCGGTGATCAGGCAGAACGGCTTCAGCGTGGCCTGTTCTTCATCGGTCAGATCGAGCGCGCGGACCGGCTTGGCCTGGTCGAGCTGCGCGCGGACCTTTTCCAGCACCGCGGCGTTCTTTGCCGCTTCCTTGTCGTTGCCCGACTTGGCGGCTTTCGAATAGCGCGAGAGGGCTTTTTCGACGGTCGCGAGGTCGGCGAGCGCGAGCTCGGTGTTGATCACTTCGATGTCCGACAGCGGATCGACCTTGTTCGCGACGTGAATCACGTTCTCGTCTTCGAAGCAGCGCACGACGTGCGTGATCGCATCGGTTTCGCGGATGTTCGCGAGGAACTGGTTGCCGAGGCCTTCACCCTTGCTCGCGCCGGCCACGAGACCGGCGATGTCGACGAATTCCACCACTGCCGGCATGATGCGTTCGGGCTTGACGATTTCGGCGAGCGCCTTCAGACGCGCATCCGGCACTTCGACGATGCCGACGTTCGGCTCGATCGTGCAGAACGGATAGTTTTCGGCGGCGATGCCCGCCTTCGTCAGCGCGTTGAACAGGGTGGACTTGCCGACGTTGGGCAAGCCGACGATGCCGCATTTGAGGCTCATGGAAATCCTTCAGTGAATCAGTAAGTTGCGTGATGCGCTCGACGCTGCGCGCGGATTCGGAAAGGCCTTCGCGCGGGGGGCGCCAGGGCAGGCTCAGCGGAGCGGACAAGCACCGGATCGGGGCGTTGGCTCGACGATTGAGTGCGAGTTTTCACGGAAAGCGCAATTGTAACCCGTCCGCCCCGGCGGACCGTCTGGCGCAGCGGGGTGCATTTCCGCGCAGGCACTGTAGAATCGTCAGACCAAGGCCGCCAGAGCTAATTTCGGGGAGACAGGTGTGAGAGTGATTCGATGGATTGGGGCGGGCGTTGCCGTCGCACTCGTGGTAGGCGTGGTCGTCACGTGGATTGCGCCGAATTTCGACGAAGCCCAGGCCACGACAGACCGGCAGACAATCGATTGCCTGACGAACCGCCTTTCCAAAGAGGATCGGGCGAACATCGCGCAGTTCGCCGACAGGAATGATTTCGATTCTCTGTGGCAGGTATTCGACCGTGTGTTCCCCGACTGCGCGGTGCGCGGCGACCAACGCGATCGCAAGGCGCAGCTCGAAGCGGCGGCGTGGCGCATCCTGTCTTCCGATCGCGATTTCATGCGCATGCGTGAGGCGAATGCGGCGCTCGCCGCGAGCAGCGCGGCGCACTGACGCGGTGCTGACCGCGAAACTTAGATCCACCCTTCGCGGTCGCGCTTCATCGCGGAACTTCGTAATACCGGGCGACAAGGCCACTCCCCACGGGAGTCCAGTGCCTGACCATAGGTCTCTTCGTCACACTTCCGAATCGGGCTCCGGCGCCGTACGCGACGCCGCATTCCAGCCCCACCCGCAAGCCCTGCACCAAGCCCAAACCCCGCTCCCGTCTGGTCCGTCCCTCGCACCCCCCGCGGCTATAATGCGCGCATGAACGCACATCACCAGACCTTTGATGCCGCCGTGATCGGCGGCGGGCTCGTCGGCAAGACCGCGGCGCTCGCACTCACGCAAGGCGGACTGCGTGTCGCGCTGCTCGCGCAGCCGTGCGCGGCACTGCCCGCCGGCGCGGCTTTCGACTCACGGGTCTATGCGCTGTCATCGAGTTCGCAGGCTTTGCTCGAGCGGCTGCGGGTCTGGCAGGCGCTCGATCATGCGCGGCTTGGCCCCGTCTACGACATGCGTGTCTACGGCGACGCGCATGCCGAACTGCACTTTTCCGCATTCCAGGCTTCGGTGCCGCAGCTCGCGTGGATCGTCGAATCGTCGGTGATCGAGCGCGCGCTGGATGCGGCGCTGCGCTTCCAGCCGAACCTCACGTGGATCGACACGCGCGCGCAGGCGCTCGATTTCAGTGCGGATAGCGCGAGCGTCGGACTCGCGAATGGCAACGTACTTGAAGCCGACCTGGTGATCGGCGCGGACGGCGCGCATTCGTGGGTGCGTGCGCAGATCGGCTCGAAGATGGTGCGGCGCGACTACAAACAGACCGGCGTGGTCGCCAATTTCAAGGCCGCGAAGCCGCACGGCGAAACCGCTTACCAGTGGTTTCGCGATGGTGAAATCATCGCGCTGCTGCCGATGCCGGACGGCCACCAGTCGCTGGTCTGGTCGGCGCGCACCGAACACGCGGAACGGTTGCTCGCGCTCGATCCCGAACGGCTCGCGGCCGAAGTGGAGCACGTGACCGGCGGCCAGTTCGGCGCGCTCGAATGCGTGACGCCCGCGCAAGGCTTTCCGCTCGCGCTGCAGACCGTGGACCGGCTGGTCGCGCCACGCGTCGCGCTGGTGGGCGACGCCGCGCATCTGATCCATCCGCTCGCCGGCCAGGGGATGAACCTCGGCTTGCGCGATGTCGCTGCGCTCGCGAGCACGGTGGCCGGCAAGGAATCGTTCCGCGATCTCGGCGACATGGTGCTGCTGCGCCGCTACGAACGCGCGCGCCGCGAAGACATTCGCGCGCTGATGATCGCGACCGACGGCCTGCAGAAACTGTTCTCGGTGCCCGGCCCGCTCGCGCGGGCGGTGCGCAATACCGGCATGGCGTTCGTCGGCGCGCAGCCGTTCATCAAGCGCTGGCTGGTGTCGGCCGCGCTCGGGTGACGAGGACGGCCCTGCGCGGCGTCGCGCGGAGAGCCGATGGCCGGTAAACGGCCGCCGGGACGGGTATGATGGGCGGATTGCCACCTCGCGATCCGGCCCGAAACCGGCAAAATTATCCGGCCGGAACGCGAAAGAGGCGCGCGATGCGCGACCGACTGAACCCAGGACTCCAGCATGAAAAAGACCTTCCGCATGGCAGCCGCCGCGCTCGCGATCGCTGCCGCCACGCTCGGCTGCTCGGCCCAGGCCGACCAGGCCACCGACAAGCTCAAAGCCACGCTGCAAACGCGCCTTTCCGACGTGACGATCAAGAGCGTCACGAAGTCGCCGATCGCCGGCCTCTACGAGGTGAACCTCGGCACGCAGATCATCTATAGCGATGCCAACGGCGACTACCTGATGCTCGGCGACCTGGTCGACGCGAAGACCCGCAAGAACCTGACCGAAGCGCGTCTCGCGGAAACCAACCGCATCGATTTCGCGAGCCTGCCGTTTGCGAACGCGGTGAAGGTGGTGCGCGGCAACGGCTCGCGCAAGATCGCCGTGTTCTCGGATCCGAACTGCCCGTACTGCAAGCAGCTCGAAACTTCGCTGAAGTCGATCGATAACGTGACGGTTTACACGTTCCTGTACCCGGTGCTGTCGCCGGATTCGACGGTCAAGTCGAAGTCGATCTGGTGCTCGGCGGACCGTGCGAAAGCGTGGGAATCGTGGATGCAGGACCATCAGGCGCCGACCGCCGCCGCCACCTGCGACACCGGCGCGATCGACAAGAACCTTGCGCTCGGCCATGCCATGAACGTGGAAGGCACGCCGACGGTATTTCTCGCCGACGGCCGCCGCCTGCCGGGCGCCGTGCCGGCCGAACGGCTGGACCGCGAAATGTCCGCGGTGCACTGAGCGCGCCGTTGAGCACACCGCCGCGCACGCCACCGGGGGCGCGGCACGCGGAAATCTGGAGGCGCGCAAAGCGCCTCCTTTCGTATCGAGCCCCGAACCTCTTCGCCTCATTCTCCTGACCTCTGCCAATCGCCGCCGATGAAGCCGATCCGCTACACCATCGTTCCAAGTCAACCCGCCGCCCACCTGTTCGAAGTTACCGTGACCGTTGCCGATCCCGATCCGGCCGGCCAGCGTTTCATGCTGCCGGTGTGGATTCCGGGCAGCTACATGGTGCGCGAGTTCGCGCGCAACATCGTCACGCTGCGCGCGGTGAACGAGGCGGGCCGCAAGGTGCGCATCGAGAAGGTCGACAAGCACACGTGGCACGCCGCGCCGGTGAAGGGCGCGCTGACGCTGCGCTACGAGGTGTACGCATGGGACCTGTCGGTGCGCGCCGCGCATCTGGATGACACGACCGGCTTTTTCAACGGCACGAGCGTGTTCCTCGCGCCGCTCGGCCATGAGGACGCGCAGTGCGTGGTGGATATCCAGAAGCCGCAAGGCGCCGCGTACCGCAACTGGCGCGTCGCGACCGCGTTGCCGGAAGCGCGCGGCACGAAGCGCTACGGCTTCGGCGAGTACCGTGCACAGAACTATGACGAACTGATCGACCATCCTGTGACACTCGGCGAGTTTGCGCTCGCGACTTTCAAGGCGCATGGCGTGCCGCATGACGTGGTGATCGGCGGACGCGTGATCGGGCTCGACATGGCGCGCTTGTGCCGGGATCTGAAGCGCATCTGCGAGGCGCAGATCGCGTTGTTCGAACCGAAGTCGAAGAAGGCACCGGTCGATCGCTACGTGTTCATGACCCAGGCCGTCACCGATGGTTACGGCGGGCTCGAGCATCGCGCGTCGACCGCGCTGATCTGCAACCGCACCGATCTGCCGGTCGAGGGCCGCGACACGATGAGCGAGGGCTACCGGACCTACCTCGGCCTGTGCAGCCACGAATACTTCCATACGTGGAACGTGAAGCGCATCAAGCCGGCCGCGTTTGCGCCGTACGATCTGAGCGTCGAGAACTACACGTCGCTGCTGTGGCTGTTCGAGGGTTTCACGTCGTATTACGACGACCTGATTCTCGTGCGCAGCGGCGTGATTTCGGCGGACGACTATTTCGGCTTGCTCGGCAAGGTCATCGGCGGTGTGCAGCGCGGCAGCGGACGGCTCAAGCAGAGCGTCGCCGAAAGCTCGTTCGACGCCTGGGTCAAGTACTACCGCCAGGACGAGAACGCGCCGAACGCGATCGTCAGCTACTACACGAAGGGCTCGCTGATCGCGCTCGCATTCGATCTGACGATTCGCGCGCAGACCGGCAACCGCAAATCGCTCGATGACGTGATGCGGCTGTTGTGGCAGCGCTTCGGCCGCGACTTCTATCGCGGCAAACCGGTCGGCGTCGACGAAAGCGAAATCGAGGCGCTGTTTACGGAAGCGACCGGCGCGCAGTTGGCCGAGCTGTTCGCCGACGGCGTGCGCGGCACCCACGATCTGCCGCTCGATACGCTGCTCGCGCCGTTCGGCGTCACACTCGCGCCGGACGTGGACAGGAACGGCAAGCCGTCGCTCGGCGTGCGGCTGCGTGGCGGCGCGGATTGCATGCTGGCGGCGGTGCACGAAGGCAGCGCCGCGCAGAAGGCGGGATTGTCCGCCGGCGACGTGCTGATCGCGCTGGATGGTCTGCGCGTGACCGGCGGCAATCTCGACGGCCTGCTCGCGCGCTATCAGCCGGGCGCGAAGGTTGAAGTGCACGCGTTCCGCCGCGACGAGCTGCGCGTCACGCAAGTGAAGCTCGATGGCCCCGAAGTGGCGCGCTACAAGCTCACCGTCGATGCAAAGCAGGCCGGCACGCGTAAGGCGCGTGAGCGCTGGCTGGCGAGCTGATTGGTCAGCCGGGCGGCTGTCCAGGCCGCCATCCGGGGCGCCCACGGATCGTCGTCCAGTCAGCTATCAATCGGCTGACGAAGGCTGCGGATTGTTCTACCAGTGCAACAATCCGTCGCCGCCGGACGGCTTTTTCGGCGGCCGGTAAAAAAACACAATGACTCCACTCGCGCAACACAGCGCGCCCCCTACTGGAGTCAACCATGACCACGATCCTGCAAATCAACTCGGCAGCCCGCTCGCAAGGCGCGAACTCGACGCTGCTCATCAACGAGTTGACCGAAAAGCTGCAACAGTCGAACCCGGGCGCGCAAGTCGTCGTCCGTAACCTGCAAGCCGAGCCGCTGTCGCACCTCGACGACGTCGTGCTGGGCGCATTCTTCACGCCGGCCGACCAACGTACGCCGGAGCAGGCCGCGATCGCCGCGCGCAGCGAAGCGCTGATCGCCGAACTGCAAGCCGCCGATATCGTCGTGATCGGCGCGCCGATGTACAACTTCGGCATCTCGTCGCAACTGAAGACGTATTTCGATTTCATCGCACGTGCCGGCATTACGTTCCGCTACGGCGCGAACGGTGCGGAAGGTCTCGTGACGGGCAAGAAGGTTCACGTGGTGTCGGCGCGCGGCGGCAAGTATGCCGGCACGCCGAACGACAGCCAGACGCCGTATCTGAAGACGTTCCTCGGCTTCCTCGGCATGACCGATGTGAACTTCATCTACGCGGAAGGCCTGAACATGGGCCCGGACGCCGCGACCGCCGCGCTGGCTTCGGCGCGTGAGGCGATCGCCGCGGTTTGAGCGAATGGCATGGGCCGGTTGAGCCGGCCGGTTATGCCGCGCAGCGCCGCTTCGTTGCGGTGAGCGCGAAGGAATGAAAAACGCCACGGATGAGTTGATCATCCGTGGCGTTTTTGTTTTCTCCCGCTCGTGGTCTGCACGGGTTATGCATCAGCGCGCCGATGCCGGCGCGCATTGCCGCATCATCACGCGAGCATTTGCGCTTCATCCGGCAAACGCCAGTCGATCGGCTCGCGGCCGTGCTTCACCAGATACTCGTTCGCTTTCGCGAAGTGCCCGCAGCCGAGGAAGCCGCGATGCGCGGACAACGGCGACGGATGGGGCGCCTCCAGCACGTAGTGCGACTTGCCACCGAGCAGCGCGCGTTTGGCCTGCGCATGCGCGCCCCACAGCATGAACACGAGGCCGTCGTGGCGCGTCGCGAGTTCGTGGATCAGCGTGTCCGTGCATTTCTCCCAGCCGCGTTTTGCGTGGCTCGCGGCGCTGTCGCGCTCGACGGTGAGCACCGTGTTCAGCAGCAGCACGCCCTGTTTCGCCCAACTGTCGAGACAGCCATGTTGCGGCGTTTCGTAGCCGAGGCTCGCGGCGATTTCCTTGAAGATGTTGCGCAACGACGGCGGCGGGCGCACGTGCGGCGCGACCGAAAATGCGAGTCCGTGGGCCTGCGGCGTGCCGCGGTCTTCGCCGTGATACGGGTCCTGGCCGAGGATCACGACTTTCACGTCGTCGGGACTCGTCAGGCGCAGCGCGCGGAACACGTCGGCCGGGTAGATGGTTTTGCCGGCCGCGCGCTCGCCGTCGACGAAACGGCACAACGGCGCATAAGCGTCGCTGTCGATGAACGATTTCAGATGCGCGCGCCACGCCGCGGGGAGCGCGGCGAACTGGGCTTCGAGCGTGGGCGGGGCGGTGTTGTCTGCGCGGTGCTGAGGCGCGGTGGAAGTTGCGGTCGTCGCGGCTGCTGCCTCGGCGGAGGCGGGCGCGGCGTCGTCGAATAGCGACGCCTGCGAGGAATTGGAACGGGTACGGGAGGCGGAGGTCATGGCGGGCAAGTGTCGCAGCAAACGCGGCCGGGCTCAAGTTAGCGGGCCGCTGAGTTTCGCCCGATGTTCGATGCCGAGCACGGAGCGTTAAGGGCCGATCGCACGTAATCCGGAGCTGCGTGGCGCGTTGACGGTTATCCGGCGCAGCGCCCAGAGTGGCTCCGGCCGGGCCACCGGACTTAGGCCCGATCTTCGATTTCACGTCCGTTCGATTTCAGGCTGAGCGCAGCCCGGCCGAACGTAGCCCGCCAGCTCAACTCCCGCCGGCGCGCAACTTATAGCCGCGTTGCGCCTTGCTGATATCGTCCGGCGCGAGGCCGGCAATCCGTTTGCCGAGTTCGGCCGCGAGCGTGTGAAGCGCTGCTTCGTCGCCGGATTTCAGTTCCAGTTCGATTTCCGAGATCGGCGCGCGGCGCGCTTCGCCGTCGACGGTCGCGAGCACGTCCCCCTGATCGATCGCCGCTTCGACCTGCGCGCCATCGACGTCGAGCTGCCACAACGTGCGCATGAAATTGGTGCGAAACAGTTCGGTCAACGACGGCGCGGCCGCGCGCAACGCGTCGGCCGCGGCGGGCTCGTCGCATGCCTGCAGCAACGCGTCGATTTCGAGCTTCGCGCCCGCCACCGGCATTTCCCATTCGTGACGGCTATGCAA